>JANRIN010000239.1:0-29894 GCA_033764965.1 Leptolyngbyaceae cyanobacterium bins.302 | reverse complement strand
AATCCGATGCAACAGCGTTGTTAGCTCAGCGACGCACCGATCGCCCTTGTGTATCGCCCCACCCCCCATTTCCTGAGCGCTTTCCGCCATACACCCTGTCTCTCGCGACTGTCCCAACCCCAGTCTCCTGAGCGCTGGTGGCTAGCGCAGAAAATCTGGAGCGGCAGTTCCAACCCCAGTCTCCTGGGTGCTTGCGGGCTGACCAGTAAGCTGGCGGGACAAGTGCAAAATCTGGTTGCGGAGCGGGCTAACAACTTATTATATTGAATTTTTTCTCGATAATGTCCGTAATGGAAGATTATCAAGAATTTCTACTGAGAGAATACTACCTTTGAGAGAAAGGAAATACTCTGCCGTTTACTAAGTTCGCTCGGGTGCCTCGGTCATCAGCGACATACTCTTATCTCCCTGGAGGCAATGTTATCGCCAGGTTACAGGGTTATACCAGATGGATTCGCTTTGGTGGATGAGGGCGATCGCTTGGTGTTGCAGGGTTTGACTCGGTTGATCGTTTAGCAAGGTGGTGACGTGTCCCAATTTGCGACCGGGGCGAGATTCAGATTTGCCGTACCAATGCACTTGAGTTCGGGGCAGAGCAGCGAGTTGGCGACGTTGGGCGCTGTAATCACTCAGGGAAGACTCATAACCCAACAGGTTCACCATCACGGCTCCGGCAGCTTTCATGGTTGGGCGACCTAACGCTAAACCGCAAACGGCACGTAGTTGTTGCTCAAATTGAGACGTAGTACAGGCATCCAAACTGTAATGACCGGAGTTGTGGGTGCGGGGAGCAATTTCATTCACGAGTACCCGCCCATCTCGTGTGAGAAACAGTTCAATGCCGATGATTCCCACGACTTGCAAATGGGTGAGAATAGCACGAGCGATCGCAGTTGCTTGATCTTGCACCGAGGGCGACACCTCCGCCGGAGCAATCACCCAGCGACACACCTGATTTTGCTGCTCCGTTTCCACCACGGGATAAGTCACAATGTCGCCTGCCAGCGATCGAGCCGCCATGATTGCCAGTTCCCGTTCAAAGGGAATGAATTCTTCCAGCAGGAGCGGGATCGTTTTCAGGTTGGGTAGCGCCGTCTCTAGCTCTAATTGATTTTGGATAATGAACGTCCCCTGTCCATCGTAACCATGTCGGCGAGTTTTGAGCACGATCGGAAATTGGCTCGGAGGTTGAGCCAGTAACTCGTCTGCCGTCACCGCTGCAAAGACCGGAACCGACAAGCCCAAATCTTTGAGGAACGATCGCTGGTGGTATTTGTCCAAAATTGGTTCCAGGGCATTCAATCCGGGACGGAAGCACACACCCTGAGCCGCTAACCGATGCAGCGCGGGTAAATCTACGAATTCATTTTCAAAGGTGATCACGTCACAAAGCTGGGACAATTCCGCTGTAGCTTGGGCATCGGCAACGGGAGCCAGGATAGTTTGAGCCGCGATCGCCACGGCTGGATCGGTTGCAGCAGGCGTTTGAATCACCAGATCGATGCCCAGCTTTTTCGCCGCATCAGCCATCATCCAGGCAAGTTGCCCACCCCCAATCACCCCGACTCGCTGAATCCGAGCAGGCGTTTGAGCAAAATTTGCGGGACAGGAAGAGGCGGAATCGGTCATAGGAAGATTAGCAGCCGAGGGAATCTGAAGTCGAAACGCCGGTTTTGGAGTTGACTCCAGTGGCAATTTTGCACAATTTTTTCACCTGTGCGCCATCCAGTATGGCATCGGTAAAGTCTGCGCCAGCGATCGTTACATCCTCAAAAGTCGTTCGCAGCAAAATCGCGTTCACCAGAATTGCATTGCTTAAATCGGTGCGAACCATTCTGACTTGATCCAGCATGGATTGGGTTAAGTCTGCTCCCTGCAAGGAGGTTTCGGTCATCGTGGAGGCACTCAACACGGCTCCAGTCAAATCTGCGTTGGCAAAATTGACTCGATTCAGGTTGGCATTGGAAAATTCAGCCACGCGCAAGGCTTGCCCAGAAAAATCCTGATCCGCAAGTTCGGCGTTGCTGTAGGACGGCGGCGGCGCATACTGTTTGGAAAATTTGGCTGGCGTGGGTGCGGCGTGGGCGGGGAGGGCAACAAGCAATAGCACGATCGCCACTACCATTCCTACCCACCAGGAACGCCAGTGCGATAATTGCTCTCGGAATGATACTTTGGCAGTCACCATACTTGCGCCTCCTGCGGTTTCCCTTCTTTAGAATAGATACACTACCGACTTATCTTGCGTGTTTTCATGCCTCAAACTTTTGCCGTCACTGACGTTGTCACAACAGTTAACCAGGTAGAAACTCGATTTAACTTGCATCGCGTTTCCGATCTCCGCTTCTTTTCAGAATGGACAGAAGATCTGCCAGCGTTAACTGAAGCCGAACAGCAAACTCTTGATCGCATTCAGGCAACTTACCTGTATCAAAGAGCCGATGGAGCTTTGGCAGAAGGGACAGTCAATTTACTGCTGACCTCGCCGCTGCTCTACCTGGCAGGATTGTGCGATCCACCTTTCAAGATTCGATCGGAAGTGCCCGTCAAAATTGAAATTGAGGATGGAGAGACAGCCCTGCAAAGACGAATCGATATCTTGATTCTACAAAATCAGCTTTGGATTGTTGTTGTGGAGTCGAAACGGACTGCGTTTCCCTGTCTGGATGCCATTCCCCAAGCATTAGCATATATGATGGCGACTCCCAACCCAGCATTGCCCAGTTTTGGCATGGTGACAAACGGCGACCAATTTATTTTTGTCAAATCGGTTCAAATGCCCTCGCCTGAGTATGACTTTTCGGATGGCTTCTCCCTGTATGCTCGTCGTCGCAATGAGTTGTGGGATGTGTTGCAAATTTTGAAGCGACTAAAAAGTACGATCGCACGTTGACTGAAACACATTAGAAGCGTCATTGGTCATCGGTCATCGGTCATTGGCAAAAGACGAAGGACAAAGGACGAATGACTAATAACGAGTGACGAAGGACAAATGACAACTTAGTTTATTCAAATCCCAAATAACCCCGTGGCGTGATCATCCAATCCGCATGGGTGCGAGTGCTCTGATTGCCAATTAGCACCGTTGTCAACATATCGATCGGGTGAGTCAAAAACTCTGCCAGGGTTGTCACTGTAATCTGTTCATCTGCGCGATAAGCTGCCCGAACGATCGCCACTGGAGTGTGCGGGTCACGATGTTGGAGGAAGATGTTTTGGGCGATCGTGATTTGTTCCGTCCGAGTTTGCGACTTGGGATTGTAGAGGGCGACGACAAAATCAGCTTGGGCAACAGCAGTTAAGCGCTTTTCAATCACCTCCCACGGGGTCAGCAAATCGCTCAAACTGATGGCACAAAAATCGTGCATCAAGGGTGTGCCCACACGGGAAGCGGCAGCTTGCAAGGCGGTAATGCCTGGTAGCACTTGCACGCTCGGCGTTTTACCATCCCATCCTGCCACTTGCAATTGCTCCATAACTAAGCCTGCCATGCCGTAAATGCCACAATCTCCCGAAGAAACGACCGCAACGGATAAGCCCCAATTTGCCAGATCGATCGCCCGTTCTGCCCGTTGCCGTTCTTGCGTAATGGGCAAGGTTTCGATGATTTGCCCCGGACGTAGCAAAGATGCGATCAGGTCTACGTAAAGCGAGTAGCCAATCACCACATCCGCCGTCACGATCGCCGCTTTGGCAGCCGGCGTGATCTGATCCAGGCATCCCGGTCCAGTGCCGATGAGCCAGAGGTGTCCCGATCGTCCTGTGTGTTCCTGAGCAGCCTGAGCAACGGCGATCGTGACGGCTCCGGGATGGTTGTCTAGACGGAAGATGTGTTTGGGGATGAGTAGGGAAGGGGATGGGGGATGGGGGCGGGCTGCGCCACGCTTCGCAAGGGGAGATGGGGGATGGAGGGATAGAAGAGGGTTGCTGGCGGCGAGGAGGGCGGCGGCTTCGGCGACGCTGGGGGTGCCCACTTCGGCATTGACTATGGGGGAGGGATTGGGAACCGGAACGGTTTGCAGATCTGCGGTAGAAAAGCAACGTAAGGGCAAGTCTCGTTCCTGGCACAGTTCCAGCATTCCAGCTTCGTCTGCTTTTAAGTCGATCGTCGCAATGCCAGCGATCGCCGACTCGGATAACTGATGTTCGGCGAACACTTGTCGCAGGGCATATTCCATCACAGCCTGGGGAGTGCCCCGTTCGCAACCCAGCCCCACCCACAACACGCGGGGATGCCAGTAAACCGTGGGAGTGGAAGAGGCACTCGGCAAGGCAGATGTGATCAGCAGTTGAGCCGGAGCGCTTTCAGCTTGAGCTTCAAATTGCAAGGGATGGTTCGCAGGCAGTGCCGTTTGCCAGAGGGTAGAACCAGCGGTTTGAATCACTTGAACAGACTCCTCACGAGCGATCGCGGCACTCACGGCTGTCCAATCTCCTGCTCCCTTCACCCAACCAAAAGGAAGCCCCATCACATCCACACCCGGAAGCTGGGCACGATGACTGGCTCCCGTTAGTACGGGCGTTGCTCCCAGTTGCGCCGCAATAATTCTGGCAAGCTGATCCGCGCCTGCCTGATGCCCACCACAGAGGGGAATGACAAACTGTCCCGATTCATCAATCACTAGCACCGCCGGATCGGTGGCTTTACTGTTCAACAACGGCGCAATCAAGCGAGTCACGGCTCCGATCGCCAAACAAAAGACTAGACTTCGTTGGGTTTGCCAAAGCGTCGCCACATGATTCTTCAGCGAACCTGAGTAAACCTTCGCCCCTGCAACAGTTTGAACTGAATCAGGCACCCAAAGCTCGACAGGGTAGGATTGCAGAAGGGGTTGGAGTTGTTGAGCGCCGATGGCAGTTGTAGCGATCGTGGCGATCGGCTGGAAGGAATCTAACAAGGAACCAGGAGATAAACAGCGTCCAACCATCTTGCCATCTCTGTTGGTTGAATTCAATTCAGGTGGACGAATAGAAGGGAGGGAATTTGCTTCTTTTTCTTAAATCCGCATTAAAGATCCCCCATCTTTATCGGCTTTCCGTATTAAACTGAGATCATGCAAGCGCGATCGCCTCTACACTGTGAACAAATGCTTTTGATGCTTGTCCGCTTTTCCGGAGTAAGGAGCTTTTTATGTCCATTGCAGACAATGTAACCAGCCTGGTTGGCAGAACCCCCCTCGTGCGCTTGAATCGGATTCCGCAAGCAGAAGGGTGTGTGGCTCAGGTGGTTGCCAAACTAGAAGGGATGAATCCGGCAGCATCGGTGAAAGACCGGATCGGAGTCAGCATGATTCAAACCGCTGAAGACGAAGGTTTGATCAGCCCTGGAAAAACAATTTTGGTGGAGCCGACCTCTGGGAATACGGGAATTGCGCTGGCAATGGTGGCTGCGGCAAAAGGATACCAGTTGATCCTGACCATGCCTGAAACCATGAGCCTGGAGCGTCGAGCGATGCTGAAGGCGTATGGTGCCCAGTTAGAACTCACGCCTGGAAGCCAGGGGATGAAAGGTGCCATTCAACGGGCAGAGGAATTAACGGCATCCTTGCCCAATGCCTTTATGCTTCAGCAATTTGCCAACCCTGCCAACCCTAAAATTCACCGCGAAACGACGGCGGAAGAGTTGTGGGCAGACACGGAAGGGAAGATTGATTTTTTGATTTCCGGCGTGGGCACGGGGGGCACGATTACAGGCACGGCCGAAGCCTTGAAGCAACGTAAGCCTGAATTTAAGGCGATCGCGGTTGAGCCAGTGGAAAGCCCAGTGCTCTCTGGTGGGCAACCTGGACCCCACAAAATTCAAGGAATTGGGGCGGGCTTTGTGCCTCAAGTGTTGCGTCAGGATTTGATTGATGAGGTGATCCAGGTGAGTAGCGAAGACTCGATCGCCTACAGCCGTCGATTAGCGCGAGAAGAAGGACTACTTTCAGGAATTTCGGCTGGAGCGGCTTTGTATGCGGCAATCCAGGTTGCCAAGCGTCCTGAAAATGCTGGCAAGTTGGTGGTCTTTATTCAGCCCAGCTTTGGCGAACGCTACCTCAGCACCGTATTGTTCCAGGATTTGCCCGATGTGAAAGTGGCTCAACTGAATGGCAACTCGCGTGAGTTAACCCCAGCCAACTAACTCCCAACTCTGGTAAACTGCCTCTAGCAATGGCTATACAGCGCTGAAGTTTGCCTATGGCTGCCTTACCCAATCATCGCCCCAAACAGCTCTCCCTCGGTCCGCTGGAGAGCGAGATTTTGCATATCATCTGGGAGCTAGGAACCGTGACGGTGAAGGATGTTCACGATCGCATCCTGGCAGACCCCGATCGCGAACTGGCTTATACCTCCGTCACCACCGTTCTCAACCGTTTGACCAATAAAGGTTGGCTGGTGTGTGATAGGCAGGAACGTAGCTTTACCTGGCGTGCCCTGGTTTCGCGGGAGCAGGCAAAAGCGTTGCAATCTTATGAACAACTCAACCAATTTTTAGCGGTGAGTAACCCGGACGTGGTTGCCGCCTTTGCCGATAGCCTGGATCTGACCAGTGTAGAGCAGCTAGAAGCGATCGCGGCTAAACTGCGTGCCGTTCGCCAAGCCAGGGAGGAACAGTAATGCATTTCCTGATGATGGTCGCTGGATTAGGGTTGGCTTGGGCAGTGCGATCGCTGGGGATGAATACCACTACAAGTGCAGCTAAATCCCTCTCCCAACGCTGGCAACAGACTTTAGGGCTATTTCTCTTTTCCCCGTTACTCTTGTTGATGACCGCGATCGCCATTCTTTGTATGGGACCCACCGGGCGCATGGTGGGACATGGGGAAAGCTGGTTTAGCTACGACCTGGCAGTGGGGTTTCTAGCCTGGGCGCTCGTCTCCGGCATAAAACTGGCATGGGAGGGTTGGCAAACGGTTCGCCGCTTGCGCCAAAATCCCACCATTGAAGTGTCCGGCATGACTGCTCGCCTGCTGGACACAGACGCGCTCTACAGTGCCCAAGTGGGGTTTTGGCAACCAGAGTTAGTGGTTAGCCAGGGATTACTCAATACCTTAGATGAAGAACACCTGGAAGCGGTGCTAACTCACGAACAAGCCCACGCCCGTCATCACGACACCTTCTGGTTTTTTGGGTTGGGCTGGTTGCGTCGCCTCACGATTTGGCTTCCTGGCACGGAAAACCTTTGGCAAGAATTGTTGATGTTGCGGGAGTTACGCGCCGATCACGATGCGGCTCAACAGGTAGACGCATTAGTGTTAGCCGAGTCTTTGCTGATGGTTGTCAGTACGCCTATGCTGCAACCGGAAGTGTGTGCTGCGTTCGGTTGGGCAGCTTCGCCCGATCGCTTGACTGAACGAATTAATTCCCTTTTGGCAGAACCTGCTCCTGCCCTTGAATCTAAAGATTGGTCATTGGGCTGGCTAATTTTGGTACTTCTGCCCTTAGCCAGCATCCCCTTCCACGTTGGATTCTAGCTTTATCGCTTGCAATAGCTGGGCTTCACTCAATACGCGGGGAACGATCTCGTACTCAACGCCGCAGGTCTCAAAGATGTTACAGGTATCGTGATCAACCAGGTTGGTATCACTTAGCTCCAGGTTATAAAACTCGATCGTTGATTCCTCGAAATAAGGTCCAGCGTGCCAGGTGCCGACATTGAGCTTAATGAAGCAGTTGCCAGGAATTTGAAATGCGGTAATTTGCTCCCAATCGGGAACAGCATCCTGGGACGGCGGAGCCACTGCCAGGAACCATTCTTTGCCTTCTAAGGAACCCAAACATTGAGTGACCTGATGATGGCGCGTAATGCGGTTGAATTTAAGGCCGCGATACTGCAAGCGCATGATGTAGAAGCGAGGAGTGCCATTATGCAGGTGCAATTGGGCATCACTAGCACTATAGGGAGTGCCATCTTCACTGGCAACAATGACCTGCCCAAAGGGGTGAAAGGCTTCAGCAGTAATCGGTTGGGGGTGCAATTTGAGGAGCAAGTAAGTGTCCATACTGACGAGGGAGGACGAAGGAGGAAAGGCGCATCAAGTACAGATAGATTCACACCTAAATTTCACTTTCCGCAATGGGTACGGGTGCGCCTTCCATCTGAAAATAAACCTCTTCCGCGCAAACCCGATCGCGCCCCCCTAGTTTGGCTTTGTAGAGTGCGCGATCGGCGGCTGCCAGCAAACCCATCGGGGAAGATTCTACTAAGGGAATCACCGTTGAAATGCCCATGCTTAAAGTGACAAATCGACTGACTAAAGAAGCACTATGTAGCATTTCAAGCGATTGAATAGCAGATCTAATTTCCGCCGCTACGTGCACTGCCCCAGCGAGAGGCGTATTGGGCAGAATAATGGCAAACTCTTCTCCTCCATAGCGAGCCACCAAATCGCTGGGGCGTTTTAGCACATTAGACACCGCCTTCGCCACATTGCGAAGACAGTCATCCCCCGCCTGATGACCGTAGGTATCGTTATATCGCTTGAAATAATCAACATCACACAAAATCAGCGTCAACGGGTTCTGTTCCCGTGCCATTCTGCGCCACTCCTGTGCCAAGCAGGTATCAAAACTGCGCCGATTCGCCACCTGGGTGAGTCCATCCATGTGCGCTAATCGTTCTAGCTCTTTGTTGGCGGTTTGAAGGGCAACTTCAACGGCTAGGCGATCGCAAATTTCTTGCCGCAGACGATCGTTTTGAATTTCCAACTGCTGATGGAGTCGGCGTAAAGTCAAATGGTTCGTGACTCGGACGATTACCTCTGCTGCGTGATAGGGTTTAGCAATGTAATCGACGGCTCCAACCTCAAATGCCTTCACCTTGTCCACCACTTCGTCCAGTGCGCTTACAAAAATAATGGGGATGTCTTTCGTCGTTGGATTATTTTTCAAGCACTCACAGATGGCATACCCATCCATTTCAGGCATACACACATCCAGCAAAATTAGTTCCGGCTGTTGAGCACGCACCAATTCCAAAGCTTTCTTACCACCATCTGCGGCTGTAACCTGAAAACCTTTGCGAGACAAAATTCGGTAGAGTAAGTCCAAGTTTTCTGGAGCATCATCCACAACCAGAATTTTGCCTTGGGTGTTTGTTGAGGAAGCCTTTGTCATAGTTAATTTCTAAAACTTCATTCGTTTATTCCACGAACAAACACCGTTATGGTACGGTCATGAGCATTCATTTGAAGAGTTCAATTCTATGGAGTTGTTGTGCCCGTTTATTCTCAATCTATTGTTCCCGCCGCTGATAACACTGGCACACGATTACCCTGAGGAGCACCCAAATTACGATCAATGGCGGACAGGTGGCTGAAAATGGCAAAAGTTTATCCATCGCTTTGCTGAATGTAAGCTGATGCTCGTGATCCACCAACGAAACTTTGCCCATTTGAGGGTCATTAGTCATTGGTTATTGGTCACTGGTCATTAGTCATTGGTTATTGGTCATTGGCTCCTGGTACGCGGCAACGCTGGATTGGCAGATTTTCATGGTGAATCGTCAGGGTGGGCAAATCTTAGTGGTGATTAGTGATGATGAATTCCCAAATTTATCGCAACGTGCGATTACCGGGATACACCGGATTACAGGAGGTTGTGGTTCAGCAGGGGACGATCGCCGCCATCCACCCCCAACCGTCCTTGGATTCCCCCAATAGTATTGATCTTGCAGGCGATTGGCTCTCCTTAGGCGGGATTGACCTACAAATTAACGGTGCCCTCGGACTGGCTTTCCCCGACTTAAACGTCAACAATGCCGAAAAACTTGCTGGGATTAATGATTTCCTCTGGCAGCAGGGCGTGGATGGTTACTTGCCCACCCTGGTCACAACTTCGATTGACAATATTCAACGATCGCTCGCAGTCATCCACCAATCGCAACAAGCCACCCGCAGAAGTTTGGCGTCCAACCCCCAACCCTCAACCCCCAACTCCCAACCCCCAACCCCCAACCCCTCTTCCACTATCCTCGGTGTTCATCTGGAAGGTCCCTTTCTCAACCCGGAAAAGCGGGGTGCCCATCCCCAGGAATATCTACAACCCTTGACGATCGCCAATGTGCAGCGGGTGTTGGGAGATTATGCCCCTGTGGTAAAAGTGATAACCCTGGCACCGGAACTGGATGAAACGGGCGAGGTTATTCCCTACCTGCGATCGCTCGGCATTACCGTTAGCTTGGGACATTCCTTAGCCACCGCAGAACAGGCACAGCGGGCATTTGAGCAAGGCGCAACAATGGTGACTCATGCCTTCAACGCCATGCCCTCTCTCCACCATCGTCAACCCGGATTACTCGCCGCCGCGATCGTCGATCCGCAGGTACAATGTGGCTTGATCGCTGATGGGCAGCACGTTTCCCCTCTGATGATGGATATTTTGCTCCAAGCTTCTCACTATGACCAAGGAATTTTTCTGGTGAGCGATGCCCTCTCGCCTCTAGGTTTACCCGATGGTCTTTACCCCTGGGACACCCGCCAAATCGAAGTCATTCAGGGAACCGCCCGCTTACCGGACGGCACTCTCTCTGGGACAACTTTGGGCTTACTCGTTGGCGCACAAAATTTAGTCCAATGGGGCATTTGCCATGTCGAGCAGGCGATCGCTCTGGCAACGCTAGCTCCCCGCCGCGCGATCGGTCTTTCTACAAACTATATCGGTCAACCCGCTCACCTACTCCGATGGCATCAAGCAGAAACAGGCGAGTTGACCTGGGAAAGAATTCCCCTCTCCCATTGATCATTAAACTTTGTTAAAGTCGAGTCGTGCCTTAACCGAATCGCTGGAGACGACTCATGCTGCGCCTGGAACACATTAGTAAGATTTATCCGACAGGGGAAGTTCTGAAGGATGTGAATTGGGAAGTGAAACCCAGCGATCGCATTGGGCTGGTGGGGGTCAACGGGGCAGGCAAATCGACGCAGCTTAAAATTATTGCCGGAGAAATTGAGCCGACGGCGGGAGAAATTATTCGTCCGGCAAGCTTGCAAATTGCTTATCTAACCCAGGAGTTTGAAGTGGATCCCACTCGAACCGTGCGGGAAGAGTTTTGGCGGGCATTCAAAGAAGCCAATGAAATTCATGAGGCGTTGTCCCAGGTGCATCAGGACATGGAAACGGCAGACCCCGACACCCTGGATAAACTGATCCACAAAATGGATCGACTCCAGCGCCAGTTTGAAGCACTGGACGGGTATGGGCTGGATTCTCGGATTGAAAAAATTCTGCCGGAACTGGGCTTTGAACTTGAAGACGGCGATCGCTTGGTGAGTGCGTTCAGCGGCGGTTGGCAGATGCGGATGAGTTTGGGCAAAATCCTGCTGCAAAAACCGGACATTCTGCTGCTGGACGAGCCAACCAACCACTTAGATCTAGAAACGATCGAGTGGCTGGAAACTTACCTGAAAGGCATCGACACCCCAATGGTAATTGTCTCCCACGACCGGGAATTTCTCGATCGCCTCTGTACCCAAATTGTCGAAACCGAGCGCGGCATTTCCACAACCTACCTGGGCAACTATTCCGCCTATTTACAGCAGAAGGCAGAAAGTCGGGAAGCCCAGCTCTCTGCCTACGAGCGCCAACAAAAAGAACTGGAGAAACAGCAAGCTTTTGTCGATCGCTTCCGTGCCAGCGCCACTCGCAGCACCCAGGCAAAGAGCCGCGAGAAACAACTGGAAAAAATTGAGCGGATTGAAGCACCGGACGATCGGATGCGATCGTTGCAATTTAAATTTCCGCCAGCACCGCGCAGTGGGCGGGAAGTGGTGCTGATTAAAGACCTGACCCATTCCTACGGCGACAAGATTTTGTTTCTAGGAGCCAATTTACTAATCGAGCGGGGCGATCGCATTGCGATTCTCGGTCCCAATGGTGCCGGAAAATCAACTCTGCTGCATCTGATCAACGGCATGGAAAAACCCACGGATGGCATCGTTGAAATTGGGCAACACAACGTGATCCCCAGTTATTTTGAGCAAAACCAGGCAGAAGCCCTCGACCTACAAAAAACGGTGATAGATACAATTCACGATGAAGTGCCAGATTGGACGAACGAAGAAGTGCGGACGTTGTTGGGGCGGTTTCTCTTCAGCAGTGACACCGTATTCAAAAAAGTAGAAGCTTTGAGTGGTGGCGAAAAAGCCCGATTGGCACTGGCAAAAATGCTGCTGCAACCCGCCAACCTGCTGATGTTGGATGAGCCGACCAACCACCTGGATATTCCGGCAAAGGAAATGCTGGAAACCGCCCTGCAAAACTACGACGGCACCGCGATCATCGTCTCCCACGATCGCTACTTCATTTCCCAGGTTGCCAACAAGATTGTCGAAATTCGAGATGGAGAATTGAGCCTGTATCGGGGCGACTATCACTACTACCTGGACAAAGTTGCCGAAGAAAAAGACCGAACCCGTCTGGAAGCGATCGAAGCGGAAAAAGCGGCGAAAGCGGCGGAAAAACGCACCAAGCAAAAGGAGAAAGAAAAAGCGAAAAAGTCTCAGGCAAAAGCAAAAGGCTGATCTCCTACCGCAAAAGTAACATTTCCGTTAAAACCTCATAACAAATTCAACTTTCGGGTCAACTTGTTAACTCAGGGATAACAGACTCAATGCTATGATTTCGTTGAAATTACTTTGGAAGGGCTAGGTTTTCGTATGGCGCAAGCGCTCGTCTCTCCTGTAGTACTAATCATTTTGGATGGCTGGGGATATCGAGAAGATGCCGACGGCAATGCGGTGAAGGCAGCAAAAACACCCGTTGTCGATAGCCTCTGGCAAGCCTACCCCCACACCACCATTCGCACCTCCGGTAAGGATGTGGGTTTACCAGATGGTCAAATGGGTAACTCGGAAGTTGGGCACCTGAACATTGGGGCTGGTCGCGTGGTGCCGCAGGAGTTGGTGAGAATTTCCGATGCGGTGGAAGATGGAACGCTCCTGAGCAATTCTGCCCTGGTCAAGCTGTGCCAGGAAGTGAAGCAGCGGAACGGTAAACTTCACCTGGTGGGACTTTGCTCTGATGGAGGGGTTCATTCCCATCTCACGCACCTGTTTGGGTTGCTGGATCTGGCAAAAGATCAACAACTGACCGATGTGTGTATCCATGCCGTCACCGATGGGCGAGACACCCTACCCGACTCTGGTAAAGGCTATGTGCAACAAATCGTTGAGCAAATCGATCGCGTTGGGCTGGGACGGATTGTTACCCTGAGTGGTCGCTATTACAGCATGGATCGCGATCGCCGCTGGGATCGCGTTCAAAAAGCCTACGAGGTGATGACCCAGGACGGAGAAGGCTCTGGACAATCGGTTCTGGATGTGATTCAAGCCTCCTACGATGCCGGAGTGACAGACGAATTCATTCTGCCAACCCGGATTGCTCCCGGTGCGGTGCAGCCTGGGGATGGCGTGATTTTTTACAACTTCCGCCCTGATCGCGCTCGGCAACTGACCCAGGCATTTGTAGATCCCAACTTTGACGGCTTCCAGCGGCAGCAAATTCAGCCCCTCGCCTTTGCAACCTTCACCCAGTACGAGCCGTCGCTTGCGGTGGCAGTTGCTTTTGAGCCACAAAATCTGGACAACATTCTGGGAGAAGTGATTTCTAACCAGGGGCTCAAGCAGTTCCGTTGCGCCGAAACCGAGAAATACGCTCATGTCACCTACTTCTTCAATGGCGGCATTGAAGATCCCTTTGCTGGAGAAGATCGAGAACTCGTCCCTAGTCCGCAAGTGGCAACCTACGATCGCGCTCCCTCTATGTCTGCCGATGCGGTGACAAATGTAGCAATTGCAGCAATTGAAAAGCGGGTTTATTCCCTGGTGGTGATCAACTACGCCAACCCGGATATGGTGGGGCATACGGGTAGAATGGATGCCACGATCGAAGCTCTGGAAACCGTAGACAAATGCCTGGGACGCTTGTTGGAGGCGGTGATTCGAGCGGGCGGTTCTGCCATCATCATTGCAGATCATGGCAACGCGGAAACCATGTGGGATGAAAATGGCAACCCCTGGACAGCTCACACCACAAATCCGGTGCCGTTCATCCTGGTGGAAGGCGAGGGAGTCAAGATTCCGGGACACGGAACAGAAGTTCGTTTACGGGCGGATGGGCGCTTGTCGGACATTGCCCCTACTATTCTGGAGATGCTCAAACTGCCGCAACCGCCTGAGATGACGGGGCGATCGATGTTCTTGCCGGTGGAGTTTGGGGTGAACCCGGCTCGAACTCCCGTGAAGCTGGTGCGGTAAGTAGACCTTCGGGGTCATTTGCCTCTAGACTAGAAAAGCAATCTTTGCAGGAACGATCGCTTTGCTGGTAAGAATTCCTGCGATTTCACTCTTGTTAAGTTGGATTTTTTATGACGCTGACGTTGATTCTCAAGGTGATTTGGACGCTGGCTGCTTTGGGTTTAGTAGTGGTGGTTCTGCTCCATAGCCCCAAAGGGGATGGGTTGGGCGGCTTGGGTGGACAGGCTCAACTATTCACCAGTACCAAAAGTGCTGAGTTGACCTTGAATCGAATCACCTGGGTACTGACTGCCTTTTTCATGGGTTTAACCATTATCTTGAGTGCGAATTGGTTGCCTAGATAAGCAAAATGGCACGACACAAGTTCAAACTTGGCGGGCGATCGCTCTTTTTGGGGGCGATCGCTTTGTTTTGGGCGATCGTCTTATCTGCCCACGCCACCATTGCAACGCCCAAGCCTACCGTAGCCCCTCCTGCCGCTGCATCGATCGAGCAAGTTCTGGCTAAACTGCCGCCGCCTCGCCCCCATCCCCTGCCCCCTACCCTTGCCCAATCCTCAACGCCCAGTGGGGATTATTTCGATCAGGTGCAATCCACGATCGTCGGGGCGCTGGTGTGGACGAACTTTCCTGTCACGGTTTATGTTCAACCAGAGACACCTGCTGATCAAGCAAATCCCTTTTTGCAAAAACGATCGCAAGCCTGGATTGCCGCAGCGCAGCGAGCCGTGCAGGAATGGAACTCAATTCTTCCCTTAGCAATCGTTACTCAGCCTGAAACTGCAGACATCACCATCTGGCGATCGACTCCTCCCCTGCGAATCGAATCTTCCAAAAATACCGCAGGCGATCGGCGCTTGCCCATTCCCCGTGCCCGTTCCGCCGAAACCCGCTACGAATTCTATGCCAAATCTTCCCCTGCTCCGGGTCAACCCGCTAAACTTGCCCATCGCATGACGATTTACATCCGCCCGGATCAATCTGCCGATTACTTGCAAGCTGCTGCCCGTCATGAACTGGGACACGCGATCGGCATCTGGGGACATAGCCCCAACCAGAGCGATGCTCTCTACTTTTCCCAGGTTCGCAACCCCGCCAACATTTCTTCTAGGGACATCAACACCCTAAGGCGAGTCTATGAACAACCAACGAGATTGGGATGGCAAATGAGCCATTAAAAAAGTAGGGCAGCTATAGCCGTAGCCATGAGTAACGTGGCGTAGGCGAGTCAGAACACCTACCCAGCATTGGCTTTGCAACTTTTCCTTGTCCTAAGTGTTCTGACCAAAGCTATAAATCACAACTGCCCTACAGTAGCCACAAATTGCCTTGTGCAGTTATGCAGGCAGCAACACTGAATCAATCACATGAATGACTCCGTTATCAGCCGCAACATCAGGAGTTACAACATTAGCGTCGTTCACCTTAACCCCGTTGGAAGCATCAATCTTCAACTCTGATCCTTCAACTGTTTTAGCCGACGACAGCTTCACAACATCAGCCGCTGTCACCTTACCTGACACCACATGGTAGGTCAGAATTTTGGTGAGTTGAGGAATGTCTTGCAGCAGCGAATCAACAGTTCCTGCGGGCAACTTGGCAAACGCATCATCGGTTGGTGCAAAAACCGTAAAAGGTCCCGTGCCCTTGAGGGTATCAACCAAACCAGCAGCTTTGACGGCTGCAACTAACGTACCAAAGGAACCAGCATTCGCAGCAGTATCAACAATGTCAGCCATGAAAGTCACCATAATCTCGAAGTACATTAAGGAAGATAACGTTTCTTTACATTAGAAAGATCTTTCCTCCGGAGGTTGTTGACAAAATTGTCTAAAAGTTATAAAGACCATAATTTTCAAATACACGATCGCTTCTTTTTCTCAAGTTCTTAGGGCACATTAGTCAATTCATTTGCCAGTCACTCAATTGATCTGTCAGTCGATGCTTGTTGTAATGCGGCTCAAGTCAGCCTTGCAGGTCAATCACCATGCCCATCCTGTTGCTTTTCTGACTTTGGTGCCGTCCAATCGTAAGATAAGGGGGAGACGTAAGTAGGATTCGCTATCGTGAAAGCAATTTCTCTCCTGGGATCAACTGGCTCGATCGGCACTCAAACTCTGGATATTGCCGCAGAAAACCCGGATCAGTTTCGCATCGTGGGGTTGGCAGCAGGACGAAATGTGGAATTGTTAGCGCAGCAGATACGACAATTTCAGCCGAAGATCGTGGCAATTTGCGAAGTTGAGAAGTTAGCAGAGTTGCAAGCCGCGATCGCAGATCTGTCTCCTCAACCGATTCTGCTGGCAGGGGAAGAGGGCGTGGTGGAAGTAGCCCGCTTTAGCGAAGCAGATGTGGTTGTCACGGGCATTGTGGGCTGTGCCGGACTGCTTCCCACCATTGCCGCCATCAAAGCCGGAAAAGACATTGCCCTGGCGAATAAGGAAACCTTGATTGCGGGGGGTCCCGTCGTCTTACCGTTGATTCAGCAGTACGGCATCAAGCTCTTGCCGGCGGATTCGGAACACTCCGCGATTTTTCAATGCTTACAGGGTGTACCCGATGGCGGGTTGCGTCGGATTCTGCTAACTGCTTCTGGTGGGGCGTTTCGCGATTTACCTGTGGAGCAATTAGCTCAGGTCACGGTTGCCGATGCGCTGAAGCATCCCAACTGGACAATGGGACGCAAAATCACGATCGACTCTGCCACGCTGATGAACAAAGGGCTAGAAGTGATCGAAGCCCACTATCTCTTTGGGGTTGATTATGACCAGATCGACATCGTGATTCATCCTCAAAGCATTATCCACTCGTTGATTGAACTGGAAGATACCTCTGTGCTGGCACAACTGGGCTGGGCAGATATGCGCCTCCCCTTGCTGTATGCCCTTTCTTACCCAGAGCGCATTTCCACCAATTGGGAACCGCTCGATCTGGTGAAAATTGGTAGCCTCACCTTCCGCGAACCCGATCATCAAAAATATCCCTGTATGCAACTTGCCTATGCGGCGGGTCGAGCAGGGGGATGTCTGCCTGCGGTGCTGAATGCTGCTAATGAACAAGCGGTCGCTCTTTTCCTGGATGAGCACATTCGTTTCCTGGACATTCCTCGGTTGATTGAGCAAGTGTGCGATCGCTACCATGCCCAAAACCGCTCCACTCCTACACTAGAAGATATTATTGCGGCTGATCAATGGGCACGGCAGGAAGTGCTTGCCACCAGCCAGCAAGTACCTGCCACGGTGAGGTAATATGAACGTCATCCTACTCGTCGCTGCACTGGTCGTCACTGTTCTAGTGTTCACCTGGCTGATCAAAGTGGTGAAAGCCACGATCGGCACGGCGATCGCGATCGCCCTGCTCATCTTGGTATTGCAATTATTTTTTGGCATTGGTCCGGCTCAAGTGTGGCAACAGGTGAGCCAGTTCTTACAACAAATCTGGCAAACTGTTACGGGCAGCAGGTAAGGTTTGATCAACTTATACGATAGCCTTGTAAAGCACCGTCCGAACTCTGGTTATGCCAGCCAAAACCTGGATTCCTCTTGTCCTACTCGTTTTTGTTCCCATTTCGATCGCCGCTGATGTGCTGGAATGGGGCGAGTTTGCTGTATTCATCACCTCTGCTTTAGCGATCATTCCCCTCTCCATCTGGCTCAGTACCGCCACTGAAAAAGTCGCTGTGGTGACGGGTCCTTCGATTGGCGGCTTAGTCAACGCCTTTTTTGGTAATGCCACCGAGTTGATCATTTCCTTAGTCGCGCTCAAAAATGGACTGATCGACATTGTGAAAGCCAGTATCACAGGGACGTTGTTGAGTGATTTGCTCCTGCTGATGGGACTGGCAATGTTAGCGGGTGGCATTCGTTACAAAGAGCAAGAGTTTAAACCGATCATGGCAAGAGTTAGCGGTTCTTCCATGACCTTAGCCGTTGCCGCGATCGCCCTTCCGACGCTAGTCATTAATACATCGAATGTCGTAGACGCAATTGCAATCCGCAATTTATCACTGGTCACTGCAACTGTACTGATTGTGGTGTATGGCTTAACACTACTTTTTTCTCTAAAGACTCACAGCTATCTGTATGCAGTTGGATTAGCAGACGAGGAACCATTAAAACAATCAGAAGACTCCAAAAAGATGGGTTCCATGACAAAGCTGTCTCTCTGGATCGTGGTGCTGCTGGCATCGACTATCGCAGTTGTGTTTGAATCTAATTTGTTTGTAGATGTAGTAGACAGCGAAACTGCCCGTTTAGGGTTAACGCCACTGTTTACCGGAGTCATTTTATTGCCCTTAATCAGCGATGTTGCAGGGTTTGTGCTCATGGTGCGGATGGCAACTAAAAACCAGATGGATCTCACAGTTGCCACAGCCACGGGTGACAGTTTGCTGGTTGCTCTATTTGTCGCGCCAGTGCTGGTCTTTGTCGGGCAAGTAATTCACCAACCGATCGATCTCAACTTCAACCCATTTCAGGTCATTACTGTCGCGATCGCCGTTGCGATCACCAATCTCATCACCTCCAGTGGACGCTCCAATTGGCTCGATGGCTCCCTCCTGCTGGCAACCTACATCGTGATCGGCGTTGCTTTCTATTACCATCCCGCTTAAAAGTGATGTGTCCGAACTGATGAGTTTCAAGTTAAAATGAGTCTCACGCCATCTCCTTGCGGGTATAGTTTAGTGGCAAAACGAAAGCTTCCCAAGCTTTAGTTGCGAGTTCGATTCTCGCTACCCGCTTTAAAAGCAAACCCCTTGAAACTAGGCGGTTTCAAGGGGTTTCGGGTTTTTGGGTCAAAGTGATTTATAGTACGTCTGCGCTGTAATTAACTAAGAAACTAGGGGTTTTTAGCGGATTTTGGGTGTGGTTTGGGTGTAAAACGGGCGTAAGTTTTAGGGCGTGTCATCAATTAGGTAAACTGAGATGAGCAGTTTCTCAAGCAACCTAACGACAATGACAACTCGACGCTATGCCCTCCGGGATGACCAATGGGAACGGATCAAGGATTTGTTGCCCGGACGAGCGGGAGCAGTCGGGGTGACAGCGCAGGATAATCGACTGTTTGTCGAAGCGGTGCTGTATCGCTATCGTGCTGGTATTCCCTGGCGGGACTTGCCGGAACGGTTTGGGCACTTTCGCAAGGTGCACACCCGCTTTCGGCGCTGGGCAAAAACAGGGGTGTGGATGCGAGTGTTTCAGGTGTTAGCTGAAGATGCGGACAACGAATATGCCATGATTGACGCAACGATTGTCCGCGCCCATCAGCATAGTGCTGGGGCAAAAGGGGTAGGGCTGATTCTTTAGATGAAGGAAATAAGTTTTGGCAGGTCATGTTTGCACAAGCGGATGGCTTTGGTGATGGAGGAGTAGCCTGCTTTGCGAAACAACGAAATTGCCCAAGAACGCAGGAATGCCATCAATAGAGGGTATTCTGTATCTTCCGGTAACGGTGGTTCCATTGCAAAGCTTTTCCACCACTCTCTATGAGCATAAAGATCAGACAAAACCTGTTTAGGATCAAACTGGTTGAATGCAGCCTTAAGCATTAGGGCTGCAACTAAATCTTGTGGGGAGCAGTCTCCAACAGGTTTTGCAGGATCTAGCATGCAAACAACTTTAGGTGAAATTGAAAAATTTGAACATTGATGAATGATCTAGCTTGTAACACAACCAGTCCCGTTTTCAAATTTAATCTCTTAGCCTTGCTAAAACACGACAGCAATAATGGTTTAGGCACTAAAGGCAAGGACAAAGCAGGGGCAGTTTACCAGCTTAACCAACTGGATTAGGATGAATAGCGATCGCTTTAAGACTGCCCCTGCACTTCAATCTTGCTCGAAGGGATTGTTACGAGCAGAAGTAAGTATTTATGCTCTGTGCCAGTTAGTAAAGAACTTTGTTTGCTAGTAAAGAACTTTATTTCTTAGCAAAGAACATTATTCCCATTGATCAAGTCACTCTTGAACCTGTGAAATCTATTCTACTGTTACTGACTTGGCAAGATTTCGGGGTTGATCGACATCCAAACCACGCCGAGCTGCAATGTGATAAGCCAGCAGTTGCAACGGAATGACTGTAACCAGAGGCGACAGAATTTCATCCACATGGGGCACGGGAATCAGCGTATCAAAGGTATCTTCGGCTTCCTGTTCGTCCATTGGGGTAACGCCGATTAAGCGAGCGTCGCGGGCACGGGCTTCCTGAGCGTTGGACAACACTTTCTCAAACACCGTTCCAGGCATGGCGATCGTCACCACCGGGACTTTCGCATCCAGCAGCGCGATCGGACCGTGCTTCATTTCGCCAGCAGGATAGCCTTCCGCATGGATGTAGCTAATCTCTTTCAGTTTCAGCGCACCTTCGAGGGCGATCGGGAAATTTACCCCCCGTCCCAAAAAGATAAAGTCCTGGGTTTCGACAAAGTCGTGCGCCAGTTCTTCGATGTAGCGCTCCTGGCTTTCCAAAATCATTTCAATTTCGGCTGGGAGTTGCCGCAAACCATCCAGGAGTTTTTCGACTTGCTCACTGGAGAGCGTCCCCCGGTAATGGGCAATATCCAGCGCCAGCAGGTAAAACGCCATCAGTTGAGCGGCGAAGGTTTTGGTCGCAGCCACCCCAATCTCAATCCCAGCATGGGTGTCAATAATATGCGGCACCAGATTGCCCAAGGTACTTTCAGGGCGGTTGGTAATCCCCAACATCCGAGGTTGATACTCCAGAACGAGATCCTTGCGTCGCTCCAACTCCATTTCCAAGGCGGCTAAGGTATCGGCAGTTTCGCCGGATTGCGTCACCCCAATCGTCAAGGTGTTGGGAGTTAAGGGTGAGGGCGCATAGCGAAACTCGGAGGCATACTGCACCTGGGTTGGAATGCCCACCAGTTGTTCCAGCACATACTTACCCACCAGCCCTGCGTGCCAACTGGTGCCACACGCCACAATCTGAATCTGTTGCAGGTTGGCATAGAGTTCGACGGGTAAATTGAGCCGTACTGGAGAGGGGGAAGAGTGGGTGCGGGGGGGCTTAGGGAGGATGGGGGATGGGGTAGTGGGGGATAGGGGTTGGGGAGTAGGGGTTGGATCACTCGACTTCTGACCTGATTCCTGATTCCTGGTTCCTAATTCCTCAGCCCTCCACTCTGGATTCAGGTAGGTTTCTAAACAGGCGCGGACGACTCCTGGCTGTTCGTAAATTTCCTTCAGCATGAAATGTTTGAAGCCCTGCTTTTCCACCATGACGGGGTTCCAGTTGAGGGTGCGGGGGGCTTTTTTCAAACGGTGTCCATCAAAGCTATACACTTCTGCACCAAGGGGCGTGAGCCGTGCCAGTTCACCATTTTCCAGGGGCAACACTGCCCGTGTATAAGGCACGATCGCCGGGGTATCCGAAGCACAGAAAAATTCGCCCTGCCCAAAGCCCAACACCAGCGGAGCCTGTTGCCGTGCCACGATCAATTCATCCGGGTAATCGGCACTGATGACCGCGATCGCGAAGGCACCCTGGAGTTTGTTCACTGCGCGACGAACCGCCTCTAATAGGGGTGAGGGGCTGAGGGGCTGAGGGGCTGAAGGGGAAAAAGCTCGGTTCAATACTCCCTTGCTCTCCTGCTCCCCTGCCTGCCGTTTCAACTCTTCCGCAATCAGGTGAGGGATGGTTTCGGTGTCGGTATCGGAGCGAAACTCATGTCCCAGTGCTTTGAGTTCTTCCCGCAATTCGCGATAGTTTTCGATAATGCCATTCTGCACCACAGCAATGCGTCGCGCCGTATCCATGTGGGGATGGGCATTATATTCTTCTGGCTTGCCGTGGGTTGCCCAGCGGGTGTGACCAATTCCCAGTTGAGCCGGAGTTGCCGCACCCTCTAGCTTTTCCTGAAGGTTGTGGAGTTTGCCTTTTGCTCGAATGCAGTGAATCTCGCCCTCATAAACCGAGGCAATTCCGGCAGAGTCGTAGCCGCGATACTCTAACTTGCGTAGCCCTTCCAACAGAATGTTACTGGCGGCTTGAGTTCCGATATATCCAACAATTCCACACATATTTTTTCATCCTCAACAATGCCTGACTCACAGGGCAAAACATAATGCGATCGGAGCACTCAATTTCTGCGGGTACACTTCCTGCTTGTTGTAGGATACTTTAGGTCATTTTGACAAGCCCACTCCCCCTCCCGATTCCCTGTCCCCTTCCAACTCCTGCTCTAGAATGGAAGAATACTTGTGAAGAAATGTAAGGGTTTTCATGGCGGATCAGCTAATTCGGACAACAGCAGCAAGAGGAGGCATCCGAGCCGTTGGAGTGGTTACCACTCGGCTCACAGAAGAAGCCAGAACACGGCACCAGCTTTCCTTTGTGGCAACGGCAGCCTTAGGGCGCACGATGGCAGCAGGTTTACTCTTCGCCTCCAGCATGAAGCGATCGCGATCGCGGGTCAACATTCGGATTAAGGGCAATGGTCCCCTGGGCGGTGTTCTGGTCGATGCCGGGTTGGATGGCACCGTGCGCGGCTATGTGGAAAATCCAGATGTGGAACTGGCTCCCACTCCCCAGGGCAAGCTGGATGTGGGGGGTGCCGTGGGTCGGGAAGGCTACGTCTATGTGATTCGGGATGTGGGCTATGGTTATCCCTATTCCAGCACAGTGGAACTCGTATCTGGCGAAATTGGGGACGACCTGACTCACTACTTGGCAACCTCGGAGCAAACCCCTTCCGCCTTGATGGTGGGCGTGTTTGCGGATGAAACCGGAGTGACCGCTGCTGGAGGCTTGCTGATCCAAATTTTGCCCAAAGCCGCACGAGATGAGGCGCTTGTGGAATTACTAGAGTCTCGTTTGGCAACTCTGGCAGGCTTTACAACGTTGTTGCGATCGGGCAAAAGCTTGCAGGATATTTTCGAGCAGTTGTTGGGGGATATGGGATTGGTTATTTTTCCCGAAACTCAACTGGTGCGTTTTCACTGCGGCTGTTCCCATGAAAAAGTGCTGGGGGCGTTGAAGCTGTTTGGTAAAGATGAACTGCAAAACATGATCGAGCAGGATAAAGGCGCAGAAGCAACCTGTGACTTTTGTAGTAATCGCTATCAGGCAAGTGAAGCGGAACTGGTTCAACTGCTGGCAGAAATGTAAAGCTGAAGGTTAGGGGTTTATCAAAGGAATTTTGCAGCGCTAATGGCGTTTGGGTTATTGGCTTGCGGTCTTCAGCAAAGTAGGATTGGCAGATTGCTAGAGGTGAAATTTGCGGAATTGCAGCAGATTTCTTTGTGTTTTTGAAGGTTGGAGAGTAGGATGACAACTAGATTTCTTGCGAACTTCTCTATAGAAGAAGTAAAACAGGTCGAATTTTGATGACCTTTTTCGCTTTTTCGATATGCTGGCAAGAGGTTGGTTACTGTTGAGGATGTGATCGGCTCGGCTGCTCCCTACTGCTTATGTCTGTGAATCGAGGAAAACCAGACCATCAACCTCAGCGTCAGTCAGCACTGAGTCGCAAAGTCGATCGCCCAATTCAACCATTCCCCACCAAAGATGACAGTCCTGGAAATGGTTTAGCGGCTCCCCCTGCCGCCCCTCCAGTCCAAGCCGTTGACCAACCTGCATCTACCATTGCTCAAGAGTACCCCCCTTCTTTTACTGAACCGTTTCGCGATCGTCCGTCAAAACCTCATGCCAAACGCCGCAGGCGTAGTTTTCTAGCCCGATTGTTCCGTTCTCTGGGACGATTGCTGCAAGCCTTGAGAAAATGGCTGATTCGCCTCTTTTCCACCTGGCAATTTTTGATCGCAGCGGCATTTGTTGCCTGTGTCGGCTCAGCAAGTTTGGCGATCGCCTTTATTGTGCAATTGCCTGCCCTGCCCAACTGTCCCGCCATCTTCTGGCCCCTGGCTTCGGCTTCTATGCGGTTTGAGTGCGCCCGGATTGCTGCCAGCAAACAAACGGCGAAGGATTTGTTGGAAGCGATCGCGCTGGTAGACGGGCTACCTCCTAACCACGCCATGCGCCCTGAAGCCGATCGCATGATTGAACTGTGGTCGCAGGAGGTGTTGAAGTTGGCGGACGAACTCTTCCACAAAGGCGAACTGAAGGAAGCGATCGCTGCTGCCGAGAAAATTCCCGCTAAAGTCACCGCCTATCGCCTGGTAGAAGAGCGGATCAAAACCTGGCAAACGACCTGGGCAAAAGCAGAGGCAATCTATCAAAAAGCGGAAGGGTTTCTGCGAAAGCGCGATTGGCGGAGCGCGTTTGAACAAGCGGTGCGGCTGCTGGATATCAACAACAAGTACTGGCAGACTACCCGCTACGACGACCTCAACAACCGGATTAACACAGCACGAGTGGATGGCAACAAGCTGTTCAAAGCAGAGTGGCTGGCGGATCAGGGTGATTTAGCCAGCTTGAAACAAGCCATTACTTTAGCGATGGAAATCCGCCCCGAAAGCTACATCTATGCCCTGGCACAAGTGAAAATTCAGGGGTTTGGCAGACAAATGCTGGATCTGGCGCAGAAGTCCCTCGATCGCCGCAATTTGTCGGAAGCGCTTTCCATCATCAATCAAATTCCCGCCAATGCCAAAGTGGAGTCAGAAAAGCGGGACTTTACCATCCTGGCGAATGCTCAATCCAACGTTTGGCTAGATACGGTCGCCGGTTTGGAGGAAGCCATCACTCAGGCACAACGAGTTTTACCCGGTCGCCCCTACTACCAAAAAGCCCAGACTCTGATTACGCGCTGGCAATACGAAATTGAAGGATTGGCTCAAATCGAACGGGCACGCTTGCTGGCACAGAATGGCACGATCGAAGCATTGCAAGCCGCCATCACCGCCGCCACTCAGGTTCGAGCTTCCAATCCTCGCTGGGATGAGGCACAAAAAGAAATTCAAAAATGGACTGCTGGAATTCAAACAATTTCTGATCGCCCCCTGTTAGACCAGGCAGAACAGATTGCTGCCTATGGCGATATTAATTCCTTACAATCCGCCGTTGCCCAGGCAGAGCAAATCGCCCCCGGACGATCGCTCCACACCGAAGCCCAACAGAAAATTCGGCAATGGACGCGGACTATTCAACGTAGCCAGGATCAGCCCTATCTCGACCAGGCACGCGCCTATGCGTTTGCGGGTAATTTGCAAGCGGCGATCGACGTAGCGAACCGGATTCAACCCGGACGCGCCCTCTACGATGAAGCTCAAGCGGATATCGCCAAGTGGCGCGGAGAAGTTCGGGCACAGGTGGAACAGGCACAGGCACAAGTGACCCAGGCACAGGCACAACGCAATTTGCAAGATGCTCGTCAACTTGCCAGCGTTGGGAATCCAGTCGCCCTGGCAAACGCCATCCGAGTTGCCAGTCAAGCCTCCGCCTCTGGTGCCGTGCAAACGGAAATTAATACCGCTATTAATGAATGGAGTTGGCAATTGTTGCAACTGGCACGAGAGCAGGCAAATGCGTTGAATGTCGCAGGCGCGATCGCCACCGCCCAAAAAATTCCTCCCCGTGCCGCTGCCTACGCCGAAGCCCAGGCTCAAATTCAAACCTGGCAAGCGGGTAAGCCTTGAGGCGGAGACGTTAAGAAATAACTCCTCCCGGCTGTTAGCTCATAGCTATTAGCTAATGGCTAACAGCTAATCCAAACGGTGGAGGTATTGTTTAACAAGCGCTTAGACAAAATCTGACTGGGAGCCAACTGCTATGGATCGCATCTTGCATCTGATTGAACCACACCTTCAAGATCTGGGAGGATTTCAAGCCCGTCGCTTGCTGCCTTCTGATGTATTAACCCTGGTGGGTCCCTTCATCTTTTTTGATCATCTCGGTCCCGCCGTATTTCCTCCCGGCAAAGGAGTTGATGTCCGACCCCATCCCCACATCAACCTGGCAACGGTCACTTACTTGTTTGAGGGTGCTCTGCTGCATCGAGATAGTGTTGGCAGTGTGCAGGAAATTCGCCCCGGTGCCGTCAATTGGATGACCGCCGGACGTGGCATTGTCCACTCTGAGCGCACACCCGATAGTGAACGTGATCAAGCAGCCGTTCTGCATGGCATTCAAACCTGGCTCGCTTTGCCCGATGCCGATGAGGAAACCGAACCCTCTTTTCGGCACCATCCCGCCAATGAAATCCCCCACTGGGAAGCGGCTGGAGTGACTTTTACCCTGGTGGCAGGGAAAGCCTATGGTCGTCAGTCTCCGGTGCAAACCTTTTCTCCGATCATTTACCTTGATATTCAACTGTCCCCCGGAGCGCAGTTTGCCCTACCGGGTGATTACAGCGAACAAGCCGTTTACAGCGTGACGGAAGGACTGCACATTGATGGCGTTCCTCTGGCACAACATCGTCTGGCGGTGTTGAAATCGGGAGCAACTGTGACGATTTCTGCCACTCAGCAAGCGCGGTGTATGGTCGTAGGCGGGGAACCTGTGGGAGCACGACAAAAGTGGTGGAATTTTGTCTCCAGTCGCCCTGAACGGATTGAGCAGGCAAAGCAAGATTGGCGGGCGGGACGATTTGGGCAGGTGCCAGAGGAAACCGAATTTATTCCCCTGCCGGAAGAACCCGCCCGCAATCAGGAACAACCCATGTAAGATGACAAATCATCCGCTAATCATGGTTCATTTACAGCAAGGAACCTAAGCCGCTTTTGTGGAAATTAACCGACAGATGGAGCGCTGGAACGCCATCAGCAGCAGACCACAGACCAACATAAACACACCCGCCAGGGTATAGGTTGTGCCGAGACCTACCACATAGCTTAAAGGTTGGCTCACCAGGGGTGAAAGAAATTGCCCAAAGAACAGGAAACTCGTGGCACCTCCCAATGCTCGTCCTCTCACGGCATCGGACACTTCAGCCGAAACCCAGGAATTCATATTGGGAATGAGTAACCCGAAACCTGCCCCCGCGATCGCCAAACCAATCAACACCAACCCATAGTTATTAACCAGCCCAATGATGCTACAACCAACTCCAATTAGCCCCAATGCCAACGTGATAATGGTGAAAAACCCCATGCGTTGCTTGATTCTGCCGTAAGTGAGGGACGCGATCGCACTAAACAGGGTAACAAGGGCGATCGCGATGCCGCTTTGACTGGCATTCGCATTCGACAATTCTTTCAAATAAAACGGCAATTGCACCGGAATTAGATAAAAAACAATTTGGGTGATCAAGGCAACGCTGTAAACAAATGCCAACAGCTTAACCGGGAAGGCAGCAGGAGCCGCAGATGGGTTGTTGTGACTGGGCGAGGGTATGTTGCGTTGGGGTTCTGTAATGGTCAGGATGATCAAAGGCAAGAGCAACCAGGCAAACAGGTAAATCAAGAAGGGAAAGCGCCAGTTACGATCCGCCAGAAACCCACCCAGAGACAAAAAAACGACTCCCCCCAAGCCCATAAAAGCCGCTTGCAGACCCAAAAACGCTGCACGAGCAGATCCCAAGTAGTAATCGGCGATCAGGGTTGTGGCAGTGACCATAATTCCGGCGACGGCAAGTCCCAGAATCGCCCTGCCCACGAGGATGTGGAATAAGGAGTTAAGCAGATAACCCGATGCCCCCGCTAACCCGTAGAGCGCCACAGCCACAGCGAGCAATGGTTTACGCCCTAGGCGATCGACGATCGTTCCCGCGATCGGGGAACCAATCACGATAAATAGGGCAGGCAGTGTGAGTACCAATCTCACCCAAAGCCCAGCATTGTTGACTTGAGCAAATTGCTCTTGCATCGCAGGCAGGGAGGGCGCGATCGTGGCTCCTGCCATCACCGTCAAGGTACTGACCAGCAGTAGGGTTGCTTTCGTTGGCAGCGAACTGGGGCTGAAGTAATTCATAGATGACTCATGGTTATGACACGATCGCAGTTACAAGGATACGTGAATTACAACCCATCACTTTGTATCGTCAGATCTCGATTCCTCTACAACTGCCGTCTTTATGAGTTCATCCACCGTCGATCGACTCCCGCAAGATACGGATTGATTGAGATTCTTGACGGGTAGATTTACAAACATCTGAGTCGCCACTTTCTCTGCTCCCAAACAACGAGGCAACCAATCAGAAAATTGCCAGAACCATTAGAGCCATCAGACAAACTAACTGAATAACTAAACTGATCAGTCGGAAGATGGGATTGAAACTTGCTATGTGAATGATTGAATGCACAAGCCGAAATGTCATGTAAATAATAACCACCACATTCACAGTAGGACTGGAGACATCTCGAATTGTTAAAAGAAAAATGACTCCAAGATACAATGGCAGATTTTCCACTAAGTTCGACTGCACTCGAAATAGTCGCCACAGTAAACTTTCATCATTGGGTGTGCCGAAATCCTTTGGAGAACCGCCCTGGGATAAATGACGAATTCTAACTGCAAGTAGAAAAAATACGATCGCGATCGTCCAACTGATGAAGATCACAAGTCCCCAAAGTGGCACAGTCATGGTTGTTGTCAGCATAGGCTCCTCAGATGAAATAGGCTGTTAATCTAAGTCAGTGGGGGTAAACAACTTTAGGATGAAATGGTCATAGCCATTGGTCATTAGTAAACCGCTCTGTACCAATGACATATGACGAGTGACTAATGACGCTCCAATGGAACAGTTAATTGTGCCTGTTTACTTACTCTATCGCTAACTGAGCAATTTGATTTTGAGCCGTGGCGATCGCTTGAGCCAGACCTATTCCTCCGACTTCATCATGCTCAATGTGAACAAAAGTAATATCGGTGATCCCAATCAAACCAAAGATTGCTTTGAGGTAGGGATCCTGGTAGTTAATTTGTTCATTGCGTCCCCCCGGTTCATAGCCAGAAGCCCCCCGCGCAGTGATGATAAACATTTTCTTGCCTAAGACGAGCGGCTTGTAGGGATTCTCAGGATTCTCAGGTTCAACGACAAAGGTTCGTCCTGGGCGCACAATTTGGTCAATATAGGCTTTGAACGTGCTGGGAACCGTGAAGTTATACATTGGGATACCAAACACATACACATCTGCCGCAAGCAATTCATCGACTAACTGATCGCTGATACCAATGGCACTCCAAAGCTCAGGGGTACGTTGTTCTGGCGGTGTGTAGGATGCGGCAATCCAGGCTTCGTCCACATGGGGAACTGGCTGCCGACCCACATCCCGATAGGTGACTCGATACCCTGGATGCGCTTGCTTCCAGGCTTCAACAAACTCTCTACTAAGCCTGCGGGAGTGCGATCGTTCTCCTCTTGGACTAGCATCAATGTGTAACAAATTAACCATACATTCCTCTGACATCAATTACTGTTTCAGCTTAGGCAAGTCCGTCATGGGTCGCTATCAAATACCTGTGCTCCTATCAAGATCTTGCGATTAACTCACATCTTGCACCTTGGGCAACAGCCGCCCTGGAGTGAACTCCGGACTGATCGCTAAAGTCCATTGAAATGGACTAAAAACTCTATCCAGTCTTCTTTAGGCGACTTTTGCTGTGAGCCAGAAAATTTATTTCCTGGTAGGGCAGGGCATTTAACTGAGAAGGGTGCAAGATCAGCCCTTTCAAGGTGCTTTTTTATCTTTTTTAGATTTCGATTCACTCAGCAATCGAGCGGTAGAGACGTGAGGTTTATCTTTTTGCCATTCCGGTTTGGGGACTTTCTTCTTCACTCCCCTGGGGTGGGAGCGGAATTT
>JANRIN010000228.1:0-42640 GCA_033764965.1 Leptolyngbyaceae cyanobacterium bins.302 | reverse complement strand
CTAACCCCCAACCCCCTTCTCTCCCACCCTTCACCAAGGAGAAATTTATGACATCCATCATCAATTCCGCGGAAGCTCCCCAAGTCACGCAGCAATTGTCAGAGAACGTGATTCTGACCACCGTGGATGATCTGTATAACTGGGCAAAGATGTCGAGTGTGTATCCGTTGATGTTTGGCACAGCGTGTTGCTTTATTGAATTTAGTGCCATGATTGGTTCTCGCTTCGACCTGGAACGATTTGGCATCTTTCCACGCATGTCTCCGCGTCAGGCAGATTTAATGATTACGGCAGGCACCATCACGATGAAATACGCGCCTGCTCTGGTGCGACTGTATGAACAAATGCCCGAACCCAAATATGTGATTGCGATGGGAGCTTGCACCATTACAGGCGGGATGTACAGTGTGGATTCGCCCAGTGCGGTTCGAGGTGTGGATAAGCTCATTCCAGTGGATGTGTATCTGCCCGGTTGTCCACCGCGTCCAGAAGCGATCATGGATGCCATTATCAAACTCCGCAAAAAGATTGGTAATGGCAGTTTGCAAGAACGTGACAAAGTAGCACAGACTCATCGTTACTACAGCCAAGTGCATCAAATGAAACCAGTGCCCGTGATCCACGATGGGCAATACCTGGAGGCGAGCGATCGACAGGCTCCTCCTGCCGAATTTGCTGCGGCAACGGGAATGCCTCGGATCAATGCGACGGTGTACCAGTGAATTGGAATGAGTGATCATCATGAGTTCAAATTTAGTGCAAGGAGTGGTTCAAAGAATCTATGACATCATTTGGACCTGATCCAAATCGCCCTTACCCAATGGCAGACCAGCGCCGTGTCTGCTTCATCAAACCATTTATTAAGTCTCCCAACATCATTGTGGGCGATTACACCTACTATGATGATCCGATCGACCCGGAAGGGTTTGAACGAAATGTGTTATACAACTTTGGCGACGATCGGCTGGTGATTGGTAAATTCTGCGCGATCGCGACTCGGGTTCAATTCATCATGGGTGGAGCAAATCACAAGCTAGACGGCATCTCGACCTATCCTTTTCCCATCTTCGGCAATGGCTGGGAAGGGGAACTGGATACCATCATGAACCTACCCTCCAAAGGCGATACGGTTGTCGGGCACGATGTTTGGTTAGGCTATGATGCTTTGATTTTGCCAGGAGTCTCAATCGGGGATGGAGCCGTCATTGGTGCCCGCTCTGTCGTCGCGGGTGATATTCCGCCCTACGCGATCGCGGCTGGTAATCCGGCGCGGGTCATCAAGCAACGATTTAGTGACGCTGATATTACTCGTCTCTTAGAAATTCAATGGTGGAATTGGGATCTGGAAAAAATTACTCGCAATTTATCTGTGATTATGCACGGAGATGTAGATGCACTCATGCAAGTTCATCATTTGACTTGATTCGAAATGAGTTGCTTTGTTTTCTGCTTTTTCTGTAAAAACTCGCGCACGACTTCTTTCACATCCTGTAATTCGCCTTCGACCTGATAGTTCAGCTGCTGCATTTCATCGGCAGTGATAATACCAGCGAGTTCGGCGATCGCTGCGCGTAATTTGGGGTGTTTCTCCAAAAGAGCTTTTCGCACGATGGGAACGGCTTCGTAAGGCGGGAAGTAGCGTTTGTCGTCTCGCAACACCACAAACCCCAAACGGGCAATTTGTCCATCGGTGGAGTTGCCTGCGGTTAAGTCAATTTGCTTTTGCAACAAGGCTCGATAAATCAATCCTAAATCCATCGTTTGGGGCGGTTTGGCAAACTGCAAATTATAGGTTTTGGCGAGTCCGGGCAACCCATCTTGCCGTTCTGCAAATTCGTAGCCAAACCCCGCTTGCCACTGAGGAGCGTGTTGGGCAGCCTGGGACAGAGTTTGCAGGTTATAGCGTTTAGCGTCTTCTCCTCGAATGACGATGGCAAAAGTATTTTCAAACCCAAGTCCTGACATAACTTCTAAATTAAATGTTTGGGCGTAACCCTGACGTAGTTCTTGATAAAGCGTTTTCGGGTCAGAGGGGATTTTTTGATTCTCAAATAGCTTGCTGACCGTCGCCGCCGTTCCCGTGTATTCAATATAGGCATCAATTTTGTCATTGATGATGGCTTGATGACACACATAAGACCCTCCCAACCGAGGACGACGATCGACTCTCAATTCAGTTTTGTTCTCAATTTGCTGTGCCAATAATTCGCCTAAAATATCTTGTTCTGTGAAGTCCTTTGAGGCAACAATGACATCTCCCCCGCTGCCGCTGCTACTACCAGAGTTTTCCTGACAGGCAGAAGCCGCGATCGCGAAACATACAGATAAAATCAAGAGTTTTTTCATAGGGCAGTTAGGAGAAGCTAAATCACGGCTGCTTTGATTGGCTCAAGGTCTGACATAGCTAGTTGTACCTCTCTGCCCTTGGGTAAATTATGGCTTCACTGGAAAGAGAAGGGTGCTTCTACATTTTTTCTGCCCCGCATTTCTCTGAATATCTCTGCACAAACAGATAAGCTGACGGTTGCACCCCCACGGAGGACTAAGCAGCATAATGATCGAGTTGAACCGCACCAAGTAACCTACCGCCTCTGCATAAGTCTTGCAGGATTTTGTGTGGTATCAGCTCATCCTAATCAAACCAGCCCAAATCCTGGTCGGTGAATTGTCCAGGAGTTTTGCCGATCGGGAATATGGGATGGGCGAGGGAGTCTGCTTGACGACGTAACACTTCCTGTTGCGAGAGGGGTTTGGTGGCTGGTTTGTCCGCTGGGTTGGGTTTGGCTGCTGGAGGTGATTTGGCGACAGGGGCAGCAGGTTTGGCAATGGTCGATCGCGCCATTGGTGATTGTTTGATAGCTTCAATCTGGTGTTTGAGTTCAGCGTTGCTGTCTGCCAGTTGCAGCGCGGTTTGTTTAGCTTCTGTCAATTCTGATTCTAATTGCTGACTGCGCTGTTCAGCCTTTTCCAAACTGGTTTGCAACTTCTTCGTACTAGCAGTTTGTGTTTTCAACTCCGTTTTCAAGTCTGTGAGTTGTTGATTCAGATGGGTAATTTGCTGATTCAGTTCGGTTTCCCGTTGTTTCGCTGCTTCAAGTTCTGCGGCATGGTTGTTGGCAGCGATCGCCGTTTCTGCGGCTTCAACGGCTTCCTTCGTGGGGGCTGTTACCGGAACCTCGGTTGAAGTGGCTTCTGCTGGCTTTTGGACCTCTTCCCGCAGCAAATCCGACAATCGTTTTCTCGCCATTAGTTCCTCCAATCCCGCTGAATTTCATCGGCAGCACGGCGATAATCCGCTTCTGCTTCCCTTGCATTTTTGCCCCGCCATTGGGCGATCGTCATCCCCTCTAGGGCAGCTCTTTCGTGAGCTTTGTAAGCTCGAATAAAGGCATTACAAGCTGGAATACCTAGTTCCATCAATGTGTTTTGTGCCTCCAACGCTTCCGCCAGACTGCGGGGATCCACTTTGGTTAACAGCACTCGATGGGGCACTTTAGCAGGCACCACCGCAGAACGAACCGTTTCAATCAAAGCTGCCAGATCCATCGGGGCGGGTGGTGTTGGCAAGACGACATAATCTGCCGCAGGCACCACCGCTGCCAGTGCTTGTGAGTTGAGAGCAGGTGGAGTGTCTACTACCACCATGTCGTAGTTTTCGATATCGCGCAACTTGGTCAGGAATTTTGGATTTGTTTCCTGGGTCAGATCAAACCCGATCGCGCCATCACTGTGATCCACCCACCAGGAGGCTGACCCTTGCGGATCGGCATCCACCAGCAGGACGCGACCCTGCTCTGCCAGAGTTGCCGCCAAATTGACCGCTGTGGTCGTTTTACCAACGCCCCCTTTCCCATTCAGCACAACCAACACCTTGCTGGCTGAAACGGGCAGCGTAGAGCGAGACTTAGCCGTTTTAGTCGGCGATTTTGCTGGGGAGTTAGAGGTTTTTGGGGCAGACACAGTTAGGTTAGCCATGCTGGTTACACGGCTAGACTATACCTCGTTCTGCCAGGATTAGACCGATAACCCCACAAATATTTGTGTTGTTAAGGCACCAGTTCGGGCTTCTTCTGTCCCGGAGTGCTTGCCCCATCCAGCGAGGACTCGACTATGGGAGTGGGGGCTTCGGCTTCGGGCACCAGTTCACGATACATTTTCTCGTACTCGATCGCAGACTGATCCCAGCTAAAGTCCTGCGCCATGCCCCGCTGCTGTAATTCTTTCCACTCTTTTTTGTAGCGGAAGCCTTCTCCAGCCCGCACCATACAGGTATACAAATCCAGCGGTTCATAGCGATCGAAACAGTAGCCCGTTCCCGCGTGGTTCATCGGGTCATGGTGAATCACAGTATCCACCAAGCCCCCTGTACGGCGTACGATCGGCACACACCCATAGCGCATCGCTAGCATCTGGCTGATCCCGCAAGGTTCAAAACGGGAGGGCATCAGGAAGGCATCACAACCCGCATAAATCCGCCGCGCCAGAATGTCGTTGTGCAACAGGTACACAGACATTCGCCCTGGATAACGGGATGCCAGGTGCCACATTTGGGTTTCGTAGTAGCGTTCACCCGTTCCCAACAGAATCATTTGAGCATCGGAGTACGCCATAAAGCGATCGAGGATTTGAATTGCCAAATCCAAGCCCTTTTGCTCCACTAACCGCGTCACCATACCAATCAAAAAGACATCAGGATTCACTCCCAAGCCCACTTCCTCTTGCAACGACACTTTGTTTGCAGTCCGGTCTTCCAACGTTTCTGCCGTAAAGGTGCGATTCAGGCTTTTGTCAGTCTTAGGATTGTAAGAATCTACATCAATGCCATTCAAAATACCGCTCAACTTGCCACTGATGTAGGACATTAGCCCTTCCAGTTGTTCTCCGTAGGCAGGGGTTTGAATTTGTTTGGCGTAGGTGGGGGAAACCGTGGTGACGCGATCGGCAAACTGCACGGCGGCTGCCATTGTGTTGTGCCCCTGCATATACCAGGGACACCAGGTGATTTGTTCCAATCGCCAGCGCCAGGGACCCTGGTAAGCCAAATTGTGGATCGTGAAAATTGTGCGGATATCAGGGGTTTCGTGCAGCCAAACGGGAATCATCCCCGTGTGCCAGTCGTTGCAGTGAACAATTTGAGGTCGCCATTGCCCAAAGTTCCAGGCAAATTCTGCAGCACCATTGGCAAAAAACGTGAACCGCCAGTCTTCATCTTCCCCGTAGTAAATTCGTCTGGGTTCAAATACGGGATGCCCAAACAAATACAGGGGCACCTCGGAACCTGGCAACTTCGATTCGTAGATATGGAAGTCCTGAAACATGGCGCTGCTTTGCCAGATCGGTTCCTTCGACACGCGCACTTTGTCCGCTAGAAACCCGTAGTAAGGCATAAAGACGCGCACATCATGCCCCATTTTTTTCAACACTTTTGGCAATGCACCAACCACATCAGCCATGCCGCCAACTTTTGCCAATGGAGCAGCCTCAGCCGCAACAAACAGGATTCTCATGTGGACCTTCCTACCCCCTAAATGGTCTAACCGCATCTCTTTTGCCAACATCCAGTGGCGAAAGAGATTGGCACTGTGATCATAAACCAGCGAGGGCTTCCATTGCGCTGAACATCAAATAGATTCCTACCGACTTGCTTTGCGATATTCTGCAATCACTTCCTCAGGAGTCGGATCGGCTTTGGCTTTACCGTTGACAAACACAACTGGTGCACCTCGCTTCAAGATTTCATTCAGCCGATGGACTCCTGCCCAGTCATCGGTATTACTGAAACCGAAAGAGGTGAGGTGTTTGTGAGGGATTTGAGCTTCAGTTAATTTGTCTAAAACACTACGAGTCTTTGCGCCGGAGTGGGGGCAAGTGAGCAATCCTGAAACCACAACTTCGCCAGAACTAATCTCGTTTGGCAGCGGCACTTCAACAAAAACAGCTTCAGATGGCTGGTTCAACCGCTCAAACACTGTAATGCCAATCAGCACTGCCAAACTACCCACAAAGACTAATTTAAGCTGTGACATGGTTAAACCAGACAACAGAACAATTCCAGTGTGAACGGGAGTTGGGGGTTCAGGCTGCGATCGTCGTCACACGACTAGACATTTAGATTTTTGGGTTAACTTAGGTCTTGCACCATTCTCAACAGTCGCCCTGAACTAAAGTTCGGGCTAAAAACTTAAGCCAGTTTTAACTGACTGGAGGACTGACTGGAAAAGGGTTTTAACCCGTTTTAGCGAATTTTAGCTTTGAGCCTGAAATTTATTTCCAGGCTCTTCCTGCAACGGGTGCAAGATCGAAGTTAATGGCGCTCCAGCTCTGCTAAATGCCTCCAGCGGAAATCCAATTTCTGTCAATATAGGCTACTAATGACGATCGACGGTTGCCAAAATCTCATCCAGAATCGTCTGGGCACCTTGTTGGCGCATCCGTTTCGCCAGATCTGTCCCCAACTCTTCCGCAGCTTCAGCCGCACCGGTGACAGAATCTTTCACCAGTTGCTTGCCATCCAAACTGGCAACAATACCGGTCAGAGTCAGGGTATTTCCATCTAGCACCGTGTTGACTCCGATCGGCACCTGACAACCGCCCTCTAGTTCCCGCAAAAAGGCGCGTTCTGCATAGCAGCGCTGGGCAGTAGGTAGATGTTCCAGGGCTTTTAGCAGGGTCAAAATTTCGGCATCCTCCGCCCGACATTCAATCCCCAAAGCGCCCTGCCCTACGGCGTGCAGCGAAATGTCTGCTGGAATGATTTGATGAATTCGATCCGCCATGTCAAGTCGTTGCAATCCTGCCGCTGCCAAAATCAGGGCATCGTATTCACCAGCATCGAGCTTTTTCAGACGAGTGTTCAGATTGCCGCGCACATCCTTAAAAGCAAGATGAGGATAGTAATGCCGCAGTTGTGCCAAACGCCGCAGGGAGGAAGTGCCCACGATCGCCCCTGCTGGCAGGGTAGCCAGTTGCTTGTCCTGGTGTTTTTCATGCACAACCAGCGCATCTGCCGGGTTTTCTCGCTCTGTCACACAGCCCAACACCAACCCTTCCGGCAAGCGAGTGGGTAAATCTTTCAAAGAGTGAACGGCAAAGTCTGTGTCGCCATTCAGCATTCCATCTTCTAGTTCTTTGGTAAATAATCCCTTATCCCCAATTTTTGCCAGTGCCACGTCCAGAATTTTGTCGCCCTGGGTATTCATGGTCTGCACTTCAAACTTGAGATCAGGAAAGGCTTGCTCCAACTGAGCTTTGACCCAATGGGTTTGCACTAGAGCAAGTTGGCTTTTCCGAGAACCAATCCGAATGGTGCGAGTTGATGTTGGCACAGAAGGCGACGCAGCTAGGGACATATCGCTAATCTAAAACAGCTTTGTAAAGTGACTTTCCCCACATTACCGCAGTGTGTCCCTTAACTGCGGATGTTTCAGCCTTTCAACTGTTACAGATGATTAAGCTCAAACCCACTGCGGCATATTTAGCCAAACGATAAAACTTGATTGCACTAAGGTATTTTCTACAAAAGAAAATATTCCGCATCTTTACCGCACTCCTGTGTCAAGCTGCATCTATTCGGTAGCCTAAGTAACGAATCGCGTTTCAGCAGATGTGATAAAGCTGACAGCGTGGAGTTAGGCACAGCAACATGAGCGGATTAGGCGGATTGAATAAGTCTCCCAATGGGGTTGTTTTGGGGTTAGTGCAGCTACAACTTCCTGTCGTTGCAACACCGGATGACTTGGCAAGGCAAACCGATCGCATTTGTCAGATGGTGGGGAAAGCCCGACAAAATATGCCCACGATGGATCTGGTGGTGTTTCCAGAGTATTCGCTACACGGCTTATCAATGGATACGAATCCAGAAATTATGTGTCGGCTGGATGGGGCGGAAGTGCAGGCATTTCAAACCGCTTGCCGTGATCATCAAATTTGGGGTTGTTTTTCAATCATGGAATATAACCCCCACGGCAATCCCTACAACAGCGGCATCATCATTGACGATCACGGCGAACTCAAGCTGTACTATCGCAAACTCCATCCCTGGGTTCCGGTGGAGCCGTGGGAACCCGGTAATCTGGGCATCCCAGTGTGTGAAGGACCTAACGGTAGCACGATCGGACTGATCATCTGCCACGATGGGATGTTTCCTGAAATGGCGCGGGAATGTGCCTATAAAGGAGCCGAAATTATGATTCGGACAGCAGGCTACACTGCGCCAATTCGCCATAGCTGGCAAATCACCAACCAGGCAAACGCCTTCTGCAACCTCATGTATACGGCATCGGTATGTATGTGCGGTAGTGACGGCACCTTTGACTCGATGGGCGAGGGGATGTTTGCCAACTTTGATGGCACGCCCCTGGTGCTGGGGAGCCACCGACCGGACGAGATCATCACCGCCGAACTGCGTCCAGATTTGGTGCGAGAAGCCCGCAAACACTGGAGCGTGGAAAACAACATTTATCAATTTGGGCATCGGGGCTACGTTGCTGTTAAAGGGGGGGCGCAAGATTGTCCCTACACCTATATGCAAGATCTCGTGAATGGCACCTATCACCTGCCTTGGGAGGACGAAGTGATTTATACCGATGGCACGTCTTGCGGTTTTGCTGCCCCAACTCGCACTTACCAGGGAGAAGAATTACCACACGCGATCGCAGGAGGTTAACCCATCATGGCGAGATATGTAGAGGCTGAACCTTACCGGTATCCATACAACGGCGATTTGCGCCCCGAAAATACGGCGCTGATCGTGATTGATATGCAAACAGACTTTTGTGGTCAGGGCGGCTACGTCGATAAGATGGGCTACGATTTGTCCCTGACTCAAGCCCCGATCGCCCCGATCAAGACCCTGTTAGCGGTGCTGCGATCGCTCCACTACACCATCATTCATACGCGGGAAGGACATCGCCCCGACTTAGCCGATCTGCCGGCAAACAAGCGCTGGCGATCGCAGCAAATTGGGGCAGGCATTGGCGATCCGGGTCCCTGTGGACGCATCTTGGTGCGGGGGGAACCGGGCTGGGAAATTATCCCCGAACTCGCCCCGCTGCCTGGAGAAGTGGTGATCGATAAACCGGGAAAAGGCTCGTTTTATGCCACCGATCTGGATCTGGTGCTCCAGACAAAAGGTATTCAGAACCTCATCCTGGCTGGAATCACAACCGATGTTTGCGTGCATACCACCATGCGGGATGCCAACGATCGCGGCTATGAATGCCTCTTACTCTCTGACTGCACGGGCGCAACTGATTACAGTAATCATTTGGCTGCCCTCAACATGGTGAAGATGCAGGGTGGTGTATTTGGAGCTGTCGCCGACTCGATCGCTTTGATGCAAGCCATCAAGTCCTGATTGTATTCATCAATACAATCCAGCGACACAAAACCATTTTCAATCACACTCAAAGAGGTAGTGAGGCATATTTTGAGCAACGATCTTTCATTCAACGTTTCTCGCCGTTATGTCATGCGAGGAATCTTAGCAACCAGTGCGTTTGTGGCGACGGCAAAGCTGGGTACAGGTTGCACTCCCGAAGCATCTACAGACAGCACATCTGGGGCAAGTCCAGCCGCAAGTGATCTCGTCATTGGCTTCATCTATGTTGGTCCCAAAGACGACTTTGGCTACAACCAGGCACACTTCATTGGTAAAGAAGGACTCAAAGAGACAGGCGTTAAAACGATCGACCAAGCCAGCGTGCCCGAAACAACCGAAGTGCAAGAAGTCATGCGCAACATGATCGAGCAAGACAAAGCAACCGTCTTGTTCCCCACCTCGTTTGGTTACTTCAATCCCCACATCCTCAAACTGGCAGCAGACTACCCAGAGGTGCAGTTCTTCCACTGTGGCGGCTTATACGAGAGCGGCAAGCATCCCAACAACGTTGGCAGCTATTTTGGCTACATTGATGAAGCCCAATACGTGGCAGGAGTGGTGGCGGGACACATGAGCAAAACAGGCAAGCTCGGCTTCATTGCCGCTAAACCTATCTCCCAGGTACTCCGCAACATTAACAGCTTTACCTTAGGCGCACGCAGCGTTAAACCCAGCATTACCACCCAGGTGATTTTCACGGGAGACTGGTCAGTGCCCACGAAGGAAGCCGAGTCAACCAACAGTCTGGCGGATCAGGGCATTGACGTTGTGACCTGCCATGTGGATAGTCCGAAGGTGGTGATCGAAACCGCGGAACGAAGAGGAATGTATACGGTTGGCTATCACGCCAGTCAAGCAGAGTTAGCTCCGAAAGGCTATTTGACAGGGGCAGAATGGGATTGGACGAAAGTCTACGCCAACTACGTCAAGCTGATTCAAGACGGCAAAACCTTGATGAATGGTGGAATCCCTCACCTGGTGCGGGGTGGCTACAAAGACGGGTTTGTGAAAATTTCGGATTATGGTCCTGCCGTGTCTGAGGTCGCGAAAAAAGATGCGGAAGCAGTTCGTACCAAGATGCAGGATGGCTCACTGGTGATTTACACGGGAGGACTGAAAGACAACACCGGGAAAGTGGTGGTGCCAGCAGGCAAAGATTACCTGGCAACCGCGATCGAGCTTGAATCGATGAACTGGCTCGTCGAAGGCGTGATCGGCAAGACCGCATAACTGCATCTGGCCCTTTGGAGAGATTTTTTAGCAAAATTTAATTTTCCTTAAATAAATCTTGTTAAGCTTGATGCAATTTGGTTCGGTGTCATGCAGGCAATCTCTCCCCACAACCCCCAATGAATCCAGAAGAAACCTTTTCCGTCAGCGCTCCCAACTCGTTTCTGGCGGCGCTGCAACTGTCCAATCGGCAAATCTGGCTGCAAGCGTTAGGGCGTGCCCTTTGCCAGATTGCGGCTGGTTTAATTTATTTCTACATTCCCCTGGTGTTTGTAAATCAGGTGGGACTGTCTGCTACTGCGGTTGGCTTTAGTGTGGGGTTAAGCTCTTTGTCGGGCATTGTGGGGCACATTTTGGGTGGGGTACTGGCAGATTCCCCTCGCGTTGGGCGCAAAACCACCCTGATGCTGTCTGGCGGGTTGGGCGCACTAGAAGCTTTACTCCTAGCTTTCACTTTCACCCTACCGTTGCTCATTTCCGCCAGTTTGCTGTTGGGCTTGAGTGTGGGTTTTTATTGGACAGCCGCTGATGCCGCTGTGATGGACATTACAACTCCAGAGGAGCGATCGCAAGCCTTTGCCATCATGAGTGTTGCGGAAAATTTGGGTAATGGCATCGGGATTTTGGGGGGCGGCATCCTATTAATGTTGCTGAATCGATCGCACCAATGGTTATTCATTGCTTGCGGACTGATGTACCTGGCGTTTGCGCTGGTGGTGCAACTCACCATGCCTGCTAAAACAGGACGATCGGAGCCATCGGAAGCCCACGCTGCAACCGGGCTGTTCGTGGCATTGCAAGACAAATCGCTCCTAATTTTTGTTCTGGCAAACTTGCTGTTTACCACCTACATCGCCCTTGTCACCAGCACCATGCCGTTGTATTTCACAAACTTTGTGCCAGCCATTTCTGGTGGTGCCGATGCGTCTGTGGCAAGTACAGCAAATTTATTTACCTGGTGCTACATCGGTGCAGGCGCAGTGCTCCAGATTCCGATCGCCCAGGTGTTTAACCGATTTTCTAAAGTGCGCGTATTAATGCTGGCGCTACTTTTTTGGGCAATGGGCTTCTCCCTCGTGTGGCTTACCGGGACGATCGCCGTTGCTCAGGTTGCTTTGGGAGTAACAGCCCTGTTCATCATGGCGCTCGCCACGGTTGCCTACAAACCTTTCGCTGCCGCACTTGTGTCAGAGTTAGCACCCCCCTCTCTCCGAGGTGCCTATATTGCCGTGAGTTCCCAATGCTGGACGATCGGGTATTTTATCGGACCAACGTTGGGCGGTTGGGCAATGGATCAATCTGCCACGATCGCCTATCGTTCCTGGCTCGTCGCCGCTGCAACCACAACGATCGGCTTGCTGGTGCTGATTGTATTTAATCGCGTTCATTCTGCTCCCAAAGCCTCCATCCCGTAACCCCAAACCCCAAACCCCAAACCTCCGGTTGTCATTTTCGATATATCGCGATAGTATCGTTTTAGAGTGTTAGCGATATATCGTGACACGTCAAATTTAGCCAAGCAAGGAGTTCATAATGTTCAAGAAGTTTCGTCCCCACGGTTGTACTCCCGCCTTTGCGGGCGAAGGCTTGTTTGAAAGCCCATTGTTTGAAAGCCCGTTTTTTGAAAATCGGCGAGGGTGGGGTAAAGGTGGTTTTGGCGAGTGGGGAGATGAGCCTCGAACTCGTCGGGGTGATATGAAGTTTATTTTGTTGAGTGTGCTGGCAGAGCAGCCCAAGCATGGTTACGAAATCATCAAAGAGCTAGAAACCCAGCGGGGCGGATTTCGTCGCCTCAGTCCAGGGTCGGTCTATCCCACACTGCAAATGTTGGAGGAAGGCGGCTATCTCACCAGCGAACAAACAGAGGGCAAACGAGTGTACAGCATCACCGACAGCGGACGGGAATTACTGCGCGATCGCAACGAGCAAGCTGGATCGGCGACCCGCGAAGGGTTTGCTGCCAATCGACCCACTGAGTTAATTGAGTTGCGGCGCACCCTCTCGGAGTTGAATGATGCCGTCGCCCAGGCAGCCCGGACAGGCAATACGGAGCGGATTAATCAAGTGCGCGAACTGCTCACCCAAGTTAAACGGGAAATTTATCGCCTGCTTGCAGATTCTTGATAAGGACTGGAGAGAATCCAGGCTTGGACGCATTTCTCAGAGTTGATCACTTTGATTCAGCAAGGGCGAGAAATCCGCAAGTCTGAATGAGGTCTAAACCGAAGCGAGGAAAACCTATCTTAAGAGGCTGATGCTTTTTGAGGAATTTTTTTAGCTTAAACGGTGGAATGAATTGCGTTAGGAGCAGACCTCATGACTACTGATTTATCTACCCCAGTTCAGCCGAATTCGAATCGATCGCTGATTACAGGCATTTTATTAGCAGTGTTGGGCGTTGGAGCGATCGCGCTCCCCCTCTTTTCGACCATTGTGGCTGAAACCTGGATTGCCCTGATTCTAATTTCTGCTGGGGCTGCCAAGCTGGTGTATGCCTTTCAAACTCGTGAGCAAGATGGCTTTGTCTGGAAGTTGTTGTTGGGTGCACTCTATGTCGTCACAGGCATTATGTTAGTGGCAAAACCCCTGACAGGCGTACTGACACTCACCTTGCTGCTGGGTAGTTTTCTACTCACCGAAGGCGTATTTAACCTGTTCCTGGCATTTCGGATTCGGACTCAACAGAACTGGCTCTGGGTTTTGGTGGATGGTGTTGTGACTCTGGCGTTGGGGGTCATGATTTGGGCACAATGGCCCTCCAATGCGCCTTGGTTGTTAGGCACGCTCATTGGTGTAAGTTTGTTGTTCTCTGGAATCTCCCGTATTATGATCGGCTTGCCTGTGTTGAAGCCCACTGCCTGAAACTTTCAACGTCTTCATTGCCGCATAGGATGGAATTATTCCCAATCTGCTGTGCAAGTCAACTTTCGGCTAAGGTGAACTGGATATGAATACTTCTACTGAATCGCCCCTCCAACCCATTATTTATCAGGGGCAATTTGGCGAGTTCACAATTACGGATCACGATCGCCAAAAAGTGCTGGTCTACCGGGGGGGCTTGCTGTTGGCAGCAGTGGCGTTTGTTGGCGCAACGGCGATCGTTCTGGTGCAACCTGCTGATCCCACACGTTTGAAATTTGTCAGCCTGCTCTACTCCATATTTTGTTTGGCTTTGGGCGTGAGCTTGGTGACGATTCACATTTACATGAAGCTGTTGCATCGCGTGTTGCAGGCGTTTTGGCTGGTGGGAGTTGCCGCCTCGATCGCGATCGCCCACTTCGCGCCAGAACCTTTTGCTTTAACCGTATACCAGCAACCCCTGACCATTTTGGGCGTGGGCTTTGTGTTTGCTGCGTTAACGGGAATCTTCTTCAAGGAAGCATTTTGCTTTAACCGTCTGGAAACCAAAGTTCTGACTCCGCTAGTTCCGGCTTTGCTGCTGGGGCATTTGTTGGGTTTCCTGCCGATCGCGGTTGAACGCAACCTCCTGCTGGTGTGGGCGGTGTTTTTTGCGGTCTTTGCAATTCGCAAAGTGGTTCAACCCATTCCTCCCGATATTGGCGACAAAAGTGTTTTCGCGTATTTAAGCGATCCCAACTGCTCTTGATGGGTTTCGTAAATAGCTAAATTCTATCTATAGTTAGAGGGCGATCGCAGGAATTGCGAGTATGATCCTGGGAAGCTCGGTTTTTCTGTTGAGAGGGAAAAGCCGGGTTGTTCTGGTGTGTTTTGGAGGTAATCCATGCATTATCCTGGTCTCGTAATTACGACGACGGCGATCGTCCTGGGGGCTTCTGGTGTTGCCCTGGGGCAAGAGGCTGCGTCTGCCTCTGCATCTTCGCAGACGATTCAAACGTCTACTCAAACTTCAAATCAGGCTCCAACAACCGTTCAGCCCGTGGTTGTCGCTCCTGTCGCAGCGCCAATCGCCACAGACTCAACGCCGCAAAAGGTAGCATCCCAACCTGTGACAGCAAGTGTTTCTGAAACCGCTGGGCAGTCTGCCACCAACTCCGAAATTGAACTAAAACGCTTTTCAGATACCACGATCGATCCAGAATTTGCCTCTCCTGCGGCTTCTTTAGGCGGAACCCTGGCAGCGGATGCCAAATCAATGGCTTCTAACTGCCCGTTGAAGACAGAAATGCTGGCAATGACTCCGGAGCAAATTGCTCAAGCCTCTCCGGGTCCCTGCCCCCGCCCCGCCGCGATCGATCCCTTAATTATTCCAGAACCCTACAAAGCAGAAGCTTCCCCTGCCCTCAGCATTTATATTCCCGTTGGGTACGGCTTGGATGGCTGGTCTGTCTGGGGTAGCGGTGGCTTTCAGGCAGGGGTGCGAGAAGATACTGGCTCTGTTGGAGCTGGTGGTGTTGGCGTTGGCTTAGGGGATGCGAAAAAATATGTGGGCTTGGAGTTGGGCTACACCTTCATCGATTCCGATGATTTTGGTGAAGGTGGCTTTAGCGGCAAGTTGCATCGTCGTTTCCCAGCGGATATTAGTGTTGCCTTTGGCTGGAATGGATTTGCCAATATCGGACGCAACGATTTTGAGCAATCCATTTACGGTGTTGCGACCAAAATCTTTCGACTGAGTGATTCTTTAGACAAACCCTTTAGCCGCATTTCGCTTACCGTTGGAGCGGGAAATGGACAGTTTCGTTCCAATGTCGATCGAGACAAGTTTCAAAATGGCACCAACGTTTTTGGCAACCTGGCATTTCGGATCATTCGTCCCGTGAGTTTGATTGCAGAATGGACGGGGCAAGACCTGGCGCTAGGATTGTCGATCGCGCCGTTCCGCAATTTGCCCTTCGTGATTACTCCCGCCTTCCGGGATGTGACGGGTTCTGGTTATGAGCCACGGTTTGTCCTTGGGGCAGGCGTGTCTTTCAAGTTCTAAGTGAGGAGGCGTAAAGTATGCACACCCAACAATTCACAGGTTTAGCCGTTTGCCTGTCGATCACTGCCACTCTGGCGATGTCCACGGTTGCCCAGGCAGGTCCAGGACCACGGGGAGATAACCGCAGTTATTCCAACATCACAGGCACCAACATCTGGAATAGTACGGCTCCCATCATTGATGAAGACTTCCCGATCGATCCCGCGCTGATTACCCGTGTGCGGGAGCTAAACACGAATGCCACAACCAAGTATCAAGAGTGTCTGGCGGCGATCGCGGCGGCGGAACAAAACGTTCCCACCGTACCACCCCGGCAGTACTTGCGGCGTGATCCGAGAGTTCCTTACCCACAAGCGTGTACTGACCTCGAAACCTTGCGAACAGAAGCAGACTCCTTACGAGGACAAATCAAGCAAATCCAGGAAGCCGCTGCCAACCGTAGCACCGCAACCTGGTAAATCGTGGGTATTTGGGACGCGCTATCACGAATATCCCTTGAATTCAATTCAGCAAAATAATTCGGTCATCCGGAGTCACAGCATATGAAACTGTTGCATTCCCCCAGCCAATCTGGTCAGCAAGCTTCCATGAAAACTCTGCGTCCTGCGGCGATCGCGGCGCTCTGCTCCCTTGGCTTTGTTGGACTATCAACTTCTACCCCAGCTCAAGAGACGTTGACCAATGCGGCGATTCAGTTTCCCGAAGAAACGATCGTCGAATTTGAACTGGTTGATACGCATGGGTTCTATCAATCCACCTTTGGCGTGGTTGATGCCCGGACAGGCAAGAAAACCCCTTTATTTGTGGAAGTCAAGCCTTACAACGACACAACCCCCAGCGTGCCGGGACGGAACGATACTGGCACGCAACCCGACTATTTAGGCACAGTAGAAGGCGGGGCAATTGTGAATGGTGAAGGGCAAGCGGTAAACCTGATCAAGTTTCGCTTCCAGGCAAATACGCCCTACGTGTTCTACCTGGACTCGCTCGATCCCAGGACGAGACAGATCAGAACCACCTACGTTTCCACCAATAGCGTTGCCGCAGCCTTTTCTGGCAGCTTAGTGGCAGGGCAAGAAGGCAACTTGATCAAATGGGATGATAGCGGTTTGCCCCGTCCTGGTAAGGACTCAGACTTTGATGACTTTGCCATCATTGCGGGTGGGTTTACTCTGAATCCCTGCCCCTTTGTGCAGCGCTAGTCGAATGTCGTCGGACTCCAGGCCTACTCCAATTCCAACCTATCTCGAAACGTTGTCTCATGCTGTAGCAGCGTTTCGAGAAGGTGGCGATCGCCCTCGCCCATCGACTCAAGCAGTGGTTGATGCTTTGTTGCAGGCAGAAAAAGCCGCCAGACAGCAGCACATCACCTACCCATTCGCAGCTTTGATTGGGCAATGGCGATTGTATTTTACGGCTCCCCGCAGTGCCCACCAAAAATCCGGCGTATCCCAGGGGCGAGGCTGGTATGTGCCCCAATTCGCACTCGCACAAATTTCGTTCCTGGCAGAAGAGGGAGAGGTTGGGGCGGGAACGATCGGCAACCAAATTGAATTTGGCTCGATCCTTTTCAAGCTCCAAGGACCGTTAAAGTATCCCGGCAAAAAGAATCTGTTGGGATTTGACTTCACTCAGGCAGAGTTTTCTATCTTGGGCAAGACACTTTACAGGGGCAAGTTTCAAACAGGCAAAACCAGGCAGCAAAATTTCGAGCAGTCCCCCGTGTCCAAACTGCCTTTCTTTGCCTTCTTTCTAGTGACAGAGAACTTCATTGCTGCCCGAGGGCGAGGCGGTGGGCTGGCAATCTGGGTTCGCGGGTAGCTTGGGACCGATTATTTTGCTGGAACCTGAATGATTTCAGTCGCTTGAATTGGCTTTCCTCCATACACAAGCTCTCCGTGATCATTCGTATTTAGGGTTACGGTGATTTTGTGATCTCCTGGTGGAAGGGCAGGCAAGTGATGCCAGGAACCATACAACCGCGCTACCTTCTTGCCATCAACATAGAGATGAGCGTGTCCTTCATTGACACTGGTGCCTTTGGTATTCACTCGATCGGGCGCAAATACAAAATTAGTCACTTTCACTTCTAAATTCCAGCCGTTCATCGCATCAGGATGAAGAATCAGATTTACGGTTGGAATTGGTTGCCCTGCTGGAACCTCCACCATTTTATGGGAATGGGACGGTTTAGCCTGGGGCGAACCAGTTTGAGACTGTCCTGGGTTGGATGGTGTGTCGTGGGCAGAGCCGGGGTGTTGACCATAACTTGTGACCACGAAGCCACCGACCAACACACTTAGCCAAAAACCTGCTGACGCTTTAATGAGATAACGATTCTTCTTTCTTGAAAACCACATAGCCTGGACTTCTGATCTAAATTTTGATAGATGTTGATTTTGTTCGATCGACTGTTAAACCTGGATTACCCCTTCCAACCTTTCTCGGATTGTTCAAGTACATAGGCAGCAACAGCTTCGATTTGTTCGGCATTTAAGCGACCTTTGAACGACGGCATAGCCGCTTTACCATTAGTGACTTGAGTTGTGATTGCTTCAACAGAATCCATGCCGTATTGGTGCAGAGTTTCTGCTTTGAGGTTCTTGCTGGCATTGATTAAATTGTTGCCATTCATGTGGCAGGAAGCGCAATTTGCACCAAAAACCTTGGCTCCATTTGCGAATACATCAGGGGACACTGCTGCCATTGCAGGACGAGAGATGACCAATCCGAATAGAACGATAATAGCCAGCCCGATCGACAAAATCTTTTTCATTGTTCTCCTCGGTTGATTGTTGCTAAAAGCCCTATTTCTGCTGAAAAGTGTTCTAATAAAAATCCCGCTGAGGGGTCACATAATTGTTTCCCGCCAGTGGGCTGGGATGCCTTTCAGCATCTAAAGCTGTAGATTGACTTCATTCTGCTTTAGAGATAAGTTTGCCGTCAAAAGACAGCTTGTCAAACTTTGAGGACGTGTTATGTGCCAATTGTTGGGGATGAACTGCAATGTCCCCACAGACATTTGCTTTTCATTTGAGGGTTTTGCAGCGCGGGGAGGCAAAACGGATGAACATCAAGATGGCTGGGGCATTGCTTTTTTTGAAGGGTTGGGTTGCCGCCTGTTTTTGGATGTGAAACCGGCGATCGCGTCACCCATTGCCGACTTAGTCCGCCACTATCCCATCCAGTCAAAACACGTCATTGCCCACATCCGTAAAGCTACGTTTGGGGCGGTGCGCCTGGAGAATTGCCATCCTTTTCAGCGAGAACTGTGGGGCAGATATTGGGTATTTGCTCACAATGGCGACTTACCTAACTTTGAACCCACCAATCACACCTATTACCGTCCTGTTGGACAGACCGATAGCGAACGAGCCTTTTGTTTGCTGCTCAACACCTTGAGGCAACACTTCCCCGTCGAAAAACCTTCCCTACAAGACTTGTACCCAGTCTTGCAAGAAATTACCACCGAAATTGCCCAATTTGGCAGCTTCAATTACTTACTCTCAGATGGGGAGCACTTCTTTGCCCATTGCTCCACAAAACTCTGCTACATCGTGCGTCAGGCTCCCTTCGCTGCCGCCCACCTGATTGATGAAGATCTCACTGTGGATTTTCAAGAATTGACTACTCCCAGCGATCGGGTTGCGGTGATTGCCACTACTCCACTAACCGACAACGAAACCTGGACTCCCATTCAACCTGGAGAAGTGTTGGTGTTTCAAGACGGAATGCCGTATCAGAATCGTGCTTGAGGCAGAGAGAAAAAATGGGTTGCGTTGCTAAGGTTGATGGAGTCGATAAGCAGGAGGCGATCGCACGATGGCACCCCAGCGTCCAGACGAATCTTTAGGCTTGGAACATTTACCTCAGTCGCAAGTGGAGGCAGTTCCGTCATCAATTACGGCACCTGTTGTAGAAGTTGATGCAACCAGAATGGCAAATATTGTTGAAACTGAGGATCACTCTCCGCAAGTAATCTTGCGATCGCTCATTTCTGACAACGGACTGATTGCAGTCTTAGAAGCATTTCAAGCGATTATGGAAAATCAAATTGAACGCTTGCAAGACTCATCCATGCAGTCCTATGCAAAGCAACTCAATGCTTTTCAAGTAGTCGCCAACGACTTGTCAGAGTTGATTGATTATTTACCAGCCGAACTAGATATCGAACTCGCTCTGACTCAAATCACCCACACAGCACCCACGATCGAGGAAGCTCCAGTGTCTCTTGCCGAAAGCGTTGAATAATAGAGGGTACGGTGTAGGCTGCGCTGCTAGCGACTCTGTCCGCATTGACGCAGTGTTAAATCTGGCTAACTATCAGACAATGCTTAAGGCACAACATCAAAAGGTTGATTCCCTTTAAAGCGGTAAATATGAAAATCTCGATCAAGCGTAAAAATTCGTTTTTGATTGAGGGCTTCAGCCGCAGCAACTAGAGATGCATCTGCTAAATCCATTGGTAAATCTTGATACTGCCCCATTAATACTTGCATCCTCGTTTGTTCGTCTGCATCGTTGAAGTGAAGCACAAGAATCTGATCAGCAATATAGCCCCATAATTCTTGCTGTGCAGACCAACCACCGTAACGACCTAGCAAGTACATCGCTTCTGTGAAACATGACCACGTTGTAATTAAAGGCGCGGGAAGACCAGATAACGCATTAACGCAACGAGTATGACTGATGTCACTTTGGTTAATCAAAGCAATCAAGGGAGATGCATCACAAAGAGTCACTGCCCCAATCCTGGCAGCCTGTACTTCTCAACCAAAAGGTCTATGAATGCTTCTTTTGTACAGGTGGAGAGATTTGAAGGCTGAAACTGAACTCGACCCAACCGACCCTGCAAAACTTGATCTAGGGTAGTTCCATTGTGAGGATTCGAACTCTCTTTGGATAACACTGTTAACCTGACACGCTGTCCAGCTAACTCAGGCGCATAGTAGAGAATTTCTTCCCAGGTTCCTTCAAAAGACCGCTGCTCCATCAGTCAATATCCAAATCACTTCATAAATTATGACAGGCTTTCTACTGCAAAACCACTGACATTAGGAGGGGGTGATGTAAACAATCAGCGAGTCAATACCGAATATGTCATAGTCCATAGCAATCGGCTTGGATTGGGTTGTTGAAATGATCGACGCGATCGCATTTCATCAGATGCACGATGCTGCACTACACACTCTACAAAACACAAGCGATCTCGCTTACAAATTCCTTCCTGGCGACGGCGGATCAACGATTGGGTTGACAATCACTCTTAACCAGCGATCGCCAAAATCTGAGATTTGCTTTAGATAATGCGTGTTGCCCTGAGAATCTGCAAGAGGCAAGAGGCAAGAGGCGATCAGGATTAGAGATTGTTTCAGTCAACCAGATGAACTCGATACACCGTTCTTTTAATTGTGAACGGGCATGTTTAGAAAGGTCAAATCCATCTATCAAATTTCTCTCCTCCGCAGTTCATCAGGTTGCGTTTCGCTGCGCTGACATAACCCACAAGATCGGAGATCGCCCTTCCCTGCTCAGTTCTTACGTCTGTATTGGTAGTATGCTGCAAAATCAGCAACCGTTAGGACTTATTAGGTAACCATAGCTTATCTTTGGGAACCTGAATGCGTATTCCTGGGGCAAGTTCAACTTCATCTGGAATTTCCCGCCACTCGTGTTCATTGACAAAATCTTCTTTTAGCCATCGTTGTAAATCTTGCATACCCCTAAGTCTTAATAGTTTCTTGTTGTTATCAGCAAACCATTGTGCGTCCGGAGTAAATTTGGTGTTTGTAACAACCATTCCCATATGAAACGGAGAGTTTTGTGACGTTAAAACTCCATGAAAATCACGAACATCTCCAACTCGTGTTGGACTATTTTTGCGATGATGTTTTGCCTGTATAGCTAATAGGAATGGAACTGTAGCATTTTTTGGATACGCAATTATGTCTACCCCTCCATCTTTTCTATATACATTACCGACAAGCTTAGGTTCCAAGCCGAAGCGTTCCAATCTGTCCGCAATGAAGTATTGAAACTTATCAGGAGGAAGCTGCTTAAGACGATTCAGATCCTCAAGAAACCACTCAAGAAGCTCTTTAGGGAATTGAGACAGAGTGACAGTATAGGGTTCAAAACTTCCCCACTTTTCCTTGGCAAGTTTTTTAACCTGCTGATGTAGAAATAGGTACATCGGATGAGGTCCTGTTTTCCAATATGGATTCTTCTCCGTAACAAACTTTAGCTTGTATAATTCCCCGGTTTTCAAGCGATAATCTTTAACTGCACGTGTTTTGGTAACAAGTTCGTACTTGTCAGGATATTCCATCTGACAATCCCAACAAAGTGGTAGTTTAAGAAGGGAGTGCTGTCTTGTTGTTTTCTTACCGCATTCAGTACAAGGAACCTTTGACATTGCTGAAATCTAGATAGTATCCTTGAACTATTATAGCCTTCATTACTAAAAATTCTTTTGGCACACGATTTAACTCTAATTCAAGATTGATTTAGCTTGAGAATCAACAAGTCTTGGCTCCTATATGATTAAACTTCTGATTGACATTTGTGTCCAAAAAAACGGTAGTGACGAAGAATCACTACCGTTTTTGTTTTGTTTAGTCCTAAAACTTACTCAGCCGCTTGAGGAATGAGTTCGCGTTTTTCGCCGGGGCGAACCACGACTTGACCACCTTCGTCCACATCCACGACTGCGGTATCGCCATCATTGATGCGACCGGAGAGGATTTCTTCCGCGAGGGAATCTTCCAACAATCGCATAATGGCGCGGCGCAATGGACGGGCACCATAGCTGGGATTGTAGCCCTCTTCCACCAACCGATCTTTGAACTTCTCGGTCACTTCCAGGACAATACCTTGTTCGCGGAGGCGACCAAACACCTCGTTGAGCATGATATCGGCGATTTCCTTGACCTCATCCTTCTTGAGTTGACGGAAGACGATGATTTCGTCAACCCGGTTCAAGAATTCAGGGCGGAAGTACTGTTTCAGTTCTTCGTTGACCAGCGAACGGATGCGGTTGTACTGCGACTCTTCCTCATTTTCGGAGGTGAAGTCGAAGCCCAAACCACCACCGCCTTTCTCGATCACCTTGGAACCGATGTTGGAGGTCATGATCAAGAGCGTGTTCTTGAAGTCCACTGTGCGTCCTTTAGCATCGGTCAAGCGACCATCTTCCAGGATTTGCAGCAGCATATTGAACACGTCGGGGTGCGCTTTCTCGATTTCGTCAAACAGAACAACAGTGTAAGGACGACGGCGAACCGCTTCCGTCAACTGCCCGCCTTCGTTGTAACCGACATAGCCGGGAGGGGAACCGATCAGTTTAGAAACAGTGTGACGCTCCATGTACTCGGACATATCCAGGCGAATCATCGCATCTTCAGAACCAAAGAAGTAGGATGCCAATGCCTTGGTCAACTCTGTCTTACCAACCCCAGTGGGACCGGAGAAGATGAAGCTGGCGATCGGTCGGTTGGGATTCTTCAGACCCACACGAGCACGACGGATGGCGCGAGAAACCGCTTTCACCGCTTCATCCTGACCAATTAACCGCTGATGCAGGGTGTCTTCCATGTGCAGCAGTTTCTCGGATTCAGATTCCGTCAGCTTGTTCACAGGTACGCCCGTCCAGGAGGCGACGATTTGAGCAATGTCCTCTTCCGTCACTTCGGGTTGAGATTCTTCACCCGTTGCCTCGTTCTTCTTGGTCTGAGCGATCGTCCGGATTTCGGCTTTAATTTCCATTTCCCGATCGCGCAGTTGTCCAGCCCGATCGAAGTTTTGGGAACGCACCGCATCATCTTTATCTTTCAGAACTTGGCGCAGTTCCTTATCCAACTCTTTCGCTGCGGGAGGCAGTTGGGAGTTGATCAGGCGCACACGGGAACCTGCTTCGTCGATCAAGTCGATCGCTTTGTCAGGCAGGTAACGATCAGAAATATACCGATCAGATAGTTTGGCAGCGGCTTCCAAAGCCACATCCAAAATTCTGAGTTTGTGGTGCTGTTCGTACCGCTCCCGTAAGCCCCGCAGAATTTCGATCGTTTCGTCTACCGTGGGTTCGCCCACCATGACGGGTTGGAAACGGCGTTCAAGAGCCGCATCCCGTTCGATGTGTTTACGGTATTCGTCCAGCGTCGTGGCACCGATACATTGCAATTCACCCCGCGCCAGAGCCGGCTTGAGGATATTTGCCGCATCGATCGCCCCTTCCGCTGCACCCGCTCCAATCAAGGTATGAACTTCGTCGATCACCAGGATGACATTTCCGGCGGAGCGGATTTCATCCATGATTTTCTTCAAGCGTTCTTCAAATTCGCCGCGATACTTGGTGCCTGCGACCAGGAGACCAATGTCCAGGGTAACGACACGCTTATCTTCCAAAATGTCGGGCACATCATCGTTGGCAATGCGTTGCGCCAACCCTTCGGCGATCGCCGTTTTACCAACCCCAGGCTCCCCAATCAGCACTGGATTATTTTTGGTACGACGACCCAGGATCTGGATCACCCGCTCAATTTCCTTCTGACGACCAACGACTGGATCGAGTTTGCCTTCAGCAGCAAGTTGAGTGAGGTTAGAACCAAACTCGTCCAGGGTTGGAGTCTTCGTCCGACCTTGAGAGCCACCAGAAGTGACCTCAGCCGTTTCGCCCAGCATCCGAATCACTTGAGTACGAACCTTGGAAAGATCCACGCCCAAATTTTCTAGAACTCGTGCAGCAACGCCTTCACCTTCACGAATGAGACCTAAAAGGAGGTGCTCAGTGCCGATATAGTTGTGTCCAAGCTGTCGAGCTTCTTCGAGCGATAATTCGAGAACCCGTTTTGCGCGAGGAGTGAAAGGAATTTCAACCGCGACAAAACCCGAACCTCGACCGATAATTTTTTCAACTTCAATCCGAGCGTCTTTAAGGTTAACGCCCATCGACTTCAGGACTTTGGCGGCTACGCCAGTTCCCTCTCCGATCAGACCCAGGAGGATCTGCTCTGTCCCTACGAAATTATGACCCAGGCGGCGAGCTTCCTCCTGGGCAAGCATAATTACTTTAATGGCTTTTTCTGTGAAGCGTTCAAACATGGCGTGTGTCCTATCACCTGCTGCTTGCCGGTAATGCTGATTTTAGCATAGGGAATTTACTCAACTGTCTGATATAAACAGTCGGTGGTGTTCGTAATATCCGTACCTGACACGCTTCAAGAATTCATGTTAAGGGAAAACAGCCCAAGGGGTGATGTTACTGGGGAGGGAGAGGATTAGTCAAGATGGGGAGGGAGGGAGTGGATAGGGGAGTGGGTGGATGAGTAGATGGGTGATTTTTTTGATTTTTTACTCATACATAAACTTTCTTCTCCAGGACTCATGCCTTACCCTTGTACCCACTCACAGCCATTCTCGTTTGATTAAGCTACCCATCCACCCACCTACGCACCCACTCATCCAACTGTGAGATCGCTTCTACTTAAACCGTTGACTCCTGCTCTGCTCTCAGCGGCGTTGGAACTCGATCGCTTGAGTTTGGGCAACCTTTGGAGTGCAGACGGCTATCTCCGAGAAATTGAAAGTCCCAATAGTGATTTGCTGATTTTTCAGGATGGGAAGAATTTAAGCGCATTTCCATCGATCGCGGCATTAGGCTGTAGTTGGGCAATTTTGGAAGAGGCACACGTTACGATCGTGGCGGTTCATCCGGCTTATCAGCGGCAAGGATTGGGGCAGGCAATGGTGTTGGCGCTGCTGACAAAGGCGTATCGACGAGGTTTGGAACGGGCAACCTTGGAAGTGCGGGTATCGAATACAGCCGCGATCGCCCTTTACGAAAAGTTTGGCTTTCGCGAGGCAGGACGGCGCAAACGCTATTACCAGGACACGGGCGAGGATGCGTTGGTGATGTGGCGAGGAGGGCTGCACTATCCAGATTTTTCTCGGCAGCTCGATCAATGGCAACGGGAGGTTCACGATCGATTGCAACAATCAGGCTGGCAAATTGAGACTGGAGAAAATAACGCTGGATTGTAAACTAGACATAATTACTTATGTTGTTGTATTCAACGAGGACATCAAGCCAGCAATGGTCGCCACTCCCACTACCGTCCAATCGCCCGCTCGCCAATATTTGCCGGATTCTGTATCCGCAACGACTTCTCCAAATCAACTGCTGTTTCCGATGACTGCTCGTGTGAACGAGAAAGATTGCCTGGAGATTGGGGGTTGTGATGTAACCGATCTGCTCCACAAATTTGGCTCTCCTCTTTATATTCTCGACGAGGCAACTTTACGCCAAACCTGCCAACAGTATCGGGATGCCTTTGTTCGCTACTATCCAGGTGCATCTCAGGTGATCTATGCCTCAAAAGCCTGGAGTTGTCTAGCAGTGTGCGCGATCGTCGGTTCCGAAGCTTTAGGCATTGATGTGGTGTCGGGATGTGAGTTGGTCACGGCGCTGGAAGCGGGGGTTGACCCAGGCAAGGTTTATTTTCACGGCAACAACAAGTCCCAAGCCGAGCTAGAACAGGCGATCGCAGCCCGTTGCACCATCATTGTAGACAACTGGTATGAGTTGAAAACCCTGGTGGCGATCGCGGGTGCAGAAAAGGTTCGCATCATGATTCGGCTGACACCAGGAATCGAATGCCATACCCATGAATACATTCGCACCGGACATTTAGATAGCAAATTTGGCTTTGATCCAAACCAGTTGGATGAAGTGTTTCAGTTTATCAGTCAGCAACCTGTTCTTAGCTGTGTGGGTCTTCATGCTCATATCGGTTCCCAAATTTTTGAGCTTCAGCCGCATCAAGATTTGGGCGGGGTGATGGTGCAATGGCTGACCAAAGCCACTCAATACGGACTGCCGATTAGCGAGTTGAATATTGGGGGTGGGCTGGGAATTTGTTACACCGAAGCCGATGATCCTCCATCGATCGACCAATGGGTCAAAGTCGTGGCGGAATCCGTTGCTCAAGCCTGTGAGGCGCAACAGGTGCCCTACCCCAAGCTGATTTCGGAGCCAGGACGATCGCTCGTTGGTTCCGCTTGCGTCACCGCTTACACCGTGGGTAGCCAGAAAACAATTCCTGGAATTCGTAAATATATTTCTGTCGATGGGGGGATGTCGGATAATCCTCGTCCCATTACCTATCAATCGGTGTATCGAGCTGTGGTGGCAAACCGAATGTCTGCCTTGGCGGATCAAACCGTGACGATCGCTGGAAAACATTGCGAGTCTGGTGATGTCTTAATCAAAGATGCCAAATTGGCAGATGCCCAACCGGGGGATATACTCGTCATTCCAGCGACAGGCGCATACAATTACAGCATGTCGTCAAACTACAACCGCATTCCTCGTCCGGCTGCGGTGCTGGTGAATGCAGGAGACGCAAATTTGATCCTTCAGCGCGAAACCTATGCGGATTTGATTCGTCAAGACCGCCTGCCAGAAAGATTGCGCCCGGTATGACCGACTGTTGCTATCAAGACGTTCTTAAGTTAAGTCGCAAGTTGAGTGATTAGAATCGCACGAGGACACAGAATTCAAGCAGGTGGATGGGGGAGTTGTGGATGAATGGGCTAGTCGATCCTGGCTTGATGTCATCCCTTTGCCTGCTTGCCCAAAATCCTGTTGCCCGTTTTTTGCCTGAGAATATCGCCGACACAGCTTGGGCACTGGTGGATGTGGGGTTAGTCGTCATCCTCACTTACATGATGCTGGTGGTGATTGGCGAGCGGCGAACCTTATGGATGGTGCGAGGTTTTATCGTCTTAATGCTGGCAGCCGCCATCAGTACTCGTTTGGAACTCCGGCTACTGAGTTTTGTTCTAGGAAATTTGGTGGTGGGATCAGCGGTTGCGATGGCGTTCATCCTGCAATCGGAGTTTCGCCGCTTCTTGGAACAACTCGGACGGGGGCAAATTTTGCAACTGATTCAGCCCTACCAACGAAATACTTACAAGTCCAGCAATACGGTCGATGAAATTGTCGATGCGGTGAAGGAACTGTCCCAAAATCGAACTGGAGCGTTGATGATTCTTGAGACGGGCAGCCCGATCGATGAACGAGACTTTTCTGTTCCTGGGGTGAAACTCAACGCCGAGGTTTCGAAGGAACTGCTGCAAACCATCTTTCAAACCAGTACCTTGCTGCACGATGGAGCGGTGCTGATTCGAGACACGCGAGTTGTCGCAGCGGGAGTGATTTTGCCCCTATCGGAGCGCACCGCCTCTCGCCAACTGGGAACCCGCCACCGAGCCGCAATGGGAATTACGGAGCGAGTCGAGAATTGTATTTGTGTAGTGGTTTCGGAAGAGACGGGATCGATTTCTTTGGCAGAAAGAGGAGGGCTAAATCGTCCCCTGACTAGCAGTAAACTGAAGGAACTTTTAGAGGCACGGTTGTCTCAATCCAACGATCGCGAACCTGGAACTTCCAGTTTGGGAAATTTGGGACGGCAACTTGTAGCTAAGACACGGGCATTCTTAAAGCAGATATCTAGAGGGCGTAAATTTAAAGGTTAAGTGAAGACTGCGCCGCTTCTACAGTCAAATTCTGGCTCGCTATTGTTCACTGACTTTAAGACGTAATTGATAGGGCGTAATCAATCCGGAGAAATCATGACTGCACACTCGATCCTTTCGCAATTGCCTGCCGATCTCAAGCAAGACCGTCTGCCCAGGCACGTTGCGGTGATTATGGATGGGAATGGTCGCTGGGCAAAACAGCGCGGCTTGCCCAGATTCATGGGACATCGGCGGGGAGTGGATGCGTTGAAGGATTTATTGCGCTGTTGTCGAGATTGGGGCGTGGAAGCCTTAACCGCTTACGCCTTCTCTACCGAAAACTGGGGCAGACCCTCGGAAGAAGTAGAATTTTTGATGACGTTGTTTGAGCGGGTGCTGCGACAAGAATTACGGGAAATGATGCAGGAGAATGTGCGGATTCGGTTTGTGGGTAATTTGAGTGTGTTACCCCGATCGCTCCAGTCCGAAATTGAACGGGCAGTCTCAGAAACGGCAACCAATCAAGGCATTCAGTTTACCGTTGCCACCAACTACGGCGGGCGGCAGGAAATTTTGCAAGCGTGCCGCGCGATCGCCCAAAAAGTGCAGGAAGGGCTGATCAGCCCGGATGAAATTGATGAAGCGCTGTTCGATCGCCATCTCTACACGGCTGGAATTTGTGACCCGGACTTGTTGATTCGTACCAGCGGCGAAATGCGCCTGAGCAACTTTTTGCTGTGGCAGATGGCGTATGGCGAAATTTACGTCACCGAAACGCTTTGGCCCGATTTTGATCGAGATCAGTTTCACCAAGCACTCTCCGCTTACCAGCAACGGGAGCGCAGATTCGGCAAGGTATCGTAACGATGCGTTACCGCCGATTTGGTAAAACAAATTTGTCCCTGTCTGTGTTTTCCCTGGGTACGATGCGCTGTCTAGAGTCGGAAGCGATCGCGATCGCCACCATCCAGCAAGCAGTTGCGATCGGCATCAACCATCTTGAAACGGCACGCGGTTACGGCAAGAGTGAGCAGTACTTGGGATCTGCGTTACGATCTGGACTTCCTCTGTCCCGCGAACAACTTGTCATCACAACCAAACTGTGCCCAACCCCCGATGCCGCCACAATGGAGCGGCAAATTGACGAATCGCTAGAACGGTTGGGAATTGGTTATCTGGATGCTCTCGCCATCCACGGGCTAAACACCTGGGAGCATCTTGCCTGGATTCAAGATTCCCAGGGATGTATGCAGGCAGTGCAAACCGCGATCGCCGATGGACGTATTCGACACGTTGGCTTCTCCACACATGGCAGTCTGGAACTCATTCTCGCTGCGATCGCCACGGATCTATTTGAGTTCGTCAATCTGCACTACTACTATTTCTTTCGGCACCACGAACCCGCGATCGCCCTAGCTCACGCGAAGAACATGGGAGTTTTCATCATTTCGCCTGCGGATAAAGGCGGTCTGCTGCACACGCCACCCCAGCAATTGCAAGATCTCTGTCAGCCATTTTCGCCTCTAGAGTTGACCTACCGCTTTCTGCTGAGTGACTCCCGAATTACGACTTTAAGTGTCGGTGCGGCAAGTTCGTCAGAATTGGATGGGTTGGCAACGATCGCAACTCAAACCAATGCCCTCACATCCCCAGAGCAGGCAGTTTTTAACCAACTTCAGCAGCAACAGATCGATGCTTTGGGCAGCGATCTCTGTAGCCAGTGTTATGCCTGTTTGCCCTGCCCTGAAACCATCAACATCCCAGAAGTGTTGCGCCTCAGAAATTTGGCAGTAGCCCATGACATGACTCAATACGGGCAATATCGTTACCGGATGTTTGAGAACGCCGGTCACTGGTTTCCCGGCAACAAAGCAAATCGTTGTACCGACTGCGGTGACTGTTTGCCCCGCTGCCCTGAATCATTAGATATTCCTACTTTGCTACGAGATGCCCATCAGCAGTTGAATGGCTCCCCTCGCCGCCGATTATGGGAGTAGCTTTATCTTTTGGAGTTCAGTTAAACATTAATTCCCCGGAAAAATAGCTTACAATTCTGCACAAGGGGATTGCTTCAAACTTCAACATCAACACTAATTTGCAGATGACGATCGATGCAAAATATTTACCAAATCAAATTTCTCAAGAGCAAATTGTACGATACTGCCGCATTGTCTCAGAAATTGAAGAATTACTTGAGAACAAAGAATCTGCTGAAGATAAGATCGCGGAGTTCAATCTAGCTTGCGGAAAAGCATATACCTTTCGAGACTTTCTTCGTTATCACACTGCTGTAGATCAAGAAGACTTTGTACGGGAAGCTTTTTCACCATTTCCGTCAAAGTTTAGAGATATTCCGGATGAGCAGTTTATCGAAATTATTACAGCAATTTGTAATGCAGAGTTTGCACCAGCAGAACATACTTACTGGCTAAACTTTCTTTCTGTGAATCTGGAATGCGATGTGATGAGCAATTTGATTTATTGGAATTCAGAAAAGGATGCATCTCCAGAAAGAATTTTAGAGCAAGCCAAAGCGTGGCAAAGGCAGGTTATTATTACCCCACCGCCTCAAGTGAATTAACTAAAAACGCATTGAATTTATGGCGAAAGCATCAAAAGTCTTCAGTTAAAGCATTCCAAGAATCAAGTTGGCAGGCGAACAAATCCTTCTTGCTCAAAATGTCGGTCAGTGAACAATGAATTGATGATTCCTCGCTGATGCGTCAATATAAAGCTAACAGCATCATATAGAGAATACGTTTTATCTTGTCTCATCATCAGTAGCTCGACGGCTAACCGATGCAATACTTCATTAACCCAAACTGTTTCTATATTTGGGTTGTCTAGTAAATCAACAATAAAATCAAGAACAGAGGGGCGAGGGAAGCGTCTGGCATTCGCTAATGCAACATACTCTGCAATCACATAACTGTGAGTTAATTGCACTGTAGCTGCTCGATAAGCTATACAAGCTTGTGTGTGGAATGGCTCAGTTTTGTAATGCAAACAAAGTAACCCAGAAGTATCGAGAAGCATTACTCTTCCTCATGGGTAGAAGCATACTCCTTGGCTAAATCTGCATCCATACTTTCGTTAGTAACACTTATCTCACCATCGAAATCAAGCATTCCGAAATGACGCTCAAAGTTTAACCGAGCGATGTCTTGATCAGCGGGTACTGAAAAAGTTTTGGAAGCTTGAAAAAAATTTTGCTCCACCAAGTCTGCGACAAGATGCTCTGGTGGAATGCCCATTTGTTCTGCTCGTTGTCGGATAGCAGTAAAAATTGAGTCACTGAGTTCTAAAGTCAGAGTTTGGCTCATAAGACAGCACAGTAAAACCCATAGCAAATTATAGCTGCTTGACAAACAATGCTCGATAAATTGGGTCGTTGAAGGACAGCACCAGCAGTTCGCGTTCGGTGGCGATCGGGAGGGGGTTATGCTCCAGCCATTCCTGGGTTGGGCGAGTGAAGGCAGGGTGTTCATCGAAACGATCGCGCATTGCGATCGCCACCTCTTCCACATCAGATTGGAGAAAAACGGTTCCTCCAGGCAGTAAAAACTCGGCTAAGTCAGATACGAGTTGGGGTTGAACGACACGCCGCTTCTGATGCCGCTTTTTGAACCAGGGATCGGGAAATTGAATGGTTACTCGTTGCAAAACGCCTGCTGGCAAGGATTCCAGCAAAGGACGCAGGGAATTATTGGCATTACAGAATAGGTAGAACAGGTTAGACAAGCCCAACTCCGATCGCCATGCGTTCGCCTGATCTACCAGGGGTTCTCGGATTTCTAAACCCAGGTAATTCCATTCCGGTTGCTGCTGTGCCATTTCCAGCAAAAACTTCCCCCGACCACAACCAATATCCAGATGCAAGGGTTGATTTACAGCAGTAAATAGCGCCTGCCAATCGGGAGGCGCAACAGCAACCTGATACTTACGACTCAGGGGATTAACATGTTCTCGAACACGAACCAGCGGCAAAATACACCCTCCTACTTATCATCTAATTATCTAAGTCTCATTCATATTTTTATAGGTTGCGACCGCAGAGGGTGAAATTCGGTTGAGATAACGGAAGATCCAGTATTTGAAAATCGTGTCCAAAATAACTGGAAAGGTGGCAATAAATAGGAAGATAAATTCACGATTGGCGGGTAAGCCAAAATGTTTGGCAAGTCCTTCTAACAAAACTTCCCACCCGTGGGGCGAGTGAAAGCCGACAAACATATCAGTAAACAAAATAATGATGAAGGCTTTAGCACTATCACTCAAGCCATACACTGTTTCATCAATAAATGACTTGAGAATAGCTAACCCTTCGCGGTTTGTGATTAACACCACTGCAAAGGCGATCGCAGACAAAATATCCGAGAAAATATTCTTAATGGCATTGGCACTTGTGCCTGAATAACTAGCAGCAATTTCTTGAGCTTTTTCCCTCAGAAAACCTTCTTCCCCTTCCGGATCCTCTGGAGAAATGGTTGGGGTTGTGCCCAACAGTCGCTCAAATTCCAACCGTTCTCGATAAAGATTGAATTCCCTTAATGCTTCTTCTTCTTGTTCATAATTCAGAAAAATTCCAGTCTCCTGGGGATCCCAAATGCGATCGACAATTGGACCCACAATGAACGATTTTGATAATTGCTGAACCAGTAACGGCACAATAATCAACAATAGAATTAATCGAATTGAGATTAGGGTTTTAACCTTAGAACTGCGGAAAGAGCGGAGCATTTGCTCTTCTGCGTTGGGATCTAAATCTCGCTTAATCCGATTTAAGGTACCTAAAATCGATCGCGGCAATACCCCAGTTTTATCTAAAATGCTATCGTCTCCGCTATTAGTTAAGTCTTCTGATGTTGGTTCTATAGAACCATTTTGACTATTCGTGGGAACCGCACGCACAGGAAGGTTTATTGAATTAACTGAGTTAACAGGAACCAGGGCATTCGACTTTTTAGCATCAGTTTGATAACGCGCTAAAACGTCATCAATAAACTGCAACTTCTCTAACGTAGCTGCCGCTCGATCGCGATCGCGAATTGTGTTAGAAGAACGGTTATAGAGTGTGGAATTGGTTGAATCGACAATTAAACGGCTGGCTCTAAATTCCGTTAAACGAGTTTTTGTAAATCTTAAGTATTTCTTCAGTTCGTCATGAAAGTAAATGAAACCCAAATCACGATGCTGGCGAGATTGTTGGGGAATTTTTTCACCATTAAAATGCTGATCTTCGATCGCCTTAATCGTCGATGCTGCATCGTATGCCTGATCTAAAGCTCGATCGGGAGTTTGGATCAGCCAGCGGTTGGCATTTCGAATTGAGCGACCCACTGATGTTAGAAAAGATGTCATATCATGCAGCAGTAAAGTAAAGGATGAAACTCGCAAGTAGAGGAATGCAAATAAGCTGAGGATGGGGTGGTCACTGGTTCCTAGTCATTTGTCATGTGTGAGCACCATCGCCCAATGACAGATGACAAATGACTCTCCAACGTAACCGTTAATTGTGCTTACCTACTTACTCAAATCAGCAAAATTCTCAAGCAGAAAGATTTTAAGACGGTAGAGTTGAAGTACGAAGCGATTTTAACAAAATCATTGGGGTAAGTTTGGTTGAACGTGAACTGATTTGGATTAATGGTTCATCTCGCAGCGGCAAAACAACGCGCCTGATTCATCAGTTTTGCGAGTGGATGCGATCGTCCCCAGATGCCCAACCCAGTTCCTCATCCTTGATCGCAACCCCTCGCACCGATGTTCATGCTCCAGGAGTGTTGTTGCTTGCCGCGATCGGCGATAACCGCATCAATCTTGTCGATCGCCTCACCACAGAAACCCACGGCAAGTATCCAGTGTATTCAACAACGCCCTTGGGGTTTGTGCAAGACGAAATCACCTTGTTCTACCCATTGTTGGTACAGCACCTCAACCTCAAAGCCCAATTTCCAATCCGGCTTAACCCTGAGAATGAACTGGAACTGGCAACTCAACTATGGCGACCCGAATTGGATCTGTTGATTAGCCAGTTTCCCGCTGTGAACGAACAACGGTTGGTGCGACGAGTGTTGGATTTGCTGCAACTCGCAGCCCTGGCAGGAATTCCGATCGCCGATGTTCCCACCATGCTGCATCAAGGCTTGGGGGATCAGGATCCCAACCTGCCCATGCCCTACGCTCAAGTTGAAGCTTGGTTACAGCAATGGCAAAGCTGGTGTCTGCAACACGGTTTTTTATCCTACGGGGTAATGGTGGGGCTGTATTGGCAGTACCTACTTCCCCATCCCACCTACCAAAGCCACCTAGCGCAGCGGTTTCGGATTTTGTTGGCGGACGACGTGGACGAGTATCCGGCGATCGCCCGTGACCTGTTTGAGGTGTTGATCCAGCACAACATTCGAGCGGCTTTCACGTTTAATCCGGATGGGGCGGTGCGGCTCGGTTTAGGCGCAGACCCAGCTTACCTGGTGGCATTAGCAAATCAGTGTGATGTGATTACATTGTCCGATCGTCCAGTTCCCGGCTTAGAAGCGGAATGGGGTCAGGCGATCGTCGATTTTGTCACCAATCCTTTTTTCTTTGCAACCCCTTCTAGCTCGATCCAAACGATTCAAGCCGTCTCACGGGCAGAACTCTTACGGCAAACCGCAGACGTGATCATTGCAGCGGTGCAGACCCAGCAGGTTCAGCCCCAAGACATTGCCGTGATTAGTCCGGGGCTTGATCCGATCGCCCGCTATGCGTTCATTGATATTCTTTCCAAGCAAGGCATTGCGGTGACTTCTCTCAACGATCAGCGTCCCCTCAATAGCTTTCCGATTGTCCGCGCCCTGTTGACGTTGTTGGCGCTGGTGTATCCCGGTTTAGGACGGTTGGTTGATCGAGCCGCGATCGCTGAAATGCTGGTCGTGTTAAATTCCAAAATTGATCCGATTCGTGCTGGATTGCTGTCAGACTATTGCTTCGCACCCCATCCCGATCGTCCTCGTCTGCTCCCTGCCACCACTTTTCCGCGTTGGGATCGCTTAGGTTATCAAGCATCTGAGGCATATCAGGAAATGATTCAGTGGATTACCCAACAGCAAGATCAGTTAAACCAGCGGTTAATTCCCAATCCGGTGGCGTTGTGCGATCGTGCCATCCAGCATTTTTTCCTCCAGCGGGGAACGTTACCTTACACCCAACTTGCAGCCATTCGGCAATTCATCGAAACGGCGCAGCACTATTGGGAGGTGAACCAGAGACTGCGCCAGAGCCAGCGGGGAGAAAATCCACCAGGGATGGTGATCAGCCGCTTTATTCAATTGTTGCGATCGGGGGCGATTAGCGCCAATCCCTATCCTGTTCGTCCCATTGGGTTTGAGAGCAATGCTGTAACCTTAGCCAATGTGTTTCAATATCGTTCTAACCGGGGTGCCCATCGCTGGCAATTTTGGATGGATGCTGCCTCCCCTCGCTGGCTGAGTGGGGTCGATTCCCTCTTTGCTTCCCAGTTATTTCTGCATGACTGGTCAGGACAAGCCTGGACGGGTGCGGATACCCTGGAAGCCAATGAGCAAAGACTGCGCCGCATTTTGCTGGATTTGCTCTCACGGGCAGAGGAGCGAGTGTTCCTTTGCCACAGCGATCTGGCAACCAGTGGACAGGAACAAACCGGCGTACTGCTTCCCCTGGTAAACGTTGTGCCCCCCTTCAGCCCAAGTCAGAGTTAAGGGCGAATTGCCTGGTTGGAGTCTACTTTGACTGTCCAGGCATTGCCATCTACGGTGACGACGGTTTCCTGGGTGGGGGTGGTAAAGCCAGGAGCACCTCCCTTGATGGTAAACGTCCAGGTGCCATTGCCGTTATCCACACAGGGCGCATCGGAAATTCTGCCGTGCATGGACGCATCCGTGCGGTAAACTCCCAATCCGCCATTCGCGGCTTCCGCTGCCTGTCGAGCCAGGTTTCTTGCCCGCCCCAGCGCGTTAATTTGAGCGACCGCATCATCGCTGGCGATCGCTTTTGCCGCACAATCTGAAATTTCTGGGGTTTGAGCCTGCCCTGGAACGATCGTTGTCGTTAATGCCGCGCAACTTAAACCAACGATCGCAATACCGCGAAGTAAACCGTTCATCTCTCCTCTCCCTGGTGTCAGCAATTTCAAAGAATAAGCACTACTTGCTTGTAATTTATCAGTCTTCTGTAGCAAAGAAGTAGTTCCCCAAGTCGTGATAATCTGTCTCAGGGTTAGAGATGTTTTTGGTTCAAGGATAAATTGGTTCGCTAAACTGAGTAGCACTTGAGCGATCGCTCTCGCAGACTTGAGGTATTGACATGGCTATCGTAGATTCCCAGGGACGGTTATTCGGCAAGATCAACATTCTTGATATTGGCGCGGCTCTCGTCATTTTGCTGGTGCTGTTTGGGATTTTTGTGTTTCCCGGTGCGTCCGGCTCTGTGGCTCAAAGTAACACCACTACCAAACCCGTGGAAGTGGAAGTGGTCGTCAGAGTTGCGGCTCAAAATACTCAGGATTTGCTAAAGCCAGGAGAGAAAACCAGCATCATTATCCGTAACCAACCCTACGGTGAAGTCAAAATCAAGTCGGTAGATGTCCTACCCGATAATATCTACGTTCCGCTGGATAATGGCAGCGTGAAGTATACGCCTGATCCGCGCCCAGAAGTAGCTCTAAGCCGGAATTTGATTGTGGTTTTGGAAGGAAATGCCCAAATTACCCAAAACGGTCCGGTTTTAGGCAATAACAAAATTAAAATCGGCACTCCGATCGAGCTAGAAGGCTTTTCCTACAACTTCACAAACTTGAACGTGCGTGACATTCGGATTTTGGACGATAAAAAGGCATCGTAAGGGTTAGAGAATGTTTAGATACCGCTGGATCAGGGCGATCGCTAAAGCAGGCTGCTCCAGGTGAGGTGTTAATCCCACATCTTCCACTTCTTGAAATACTCGAACGGCTTGAGGATTGAGGTCTGCCAGCTTTCTGCCAATCTCTGGACTGGTAAACTGGGACTTTTTCCCCCAGAAAATTGCGGTAGGAGTTTTAAGCTGAGGCATATCCAGCGCCAGATCAAAGCACAAATCGCCCCGCACAAAAGATAGGGCGGCGTATTCGGCATTGGGTTGTTGGGCAGAGGCTAGATAGGCTTCCACAATTTCGGGAAAAATACGCTCTGGGCGGGCAAATTGCCGCTGTTCCAGGAAGGTGCGAATGCCTTCACGAGTGGCAATGCCCACGCTATAAATCAGGCGATCGAGAAAAGGGGTTTTCACCAAATTGGCAAATAAACTGCGCGTGTAGTTTTCACCAAAATCCGACAGTCCCGCCGGAGTTGCCAGAATCAAACACTTGAACAACTCTGGACGAGCGATCGCCGCTCGAATCGTCATCGCAGCCGTCAACGAAGACGCAACCACCGCAACGGGTTCCGGGCAGGTTTGCTCTAAGAACTGGGTGATCATGGTGACGTAGTCCGCAACCCGATAATTCACCGCCGGATGGTCTGAGCGTCCCCACCCGATCAAGTCAGGAGCCAAGACTCGATGGCTGAAGGCAAAGGCAGGAAAAACCTGAGACCACTCGTAAGCGGAGGAGCCACCACCAAAGCCATGCAAGAAAACCAGATTAGAAGCTGCTTCACTCGTGTTTAGAGTGACTTCGGGCGTGTAGTAGACCATGCTGCCCAAGGTGGTGGCAATAGATCGCTGGCAAAAACCAGGAGGAATGATCATGGAGTCGCCTAACGCCACAGCTTGTTTTCCAGATCGCGCACTTGCCGTTCCAGACGATCGATCCGTCCTCTCAATTCATCCATTTCTGCCTGCCGGGGCACCCCAATATCCTGCAATAGATTGCGGAGTTGCCGCTGCATCTGAACTTCTAGATTGCCCTGCTCACTCTTCATTTTTTGCAGTAGGTCATCCATCACCTCTTTTGCCTGATCAGGATTGAGTTTGCCGTTTTTCACCAATTCATCGCTCACTTCCCGCATCTTTTCTGCCACCAGAGAAGTGGTGCCCACCCCAAACATCAGAAGCTGCGTTAACCAATCGTTATTGTCCATGCTGCCTTCCTGCAATCAAATGAAGACTGGATGCGATCGCCCAGCAAAAGTGTTTTCACCGTATTTAATCGGGCGATTTTCCCAGCGAACACTTCCTTATTCTGTCAGATTTACTTCAATTGAGCAGGTGTAGCTTTGTACGGCTCACCGTCCTTGAGGAAGTGTTAGGGTAATCCAGGACATTACCTGAAGACGAATCATGGTGATTGAGTGGTTGAAGTTTGAAGTTACCGCCGATCGGCGAGAAACATTTATTCAAAATGACGAGGAAATTTGGACAGCGACGTTAGCGAAATATCCTGGGTTTATGGGTAAGGAAGTTTGGTTAGCTGCTGAAAATCCCAAAGAAGTAGTGTGTGTGATTCAGTGGCAAAGTTTTGAAGCCTGGAAATCGATTCCGGCGGATGTGTTAGAAGCGACAGACAAACAATTCACGCGAAAAATGGGTGCAGGCTCTTTTAAGTTAGTAGAGTCCAATGCTTATCAGCTTCGCAAGTTTGCGCGATCGATTCAGTAGGGATAGATTCCAACCCTCATCCCCTGATCCCTAATCCCCATCATCCAGGTATAATCTAAATCGTTTGAAGGGGAGTAGCTGCTGAAGCCATTCAGCCCATCTGAATCAACATACTGGTGATGAGCCTGGTTCAGATGACAAGAAGCCCTTAGACGTTGACCTCAACCGTCAGGATTCAACCCAATCGTTGTCTACGGTTACTTAGAGGAAATTCGTCCCAGCATCTTGCAAGCGAGACCTTCACTAAGTTCACATCTGGGGTGAGCTTGGTGGAGCGATCGGACTCATCAAGCCCACCTCAGGACACCACTGCCGATTCTGAGGGACTTGAACGATGCTGACGGCTTTCACCGCAGGCTTATTGCTAATCACGATTTCTGAACTGGGCGACAAAACCTTTTGTATTGCCATGCTGCTGGCGATGCGCCATTCTCGTCGCCTGGTGTTTGTAGGAGTAGTGGCTGCGCTGGCAGCAATGACAATTCTGTCCGTTTTGATGGGACAGGTTGTTTCCATCCTGCCGCGACACTACATCTGGTATGCCGAGGTGGTTCTATTTATTGGGTTTGGGTTGAAGCTGCTCTACGACGCTTACCAGATGCCTGCCTGTCCTGCTTGTGATGATATTGCCGAAGCCAAAGAAACGATTGAGCAAGCTGGGTTTGAGTCATCGCGCTGGAATGCTGGTTATGCCGTTGTAGGGCAAGCGTTTCTGCTGACGTTTGTGGCGGAGTGGGGCGATCGCACTCAATTTGCCACGATCGCCCTGGCAGCATCGAACAATCCGGTTGGGGTGACGATCGGAGCAATTCTGGGACACGCCATTTGTGCCGCGATCGCGGTAGTGGGAGGGCGCTTAGTGGCAGGACGCATTTCCGAACGAGTGGTGACGGCGCTTGGAGGCGTACTCTTCATCATTTTTGGCATTGTGGCAGCCGTGCAGGGCAAGTAATGGCTTGTCAGTTTTTTGTCAGTTTTTTAGTCAGGCTCATCTTCTGGGACTTGATCCACGGTGGTTTGATCCGCTGCTGATTCGGGTTCTTCTGGCTTAATGGCAGAGGTAGGGGCGATCGTTTTGAGGTTTGCCAGCGCCCGGATCACATCTTTCGTCACAGGTGCGGCAACCGTTCCCCCATACCCCCCGCCCGCAGGTTCATCGATGACCGTCAAGATCACGTAACGGGGTTTATCTGCGGGGAAAATACTGACAAAACTGGTGACGTAGGCACTTTCGGAGTACCCGCCAAACTCATTCGCTTTTTGGGAGGTTCCGGTTTTTCCGGCAACGCGATAACCCGGCAATCGGGCGGCTTTCCCGGTTCCTTCATTCACTGCCCCTTCCATCATGGACAGCACGGATTTGGTTGTTCCAGGTGAAAAAATTTGCCGCATCGGACGCAGGCTGGGCTTCCAATAAAGCTGCCCCTTGCTGGTGTAGAGTCCTTGCACCACGTGGGGAGTCACCAGTTTGCCGCCATTGGCGATCGTGGCATGGAGTTGGGTCAATTGCATGGGAGTCATTGAAAGCCCCTGTCCAAACGCCATCACCGCCCGTTCAATGCGCGTATTTGTAAACGTTTTACGCTCCCTAAATTGCCCTGGGGCTTCGGATGGTAAATCAATGCCTGTGGTGCCGCCTAACCCTAAACGGCGTAACCATTGATAATAAACATCCGGCTTCAGCAAATCCATGATGTGAACCATGCCAGGGTTGCTGGAATTGACCAGCACCTCCGTCACGCTGGAACTGCCGCCCAAACCGCCCTGAATAGGCCAGCCATCGACGGTGATCGTGCCAGAGTTATCCACCACTGTTTCCGGAGTCGCTACTTTCGCTTCCAGGGCGATCGCCACATTAATCGGCTTAAACGTCGAGCCTGGTTCGTATAAATCGGTAATTGCCCAGGTTTTAAGCCGTTCCGGTTTAGCTTTGTAATATTCGTTGGGGTCGTAGGATGGCTCCGACACCAGGGACAACAACTCGCCGGAATGAGCATCCATGATGATCACTACGCCCCGCTTGGCACCCACCGCCGCAACCTGCTTTTTCAACAGCGGTTGGATTGTGCGTTGCAGGCGAGTGTCAATCGTCAGCCGTAGTTGCAAATCGTCCAGGTTCAAGAAGCCGGAGGGAATTTTGTCTGGCATGACGGAGCCATCCCCCATGCGCCGCAACTGCACCGCTTCCGTTGCCCGCAGCAAGACATTTTCCTGACTGAGTTCCAGTCCAGCTTGCCCTTTGTGATCTGCATTCACATAGCCCACAATATCAGCAGCAACTTCTTTGTAGGGATAGAGACGTTGTTGATGCTGGATCAGTTCTAGCCCGTCGATCGCCAGATCTGAAATGCGGCTTTGCGTATCTTCGACCACGGAATACTCAACGCGAATGCCCGATTCACCCTCGTCAAATTTTTTGACCAGGTCGGCAACTGGGCGCTCTAAAATGGGGGAAAGCTTCTCGGCAATTTCCTGCTTCGAGAGCTTGAATAGCTTGGGATGGGCGTAGAGGGTGAAAACTGGGCGATCGAGCGCCAGCACATTGCCAGACCGATCCACAATGTCTCGCCGGGGCATAAAGGGGCGCAGCACAGAAACTTGATTACTGGTGGCAACTGCCCGCAGGGCATCCCCTTTGACAATTTGCACGTAGAACAGGTTGACCCCCAACAACCCAATGCCTGTCATCAGCACTGCCCAAACTAACCCAATGCGAAACTGAGCCGAATTCATCCAGGCAGGAACAACAACTGCACGCTTAGATTTCTTGCGGCTACGGGAGGATCGCAAGGAAGAGGGGGGATTTGCCACGATCGCCTCCTAATAGCCCAAGGGTTCAGACTGGGTGGAAGGCTCAACCTTTAAGACCGGATTGGGTAGGACCGGATTGGCAGTGACAGGAACTCGTTCTGGAGCAGGTTCCAGGACGATCGTGTGGTCTGATGTTCGCGGAACTAGACCCGATCCAGGTTGCTCCGCCTGTTGAATCAGTTGATTCTTCATCAAACCCTCAGCCGCAATCATCTGCCGTTCGCTGCGCTGCATCGACTTGAGCTTGTTGTACCCTTTGCTCCAGTGCTGCTGCATATAGATTGTGCTGCCATACACCACGAGAGCAGCGGTCACTAAGACAAACGCCACAACAACTGAACCCCGCTGGAGGTGAATTAACAGCCGCAACCAGATCGGAATAGGACGACGAGTGGGTAATTTGTGTATTCCTGGAGGTGCTTCTAACCGAGTCGGCGCTGTATGAGAAACAGTGTTTGAAGGTAATGGATGCGATCGCCGAGTGGGAGGCAGTTGGGGCGATGATTGCACAGCTTGCAGGTGCGATCGCTGCCCAGACCGTACCCGCTGCTTACGAGGAGGGGTTGATCTTGCTGGGGTTGATTTCAATGCTGTTGCCATCTGTCTTCACTGCTCCTATCACACAAACCGGATGCCACCCATACTCCACTTCAGCACTTTAACCAAATCCAATCCGCTACGCATACACCATTGTATGGATAATCCAATACAGGCGATCTTGAATACAGATGATCCGGGATAAAGCCATTATGCGCTAGATTACCCAACGAAATCAGGAGTTTCACACTATTCCTTGCCATCCTAGATATAGCGTTATATCCGGGTTGCGGTACACTATATCCGATCTCCTGGAAATCCTAAACACCTCTTAGAATTTCCAAATATTTCTTCATTGACTTATGGCACAAACGGAACAAAAAGATCAACAACATCCCCAGTGGCAGAGCGATCGCCAGAGTGTAGACGCGCTTCTGGCAGGGAAACCCACCGACTACAACCTGGCAGAACTGGCACGACTGCGGATTCGCTATCGCGGCTTTCCGGGTGCCCGCGACATTCAAGCCGACCTGGAAACGGTTCTGGAGAATTGGGACTTAACTGAAGAGGAGTTGTTTGCAAAAACTCGTCAAATTCATGCCACTCAGCAGATTTATAAAGGGTTAGGGAGCCAGCGGGATGATTGGAGTTAGGGGTTAGGGGTTGGGGGTTGG
>JANRIN010000199.1:0-7059 GCA_033764965.1 Leptolyngbyaceae cyanobacterium bins.302 | reverse complement strand
CGGCAATTGCTTGTAAATTCGCTTGTAAAGCCAGGATTAAAGCTATTGCTGCGGTTAGATAGATGTTTCTTGCTTTCATAGGATGTTCATTATAGCTGGCTTCAGTGAAGTATGGTTGTTCTGATAATAGCCATTATGTCGTGCATACTGGCTTTATAGTCGAAGACAAGAATCAGATTTCATCAAACATGGCATGCTCTCGTCGATATTAGAGTTTGAGCGCTACACAAGTAACCCAAAATGTTTTTCTCTTTCCTCCAAATGCTTTGCCATCAATCACTAGAATTCGGTATTTATTTTTGGGTTTTAAATTGATACCAGCTTTTTTCTTTACCGGTGAAGCTAAATGAATAATTGAGTTTAGCTTTGAATTCCCCTGATAAACATGATTTACTACAGCAGTCCAATGAGACTGTCCAAATTTGTCTATTTTTTCTAGTTTCGCAATAGTAATATCCAGAACCTCACCGCCGGCAAAAGCGTTATGTACATTCCCGTCAGTTGTGTTTTTCAGCCTTTCGAGCATCTCTTGTTTTTCTTTTTTATTGCAATCTCTGATCAGAAATTGACCATTCTTAATTGTGGGCCATTGTTCTTCTTTGGCTGATGCAGACTGAGTTATGCACAAACATATGCAAGTAAGAGTTCTTTGCATTCTAGCGAGACACTGCATATCGATTGCTGCCTCATTGCAGATTCACGCAATTAACCTAGTAACGTGATAACAGCCAGCCATAGTTATCCATGGTAGTCCGATTAAAATCGACTATGGTTGTTTCTAGGTTGGTGAATTGCGCTTGAGGATGAAAGCTTACTTCTCCGATATCGTTAAATCGCAAGAGCGACATTTGACAAAGAAAATCCATTGCATCTGTATCATCCATAAGTGATTCAAGTTGGGAAATATTAGCTTCAAGCTGGGAGTCGTCTCGTCCAGCCTCTCGTAGGCTTCGCAGATGAGCTACGGTGCGTTTAGTCTCTTCCCAGAAAAACTGATGATACTTTCTGAATGGACTAATGTCTTTGTTTTCAAGCTTCGTGACAATTTTTCCATCCTCACCAATTAATCCACCGCGTGCAAGCTCTCCAATCAGGCTCAAATGACTGTTCTCGGTAATTTCTTTGAGATTTTTAGTTGATTTGGCAACAATAGTTCTTAGTGCTGGATCCGCCTGTTTGAGAATTGTGAGGTGCCAGGTTGTCCATAACTGAAGTTGATATTTTTGATAGTACTGAACATAATCCAGAGTTTTTTCGAGTAGGCGGAGATTCCCATATAAAGGGTTGTTACTGCTCATGGCTTGTAAAGAAGTATTTTTACTAGCCCAGCTAAGTTGTTCTCGTGGTTGTATAGTCATCCGACTGTCTAAATCGTGAATAAAAGTGGCTTTGTGAGCAGTGATTTTTTTTGATGTCCAAAATCGTTCTACTAGTCGACCAAGAGACACCTGTTCATTTAAGTCAATGGCAGAATCCACGAATTTTTCAAGAATACATCTAGCTTCAAATTCGTTTCTATCAGTGTTTAGACCGTATTGGTGTTTGATAGCTAATCCAATTGGATCTGGATTTGTAGCAACAACAAAGACAAAAGGAAGGTCGCGCATGTTAAAGAGAATTCGAAGCTGTTTTAAAACATCAAGAGCTTCACCTGGATCACATCGATCCAATTCATCGACTAAAACAAAAATAGGATCTTTAACCCCAGAATAGATTTCGCTCAAGCAGTCCTGGATGCGGTCTACTTTAGTGTAATACTCTTCCAGCAAATCCATTTGTTTGGAATCTTGAACTACTGACTTAACATCTTGAGCAAGTTCTACGGGGTTGAGTCCAACGAATATCTTTGCGAACCATTCGCCGAAAGCTTGATTGTGTTTGTTAGCCAAAGACGCAATTCTAACTATCAGTTCCTTTTGCTTGACTCTGTCGTTTCCCGGCGCCAGTTTGATGATTTTATACAGAAGAGCTGGGATGACTTCCATGAATCCCGCATATTTGTAAGCATTAAAATAAATGACTTTGTATTTGGAATTGGTTATTTCCGCCTCAAGAGCAGCAAGTAGGGTCGTTTTTCCACTTCCCCAGCTTCCGAAGAGTCCGATGGTATGTGGAAAGTGGATTTGATTCTTAACGATTTCCAGAATCCTTTTTGCACGATATTGCTGCGTGCCAAGAAGATCTTCTTGAATCCTGCTTCTAATCCAAACTAAATCGCGATCTTCTTCGACCATTTATACACTCCACATTTTACTTGAGCCAATATGGCGCAATCGTCTAGGGACAATTTTTGTCTAGACTATTTACCACTTGTTTGAGTTGCTCACTGTTGTGCAAATAACATTTGGGTTTTGCCTAATGTGGAACAGATTGGAAATCGAATCCAATTGGAGGGTTGTCATGCATGTGGTTTTAGTGCACGGATACAGTGTTCGAAGCTTAGAAACTTATGGGATGCTTCCTAAGCTACTTGAGCAAAGTGGATATAAGCAGGATTCCATATTTCTTTCGGCATTTGATTCATTGAGTGATGAGATTACTTGCGATGATCTCGCTAAAGCTTTGGAGATGAGAGTAAAGCGGCATTTGGAAAAGAAAATAGATATCTCCAAAACGGCGTTATTATGCCATTCTACAGGTGCCATTATCACAAGGAGATGGTTGTTAAACAGGTACAAGCTTGGACTTCCGGTGCCTAGAACTCTTATCACTGTAGCTGGAGCAAACCATGGATCGACTCTAGCTCAGCTAGGCATGACACAGATTGCATATGTATATCGCAATGTATTTCAACAGACCTCAGTTGGCAGGCAAGTTTTGGAAGATTTAGATTATGGAAGCGAATTTCTTTTGAAGTTGAATAAAGAATGGCTCGAGGCCTTCAATTCAAACTCTCCTCCTCAGACCTATTGTTTCAGCATGATTGGTGATGACCATAGTGAGTTGAGTCATCAAGTATTTTGGCAAACAAAAGAATGGGGCTCAGACGGCACTGTCCGAGTCAGTTCTGGCAATCTAAATTATCGAATGCTTAATGTCGATTTGCTCGATGGTAACAAGCAGTTAGAGGTTCATGAGTTTAAAACTAAAGTGCCCAATTTAGTAATTCCTGATTGGTCTCACGTTGGCAAAAAAGGCATTATCGATGCTTTATCTAATGATTCTGACCCGCCATTTGAAGCGATGAAACAAGCTTTGGATGTAGATACTTCTGAAAAATATAGTCAAGTGCAACAGGAATGGGAAGCGAAAACTCTAAGTTGGAGTCAGGCTAATCAAGACCATTGCTGTTCAACTGCGGTGTTCAGTTTGCATCATCCTGGTGGTAGGCATATTGAGGATTGTTTGATTCTTATTAGGGATAATAAAGAGAGCCTTGAAACTGTTGGCGCATCGCTTTGTGGACATCAACCAATTCAAAATAATCTGGTCAAGTCGTCTATCTCTTTTTATCTCAATCAGCCTAAGTATGCTTTGAATTCTCCTCACAGTTTGTACATTGAGGTTAATAGCGGGACTGATGAAATTAACTATGAGATTATTGATTATCCTTTACCGCCAAAACAGGCTTCACTGCTGAAACCAAATGAATTTACTTATCTATCAATAGTTATGGCAAGAAATCCTGAAGGAACATTCCGGTTGTTGTCGAATGACCCTAATCGCGATGTGAAGAAGAAGTGGCCGCCTTTGCCGGAGCCTGATGATGATTAAAATTGGGGAATGTTTTATTGATCCAAAAGAGATTTGGTTTAAAACCGATATTCATTTGGAAGCAGGTAAAACCTATAGATTCCTTACCGTGGGAAAGTGGAAAGATTTGGATATTGAATGTGGTCCAGATAGCTATGACGTGAAAACGCTAGATCTGATTAGGCAACCAGTTTTCAGGCAATTTGAATCATTTAGGCCACTTGACACAGGCGACATCTGGTTTTCATTGATTGGTAAAATAAATGATTTGACACCATTTCAGATTGGATCTGAGAGCACATTTACTCCCACTGAAAGCGGATATTTAGTCTGTGCTCCTAATGACTTACCATTGATGCACTGGAATAACTCTGGAAGCCTGAAAATAGAGGTTTTCGAGATATAACGTGGTTTGCGTGCGTTGTCAATAAAGTATTCTTGCGCCGATGTGCTTTTAGCAAATATTGTCGGAGTAGTTATGCGTCCAAGATTTCTATTGTTGTCACCGCTTATGGTGACATTCTCTGTTTTAATGCTGAGTGGGTGCGATGAATCTCTTATATCAGATGTAAAAGAGTTTGATAAAGTCGTTTCTGATAGCGCTCTTTCAGTTAAAAAAACCTACTCTGGAGTTAATGACTTTTGCCGGCAGTGTTACGTCACAAAGCTTCGCTTCAACCCTTCAGCGCGGATAAAGCATCGAAAAGACGATGCTGACAATTCACCTGATGTCCTTATGTTTGCTTATAGTCCAGAGGATATTAGGGCAAGAGAGTTGGCATTAGAAGGATTGATAGAATATTCTGCTGGACTAATGGCTATCGCTGGTTCAGACTCGCCAAAACAAGCTGGTGAGTTGGCAGCGCAAATATCGGAACGCCTTGGTAGCACGGCTGATAGTTTGAGCAGACTTAACGAGATGTCTAAAAGTACAAAAGACGGTCAGACAACGTTTAAGTTTGAAAGTTACTCAAAGCCGATAGCTACTTTGGCAAAACTAGCCGCAGAAAAGTGGGTTGGTAAAAAACAGAAAGATAATCTGAAAGAATGTATAACAAGTGGTTATGCTGATACTGAAGCTACTTTTGATTTGCTTGAAGAAGATTTGAAGAACCTCTGGAAGTTTGCATACAAGCAAAATGCAGAGTTGACTTTATTGGCTCAAGAAAACTACTACAACTATCGATATGTTAGAAAGGATTGGAAGAGACCAGCAATCGATACTCCAGACTACGAGAAGTATGTTGCTTTCGTAGGGGATAAGTCTCGACTTGATTTATTGAACGAGATTCGAGATTCGGCCAAGAGTTTTTCCACTCTGTTTACCTCCAGCCCTGAGCCTCTCATTTCTCGCATGCGAGAATCGCACCAAAGATTGAAGAAGTATGCTGATGAAGGAAAGATTAGAGAAACAGGGATTATTGATCCAAATGGAAAGGCAGATGATCAAGACTTGCGTGATAAGTCAAAAGGCATGATTTCTGCGATGCTTGATTCATACCGGCAAATTAAGATGTCCCTTTATAAGAATGAAGAGGTGAAGTAGCTGTGGTAGAACTTTATGCTGGCGTATCGAAAGATGATTATGACAAAATCAAAGAGTGCCGAGATTGTCTGAGCGATCTACTCGAAAAGTCCATGGGCAAGGCTGCTGCTACAGACGATCAGGGAGAACAGGACGAGTTATTGCATAAGGCGGAGAGATTAAAGGTTGAAGTTGATAACTTGAACGCGATTATTCGAAATTCAAATACCAAAGCCTTTTATGATCTGTCTGTTCGTTTTCAGGCTTTGACTCAAGAAACAAGAGAAAAATTAGATGAACTCAAGAGAACGGTGGAAAATCTTAAGACGGTTTTGGAGCTTGCGACAGCATTAGATGCTGCTCTGGAAATAGCAGCTGGTATTGCTTCCAAGATGACCTAGAAGGGAAAATACTCGGGGTGTTTTTAAGAGCTTTGACAAAAGCAATTTTCATTCCTTCGTTCAAGCGCCGCTGAGATACAAATATCCAAGGATTCGTTGACCCGCTGAATTCTAAGGGCAGCAGTTTTATTTCATTTGAGACTTAGTCGAAGTAAGTTAGAGCGCTTTTGCCAAGGCAGAATCTGAGCATGGTTTGGTGCCTTCTTCGATTGTACTGCGCTTGCGCCACCGCCGGTCAAGCTTCGTTTTAGTTGAGATTTGCGTTTCGATTATTGAGCTTGACCGTCAGAGCCAGCGCAGTCTTTCTTTCGTGTAGCAGCTAGAGACAGTGAACTCTGGCACGTTTGATATGGAGGATTTGGTATGAAGAGCAAAAATAATGGAATCAATGTGTTCTATCATCCGACGTATTTGGATCCCTTTCACGAAGTGGGAGCCGAAGAGTTGGTAGAGATCCCAGAGATTCTTGCGTCCTTGTCTTTTGAGCATCAGGAAGTTTTAGTGCTTTATGCAAATGTACTTACTGTTCAGGAGATTGCGCACATGATCGGATTGAAAGAGCAAGTTGTTAGGTCTCGATTAGAGACTGGAAGAGCACATGCTCATAGGCTTATCAATGAGAAGAGGAGGGAGCAGCAAGAAAGTAAAGTCATCTAGGGTTTACTTGTTGATGTTTTAAAAGCACCAGAGAGTTCTTGTGGCCTCCTGGTGCTTTTGTTTCCATTTGAAGTGGAAATCCTCCAGGGTGAATTTAAAAGCGTTTGCTGAGGGGGCTATTAAGGGGCTTTGAATAATTTGAGGGCGATTCATGGATCAATGAAAAACTCAACCTAACAAAATACTGGAGAAAGCGGGAACAGGTAGTCCCTGTTTTTCTTTGGTCGTGATCCTCTTGAGAAAAGAGGTAAGACTAATTCTGTAAATATATGTAATTTATGTGTACCAATATTGCAAGGCTCTAAAGCCTTGCTGTGCAAGTGATACCAGTCGCCGTATTTGATGCGATAAGTATAAAGGCTGATGAATAAAGGAGTCTAGAGATTGTTGCAATTGCTTCGTGACTGGCAGAAGTGGTGCTAGCGATACCAAAAATCTTTATTTTTTGCAGGCACCATCTATAGTGGTGTATAAAATGTAAGGGATAAGCGAAGGGTTTTGTCCGGGTTTACGCTGACAAATAATTGTTCAATATGAAAATTGAGACAATTTAAGAATGTCTCAAATGTATGCCTGGCTGAAGTTTTGGACATATTTTTCTTTGCATTAGCAAGTCAGACTAAAGTCGTAAATGACAACCTTTGGTTCGCATGGCTAGCACATCTTGATAGGTTGGACTGTTCATTTTTCCTTCATTTTTAGATGAGCAAATTCTTTGGTTGAGCAAGTTGTGGAGGCTTGAACAGCCGGCTTCCACTTACGTAGGTTTGCGGTATCTCAATT
>JANRIN010000195.1:0-45237 GCA_033764965.1 Leptolyngbyaceae cyanobacterium bins.302 | reverse complement strand
GGCGCCCCGGGGCCTCCCGGGGGGGGGGGGGGGGGGGTTTGGGGGCGGGGGGGGTGGGGGGGGGGGGGGGCGAAGCGGAGGAGGGTTTTCTTGAGGCGGGGGGAGTTTTGGGGACGGTAGGCATCGGCAAGGATGCGGGAGAGGGGTTCGGTGTTGAGGGGTGGGGTGCCAGGGGCGGGACTGTGCTGAATGGCGATCGCGCTGGTAATTTGTTTTCCATCTGAGCTGTAACGCAAGTCTTTGATTACTGTATTGGGAAACCATTTCAGTTTGCCCTTCCCTTTTTGCTCCGCATATTTCAATTGTTTCCAGAGCAGTTCATGTCCATCTCTAGGCATAAAGCAGGAGATGCTGACCCAACAATCGCCGGAACTTAAACTGCCGTATTTGTCGTATAGCTGCCGCCGTAGTTCGTTGTAGCCACGGGGAAAAAAGCGGCGATCGCGCATATATTTGGCTTCATCCAGGGCAGAGGTGCCTTGAGACGAAACTTGCCCCCCCACCCAGTCGGTGATTTCTGTCAGGCATACGGTTCGTCCGTCCATCAAGCCTTCGTAAGCAGCGGCAGTCCCCGCGAATCCCCCACCAACTACCAGGATCTCGCAGTCTATTGATTGCTGTGGCTCTAGAATTTGACTTTGAACAGGGGTTGTGGGGGCGATCGCCAGGAGCATGACGCTGGCGGGCAAAGCGAAGGGCAGGAGCCGAAAAATTGTCATAAACCCCAGGAAAAGATTATTTTTGGATGGCGATATACACCTCAACCAGATCTGGAAAGCTCTTATCGTAGACTTCAAAATCAGCGGTGTATGCCCGCTGATAGACCTTGTTGTTGGCGAAATAGTTCCAAATTTCTTTCCAGGTACGGGTTAGGGCATGGGGAAGAGACCCTTTGACGGTGAACACCAGGTACTGCGCTGTGGGAATGTCGATCGCAACCATGCCGTCGGGCACCTCGTCGGAATTACTCACTTCTGCTGAGAGAATAAACGAATAGGTTCCGGTCTGGTCACTCTCGTAATTTGTATAGACAGCGAAATACAAATCGCTGTCGATTCGGTTCGGGATCTTCTCTTCTAAGCCTTCTTTCAAAAATTTGCGGTGTAACCCAGGAATTTGGGCAGTTTTTTTGTTCGATTCCAACTGGCTGGAGGTTTTTGCCTCTACTCCAATGAATTTCATGCCCTTGTGGGTTCTTAGCTGCGGTACCATGACGTGACCTTAATTTGCAGTTACAACTTAATGGATGACTTGTAGGGTACAAAGTCCCATGTTGCCGCCATCTCACTCTCAAACTTATCGGGAATTTAAGCTCAATCTAGAGGAGTTAAAAGACGTGCTTTCTCAGGATACTGTTGATCGATCGCATCTAAAGTCCTCTGTTGCCAAACTTCAGGACTTTTTTCAGAATCAGATCCTAACACTAGATCTGGAGGGACTGGAGCCAGCCTTGGAGCAACAGGTACAGTCTGTTCACATTGAAATGGATAAGCAGCTAAAACTCCTGAACCTGGATGCGCTATTTTTACAGGCGGCAAAGCAACCCGCTACCGCTCACCAACGATCGCAGCAAGCGAGCGATCGTCTCACCCTGCTAGCTCGGTATTGTGATTTCTGGCTAGATGACCAGTAACTAAGCTTCTGGCTCAATTCCAGCCGCTCGGAGTTGGGCTGCCAATCGCTCGGCTCGTTGTCGTTCCTGCTCAGTCCGTTGCCGTTCCTGCTCGGCTAATTCCAAGCCCCAAAGCAACAGATTTCCTGCCTCATCCCACCAGCGCAGCCAGTAACCAGAACGATTTTCGCGGGTTCCCTGCCAAACACCCAGCCACAAATTCATTTGCGGGACTGAAAAGCGATCGTTGTTGTCCAGGGGTTGAAGCTGGTAGTGCCCGGAAGGTTGAAGCTGGTAGGCTTCGATGGCTCCCGTAGCAGGTTCAAAAATAACGTAGTTCGGAACCTTCAAAATCTGCTCATAGAAAAACCACTTGCCAGGAGGGTAAGTGGGTTTATTGGAATATTCGGTGCCTTCGGTGTTGGAAATAAATTCAATCACAATGACGGGAAAATCACCCTGGAGTTGGGGGGTGTAGCTGCGATCGACCTCTTCTCGTGTCGTGCGGATGGCAGGAATGTACGCCCAATCGGGAGCTTTAACCACAATTCGTCCATTGACCGTAGCACAGATACCGTAGTTGGTGGGAGTCAACGCATTGGCAGGAAGTTTTCCAGCCAGTTCCAGGCTTTCAGTCAAAGCGGCTGCGATCGCAGGCTGATTAATGTTGTCCACAGGTTCGTCGTCAAGTACGTAGTCATCGGGCAACTTTTCCCAGGTCACTTGATAGGGGATGGTTGAGGCAATCATGAGCGTCACCACATAGGGAAGGTTAACCTAGTCTAAACGGTTGTTAGGCGGGAAGACAGACCAGGGGAAACAAAATGTATTCCAGAAAGAATAGTTTCCAGATGAATTGGTAAAACCGAGTGATGGAGTGTTTATCTTGAAGATTAACCTTGAAGCTACGCCACCAAAACAGCAGGATCAGCGCCAGATGGGTGATGATCAGCAGCGGTGCATGAATCCCAGGAAGTCCTGAAAAAGCCGCCAAGATTAAGCCCAGGTAGCAACTGGTGACAACCCAACGAGTGATGTTGAAGACTCTACGTTGTCCAAGTTTGAGGGTGAAGGTGGAGATGTGATATTGCCGATCGCCTTCGGCATCTGGAATATCTTTGAACAGAGCAATTGCGATCGTGAACACCAAAATAAATAGCGTTAAAGTCCACACGGGCGCGGAAATTGGCAGTCCCCGATTGAAATGCAGAAACAGTCCCAGGTTCACGACTAACCCGCGCACTGAGAGAATACACACCGAAGCCCAAAAGGGAAACCGCTTTAATCGAATGGGCGGCAGGGAGTAAGCTGTGCCAATTAGCAAACTGGTTGTGACCATTGCCAGGAGATAAGGGCTTTGAAACCCAGCGATCCCCAGCGCCAAGATGCCCAGGATTGCCACCAGCCCAAAGCCCTGTCGCCGCGAAAATTCTCCTGAGGCGATCGGGAGATGGGGCTTATTGATGCGATCGATCTCCACATCCTCCAACTGATTCAAGCCAACGATGTAAACATTGCCACAGAGACAGGCGAGCAAGGCAGGGAGTAAAGAATAGGGCGCAGGCAGCAGAAAGACCCTTGCAGTTTCCAACAGTGCCTCAACAAAACTGGTAAAATTCCATCCCCCCACCCCCATCCCCCATCCCCCCTTCCCTATTCCCACGATCGCGTACAGCGCCAGGACACTCAAACTGGTGCCAATGATGGTGTGAGGACGAGAGAATTTCCAGAAGGCACGCAGCCAGAGAAAGGGAGTTTTTGTGAAATATAGGGGGCTTTTGGGGGGAGAAGCGGTCGATTTGGAGGAAACTTGATGCATATGCAGATTCGGTCGTAATGCTCCGTCATCATCATCAGTCGAAATTGACCATTAGCAATGACAGATCATCATCTAGAGATTCATTGGGGCTGAGGGTTTTAATGTAGTCCAGCACGTAGTTGAGTCCCTGGCTGTTGATCGCAGGGCGATGAGTTGCCAGCATCTCGACAAAGTTATCTAACCCCCAAACATCTCCATCCGGCTGCATGATTTCGTACACTCCGTCACTAAACACATACAGGCTACTCCCACCGCCAATGTCGCAGCGCTGATTCACAAATTTGGTGTCGGGCATCATGCCGATCGGCAGACTAACCGTTTTCAAGCGCTGTACGGCTGTTTCCTGATCTGCAGAACCTGTGAGCAACAAAGCGGGGGGGTGTCCGGCGCTGGAATAGATGAGTTGTCGTTTTGCCTGGTTGTAAACTCCGTACCAAATGGTGAAGTATTTATCGTTTTGATCGTCCATCTGGAAGGCTTCATTCAGCGCCCGCAAAACGTGGTTGGGTTGGTAAAAGTTGACTCCATCCATCGACTGCGATCGCAGTAGGTTCAACACTGAAATGGATGGCAGCGCCGCACCTAAGCCGTGCCCTGAAACATCCAGCAGATAAATTGCCAGGTAGTCCGGATCCAGCCAGTAGTAATCAAAACAGTCACCGCCTAGTTGACGGGAGGGCACAAACCGCGAATCAATGCGAACACTACCAGACATCGGGATGGGGAGCAGCGATTTCACATACTCAGCAGCCTCCGACAACTCCACTTCCAACATCTGCTTTTGGTCTTGCAGCGCCTGGTACACTCGATTCAGCCTTAAACCCGCTTTGACCCGTGCCCTGAGTTCAGTCAGTTCGACAGGCTTGGTCAAAAACTCATCAGCGCCCGTATCCAACCCCTTAACCCGATCTTCAACGGCTCCCCGCGCCGTCAACAGAATAAAAAAAATGGTCGATAGGGTGGTATCCGCCTTAACTTGCCGACAAACATCTAACCCATCCATCCGGGGCATCATCCAGTCACAAATAATTAGTGCTGGCTGGAATTGTTTCGCCTGCGCCAGTCCTTCCACTCCATCGCTGGCAGTCGCAACATCGTATCCCTGCTCCTCCAACATTTTTTTCAACACCAGTTGGGCGGTCAGGTCATCCTCAATCACAAGGATTCGGGTAGGGGCATCAGACATAGAAAAGCGAGAGTACAAGGGAATAACTCAGATGGAATGACAAAAATGTGTAACAATTCAGTTCAAAAAAGGATACGAATTCACGAGGGCAACTATAAACTAGGTTCAGGGGCTAGGTCAGAAACCACTCACGTTTGACCACTTCATTAAAGTCTACTTTCTACCCAATTTTGAATTTAGCTGGTGAAGATTTTCAGGGTCTCAACATTGCAAGCACTTCATAGAGCCTTTCTTCAAGTTAATACAGATCTGGATGCGCTCGCTCAGGTTCTTGAGTGGTTCGACCAGTTTAGCAGCCCTCCCACACCGCCGCAGGTTTGGATGCAATGCCAACTGGCTCTGGCAGAAGGTTTTACAAACGCCGTGCGCCATGCCCATGAGGGTCAGCCGATGGATATGCTGATTGATCTGGAGGTGCAGGTCTTTGACGATCGTATTGAACTGCGGATCTGGGATCAGGGTGCGCCCTTTGACCTGGAAGAGCGGCTGCATCGAATGCCCAAAGAGTTAGATACCGAAGCCGAAGGAGGGCGTGGTTTACGCTTGATGGAGCGGATTGCTGACCACCTCAGTTATACGCGCACGCAGGACGCTCGCAACTGCTTGCTGATTGTCAAGAAATTTTTGTAGTGTAGCTAAAATTTCGGAGGTTTAAGAAGATTTCTAGCAAACGAAACACCCAGGCTGGGACGGGTTGCCTAATCCTCAACTCAACCTACGCAGGTTATTTAATCCACTGACTTTAGAAGATATCAGCGGGGTCGGCTTGTTGGACTTTACGAACTGCCAGCGCCCCAGAAATCACACACATGATGATGGTGAGAAGCAGCACCAAAATTGCTCGATCGGGAGTCATGGCAATCGGTAAAGCGGTGGCGTTGCGGGTGAGGGTGTATAGCCCCAGCGACAGGAGAAACCCGGGAATGTAACCCAGGACTGCCAGGATCAAAGATTCTTGAAACACGACGTTGAGCAGGTAAGTGTTTTTGTAGCCCATTGCTTTGAGCGTGGCGTATTCGGGCATATGATCGGTGATGTCGGTATACAAAATTTGGTACACAATGATGGTGCCGACTAGAAAGCCGATCGCGGTTCCCAGGGTGAAAATAAACCCGATCGCCGTACTGCTGCGCCAGTAATTTTTCTCAAACTCCATGAACTCAAGTTTGGAAAACACCTTCACATCGTTAGTTGCATCTTGCAGTTGCGCTCTCATGACTGAGAGGGTTTGTTCCAGGTTGGTTCCAGGTTCCAGCTTGATTGCGCCCACATCGATCAAGCCTTTGCTGCGGCGATCGAAGATACGAAGAAAGTTGAGGTCACTGGTGATGATGTTGCCATCTGCGCCAAAGGAAGCACCCAAACTAAATAAATCTCCCACGGTTACTCGTCGTCCCGCAACTTCCGTTTGCACTGGTTGACCTGTGGCAAAGAGATCTGCGATCGGTCCAAACTCTTCCCGCGACAGGCGATCGAACAACACCACATCTGGTAACTGAATCGGAGCAATGTTGGGCACCAGGGTTTTGCTAAAAACCTCATCTCCAGGATCAAAGCCAATCACCAAAATGCCGCGCGTTCGTTGATTCTTGGGGTTCTTCCAAAGGGCGAAGTCCAGGTAGATGGGGCTAATGGAATCCACCCCCGGAAAGCCAAGTGCCTGATACAGCCTGCGTTGAGAGAAGCTCCGCATGGCAATCAGGGAAGTGGATTGCGGACTGACCAAGAAAACGTCACCCTGTAAGTTCTTGTGCAAACTTACGGCACTATCGAACAAGGCATCCTGAAAGCCGAGTTGAATAAACATCAAGATCACGGCAAACCCAATTCCGGCAAGGGCGATGAGTAACCGGATGCGTTCGCGTTGCAGTTGTAACCAGGCAAGGGGAATGGCAAACATCAGGGTTCAATTTTTACCTTAACCTGCAAGTTGGTCAGTCCCGCGACCAAGCGACTGTCATCCAACCGAATTTTGACCTCAACGACGCGCACATCCGTATCCGCAGCGGGATCGGTATTGAGCACATCATTTTTGCGGATCAACATTCCCACCTGTTCCACGGTGCCAGAAATTTCCCCAGGAAAAGCGCTACTGGTAATGGTGGCTCTCTGTCCACGGTTCACCTTTTGGATGTCGGTTTCGTACACTTCTGCAACGGCATACATCTGGCTGGTGTTGCCGACTTCTGCAATCCCGTCGCTACTAACCTGTTCCCCTTCTTTGGAATGGATTTTGATCACCTGTCCGCCAATCGGAGAGCGGACGATCGAGGCTTCCAAATCCGCTTTTGCCCGCTGCATACTGGCGATCGCCACACTCACAGCCGCCTGTGCCTGTTGAATATCCGTAGGACGAACTTCAGCCACACTGGCGAGCGTCCCTTTTGCCTCTTCCAGTTCTCGCTTGGCTTTTTCCCATTCCCGCACAGCCGCCGTGTAGGTCAACTGACGATTGCGGACTTCTTGCTCCGAAACGGCACCGTCCTTAAACAGCTTGATGTAACGCTCGGCTTCCCATTTTGTGGTTTGAACTTCGGCTTGCAGGCGATCGACGGTCGCAGCACGGGCTTCCACGGTTGATCGTTGGGCGGCGATATCCCCCTGCTTGGCTCCTGCCTGCACTTGCGCTAACCGAGTTTGGGCTTCTCTTACCTCCGCTTCTGCCTGGAGTCCCGCTGCCAGGAGGCGATCATACGTATCCAAAACAGCGATCGGTTGCCCAGCCTTCACCGTGGCACGTTCCTTAACCAGGAGTCGGGCAATGCGAGGAGACCCAAAAATCGGGGTGGCATTGCCTCCAGAGGAAGGGGCAGCAATTTTAATCACCTCCCCCTCTGGCTCTAGCCGCCCCAGGGCAGTGATGGCATTTGGGTTAGAGGCTATCGTGGGAGAGGGGGTGGGGGTGGGAGCTTGGCTGGTCGTTGATGGGCGGAGCGCGAGGAAAATACCCACACCAGCACATCCAAGGGCTGCCGCAATCAAAACGGCAATCCACTTACCAGATTTGAGAAGCTGTTTATCGCCCAAAGTTTTGTACACAACGTTAGAGGTTTGAAGACTTTGACTAACGATTGTGACACACTTGCGGAATCTTGGGACAACTAACTGTGAGCCATCCGGGTTGTTCTAAAGGTGACATTAGAACCTTCCTGAGTTTGCTCCAGTACCAGCAACGGCGTGGGTTTTGCCTTCTGATCCCAGTGCATATTGGCAATTCGTCCTTGAATGGTCGGTTGCCAGGTGTCGTTGTCTCCCGTGGGACTGAGATAGGTCTCAATGCAATCAATAATTTGATTAATGGTGACGGATGTGGGCTGGGTGGGAAGCTTGAAGATTTTGATCTGAATCCGGAAAAGAACCCGTTTGGTGCCTTTGGGCATATCGCCACCGGGTTCGTATTCCACATCAAAGACTTCTTCAATGTGTCGTCCAGTGCTGGCGATGCCAATTTCCCCTTGATTGCCCTGTCCGGGACGCAATGCCACGCTGATTTTTTCTTTTACCTTAATTTTGATCTGGTTCAAGATAGCAAAGTGAAAGAGTTCCTCTTCCATCCGCATTCTCAAGTAGTCGAGGTTAAATTCGCGGGAGTGGATCAGGTCGGGGTTGCGCTCCATTTTGCCGATCGTTTCTGCGGCCTATTTTAGTTTCTTCTGAAGTTCCCGATTCTTAAAGGTTTCAAACTTAAGCTGTTTCGCTGCTTTCGCATAGCTAATTTTTGAATATGCTCCCAGGGCAACCAGTAACAATAACAACCCGCCCGACGCATACATCCAGATTGGCGGATTGTTACAAACGGCTGGGGCGGCTGCAACCGTGGTGTTGGTTTTGGGTTTTGCGGTTTGGTTGCCAGCCTGAGCCAAAACGGGTGGCAGGAAAATAGGAATAGCTGACATAGCGGTTTTCTTGGAGGGTAGTATCTAAGTGTAGAGTTCCCAAATCAAACTGGCAGTCCTCCACAAATATCTTGAAACTTCATTACATTTTTATGGTGAGAATCTCAATCTTGTAGCCAACGGACGCGATCGCTTCTGCCATCGACATAACACAAGTAGGGATAGCGGGAGTGGTAGCCTAATCCGCCCATCCACCAGGGATGGAGAAACCAGTAGAGTTGTCGTCCGGTAAGGTGGTCGCAATAGAAGGTGATGGCGTTGCCAAGGGCGTGGTCGTGGGTGGGGAAAAGGCTGGCAACTGGATCAGCTTCCAGGGGGCAATACCAGCGGATGATGGATAAGGGGCGACCCAGGCGATCGCGGATGTGTTGCGCCAGGGTTGCCATTTGAGCAATGGTGTTTACGGCGGTTTGGTTGGCTGGCAGGTAAAGTCCGCCGCTGGTGGCTTCTGCCCAGGTGAAGCTGCCATAGCGCTGGATGGGGGCGTGGAGTTGAATCGTTTCCGGTGTCCAGTGGGCAGGCGGTTCGGGCAGGGGAAACGGAATTGGCTGGGGCACCGCATCCACTCCTTCCCGCCGAGCGGTTTCCGATCGCCGCAATTCATCGACCAGGGTTTGAATCGTTTCTGGTTGCGTTTGGGTGCCGTACCAGAGTTGCCCTAGATAGAGAATGGATTCCCGCTGGTGGCGAGAGTTGGTGTAAATGGCGGGGATTTGCCGAATGAAGTCCATCAAGGCGCGATCGACCTGTTGCATGGCGTGATCGATTTCGGTTTGGTTGAGCACGGCTCCAGCGAATACATTTGGGTCTACACCCAGGGTAATCAGAGCATCGGGACGGTTGTCTAACTGTTGCCAGTAGCGGAACCCTTCCACGAGGGCGTTGCGATGTTGCCCATTGCCTTGAAACAGGCGGGGCAATCGTTGCACAAAGGCAATTAATGCCGTATCTAAAACTCGATCGAAGGGAAAGGATTGGTGTTGCAGATGCAGGATCGTCGCTTCCCGTGAGTCGAATTGGTGCCAGAGCCGAACGAGTTGCAGCAAGGCTTCTCGTTGATAGGGATAGGCGGCATAGTCTGATGAGATTTGGCGCAGGAAAAACCGCAGGGCGCTGTCTAACGGTAAGGCAAGTTCTTGGGCTAAATAGGCGATCGCCTCCTCCCGGTGATCCAACCCCTGCCACAACCGCACCAGTTCAATCAGAGCAACTTGTTGACTTTGCAACTCCAGGTATTGGTTTGCCAGTTTGCGAATGTGAGATCGCAGTGCGTCATCTAAAAAGGATTGAGATTGAGGTTTGCCGATTTCTTGCCAATCTGCTGTGGCGTAGCGGGTATAAGCCCGATGCAGTTCAGCATAATGGCAACTTTCCAATTGCGCCGCATCTCGATCGCCCATCGTTGGCGTAAATCCGTGTGCCACCTGTTGCAGAAAGCGATCGCTGTAACGCCCTTGCTCACTCTGCCAGAAATCAATGGCGCTCCAACCGGCTTGAGCGACCAACGATCGCGTGAGACTTCGTATCGTGTTGGCGGCGATCGTTACTTGCCCACGAAAGGAATTGACCGCATCCAGAGAAATTTGATTGGCAGGGGTAATTCCTAGCCCCGTTTCCTCATCTGGCAGCAAAGGTTGGGTATGCACGTCATACAAAGCCGCCAGCACTGGTTTATGAATTCCAGTGCGAAGGGCAGCTTGCAGGAACAGATGGTCTCGTTGTGCCGAGGTGAGGGGCTTCATGACCGGGGAAAGTGGGGAGTGGGAGAGCGGGTAGGAGGATGAGTGGGGAGTAGAGGGGGCTGGAAATGAAGGAGATTGCTAGCAAACTGGACCCCTCTCTAATTCATCTGTACTAAATAATACTTGATTTCACTTGTTTGATCAGGATTTTGGATGGAAATATTAAGAGGGGCTGACGCAAATCCCGCACGTTTTACAGAATAAGAAGATTTCCGAAAAAGATTTTCCCCATTACCTATCCGCAACTGAAGTGCAGGCTGAGAGCGAAAGTCTGCTGAAGCATTCTGGGAAGGGGTTTTAGGCGATTTCCAGAAAAAAGTGTACCTTTCGACTTCGCTCAAGGTACAAGCTGGTTGAGCGGAGTCGAAGACGTCGGGTAGATATCGCTGCTGTTGACGCGCAAACCTGAAAACAATGAAAACAAGTGACGAATGGCGAATGACGAATAACAAATGACCAAAGGGCATCAACTCTGCAAAATTCCTTTGGTAAACCCCCAGCTTCAAGGAATCTTTAAATTACGAGGTAAAAATTCCGTAGTTCTACTATTCAAAATGTAATACCCTGTTTACAATTAAAAAACAGGGTGATAAGAAGAAAATATGAAGTGGTGTTCAGTATGTACATTTTTAGCGCTGATTTCCCTTTGGGGAAGTAGTCTTTGCGGATCAGCGTTTGCTATTTCAGGTAGTGGGTGGGTGGTGTCTGGTTTCAGCGAATTGCTGGCTATTCAACCGACTTGCCTGGAGGCTTTGCCAGAGGTTGCCTCAGGGTACAAACCTCCTCGCGATATTGGTCGTCCCCGTCGAACTGGTCCTTCGGGCGGGCGAGTGGTGTGAGAAGGATATTAGCCAAGAATAGGGGATAGGATGATATGTAAGGATAGACGATCGCAACATTTCCAGGCATCCCACGAAAAGGCGTGTTGCTTGATACAATAGTCGCCTGATCGCACACCTTCCATCAGAGAGAACATCATCATGGCGCACCTCGCCGAAACCCCTGTCGTCTTGGATATTGCCAGTCTTGAGCCTGAGCTAGCGAAGCAATCTCCTCAGAAAATTTTGGAACGAGCGCTGACCCTATTTGACAACATCGCGATTTCTTTCAGTGGCGCAGAGGATGTGGTGCTGATCGATATGGCGCATCGACTGAATAAACCTGTCAAGGTTTTTAGCCTGGATACGGGACGGTTACACCCAGAAACCTACCAGTTTATCGATCGCGTGCGGAAGCACTATGGGATTGCGATCGAGATCATGTACCCCGACGCTGCCCAGGTGGAAGCCTTGGTCAGTGAAAAAGGGTTTTTCAGCTTTTATGAAGATGGGCATAAGGAGTGCTGTGATATCCGCAAGGTCGCCCCTCTACGTCGTAAACTGTCTACCCTGGATGCTTGGATTACTGGGCAACGGCAAGACCAAAATCCTGCGACTCGTGGCAAGGTGCCTGTGGTGCAAGTTGACGGTGCTTTCTCCAGCGATACCAAGCAACTGATCAAATTCAACCCGCTCTCTTACTGGTCTTCAACCGACGTGTGGATGTATATCCGCTCCTACGAAGTCCCTTACAATCCTTTGCATGAACGCGGTTTCATTAGCATTGGTTGTGAACCCTGCACTCGCGCGGTGTTACCCAATCAGCATGAGCGAGAAGGGCGCTGGTGGTGGGAAGATGCCACGAAGAAGGAGTGCGGTTTGCACAGCATTAACCAGAATCCATGACAAACGGGTGATTTACCTGATTACGGTCAACTATGACTCGGCTGAATTGATTAAGACCCTGCTGGCTTCGATTCAGCCGAGCTTTGAAATCGCCCATCGGTTTGTGATTGTCAACAATTCGCCAAGCGATCGCCAAATTCATACCCTTGCAACAGACTCCGTTCGCATTTTGGAAGCAGGCAACAACCTGGGATTTGGAGGTGGGTGTAATTTGGGGTTGCAGTGGGTGTTTGAGCAAGATCGAAGGGCGATCGTCTGGTTGATCAATCCAGACACGACCTTACAACCCGATTCGTTGCTCAAGGCAGGGAATTTTTGCCGCGCCCATCCGGAGCTTTCAATCATGGGCACGATCGTTCGAGAACCAGACGGCAAGATTTGGTTCGCAGGGGGTGAGTTTCAGCCTGAGAATGGCAGAATTGTGGCGATCGAAACCCTGCCCAAATTTGATGGGGACTATATCGAAACTGCCTGGGTCACGGGATGCAGCCTTTTACTCAATCTGCAAAATTTTGCCGTTTGTCCCCAATTTGACCCTGATTATTTTCTTTACTACGAAGATTTTGACTTTTGCCACCGCTACGCCAAGCAGGGGCATTCCATCGTTATTACCAACCACATTCAAATTACCCATCAGCCTTCGTCGATTACCGGGCGCAATCTGGCGTTGAAAGTGCAACTCAGCACCACGAGTTATCTATTAGCGCTGGAAAGACACACCTATCCAACCGTGTTGCTGTATCGCCTGAGCCGCATTCTTTTTCATGCGCTGCGAGTGAGTTTGGTAGAACCGGAAAAGGCGATCGCTATAATCAAGGGTGTTTTGCAGTACTTAAAGCGGGTGCGGGGTCTTGGCAAGTTCAATCACGGTTAATCTGGCATTTCTTCCCGAAAAACCAACCGGGTTAGCCACCTATGCCATCAATCTTCTGCCCTATTTGCAAACGCTCGATCCCACACTGCTGATTGCCCAACCCGACGATCGCTTTGCCAGTTACCCAGTTCCCGCTGGCATGACCCACGAACAAGGTAGAACAGGGCATTTTGCTCGCCTGCGCTGGACTCAGTTTCAGCTACCTGACATTTATCGCAAGCTACGATCGTCGCTGTTGTTCTCTCCCATTCCCGAAGCACCCTTGTTTTCGGGCTGTCGGTTTGTGGTCACGGTGCATGACCTGATTCCGTTGCGCTTCTTCCGCAAGTTCACGCCCCTGTGGACCTACCAGCGATATTACTTGCCCCTGGTTTTGCAGCAGGCAACCCACATCATTACGAATTCTGAGGCAACCGCCCAGGATGTGATGAATTTTTTTCAAATTCCTGCCCGTAAAATTACTCCCATTTTGCTGGCGCATGATGCCGCTAACTTTCGCTTTCTGGATCTCCCCACTCAAAATTATTTTTTGTACCTGGGGCGAAATGACCCTTACAAAAATCTGCATCGCTTGGTGCAGGCTTTTGCTCAGATCCCCGATCGCTCTGCCTACGAGCTATGGATCGCCGGACCCACAGACGATCGCTACAATCCTGAACTGATGGCGTATATTACCGAATTAGAGCTAACCAATCAGGTCAAGTTTCTGAGCTATGTGCCCTATTCAGAGTTGCCCAAAGTGATTAATCAAGCGATCGCGCTGGTGATGCCAAGCTTATGGGAAGGATTTGGACTCCCCGTTTTGGAGGCAATGGCGTGTGGCACTCCGGTGATTACCTCGAATTTATCCTCTTTGCCAGAAGTCGCTGGAGATGCGGCGTTACTGGTTGATCCTTACGATGGGGGAGCGATCGCTCACGCCATGCATCAACTGGCTCAAGATTCAGCCCTACGCCACCAATTGAGTGCCGCCAGTCTACAAAGAGCCAGCCAGTTCAGTTGGGAGAAGACCGGAAATGAAACCGTTCGCTTATTACAAAATTACGCATGATGGCATCAACGTTTGACGACCAAAACGACTCCACAAATAATCAGAGAAAACCCAATCAAATGCCGGGTTGTAATGGGTTCTTTGAAAAGAAAGTATCCCGCCAGGACGGAAATAATGTAGGTGATGGATACGGCTGGAGCCGCCACACTTAGCTTGACACGAGTTAACACCAGGATAAAGAGAATCGCGCTCACGCCATAGAACACTAAGCCAACCAGCAATTCTGGTGTGCGGAGGATATTAAGGACTTTTTCTATTGCATTGTTTGCCTCTACAGGACCCAGTTTTAGCGCTCCTAGCTTCAACAATGTCTGCCCGCCGGAAGCCACTAAAATCGCGGCTAGAAATAGAAAGAATTCTTGTAGGGTCACTGATTGTCTGAGGAATTCGTACAGTCTCTCAGTTTACGTCAAGTTGGTAAAAGAACGGGCTAAAATCGTCTCGAAAACCGAATTGCCCTGAATGCAAGATGAGTGACGCGATTCAATCTCCATATACGATCGAGCAAACCACAACGTGGGTACGCGGCTTGGTGGCGTTGGCATGGGCGGATGGGCATTTTGACCCAGAAGAACAGGAAATTATTACCGAACTGCTCCATCAAGATTTATCCGAAGCGGAAAAGGCAACCGCTTTGGAACCAGTTGCGGATGCTGAGTTGGCGAGGGTGCTGGGGCAGGATGCCAAGTTGGCGGAAGACTTTTTGCGGACAGCGGTCATGGTGGCGCTGGCGGACGGCGATTACTCAGAGAGCGAGGATGCGCTGCTGTTGCGGTATTGTCAGGTGCTGAACCAGAAACCAGAGGCGATTCAGGTTCTGCGCTCTACGTTTCAAGCTCTGGCAGCGGCACAACCTGAAAGTGGTCAGCCTCACGGGGAAATGCTAGGGGCGATCGCGGCTCACCCGGATGATCATCTTGATGTGTTGCATCCGGTGCGGGAGTGGCTGGATACGATGGACATTCAAGACCCGAAAGTGGCACGGATGTTATGTAAGCTCATTCCTTCCCAATGCCCATTTGAGCGAGACATCACCCTATTCGGACGCAAACTGGTGCACATTCCACCGCTCTGCAAAATTAATCCGCTCTACGAACAATTGGTGGGCTTGCGTTTTCGGGCGTTGTCTTACCTGGCAGATGATTGCGGCGAAGATGTATCCACCTACGTTTGAATGGTAGAGTCTACTTCGGAGGGTTTTAGAGGATGCAATCGTTATGAAGGCGCAGGTATTTCGTGGAGTCAACCAACTGTCCTACGAAGAAGTTCCAGTACCAGAGTTAGACACGGATGAAGTCCTGGTACAGGTGCAGGTTGTGGGGTTGTGTCAGTCGGATATTAAGAAAATCCGCTACCCTCTTTACGAACCGCCGCGCATTTTTGGGCATGAAACCGCTGGAACGATCGCGGCTGTGGGAGCAAATGTGCAGGGTTGGACAGTGGGCGATCGAGTGGTGGTGCTGCATCACATCCCCTGTATGCACTGCGCCTATTGCTTGAACGAAAATTACTCCATGTGCGCCACTTATAAGAACATTACGACGACGGCGGGCTTTGCTCCCAGCGGGGGTGGGTTTGCAGAGTATGTGAAGGTGCCGGGACACATTGTTCGCAATGGCGGACTGATGACCATTCCGGACGACATTACGTTTGAGCAAGCCAGTTTTGTGGAACCGACGAACTGCTGTCTTAAGGCAGTCAAAAAAGCCCAGATCCAGCCAGGGCAAACTGTTTTAGTTACAGGAGCAGGTCCAATCGGGCTGATGTTCATCATGTTGGTGAAGTATTTTGGCGCACGGGCGATCGCCACGGACTTGCTGCCATCCCGGATCGAGAAAGCGCTGAGTGTGGGGGCTGAAGCTGCTTTTGATGCCCGTGATCCGGATCTGATTGCCAAAATTCATGCCCTGACGGGAGATATGGGCGTGGATGTGAGCCTGCTGGCAGTTCCCAGCGACAAGGCATTCTTCCAGGCACTCGACTGTACCCGCAAAGGGGGCAAAATCCTATTTTTTGCCGAGTTTCCGGATGAAGTGGAAATTCCCATTAATCCCAATATTTTGTATCGTCGTGAAATTGACCTGATGGGCAGCTACAGTTCTTCCTACCGGGTGCAAGCCTTCGCCGCCGATATTGTGTTTAACAAGCGGATTGATGTGGATGCGTTGATCAGCGATCGCTATCCCCTAAAGGATCTGGCGGCGGCGGTGGAACAAGCGATCGCCCCAACGCCAGAGACGTACAAAATCTTGATCTATCCCTGAAGATAACTATTTCCTAGCTGGTTCTAGATATATCGGTCAAAATGGAGATGACATTTCGGACTAAGTAACCATGAAGGTACTGAGGATGGTATTGGCACCTGTGAGCACTCTAGCGATCGCAGGGCTGAGTTTGACCGGAGTTGACTTGCCTCCGTCAGCCTGGGCGCAGGATGACTCTTGCTACATGGTTACATCCTCTGGAAAACGGGTAAGTTTAGGGAAACTATGCCGGGGGACAACGGTTCAACCCGCTTCCCAAAGGTTTTTCCAGGCTCGGATCAAACGTCGAGATGGGGGAACACCTGTGATTGATGTGACCTTGAATGGAAATCAAACCTACGAGATGTTAGTGGACACGGGGGCGAGCGGCACTCTGGTGACAAGGACGATGGCACAATCGCTTAATTTACCGATCGTGGGAGCAGGGCGTTACACAATGGCGGATGGTCGCACGATCGTTATGCCTGTGGGCAGACTCAATTCTCTGGCAGTGAGTGGGGCGACGATCCGGAATGTGGATGTGGCGATCGCGGGAGATTACGCCGAGGGCTTGCTGGGCAGTGACTTTCTCGGAAACTATGATGTCAAAATCAAGCGTGATGTGATTGAGTTTTATCCGCGTTGACTGAATCTACTGAGTCATACAAAAGCCCTTCTCTGCGGGAAACTCCAGAGCAGGAAGGGCTGAGGAAACGGCATCTTAGCGCTGATAGGATGATGCTGTTTGATTAAACTTGGGTATCTTGCAAGGAAATCATGGCATTACTCCAGCCAGCAATGAAAAATTCCACCCGGAACTTACAGAACTCCAGCAAGTCGCCATCCTGAAGCAACCGTTGCTCTAAGGGCGATAATCTAGAGCGGTTGACGAACGTGCCGTTACTGCTGCCTAAATCTTTGATGTAAAAACCTTGGTTGGGCACATGCTTCAAAACTGCATGGCAGCGGGAGACAGACCGATCCAACACGGCGATCGCACAGGTGCTACTCCGCCCAACCAGCCAGTGAGTTGCCATTTCAGAAACGTGGGTTGAGCAAGCATCGGGCAAATTTGTAGTTAAAAAAGCATTGTGTCCGGCAGCAACGGCTTGAATGTAGTAGGCGCTAACTTCACAGCGACTAGGAGCCTGCAAAATCGGTTCAATAATGGTAGAAACCTGGCTGATGTCATGTCCCAACTCAGCGATCAACGTTTGGGAAAGGGAGGGGTTTTCTTTGAGAAAGGTTAGAGTTTTGTGGTCAACCTGACCAGACGGTTTCAGATTTAACATGAGCACCTATCTAGAGATCTGCGAGTACCCTGGCAACAATAATTTTTCAATCTTGCCGAAATTCAGAACCCTGACGAATTTGATGCACTGAACTCTTTCGCCTGATTCTAAAATTGTTCATCCCTCTTACGGGTGAAATTCAGTAGGACTACGTAGACTAAACACCAGGTTTGGCGGTTGTTGCAACTGATGGTTTCCAACTTTGTCTAATTTTCATATCCTGGAAGCCCGACCGCAAGCTTGATTAAGTTTCTATCAAGATCCGGTTTATGTAAGATTTACAATTTGCACGCTGCTCAGTAATTTCTTGGAGAAAGGTTACTACCACAGTCTTCGCCCCTGGTTTGCTGGGGGAGACATCGGTTCCCGATCGCGGTCTACAGGACGAGGTGATGATTCATCGGAGCGAACTCCGGCATCGTTGGTAGAGGCTGAAATTTGGACACTCGCGCCAGTGTTAATGGTTCGCAGAGTTTGGCGATCCCGGTTAAATTGGTTTGCCCACCATTCCGTTGAACTGAGGTAACGCACTCCTGCCGCCAGCAAGATGATGCCGATCGCAACTGGCAACCACCACGCTGTTCTGCCTCGCTTTTCTTGCCGACTCATGTCTGACCCTCAATGTAGACTGGATGTTTGTTCTAGAGTTGATCTGGCGTGTCTGGGGCAACAATTTCACCCAGTTCTTGAATGGCAGTTGTAGGCGGTTTGAGCAGGTCGCTAAAGGTTTCGTAGGTGATGCCCATGCGATCGCAGGCTTGCTTGAGCGCGTGTTCAAAGGCATCTAAATCAGTGCCATAACCGCACAATTCCGCCGCAACGTTCATCCCCTGGGTTCCGTTGGCTCTGGCGCAGTCCACAAGTTCTGTATCTTGCAAGGGTTCGGTAGTTGCCATATTTTCTGTTCCAATCGTCAACGAGATTGCTCCTAAAGTATCTCATCCTCAAATGGAGGCGGAATCCTCTTTTAGCTAGAGGAATCTAGGGGATTGACAGTTTTAGGCTGGTAGATGTGATGAACCAACCCATTTGATTGTGCTGTGAATTTGAGTGATGAATTTAGTTTAGTCGCTTTTGGCTTTGCAAACCCGTTGACTGGGCTGGCGGCTATTTTGCCTGAGCAATCAGCGACTTGGGCTGATTTAGTGACTGTTCTAATGGTTGGTTTAGCGAGTGCGTTTGCGTTGCAGGTGTTGCTTTTTTGCCTGGGTGGAGCGATCGCGGTTTCTGTCATGCCGCTTCCTTTTACTCCACGGGTTGCATCCAAAACGGCTTCGTCTCAAACATTAGATTCTCAAACATTAGATTCTCAAACATCAAACTTGCCAATTTCGACCTTTGTTGGAATTGGAATTCTGGGTACAGTTAATTTGGTGCTGTTTGTGGCAAGTTTTTTAGCAGCTACGTTTGTTCATTTCAGTCAGCCCATGACGGGAGCGATCGCGGGAATTGTGCTGTGGTCGGTTTATCTGGGGGTTATTGCATGGCTTAGTTTTACAACAGTCAATGCTGTGGCTGAGGGCTTTTTCAATGTGGCGACTGTTGGTTTACGGCGAGTTGTTTCCTCAATTGTGAAGATTTTCAGCGCTCGAAACGATGAACAGGCTTTACTACAAGAAAAAATTGCTCTTGCAGTGCGGGAAGAGGTTGAAGTTGCTGTCCATACATTGACGCAAACCCTAGCTGAGAAACAAGCTCCAGCATTGCCATCTCTAATGCTTGTTCACCAGCCACGTGCTCAAGTTGAATCTGCAACTGCTGAAAGTCAACTCTTTACAAATGAGATTCCTCAAACTGATATAACAGCAGTTTGGCAACAACTAATCGATTACTTGAATCAAAGTGATGCTAAAAAGCTAACTCCCAAACAACTCGATCGCACACTTAAAAAATTGCTGGCAGAATTGCAAGAAACATTGCCTGAAGTTGCCACGTTTCCATCCATTAACTATAAAGAATTAACTGTATCTATTAACCAACGCCAGGATTTATCAGAGCGGAAGAAAGCCAAAGTCATTCATCAAATTCAAACAGGTTGGGAAACGATCGCCCAAAACTTTCAGCCAAAAGAGATCGAATCAAATCAGAGCGAGTTAAGCCAAACTGAATCAAACGAGACTGGTTCGGAGACTGAACGCCTCAATTCCTCAGCAGGTAGGGATTCTCATTCAGATCTAGAAGCAACCTCAGAAATGGACTCACCGACAATTTCTTTGCCCGATGCAGCCACTCTGCAAGCATTGACAGAGTGGCTTAATCAACAGGTGCTGGCGCAGGTTCCCACCGTTTTACAACGCCACTGGACGGAGGTTGTGCCTCTGGTTGCACCGATGGTGAATACGGTTGCGCGTTCCAGGCTGGAAGATGCGATCGAGGTAATTAAAACATCGATCAATTCGGAACAGGTGAAGGCACAATTGCAGCAATTGCTGGCAACGTCGCAGGTTCAGTTCGCTGATCTGAATCATGCTGTGGGGGAGCAGGCGGAGCAATTGCGCGATCGGGTTACGACCCAGGCAGCTACTATGCAAGAGTCGATTCAGCAGGGAATGCAACTCCGGTTGAACGCAATCCAGGTGGAGATTCAAGATCAGCTTGAGGCAACTCGAAAGACGGTTGCGGTGCTGCTGTGGTGGTTGTTTGCTACGGTGTTCACGAGTGGATTCTCTGCGGCGTTGGCAGGGGCGATCGCGGCAGGAGTGTTTGATCGTTCGTAGTTTTGTCAGTTTACTGCTACACAGATGTTAAAGCTGCCTATAATGGGCGCACTGTTCTGTAGCATCTTTCGGTTCTATCGCAGCGTTATGAGAGGCGGGAGTAAGTATCAGCCGTTGCAAGATTTTTTGATGCGGAGTGAGCGATCGCCCGTTACCCTCTCCTTTGCTGAAATTGAAGCGTTGCTGCACACGCCCCTACCCGCGTCTGCCCGCACCAATCGCGCCTGGTGGAGTAACCGCAGCAAAGGGGCACTCCAATCTGCTGCCTGGATTCAGGCGGGGTATACGGTCAGAGATCTGGACTTAGAGGCAGAGCAAGTGACTTTTCACAAACCGCCTGATGTTTATAAGGTGCAGCAGGTGGATAACGTGGTGCAGTGGAATGGGGAGCTTGTCCGAGCTTTGCGACAACACATGGGCATGACTCAAGCTGAATTAGCGGAGGAATTGGGAGTGCGCCAGCAAACCGTCAGCGAGTGGGAAAAGGGAGTTTACGCACCAACCCGCGCATCCTCCAAATACTTGATGCTGGTGGCAGAAAAAGCCAAATTCAATTACGAAGTAAGTACTGATTGACAATCAAATCCTTTACCGTGTAAATTGTCTACATCAAGGGGTTGCTTCGATCGTTAGCGCTGGCGCTTCTGAGCAACTGCTTGCGTGACACTTATCTCTATCTTTGCAAGGTGCAATCATGCCCAAAAACTTTCTGCTTTTTGCCAGCGAATCTACTCCGTCAGCCAATGCTGTAGAATCACCCGTTCAGCCTTCTAGCGGCGATCGAGAAGCTTTGAGAGTCTTGATTATTGGCTCTCGGCATGGCATCACCACAACGATTCAAGCTCTACACCGACTCCGCTTTGCTGAGGTGAGGGAGTGGAGTCCGTTGCTACCTGCTCCTAATTCTGGAGAAGTGATGAGTATTTTGACTCGCTACATTTTGACAGATTAACTGATTCAGTGTTGCGGCTTCTAGCCAGGGGATTTAGGAATAGGACTTCAGGACTCTAACTTCCTGGATCGCAATCCCAAATCCCCACCTGACAATTGAGTGCCACAAAGCATTCACAAACTCGTCAAATTCAATTGATAAGTTGAATTCATCTGTACCCTGTGCTTCACATTGTTACCCATGCTGATTCTATCTTTACTCGCCATAGTGCCAACTCCCACCGCGATCGTGGCAATTATTCTGGTATTTCTGTCGGGCGTAGTGTCTATCAACTTTCTCTTTCCAGATTAATTGAATGCTTTACGCTCGTTCTACTGGGTGAGGTGAAATCTTGCATCTTTTGTAATGGCTCACCTATAGATAAATTGCGAGCGAGCCAAGACAGTCTTTGCAAGCGCTCCATAAAAGTCGTATCTTGCTATTTCTTGGCAGGCTTGGCATCCGTCTCGGCTGAATTTAGCGCTTGATCGAGGATGGTTCGCGCTTCTTCTGCCTGCGATCGTGCCTCTTTATAGCGTAGATTTGCCTGAGCGTAGGTTTTGAGGACTTTAAATCCATCTTTTAGGGTTGCAATTTCTGTTTCGCTTACCGGATCATCGCTAAACAGCACATCCAGTTGAGTGCGAATTTGCAAGGCTTCTGTGCGGGACTCTTGCAGCTTTAGCTTCAGATTTGCCAAATTGCTGAGAACCTGAACGGCTTGAGTAATGGCATCGTCGTCAGTGGAATTCAAGGTGGTTGGCTCTTTGACTTCAATAAATTGTTTGGGACTGAATCCGTCTCCCAGTTCGGTGGGCAACTTTCCTGCATCCATCAGTTCCATTAACTGATCCATTGCTTTCTCCCGCGCTTTAGCGGAGTCTTTCCCTGGAACGTTGAAAATCGTTTCTGGACTTTGGGCAAGAGTATATTGAACCATCATTTTTGTTAGATCACTTGATCTACCTTACTGGAGTTTTTCGTCTTCCTCAAGATACTACGCAAACAGCGATCAAGTCGAAATTAGAACAGTTACAAAACCTTTGCGCTTCACTCAATGAGTATTAAGAGGCTGTAAAATCTTACGAGAGAATATGGATCCGGATAGAGGAACCCCATTTAATTAAGTGTGTGCGGAGGAAAAAGAATGCGGTTTTCGAGATTTAAGTTACTGTGGTTCTCAAGCCTGACTGTTTTTGGACTTGCCAATTGGTTGATGAGTAGCTGTTGGGAAGCCGCTACAGCCCAAACCGACTCAATCAATTCCACGCAAATTAGCCAACTATTGACGACCCTTGAGCAAGCAGATTCTCTCGTTTTAAGCGGGGGTAGGCAAATTAATCGAGAGATTGCCTCAAGCAAGCTGTCGGCGACCCTAGAAGAAGTCGCTTCTGTTGCGGCTTTGAGCGAGGAGGATTCTCTCCCTCAGGTTACGTCTGTTTCCCAGTTCAGCGATGTTCGACCTACGGATTGGGCATTTCAGGCATTGCAATCTCTGGTGGAACGCTACAGTTGCATTGTTGGCTATCCAGACAAAACCTATCGCGGCAATCGTGCCCTCAGTCGCTATGAGTTTGCTGCCGGATTAAATGCTTGCTTAGATAAAATTCAGGAATTGATTGCCGCTGCTACTGCCGATTTCGTCAGGAAAGAAGATCTAGAAGTGGTGAAGCGCTTGCAGGAGGAGTTTGCCGCAGAGTTAGCAGCCTTACGGGGACGAGTGGAATCGCTGGAAGTGCGGACTGCCACCCTGGAAAAACAACAGTTCTCGACGACCACCAAACTTTATGGTCAGGTGATTTTTGGGGTTCAGGGACGGGGGAAAAATCGAGCCGATCTGAATGTGCGGAATGGTATTCGCGATACAGATGATCCATCCACCCAAATTACCTTTGGCTACAATACCCAACTGAGTTTAGTCACCTCTTTTTCTCCCAGAGACTTTCTGTTGCTGGGGTTACAAGCCGGCAATATCAACACGGGAGCCGGATTTAATAATGCTCCTTTCTTTTTGAACGACACTTACACTCGCTTGGGCTACGAGCTAAATACCAACGGCGGATTACGCTTGAGCGATGCTACGTATCGGGTTGCCCTGACGGATAAACTTGCTTTTGTGGTGGGGGCTGAGGGGGTTAATCCGGTGACGGTTTTCCGCGGACCGAATCGCTACGAAAGTGCCGGACAGGGACCGATTTCTGCCTTCGCCCAGCGCAACCCGATTATTGGGATTGGGAACACCCAAACTGGGGTGGGCTTTGACTGGCAATTTGCCAACTGGGGTAGCTTACAAGCTGTTTATTCTGCGGGAAATGGGGCTGGACGAGCTTCAGATCCATCCCCACGGGCGGGACTGTTCAATGGACCCTACACGGCGGGGGTGCAACTGGCGCTGACTCCGCTACGTCGGGTTGATTTGACGCTGTACTACCTGAATTCTTACTCCACCAATGCCTTTCTAAATACGGGGGTAGGGGATGATTTGATTGGGTTTGTTGGTTCTCGATTTAATACCAATGCGGTTGGGGGAACGGTTTCCTGGCGAGTTAGCCCAGTGTTTACCATCGGGGGTTGGTATGGGTACACCAATTCCAAAGTGGTGACGGATGGTTTTAATGGCAATGTCACTACAGCGAACTGGATGGCGTTTCTTAACTTCCCGGATTTGTTGGGTAAAGGCAACTTGGGCGGAATTTATGTGGGACAACCGCCTAAAATTACCAGCAGCAACTTGCGGCAAAATGGCATTGCGACCCTGAATATTCCCAGTGCGATTTCGGGAACAGGGGGAATTGCAGGGGGACAACCGGATAGTACGCTACACGTGGAAGCGTTTTATCGTTTGCGGGTAAATGACAATATCAGCATTACGCCTGGGGTGCTGGTGCTATTTAACCCGGTGCAAACCAGTAGCAGCGATACGATCGTCATTGGTGCCTTGCGAACCACCTTTTCGTTCTAATCCTATTCTTGCCTAAGAAAGACCATACCTTCGAGTTTGCAAAAGCTCGGAGGTCTTTTGTTTTGCAAAACCACGATCGCGCCCAGGTAAATGGGGAACTCTAGAGAAAATTATGGCGCACGATCGTCTCAGGTACTGCTGCGATTAACGCCTTCATTTAATCAAGGAGAACTTTTCATGCGAACGATCGGTTTATCAATGGTGTCTGTCGGTGCGATCGGTGCCCTTACCCTGGCTGCGCTCCCGGCTCACGCTCAATATGTCCCCATTCCGATCACAAATGGCAACTTTGCCATTACCAACGCTGGTGCAGGTCTAACCTACAGTACCCTGCCGACCTTTCTGTCCCCGGCGGGAACGATCAATATTACGGCTGCCAGCACGGCTGGCAGTATTATTCAATCCCCCACGCCCATCACGACAAATACCCCGGTTGGGTTTGCTACCTTTGCGGGCGGATATACTGGGTCGCTCAACCTTAATGATGGGCGAACCACGACCTTTACCGGCGCAAGTGTTTCCTTGCGGGGGACCGCAACCGTCACTGGAACACCCAACATCACACTACCTAACGGAGTCAACTTTTATAATCTTCTTCTGCCTGTTGGTGCGACCTTTACCTACACTGCCCAATCTGGCGCTCTACACATTCCAGCGAATAGTCCCGGCTTAAGTAGCTATTCCACTCCACAGTTCACCATTCCTGTGAGCGGAGGCAGCTTTACCCTAACGGAATCCCCTGGCACTAGCAATGCAACGATTACGATCAACTCTCTGCTCTCACCGTTAGGCACGACCAATCTCACCTTCAGTTCTCCTAATTTAAGTCGTGGCACAGCAGGTTTCCCGTTTGCCTTTTATCCAACCCCTACGCTCACGACCAATCTGGGAGGGATGGCAGACGGCACAGTCGCGTTGAATGATGGCAAAACTGCCAGCGTCGCGAATCGCCTTGTTCACTTACAAGCCACTACGCAGGTGGTCACTTTGCCGCCCGGTCAATACATTCAAGGAGCACGATTGCTTGCGACTCCCGTAACGATTCAAGGTACGATTACGGGCGGTTCCATCAGCGTCCCTGAGTCTGCTGTAACTATGCCACCCGCACCTGTGCAACCCCAACCCGTAGTGACTCTTCCAACCCCGGTGGTGGTGCAACCAGTACCCCAACCAACCCCCCAACCCAAACAGCAGGAGTTTGCCTTGGGGTTTGCTACGAACTTGAACCTGGGTGGGGAACCGGAAGAGTATTTGAGGGTGGTAGAACTGGAGCCAGTTCCAGTTGCACCGGAAGATTTGCCGGAAGTGGAGCAGTCGTCCTTAGCTTACAGTCGGCTGCATCCTGTGGTAAATGCGTATAGTCGCTAGTTGTCGGCAAAAAATCCTGTTAATAGACTCAAAGATCTTCGAGTTTTCAAAAGCTTGGAGGTTTTTGTTTTGTGAAACTACGATCGCGCTTAGAGTCGAATGGGAACTCTAGAGAAAATTATGGTGCCCGATTCGCCTATCTTCCGCTGCGGTCAACACCTTCATCTACCTAAGGAGAACTTCTCATGGGAACGATCGGTTCATTACTCATGTCGGCTAGTGCGATCGGTGCCTTCACCCTTGCGACTCTGCCCGCCCAGGCTCAATATGTCTCCATTCCAGTGAGTAATGGCAGTTTCACGATTATAGGAAATGCGGCAAACCAGGCTGTTTACAGTGGACCCATCACCTTACTCAGCCCCATCGGCACCCTCAACATTACCAGTGCTGCTCTACCGTGGTACGGTTTCACCTTTGCTCCCAACCCAACTCCCATCTATATCCCAACCCTAGCAGGAACAGCGAGCTTGAACGATGGCAGGAGCGCCAGCTTTACCAATGCCGTGGGGCGTTTTGAGGGGACATGGACACTTGGAGGTAGTGGAGGTGCGTCCCATCCCCTTGCTGGCTTTGGGTTAAACCAATATGGTTTCACTGCATCTACACGGGTGGATACGTTTCAAATCTTTTCGGGCACGGTGGATATTCCTCAGGCTAACGTCACTGGCTATTCCACGCCTCAGTTCAACATTCCCATCTCCGGGGGCAGTTTTGTGATCAACGACGCTGTGGGGACAAGCCATGCAAACCTGACGATCAACGCGGTGCTCACTCCGATCGGGACGGCGAATCTGACCATCACTGCACCAATTCTGACCAATCTTTCTGGCGCACCCGAAGCAAATGTCTTAGCAGCCAGCCAAGCGTTCCAATTGAGTGGAGTTGCGAATGGCAGTGTGGCCTTGAATGGAGGAGGGAGCGTTACCGTGAGCGATCGCCTCGTGACTTTGGAAGCTACCGCAGCCCTGACAGGTGGCAATCCTGGGGGCGGCGGAAACTATTATTTCAATATGCGTCCTCCCGCAACGGCAACCACCATTACCGGAACCCTCACCGGTGGCTCCATCAGTGTGCCAGAGTCTGCTGTGACGCTTCCATCTCCCCCTGTGCAACCTCAACCCATCGTCACTCGTCCAGAACCTGTGGTAGCTCCCCCTGCACCACAACTAGATCCCCAACCTAGACAGCAGGAGTTTGCTTTGGGGTTTGCAACGAGTTTGAATCTGGGTGGGGAACCGGAAGAGTATTTGAGGGTGGTAGAGTTAGAGCCGGTTTCAGTGGCACCAGTGGAGCTACCGGAAGTGGAGCAGTCGCCCTTAACCTACAGTCGCATTCATCCGGGGGTAAATGCCTACAATCGGTAGGGGTCGGCAAAAAATCTTGTTAACAGATCAACAAACTAGGCTATGCTATGCGAATTAAAGGTTGTTGAATTTGTTAAGTTTAGCTAGAACGTGTTTTAGTAATTTCCTTGGTGGAACGATCGCTTTGTCTGTGAAGTCTTTCGATTTAGTTGTGTGTTCGTCCTTGTTGTTGCAACTCTCATCAAGCTATTTATTGGGTTGAGTCTTTGCTTGTTGATTAGTTTCTAGAGTTCCACCTATGGTTACGCCCCCACGTCCCTACCCTAACGACTCAATTCGAATTTTGCTGATTGAAGACAACGACATCAGTCGCCAGTTGATGAGTGACTTTTTGATTGATTGCGGCTACAACGTTTTGGCTTTGGCCGATGCAACTTCGTTCGCAGATGTCATGGTTCAATTTCAGCCTAATGTTGTACTTCTTGATCTGAAATTACCTGATATTGACGGTTACACTCTGTTGCAACAATTACACCAGCACCCAGATTGGCGAAATATTCCCGTCATTGTGATTTCAGCTTTTGCTTTTAATGCCGATAAACAGCGTGCTCTGAGTTTGGGTGCTCGGCATTATCTGGTGAAGCCCGTCAAATTGTCCGAAGTGGTAGATGCAATTTTGACGCAAACCGTTTGTTTTGCCGTTTGATGCGTCAGCTACTCGATGGATCCGTTCTGTCCTGTTCACCAGTTTCTTGAGGTGGGACACTTTCAGGGGAAGAGTCCACCAGTTGCTGGTTGAGAAATTGTTCTACAACGTGAGATAGATGCTGCACGGTTCTGCCTGCATCTGTGATTTGAGCTTCTAACTCAGTAACTAGCAAGGTGGCAGACTGGAGTTGATTGAGGACGGCTTCCAGGGTGATCCGACTTTGATTACGAAATTCTTCAACGTTCATACTTAAATCCAGCGACGATCTCTATGTTAAATATAAAACATAGAGATTCGGTGGAATTCCGCAAATAGTACTATATCGGTGTTTTTCGCTCTAGAGGGTGAGTTGAAATGTTCCGCTGAATCTATTGTGCTGATCTATTGCGCCGCTGATCTGTTGCACCAGAGACAAGAGGGATTAACCGAAGATTTCCCGCTTTCAACAAAGGTGCCTGACATCGTCTGGACATGATATGATGAATAGTCCATGAATTAGCATGGAACAGTTTGCCCTGCGTGGCACTTGTTTATCAAAGATCTATCGACCTAACGGGAAAGTACCCCTGACAACAGCATGATTAAATTGCGACTCAAGCGATTTGGTAAGAAGCGGGAAGTTAGCTACAGAATTGTAGCGATGCACAGCACTTCACGCCGCGATGGAAGACCTTTAGAAGAGTTGGGTTTCTTCAACCCTCGGACTGATGAGGTGCGGTTAGATGTCCCAGCGATCGTGAAGCGATTGAAAGAGGGGGCACAACCCACGGATACAGTGCGAAGCATTCTTGAAAAACAGAACGTATTTGAACAACTCAATGCCTGAATCCATTACTCCTTCCGCATCTGGTGCCACTCCAAATTTTGAAACCCTGGTTCGGTTTCTGATTCAGCCGTTTCTGGAATCACCAGATGCCCTGAAACTTGATTGTGAAGTGGCTCCTAATCGTCCTCGCGTTTGGGTGCGGTTGGCGTTTGAGGGAGCAGATAAGGGTCGAGTGTTTGGTCGAGGTGGGCGCAACATTCAGGCGATTCGCACGGTTTTGGAGGCGATCGGTCAGCTATCTGGCTATTCCGTTCACCTGGATGTTTATGGCGGATCGCCATCTAGCGCTAATGGTGAGAGTGGCGGTGAAGCAGACAAACCCGCTCCTCGTCGGCTTCCAACCAAGCGGAACTCCCCCAAACCTTCACGCTAATTCAGGCACCGGATGGCTTCAGAGATCACCATTCAACTACCCACGATCGATAGCGCGATCGCCCTTGCAGGTGAGCGAGAAGAAAACCTGAAGTTGCTTTCTCGCCAGACGGGGGCGATGCTTGTTCTGAGGGGGCAGGAGTTGATGGTTTCTGGAACTGAAAATCAAACTGCCCTGACTCAACGCCTCATCCAAGCTCTGGAAAGCATCTGGACGCAGGGAAAAGCGCTCTCCAGTGCAGATATTCTTACGGCTCGACAGGCGATCGACACGGAGCGGCAGGATGAACTCAAGGATCTGCACCGAGATACCCTCGCCAGAACTCGTCGAGGGGAGGATATTCGAGCTAAGACCTTTCGACAACGGCAGTATATTCAAGCAGTTCGTACCCATGATCTGACTTTTTGTATTGGTCCTGCTGGAACTGGAAAAACTTTTTTGGCAGCAATCCTGGGTGTGCAAGCATTGCTGAATAATGAATGCGAACGGTTGATTCTGACTCGTCCAGCGGTAGAGGCGGGGGAAAAGCTGGGTTTCCTTCCAGGCGATTTGCAACAGAAGGTGAATCCTTATCTGCGTCCGCTGTACGATGCGCTGTTTGAGTTTATTGATCCAGAAAAGATTCCTAGTTTGATGGAACGGGGTGTGATTGAGGTCGCGCCGATCGCGTATATGCGAGGACGCACTTTAAACAATGCCTTTGTCATTCTGGATGAGGCGCAGAATACAACTCCGTCTCAAATGAAAATGATTTTGACTCGGTTGGGGTTTCGTTCTCGCATGGTGGTGACGGGGGATTTAACCCAGACGGATTTGCCGATGAACCAGACTTCTGGCTTGGCGATGGCAGAAAAAATCTTGCGATCGGTGGAAGGCATCGCGTTTTGTCATCTCACGAAGGCGGATGTAGTTCGGCATCCTCTGGTACAACGGATTGTGGCAGCTTACGAGCAGCATGAAAAAACTTAGATGGGTTTGATTTTTTCTTGTTTTTTTCCCTTTCATAGAGGTGATCTTTTGCTGTCATAGGCTACCAGTCGGAAAAAATTGCTATGCCATAATCTGGAGTTCACCTTCGTACTAACCCTGATTGACGGCAATGATTGAATCTGTAGATACGCCTGTAAGCAAAAATTTGAAGGCGATCGAGCCTGTAGATTGTTCTCCCAGTTTGAATACAACGGGGACGATGGACGATCGAGTGATTTTGAATGACTGGCACGCGATCGCTGCGGTTGATGCGTTGCAACCTGGAACTTTGCAATCTGTGCGATTGCTAGATCGGGATTTGGTGTTGTGGCGAGGGGAGAACCAGTTGATTCAAGTGTGGGAAGATCGCTGTCCTCATCGCAGTGTGCGGCTATCGGGGGGCAAAGTCGTTGAGAATACGGTGGTCTGTCCCTATCACGGCATGGTTTACAACTCAGAAGGGCGATGCATCAGGGTTCCTGCCCATCCTGACTATGTGCCACCGAAGCAAGCCTGTGTGCGGCAGTATGCGGTTCAGGAGCGGTATGGACTGGTGTTTGTTTGCCTGGGAGATGAACCGAAGGAGATTGCTCCGTTTCTGGAATGGGAGGATGCCAGCTATCTTAAAGTGCTATCTGGACCGCATTTCTGCCGCACGGGTGGATATCGAGCGATCGAGAATTTCTTGGATGTGGCACACTTTGCTCACGTTCACACGGATATCTTGGGAGATCTGAATATCCCTGAAGTGGGTGACTATGACGTGACCACGGACGATCGCGGGGTGCATTTTCACAACATTCGAGTTTGGCAACCCGATCCAATGGGTAAAGGTCAGGGGGCATACGTGACCTATGATTATTCTGTCTATCGTCCGCTCACGGCTTATTTTCGCAAAGGGAATCCAGCCGGGGAGTGTTTAACTATTCTGTACTGCGTTACGCCGGTGAGTGAAGAAGAGTGCATCAGTTGGTTATGGATGGCGGTAAATTTTATGGATAGCAGTCAGACAGAGGCGGCGATCGCGTTTCAAGACCACATTTTCTCTCAAGATTTGGCAAATCTGGAATCGCACAATCCCAAACGCCTACCACTCAATCCAACTGCTGAGTTTCATGTCCCTTGCGATCAAGGTTCTCTGGCATACCGACAATGGCTGAAACGGCTGGGTGTCACCTATGGCGTGATTCTCTAATTTGAAAAAATGTCACTGGTCATTAGTCAGTGGTCACTGGTTGTTTGCAAAGGACAAAGGACGAATGACAAAGGACGGATGACAAGCAACTTTCAGAAACTTTACGAATTTTTTGGACTTAAACATCTGGTCTTGATTAAGTCTTTACTTGAGTCCAATATTCCTTTGACAGTTGTTTAAAGAGACTGTAAGGAAATTGGGTATTTCACTGTAGCTTCACACAGGCTAAGTAGAATTTACGAAATAGTACGAGTAACGATCCTGATCCTATTTGTACGAATGAAGTTCCTGATCGGATTTCGTCCATTTTTGGAAATCGGTGCATTCTCAGTGGAGCCTATGCTAGATACTGGTCAACTATCGCTTAACCCTGATGCTCTGGCGCTTTTCAGAAACGGACTTGCTGCCGCTGCTGCAAGTCAGTATGGGCAGGCGATCGCTTTTTACGATCAGGTGTTGGAGCTTCAGGATGATTGCTACGAGGTTTGGTATGAACGTGGTCTTGCCCTTGAGCGGCGGGGAGACTACATGGAGGCAGTTGCAAGTTACGATCGCGCTTTGAGTTTGCATTGCTCAGAGGATGCGGCGTGTGAGATTTGGTTTGATCGCGGTAATGCGTTTCAATACGGCTTGGGTGATTATGGTCAGGCAATTTTGTGTTACGACCAGGCTTTGAAACTGAAGCCGCGGCATGATGTTGTTTGGCAAAATCGTGGAAATGCTCTGCTGTATGGGTTGAGCCTGCCTCAAGATGCGTTGCATTGTTACGATCGCGCGATCGCTATTAACCCTAGTAACTATTTGGCATGGCGCAATCGGGGCAATACTCTCGTAGAACTGCGCCAATACGATCAGGCGATTGCCAGTTACGATCAGGCATTGCAAATTCGCCCGGATGACCAGGTTTCCTGGCACGCTCGTCTGCTTGCGGCGGAGAAAGCAGGTGTTGGGGAGCGGCAACCGACAACGAATCCAGCCTGGTATGGAACTGGTTTTAGTAATGCCCAGACTTTTATTGAGGGCGATACAGATTCAGAGGTTGTATTTGCGTCTGAATTTACGGCGGCGGCGGAAGTTCAATCTTTGTCTCCAGGACAGCCGTTGCTGGTGATTGAAGACGATTGGGGACGACGGGAAATTCTCCTGGAACAAGATTCTTACCTGATTGGACGGGATCCCAATGCGGATATTTGTCTGCATTCTAAGTTTGTTTCGCGCCAGCACGCAGTTCTCACCCGAAAAGCGTTGTCAGATGGGCAGTTTGTTTATCAGATTAATGATGGCGATCGAGCCGGAAAAGCCAGCACGAATGGAATTTTAGTTAATGGACAAAAGTGTCGGGCGAGCGAGTTGACTGGAGAGGATGTGATTGTGTTTGGACCTAAGGTCAAAGCAACCTTTCGGCTTGTTCCTATTTCCAGAATCTTTCTTTAATCCAGAGTTGCTTTGATTGTTCTGCCAATAGGCGATCGTCATCGGTAATGACCAAAGACTAAGGAGATTTCTAGCTAACAAAATACCCAGGTAGGATGGGCAAAGCCTGCGTGCCCATCTGCTAACTGGCTTGGGATGGGCACGGGCAAGAAGCTTTGCCCATCCTACGATGAAGGTAAGTTCTTGATTGGAAGTCTCCTAAGGACTGATGATCGCTGAAACATCAGCTTGACTGGTTGGTGCTAGTTACCTGAGTTTTGCGGTTTTGGCTGGGGTGGCTCTGGATTCGATCGTAAATTCGGGAATAGCTTGCAATTCTGTCTCATCCAAGCTGTATTGTTCACAAACCAGGCTGAATCGTTCTCCTGATGCCTGTACTGCATTGACTGAATGGGTTAAGTCGCCCTGAAACCACAGTAGGGTGTTGGATTGGGGTGTAATGCAAGCAACTTGCTGTTTATGGTTGCGTAAGACGAGTTGCCCACCGACCAAATTTGCTGGAACCTGGATATAAAGGACGCTGACTAGAAGAGGAGGGGCGATCGTTTTGCAGTAGGAGCGCAGGGAGCGATCGATGTGGGGGTCAACGCGGGAATTTTGTTTTAACCACAACGGGTTCAGGTAAAATGCATTGCAAGCTGGGTCTAAGGCTTGTTCTAGATATAGTTTGAAAAAAGGAAACTGGCGCTCGACTTCGCTCTGGTGCGATCGTTGGAAGACAACAGAGAAGCCTTTCGTTCCCACAAAATCGCGGTTCAAATTGTTGGTTGCAAAATAAGGACTGGCAAGAATTTCGCCGCGCAGGTCGTTCAGGTAATTGGGGGGAAAGGCGTTGGATTGATGGCGGTAATATTTCATGACTAGACTGGAAGGTGCATGGCGCTGCTGTCGGTGGGATTTGCGGCGATGTAGTTGCGGGTGGTGTTGAGGGATTCGTGTCCCAAGGTTTCTTGCAGCAAGGTCAAAGGCACCTTGCGCTGAACGCTGTGTCCGGCGTGGCTGTGGCGCAGCCAGTGGGGGGAGGTGTTGGGCGCATTCACGCGGGAACCCGCTTCTTTCACAATGTTTCTCACCTGGTTGGGCTTGAGTCCGCCTCCCTGGCGAGAGGCAAAGATGTAGTCTTCTAGGTTGGCAGAACCGCGCAGATTTTGCAGTTCTTTGTAAGTATCGACAGAAAATTTGACCCAGCGATTTTTGCGTCCTTTGCCAAAAATATGAACGGTTCCGGTGCCGTCAGGATTTTCTGTGATGTCTTGCCATTTCAGGGCACAGAGTTCGCTGACCCGACAGCCGACCGCATACATGAAGCGCAGCAGGACACGATCGCGCAAGTTTGTTGTGGTTGCGATCATCATCAAGGTTTGGCTTTCGGTCAGGGTACGTTGGGAAAATTTTTTGGGTAGTTCTTTCAGCTTCACCGCTTTTGCCACATTCACGCGCAGTATTCCCGTGGAGTTGCCGAAGGTGAGCAAACTTTTAACCGTAGCTAGACGACGGTTGATGGTGGACTCCGCCCAGCCTTGCTGTTCCATCGCGTCCAGGTAGGCATAGATATCATTTAAGGTCAGTTGCTCAATAGATTTCTCTCCCATAAATGAGAGAAAGTATTGAATGTCCTGGCGATACGCCCGTTGACTATTTTTAGACTTACCCTTGAGCCACAGATCGATCAATTGCCCGATCGTTGAAATGTCTGCAATGGGGGAGTTTGAGCCTGTTTGAGCTAATTCAGTCATAGCGAGTTGGTGATAATTATCCTTATCACCAACTACTATACCCTCACTTTGATCAGTAGCCGCTATCAAGCGTTAATGTATTTAGTCTCATAAGTCTCAAATAAGTCTATGAATAAGTCTACTTATAAATCTCAAAATCTCATCTAAGACGGAAGTTTGTATTCGCTAATCTTATAAATCTCATACAAGTCTAATTAATAGTCTAGATTCAAGTCTCAGCTATCTTAGACGGGAAGCTATACCAGATTTTGCAGTTTCGTAAATCTCAAATGAGTCCAGGTTCAAGTCTAAATAAGAGTCTCAAAATATTAGGTGAGACATCATTTTAGTCTTAAGTTAATTGAATGAGTCTTAATTCAAGTCTCCTTATTAGACTCGTTCTCTAAAGTGAGACAGACTCAGGTAAAAATGTCATAGCAGTCAAATATTGGCGAAATCCTATCCTCGATCGCCCCTCATTGAAATTAGTAGAGTTAGAACTCCTGGGCTTTCACATTTCGCAAGTAGAACCCAACTTAAAACTGAGTCAAACCACAAAGTCACGAAGACATCAAGCAGGTAAGCTTTGTGGCTTCGTGACTCTGTGCTTAACAAGACCAAATCCGTCCCTTTTTACGATGAATTGCACTAAGAATCGTGAAGTCAATAACATCCGAAGTTTGTCATGCTGAACAAGCAGAGCAAAGTGAAGCATCTCTGCGATTCTTCGCTCACCGCTCAGAATGACACCTTCTCAAGGTTAATTAATTTCTCTTTCCTAAGGAACGATGATCAGGTCTGGAGTGGTAGGAGTTGTGATGGTGGGCAAGGGAGCCGTGACCGGAGAAGTTTGAGTCGAGGGTGTGCTGTTAGTCCGTGGAGTTGTTGTCCCCCCAAAACCAGTCCCGGTGCCCGTTCCAGTGGTTCCTGGAGTCGTAGTGCCGAATCCAGTGCCAGTTCCCGTTGTTCCAGGAACTCCAGTTGTATTAGGAGTTGTGATCGTAGGACGAGCGGTTTCAGGAGTAGCTGTTGTCCCAAATCCAGCGCCATTTGCTCCAGGCGATGTTGTTGTGCGGTTGGTACCGGAAGGAGAAACGATCGTCGTCCCGTTTGGATCTGTAATTACAACCGTTCCTTGCGGAGATGTCACCGTTTGGGCAAATCCAGGTGCTGCCAGCATTGCTACTCCAGCCAAACTCGCTGAAAGCGTAAAAGTTCCATAAAAACCTTGTTTCAAATTCATAATCATCCCTGCCACTACTACTCACTACACAGTAGAAGGCAAACCCGGTAATATCACCCGTCATCGGAAGGAATGGTAGTCAACGTTCGGCTATATCAAAACTCAGAAAAAACTCGATCGCAGAAATCAAAAGATAGACATCGTTTCAAAATTTTGTCTATCTAAGGAGAGTTTTTCTACACTACTCAATATCCATTTCAATTCGTCCAATACCTGTGCCAGCATAGTAGGCTCCTAGAATTTGGCGATAGGTTTGACCCTGTTCAGCCAATCCCAAAGCTCCAATCTGGCTCATCCCTTTACCTTGAAATGCCTCCATCACAATATCATCGGTCGCTGCATACAAAGACTCAACCACACCGCCTCGATAGCTCACAAACTCTCCACTGGTGCTGTTGACCGCCCGACGAGTCGTGTTTGCTTCACTTTCAATCCCTTTGTAAACCTGGAAATACTCATCTGCACCCAAATCATATAGGTCTTGCTTAACTGGCTTGAGGTGGTAGGTCAAAGCATAGGAACGAGCGGCAACCGCTTGAGCTTTCAGGGCTTCCATCGGCCAACTGGGAGAAACTTCACTGCCCACTACACTATATAAATACTGTTGCAGGTTTACATAATTGACCACCCACAACCCGCTTCCATTACTGGCAATCAGCAACCGTCCTCGATAACCCCGATCGCCAATAAACGTAATACCTGTTGGCGATGGATCGATCCAAACCAGCGCTGGTAAGCGAACTGCCCCCAGCGAAATGCTACTCCCGTTGGACTGCAACTCGTAGCCCGATTTGGGGGGTAGCTCGTGCAACAACTTATTCGACTGCACATCAAACACTCCAGCTCCCGCCGATGTACTTACGGGTATGGATGCAACTGCCTTGTGAATCAGCACCCGCATTTGAATCGCTGCATCAACCGATAGATTAATTGCAGGTTGCACCGCTGGGACATTGGCAGGCTTTACAGCAGTTGCTTGCTGGGATGGGTTCGTTGCGACCTGCTTCCTAGCAGCTTGCGGCGAGGGAGACGCTTGCAGATTCGCAGATCCTTGGCTTAACGGCGCAGGAGCGATCGACGGCAAATTGACGGCTGCGGTCGATGCGATCGGCTCAGGAGAATTCGCCTGTTCTTGCTGCGACACATGAATTTGACCGATCAACGGAATGCCAATCAACGGAACCAATCCCAACGCAGGCATAACTAACCAGGGTCGCTGCTTCAACCAATTCTTCATTGTTTGCCAGCTCATAGGCTTTGTGCTAATGATGTTTGCTCACAACCTCAGATCCATAAGACATTTTAACGCTGGGCAGAAGGTTTAATCCGCGCACTTCTCCAAGTTTAGTTTCACTACTATATCAAACTAATAACATCAGTCCAGCAATTAGACCAACTACGAGACTCATGATCTCACTTGAGAGCAGTAATTGTTAACTATCCCTTACCTTGCTATAAGCACGGGTCAGCGTTTGCCTTCCGCTGAAAAGCTAATGTATTACGGCATTCTTCAAAAAGTACGGCGTTATGTAATCACCAAACAATTTAATTATGCTCAATTTGAAGTCCAGCGCATAGAATCTAATTAGTACAATTCTGATTTTGTGAATCTAAATGTCATTAGCACCTCGTAAACGCACCAGAGCCACTATAGTTAGTCCAGAAGCAGTTGAGCAAGCCACTGTTCTCCTAGAAGAATTACCTGAAAAACCAAAGGAAGATCTATCTCTACGAGAAGCCGTTGGACAAATGCAAGATTCCCTCAAAGCCGCCTTAGCAAAAGGCTATAGCTATGAGGAGTTAGCGCAAATGCTCGCCAAACAGGGTATCCAAATCAGCGCTTTTACCTTAAAGAACTATGTTCCCTCTGGAAAACGATCGACTTCCAAAGGCAAGACTCGTAAAAGCTCAAAAACTCAGGATGATGCTCTTGAGATTGAACCTATCAGCGAGACTCCACCCGTAGAAGAAAGCCCTGAGCCGAAGCCCACTCGATCGCGGCGATCGACCGCAGCGAAACCTGCCACCGCTGCTAAATCTACTCGCGGTCGGAAAAAGGCTCAATAGGAGATCCTTAGTCCTTCGTCCCTGGTCATTTGTCTCTTGTCCTTTGCCAGTAACAAATGACCAATGACCAATGACCAATGACCAATGACCAATGACCAATGACCAAGGGCAAAAGATTATCCACACTACCTTTATTTTAATTTCTCAATCCCTGTTGGCTGGAAACTCTGAGGCAACCTGATATCTCTCTCAGGAAAGGGGCATACTTAGGACAGTTCAGAGCGCATCGATAGTGGATTGACGAATGTGGCGATCGCTTAAAAACTTCTTTTATAGCTTTTGGACTTATGCCGATCTAAGTCCAGATTTACGGCTACGGCGACGAGTCAACCAAACTCTCCGTAAGCGTACCAACCTGAGTGCAACCGAATGGTATGAATCTTACTGGCAACCTCTGGAAGTCACTCGCTGCATTTCTGATTTTGTTTACACCCAAATGCAGACTTACTCCGGCTTAGTATTTGGTCGGGTTCGCCCCAGCGATCGCTTAAATGAAGATTTGCATCTATTTTTGATTTGCTGGTTTGATTGGGAATTATCTTTCTGCGAAAGTTTCTTGGAGTGTTTTGGGATTGATCTAACCGCCGACTTCAACCCCGATGACTTCGTAACCATTAAAGATTTAGTAATTTTTCTGAACCAACAACTGCTCTTAACCAATCACCATTAATCCATCAGTTTGTGATCTTCCTTCGTCTCAATGCCAGAGTATGGGAGAATCTGGTGTCGTGCGGGTAGATTTACGGGTTTTCCGATTTATGAAGGTAATTGTTCAAGCGATCATTGCAGGTGGGTTAGGAATGATCACTGGATTCAATGCTGTGCCTTCAGGCTTGGCACAATCCGCCGCCGACTACCGCCAGCAAGGGTTGAACCTGCGCGATCAAGAACGCTATCCAGAAGCGATCGCCGCCCTGCAAAAGTCTGTCAAACTGGAGCCGAATAATCTTTCTGGGCGAGTCTTGTTAGGCTGGACTCAGCACAAAGCTGGACAGCAAGCCGCCGCCACTGCCACCTTAGTCGCAGCCCTAACCCTCAACCCCTTTGAAGTGCCCACTCTCAACGCTTTGGGAATTGTCTACCTGGTGGACGGCAAACTCAGCAACGCGATCGCCTCCCACAGTTGGGCAGCCCTGCTGAAGTCCAATAATGAAATCGCCTACTATAACTTGAGTCTCGCCTTTGAACGCATCCAGCAATACGACTGGGCAATCGCCGCTGCCCAAGAAGCCGCCAAGCTAGAACCCGGCAATCCCCATCCTCCAGTCGCAGCAGCGATCGCCCATTGGGGCAACGGCGACACCACCCAGGCTCAAGCCCTGTTCCGTCAGGCGATCGATCTGGATGCAAGATACAACGACCCAGGCTTTTTGACTTACCTGAATGAAGCAGGGTTCAGCCCGGATCAAATTGTCAAATCCCAAACCGTGCTGGCTAGTTTACGTTAGTAATAAGCTTGCAACTGAAAAAACATTCATGGAAACGATTCTCTATCTCTCGCAATTTCTCAGCAGTTCGATCGTGTTGGGCATAGTTCTTCTAGGATTTGTTCTGTTTGCTTCATCGCTAAGTTTCTTCACAGTTCAACAGCAGACGGTTGCAGTTGTTCAACGTTTTGGAAAACATTTGCGGATTGCTCAGCCTGGATTACACATTAAAATCCCGATTGCTGATGCCATAGCAGGGCGACTCAACCTGCGAGTACAGCAATTGAACGTAGAGGTTGAAACCAAGACCGAAGATAACGTCTTCGTGCATGTAGTTGTCTCAGTTCAGTATTATGTCTTGCCTCAGAAAACCTACGAGGCCTTCTACAGGCTTGCCGACCCAGAGGGGCAAATTACTTCTTTTGTATTTGATGTCGTGCGTGCGCGTGTACCGAAGATGAAGCTCGATGATGTTTTTGAGAAGAAAGATGAGGTAGCTGATGCAGTCAAAAGCGAACTTGCTGAAGTGATGGATGACTTCGGTTACGGCATTGTCAAAGCGCTAGTAACTGACATTGATCCTGACGATAAAGTCAAGGATGCTATGAACGAAATTAATGCAGCTCAACGCTTAAGAGTCGCTGCAACGGAAAAGGGAGAGGCAGAACGAATTCTCAAAGTTAAAGCGGCAGAAGCAGAAGCCCAAAGCAAGGCGTTGCAGGGTCGAGGGATTGCGGATCAGCGGAAGGCGATCGTTGATGGTTTACGAGAATCCGTCGAAGAATTTCAGCAAAGCGTGCCCGGAACCATGCCCCAAGACGTTATGAACCTTGTCTTAATGACTCAATATTTCGATACTTTGAAAGAGTTGGGATTAGCATCGAAAACAAATACGATCCTGATTCCCCACTCTCCAAGTAACTTGACTGATCTGATGGCACAAATCCGCAACGCGATCATTACTGCCGAAGCAGTTCAGATTCAACATGAGGGTGACGACGAAATTTCCACTTAACTCCTTTACTTTAATTGGGGCGATCGTGTGTGCCAGTCAGTGGCTTGTTCGTAAGCATAGGCAACTTGAAAAATTTGATCTTCCCGCAACACATTACCAATAATTTGCAGCCCGATCGGCAACCCCTCACTGCTAAAGCCACAGGGCACACTCATCGCAGGAAGTCCCGCAAGATTCACCGGGATCGTCATCAAGTCGATCAGATACATACTCAGTGGATCCGCCGATTTATCTCCAGCCTTGAAAGCGGTTGAAGGAGCCGTTGGGCAGACCAACACATCCACCTTGGCAAAAGCAGCTTCAAAGTCCTGCTTAATTAAAGTACGCACCTTTTGCGCCTTCAGATAATAAGCATCGTAATAGCCCGCCGATAGCGTATAGGTGCCAATCATGATGCGGCGTTTGACCTCCGCACCAAACCCCTCCGATCGAGTGCGCGTATACATTTCCATCAAGTTTTCGGCATCCTCGACTCGTTTGCCATACTTCACGCCATCGTACCGCGCCAGATTTGCCGATGCTTCCGATGGGGCAATGATGTAGTAAGCCGCAATCCCGTAGCGAAACCGGGGACAGGAAATTTCTTGAACTTCGGCACCCAGGTCTTTCAATTGCTGAATCGCCTGCTGCACGGTTTTGGCAACTTCCGGATCCAGTCCTTCCCCAAAAGTTTCCGTAATCACCCCGACTTTTTTCCCCTTCAGGCTGGGAGTCAGGTATCGGGTGTAGTCGGGAATATCCACTTTCAAGCTGGTGGAGTCCATCGGATCATGACCTGCGATCGCCCCCAGCAAAATGGCGCTATCTTCCACCGAACGCGCAAACGGACCAATTTGATCCAAAGACGAGGCAAACGCCACCAAACCATAGCGAGAGACTAACCCGTAGGTGGGCTTCAAACCGACAATGCCGCAAAACGAAGCCGGTTGGCGAATTGAACCGCCCGTATCCGACCCTAAAGCAATCACACATTCCTCGGCAGCAACGGCAGCGGCTGACCCACCAGAAGAACCACCCGGAACCCGTGAAGTATCCCAGGGGTTGGCAGTGAGGTGGAACGCCGAAGTCTCCGTAGAGCCACCCATCGCAAACTCATCCAGGTTGGTTTTGCCGACGATCGTGGCTCCAGCATCCAGCAGCTTTTGCGAAACCGTCGCTTCGTAGGGCGGCACAAAGTTCTCCAAAATCCGAGAAGCGCAAGTCGTAGGAATGCCTTTCGTACAGATATTGTCTTTCACTCCAAGGGGAATTCCCGCTAGCAGTCCAATGTCTTCTCTAGCGGCAATTTTGGCATCAACCTGAGCGGCTTGTTGCAAAGCGTGATCGGCAGTCACTTGCAGAAAACTGTGCAGCTTCGGTTCCAGAGCTTGAATTCGCTCGATCGCTGCCTGAGCAATCTCAACCGCCGATCGCTCTTTTTGAATTAACTGGTTGTGCAACTCCCGAATGGATGCCATGAAATACCTCAGACTCTAACGCTTCATTAGTTTAGCGCCATCAGATCTGATCTGGATCAACGCCCATCGCCCTGAGTCGCTCTGCCAGTGCCTGCGATCGTAGCCGTTCCTGCTCAAGTTGCTGCTCAGCTTGCTCAAGTTGCTGCTCGGCTTGCTCAAGCTGTTGCTCGGCTTGCTCGGCTCGTTGAGCAATTTCCCCGTAGCTCAGAAAAGGCTTGCCATCGGGACGATAAATTTGCATTTCATCTCCTGCACAATCGAATCGAATGTTGAGTCGGGGGCTAGTCCAGTTGTGGATAGCATCAATCACCACCAAGCCGTCCCCACTCCGCAACCACCCACCCAGTTCGTCAGTATCCGGATCGTAAATGTAGTATTCCTCTACGCCATAACGGTTGTAGAACACCAGTTTTTTGTTCATTTCGGTGGCAGTGTTACCAGGAGAAAGAATTTCAAACACAACCTGGGGCGGTATATTGCCCTCTTCCCACTGCTTGTAGGAACCTCGATCGCCCTTCGGTCTGCCCAATGCCACCATCACATCTGGGGCAGCGCAAATTGTGTTACTGCCCTCAACGGGATACCACAGCAAATCACCCGCCACGAATACATTCGGATCAGTGGCAAACCACCACTCCAAATTCTGTTGAATCACCACAATCCAACGAAATTGTTTGGTGTTATCTGCCATAGGCTTACCGTCGCTGTCAGGGTAAACGACCTCTGGTTTGGAGGAGGATTGTAGCTGAGAAGTCATGCTTTCGACCTCGGCTAAAAGTAACGAAGTGTGTTCAGGGTAACACGGGGAACCCCTGCCTAGACCCGACTTTCCACAATCAAACTGGGCAGCGTGATCACAAAACTCGTCTGGTTAGGTTCTGTTTCAATGTGGATGGCACCATCCAGGTATTCCGTCAACTTTTTCACCAGAGCTAAGCCTAAGCCCGTGCCTCCATGTTTCCAGGGATCATTGTTGGGAATGCGATAGAACTTGTCGAAAACGCGATCGCGTTCAGCGTCAGGAATTTCGATGCCGGTATTAGTGACTCGAATTTGAAACACATCATCAGTGTGCAGTTGGCAAGATAGCCGAATCAGACCGCTAGCCGGAGTATACTTACAGGCATTGTGCAGTAGTTCAGAAAGAATCCGCTCCAGATAGGATAAATCCGTGGTAGCAGCGGGCAAGTCTGCTGGAATATCAATTTCCATTTGCTGTTGTTGCTCACTCGTGCGAACCATAAAAGACTCCGCAATGTGAGGAATCCACACCGAAAAGTTGATCGTAGTGAGCGACAACGGCTCTGAACCCGCATCCAGGCGAGCCAGATCCAATAGATCATTAATCAAATTAATTTCGCGCTTCGACTCTGTATTTAAGATTTGGAAGTATTGAGCCGCTTTGTGGTCTTCTAATTCCAAAATGCCCGTTTCCCGTAAGATCACCTCCAGCATTTGAGTTGCCAGTTTGATGCTGGACATGGGCGTGCGGAGTTCGTGAGACACCGTGTTGAGGAAATCGTCTTTGAGCTGGTTTAAACGAGCCAGTTCTTTCACTTGCGCCTGGGATGCCTCATACAACCGAGCTTGACGTAGAGCGATCGCGCACTGGTTCGCGATTTGTTGCACTAACCGAATTTCCATATCCGTAAATGTTTCCTGGTTAGGCTTAAATAGCCAGATGTCTCCCAGCACCCCCTGATCATCCAGCAGGGGGCAAGCAAAAATAGCGTGTTCATGACCGATGCTGCGAATAGTGGAAGTTGCCCCTGGCAGAATACAGAATTGCAGATATCGCCCAGAAAGTAACAACGTGTAAAGTTCAATGCGACTGTCCATGTGAGCGCTTAAACCGATCGCGGGTGTCATCTCCGATCGAAAGTGTTCATAGCAAACCGTTGTAACGCGATTCTCCAGGTCATAGAGTGCCGCATCACAGCAGTCTACTTGCAGCCCGCTAGATAGCTCATCGACAGCGGTTTGCAAAATCTGGTGTTCATCCAGGCTGTCGCGAACCTTGTCCGTAATCCGTTTCAGCAACGCTTCGTACTCCAGTGCCTGCTGTAGTTCCGCCGTGCGTGCCTGAACTTGCTGTTCCAGGTCAACATTTAAAAGCCGTACCTGCTGATAAAGCTCCGCCTGGTTCACCGCGATCGCCACCTGCACCGCCAACTGCTGGAGAAAATTCACCTCCCAGGGTTGCCAGTGCCGGGGAGCGAAACAATTGTGAGCAATCAGCAAGCCCCAGAGCGTTGGCTCCAACGGAGAATCCAGAGAGGCATGAAACTCCGTTTCATCCCAACGACTCATTAAAATAGGCACAACCAGGTTCGCTTGTACCCGCAAGCCATTCAGCAAATCAAAGTAGCAAGCCAGGTGTTTCACATTTTGAATATTAGTAATTTGGGTAATGCGTCCCTGTTGGTAGAGTTTGTAGTGTTCCTTTTCAGAAAAACAGGGATCATAAATCACCCGCCCCAAAATCGATAGTTCATTGGAACTCACAGATTCTGCCACAACTCTGCCGCTCCAACTGGGTTCAAAATGGTAAATCAAAACCCGATCGACGTGCAAAAATTGCCGCACTTCTGCCACGGTCGTATCCAGAATGGTATTCAGGTGAAGCGATTGCCGAATCCGCTGCAAAATCGAGACTCGTAACTGATCCTCTTCGGCTTGCCGTCTCAGCATTGTTTCTACGTGTTGCCGTTGCTGATTCTCAAACTGTGCCTGCTGATATAAGTCATATTCATAGATCGCGATCGCAAACTGAGCCGCGATCGCCAGCGCCAGAGACACCTCATCGGCTGACCATGCCGCTGGCAACCCCCGACGCTCTTCCGTCCAGGCAGCAAACGAGTTGCGGGGCTGAATTTGGCGGCGGTCAGAGTCAAACTGCCCCGCCCAAATCGTCTCCGTGTTGACTTCATCCCGAAACAGCGTTAGATAGCCCAAAAACTCCTGTCGATACTCCAGAGGCATCACTAACAACCCACGAATAGCAGTCCCCCGGAAAGAAGGAGCCAGTACCCGCAGTCGAGGTTCTGCATAGAGATCATTAAGGGTGTAAACCTTAGGGATGGAAGGCTGCCGAGGATCAGCTCGAAAATATTCCGTCCAGAGAATGTGCTGCTCTAGAATGCTTGCTTGAAATGGAGCGGGAAGCCTGGGCTGCTCCCCCTGACAATACAACAGGGGTTCTTGATGAGCAGTTGCGGCTCGGTAGAGTCTTCCCCCAGCGCTTTGCAGTGCAGCAATTGTGGTTTCTAGCCCCGTTTGCAAATCGATCTTAGACAAGCCTTGTAGCGAAACTGCAACTTGATTCATCGTGGCTGCGTGTTGAGCTTTGTTGCGTGCCTCTGCCAGAAGAGCCGCTTGAGCGATCGCGATCGAAACCTGATCCGCAATTAACTGAGCAGTTTGTAATTCCTCCTGAGCAAAATCATGGGCTTCGCTGTGATGCGCCACCAACAAACCCCAAAGTGACTCCTGGTGCAAAATCGGAATCACCAGAGACGATCGCACCCCCATCGCCTTGAGGTATTCCACATGACAGGGTTCAACTGAACGGTAACGAGTGTCTTCCTGGGCTAAAGCGGCTCCAGTGATCGGATCATCCAGACAATCCAGGCGAGTTTGCTGCGCCATCACATCCACAATCACCCGCTGCCGCACTTCAATGAAAGCGTTGCGAGATGCAACCGGAATATCATCGGCAGGAAAATGTAGCCCCAACAAAGACGGCAACCGTTCCGCCTGAATCGATTCCGCAATCACCTCTCCATGCCCATCTGGGTAAAAGCGATAAATTTTGACGCGATCGATCCCCAAAAAAGACCGCACTTCCACTACCGCAGCATCCAGAATTTCCTGCAACTCCAAAGATTGCCGAATTCGATTGGTAATTCGATGCAGCAGGCTGTCTTGACCGGGTTGATAGGATAAGGAGTAATCTGACGATGTCATCGTTGGGCACTGGTTCCGGTGGATAGGAGCATTGAAAGCATTGACGAGTAACAGTTATAAGGCATAGCGAATCGTCAACAGTTGCAACCAAGATATGCCAATTTCTAGAATTCCTAGTTT
>JANRIN010000192.1:0-17660 GCA_033764965.1 Leptolyngbyaceae cyanobacterium bins.302 | reverse complement strand
ATTCATAAAGATATCAATCCAGCTAACATCCTGATTCATCCCCAAACAAAACTGGTCAAGCTGATTGACTTCAGTCTTGCATCGCGATCGACCGCCGATCAGGGAACTGAAAACCTCAATGGGCTGGAAGGAACACTTGCCTACCTGGCTCCGGAGCAAACAGGGCGGATGAACCAGGCGATCGACCATCGCACCGACTTGTATTCTCTGGGAGCGACGTTCTATGCCATGCTCACGGGGCAATGTCCTTTTCAAACTCAAGATCCCCTGGAACTTGTGCATTGCCACATTGCCAAAACTCCGCCTTCTCCAGCCAGTTTGAATACTCAGGTGCCTCATGTTATCTCTGAACTGGTGATGAAGTTGCTGGCAAAAACTCCAGCGGAACGGTATCAGAGCGCTTGGGGATTAAAGGCGGATTTGCTCCAATGTCAGCAGTTGTTAGCGCAGAGCCGCCATCCCACCACTTTGCCCCGGCTTAATTCTTGCCAAATTGGGGAATTGGATCGGTTGAGCCAATTTCTGATTCCTGAGAAGCTCTACGGGCGGGAGAATGAAGTTGCCGCCCTACTAGCCGCGTTCGATCGCGTCAGCACTGGAACCACAGAAGTCATGCTTGTGAGTGGCTATTCCGGCGTTGGCAAATCGACTCTCGTCCATCATCTGCATCAGGCGATCGTGCAGCAGCAAGGCTACTTCATTGCGGGTAAATTCGATCAATTCAAGCGCAACATTCCCTACGCATCCCTGGTGCAAGCCTTTCAGGAGTTAATTCGGCAGTTATTGACTGAAAGGGAGGATAAAATCGCCCTCTGGCGATCGAATTTGCTGAAGGCTTTGGGGGCGAACGGCAAAATCATCATTGATCTGATCCCCGAAGTGGAGCAGATTATCGGTGTCCAGCCAGAGGTCGCGCCAGTCAGTCCTTTGGAGGCTCAAAACCGTTTTAATCGAGTATTTCAGCAATTTATTCAAGTTTTTAGTCAGCCCGAGCATCCCCTGGTGCTGTTTCTGGATGACCTGCACTGGGTCGATCTTCCGTCTCTCAAACTGATCGAGTTAATTGTGGCTCATCCCAATAGTCGGCATCTGTTCCTGCTGGGCGCATACCGCGACAATGAAGTTAACGCCACTCATCCACTCCTGCGGACGCTAGAGCAAATGCAGGTGATCGTCCCCTTGCACAACCTGGTTCTGCAACCGTTGGATGTGAACCAGGTCAACCAGCTGATTGCCGACACGTTACGCCTCAACGCAATTAAAACCAGATCCCTAGCTGCGCTTCTGTTTAAGAAGACTCAGGGTAATCCATTCTTTCTGACCCAACTGCTCAAATCGCTACATCAGGAGAAACAGCTAATCTTTGATTTCAATCAGGCTTCCTGGCAATGGAACATAGATATTCTGCAAGAAATTACTATCACAGAAAATGTGGTTGAGTTGATGATCAGCCACATTCAAAAACTCTCACCCAAGACTCAACAAATTCTGAAGTTGGCAGCGTGCATTGGGGATAAATTTTCTCTGGATGTCTTGGCGATCGTACATAACAAGCCTTTATCAAAAACAGCAAATGATCTGTGGGAGGCGCTGCAAGCAGAACTCATTGTTCCCCTCAGCCCCTCCTCTGGAATGAGCTTAGTGCCAGATCTGGAGGCGATTCGCCCTGAATCAGTGGCTCGCCAACCATCAACCCCAGAAGCCCAAATCACTTATCAGTTTTTGCACGATCGCGTCCAGCAAGCTGCCTACTCTCTCATCCCAGAATCTCAGCGGGCAGCAACCCATCTCAAAATCGGGCGATCGTTATTACAAAATACAGCGACTGAGAGGCAAAAAGAGATTATTTTTTCTTTGATTAATCAACTGAATCAGGGTGTTCATTTACTTGAGCCTGGAACTGAAAAAATTAAAGTTGCCGAACTCAATTTGATTGCGGGTCAAAAAGCAAAGCTAGCGACTGCCTACGAAGCAGCTAGCCGTTATCTATCAACTGGCTTAGACTTACTGGAAAGCTCGGACTGGAATCAACACTACCATCTAACTTTGGCATTGCATCAAGAAGCCGCAGAAACTGCTTTTTTACTGGGTGACTATCCCAAAATGCAACAGCGAACAGAGTTAATTCTGCAATCCGCCCAAACCCCTTTAGATCAAGTAAAAGCCTATGAACTGCGGATTAAAACCTGCGAGGTTCAAAGAAAGCTGCTAGATGCGGTGGAATTGGGACTACAGGCATTAAATCTTCTGGGGGTGAACCTGCTTCAGTCTCCTACGGCAGCAGATATTCACCAGGTGATCGCCGAAACAAACACCAACCTGGCAAGCAGAGGAATTGATGATTTATTGCATCTACCTGCGATCGCGGATGCTAACAAACTCGCTGCCTTACAACTTCTAGCCAGCCTAGTACCTGCGGCTTATCAATCCACACCAGAATTATTCACCTTAATGGCTTGTCAGCAAGTCAACTTAACGATTCAATTTGGTCATCATCCGCTTGCACCCAGCGGGTTTGCTGACTATGGCATTATTTTTAGCGGCATCCTTCAGGATGTAGAAGCCAGCTATCAGTTCGGACAACTTGCCCTGAAGCTTCTGGAGCGGTTGACAACTCGCCATACCAGAAGTCAAACCTTGTTTAAAGTTTCAACCTTCATCCTGCCGTGGAAGCATCCACTGCGAGAGACCTTATCGCTCCTGCAAGACGCTTACTTGAGCGGCTTGGAAAATGGAGATCTCGCCCATGCAGGCTATTCTTTAACCTATAAATGCCAGTACTCTTACTGGAGCGGGGTAGACCTGAGAACACTAGAGCAGGAGATGGTTGCCTCCAGTGCTGCGATCGCGCAAATCAACCAGGAAACTGCTTTAAAGTGGCATCAAATTTTTCATCAAGCAGTATTAAACTTACTTGGTTTCACAGCTAACCCAGGTTGCTTAATGGGAGCGGCTTATAATGAAGCGCAGTTCTTATCGTTACACATTCAACTGAATGAGCGAACCGTTGTTCATTATGTGTTTCTCAATAAATTAATTCTGTCTTACTTATTTGGTCAAATTACTCAAGCTATTGATTACGCGATTAATGCCAAAGAGTATATCAATGCCACGAGAGGATGGTTTACAGTCCCCATTTTTACCTTCTATGACTCATTAGCACATCTGGCGCTTTATCCTTCCGTACCAACCTCCCAGCAGCAGCAAATTTTGCAGCAAGTCAGCGCTAATCAAAGCCAGATGCGACACTGGGCAAGCCATGCACCCATGAATTTTCAGCATAAGTATGAGCTGGTAGAGGCGGAGCTAGCGCGAGTATTGGGGCAATACTGGCAGGCAATGGCGCATTACGATCGAGCGATCGCTGGAGCAAAAGCACAGGGCTACATTCAGGAAGCTGCCCTCGCCAACGAACGAGCCGCAGATTTCTATTTAGCTCAGGGACGGGAAAAGATTGCCCAGACCTATTTAATCGAAGCTTACTATGGTTACTTGCGTTGGGGAGCCACGGCTAAGGTGCAAGATTTGACAACCCACCATCCGACTCTTCTAGCTCAAACAGTGCAGCACGCCGCGATCGAGATAGCAACCTTGCCGACCACCACTTCGATATCCACCGGAGGGAGTAAGGCATTTGATTTTGCGACTGTGATGAAAGCTTCTCAAGCCCTTTCGGGTGCAATTGTTTTGAGCGAATTGCTGACAAAACTAATGCAGATTGTGTTAGAGAATGCAGGAGCAGAAAAAGGATTTTTGTTACTGGACAAAGCTGGACAATTGCTCATCGAAGCCACAGGACAGGTGGGCAGTGAAGAAATTATTGTGCAGCAATCTATTCCGATCGAGGATAGCGATCGATCCTCTACTCTTTTGCCCATTTCCATGATTAACTATGTCGCCAGAACCAAAGGTGCGATCGTCCTCAAAGATGCCAATACTGAAGAGATTTTTGCATCTGATCCATACATCACAACCCAGAACCCCAAATCTGTTTTGTGTACTCCAATTTTGCACCAGAGTAAATTAACTGGCATTCTTTATTTAGAAAACAATTTAACCACGGGGGCATTTACCCAGGAGCGACTGGACGTTTTGCAACTGCTGGCGGCTCAAGCTGCCATTTCGATCGAGAATGCCCGCCTCTATGCGGATCTAGCCGAAGCAAACCGCACTCTGGAGGCGAAAGTTGCTGAACGAACTGTCGAATTACAGGCAAAGAACTTACATTTGCAGCAAGAAATTCGAGAACGGCAAAAAGCAGAAGAAACTGCCAAGATCGCCAGTCGAGCCAAAAGTGAATTTCTCACTAATATGAGCCATGAGCTTCGCACGCCATTGAATGGAATTTTGGGTTATAGCCAGGTACTCAGGAAAAACAAAATCTTAACTGAGCAACAACAAAATGGGTTGAATGTGATTTATCAATGTGGAGAATATTTGCTAACTTTGATTAATGATGTGCTGGATCTTTCAAAGATTGAAGTCCGAAAAATGGAATTGCATCCCAGCACAGTCAACCTGCCTCAATTTCTGGAAAAGGTACTCCAAATCTGCCGAATTCGAGCCAGCCAAAAACAGATTACTCTCGACTATGAAGTGCTTTCTCCTTTACCTCAGTTTGTTCAGGTAGATGAAAAACGATTACAGCAAGTGCTGTTAAATTTATTAGGAAATGCCATTAAGTTTACTTCGGTGGGGAGTGTTACTTTCAAAGTTGGAGTCGTGGAGCAATCAGGAGCTAAACCTCAGACCCAAGCAGCTAATACGCTCACAGGCTCCCATCTGATTCGATTTCAGATCGAAGATACAGGCGTTGGAATCTCTCCATCCCAGTTAGAGCAAATCTTCCAACCCTTTCACCGAGGCAATGAACCAGCCCAACAAACTGAGGGAACAGGCTTGGGGTTAGCCATCAGTCGTCAACTGATTCAACTCATGGGGGGAGAGATTCACGTTGAAAGCGTTCTGGAGCAGGGCAGTAATTTTTGGTTGGAACTTGAACTGCCTGAGACATATCAGAATTGCCCAGTGGTACAACCGGATCCTCGCTCGATCGCAGGCTACATAGGCGCTCGACGCACGGTCTTAGTGGTTGATGACAAGGATTTTAATCGTCAGATCATTGCCGATCTGCTTCAACCTTTAGGATTTCGGGTAATTGAAGCGACCAATGGACAGGAGGGGTTGGAGCGGGCGCTGGCACAAAAGCCAGACCTTGTGCTGGTTGATCTGGTGATGCCACGGATGGATGGATTTGAAATGGCGCGACGATTAAAACGCACTCCGGAGTTGAAAACCACGATCGTCCTGGCAATTTCAGCCAGTGTGTTCGATTTTGACCAGCGGTTGAGCCAGGAAGCCTGTTGTGATGATTTCATCCCCAAGCCGATTTATGAGGCAGTGTTGCTAGAAAAAATCCAATCTTACTTAGGGTTGGAATGGGTTTACGAAACTGCGCCTTTGGGTGAACAGGCAAATCAGGAAATTCCCCTCGCCTCCTCTTCTGCTCGCGGTTCCATCCCTACCCAACAAGACCTCAGTACGTTGCTGGATCTGGCGTTGATGGGAGACTTAAAAGGAATCGTGGCGTACACTCAGCATTTAGAGCAATTAGACCCACAACAGACTCTTTTTATAGCTCAGTTAAGACAATTGGCAAAAAACTTTAAAGGTAAGCAAACGATCGAGTTTATCAAGCAATTTCAGGCACAGAGATGAGGGAGGCAATGACTGAGCAAGGAACGATTCTGGTTGTGGATGACACCCCCACAAACCTGGAAGTGTTGTTTGATTTTTTGAACCATGCAGGGTTCAGAGTTCTGTTTGCTGAAGACGGGGAAAGCGCGATCGAAAAAGCCCAATACGCCACTCCCAACCTGATCCTGCTCGACATTCTGATGCCAGGAATTGATGGCTTTGAAACCTGTCGTCGGCTCAAGGCAAGTGAGGCAACTCGGTCAATTCCGGTTATTTTCCTGAGCGCCCTAACGGACACGGTGGATAAGGTCAAAGGCTTTTCCCTGGGTGCTGTTGATTTTATTACCAAACCCCTCCAGTACGAAGAGGTGGTTGCCCGCGTTGAAACCCATCTACAATTGCAAACTTTGACCAAACAGCTTCAAATCCAAAATGAACAATTAGAGCGAGAAATTCAAGAGCGCCAACAAGCCGAGGCAGACCTCAAACAACAAAACCAACGATCGCAACTATTTGCTGAAGTGACGCTCAAAATCCGTCAATCCCTGCAAATTGATGAGATTTTGCAAACAGCGGTGCATGAAGTGCAGCAGATTCTCCAAGCCGATCGTATCCTGATCTATCGACTTTGGACGGATGGAACCGGTAGTGGTGTTGCAGAAGCCGTGCAACCTGATTTGCCGCAAGTGATGGGGTACACTTTTCCAGAAGAAGTTTTTCCAGAAGCGTCAAAGCAACAATATTACCAGGGACGGATTCGCAAACTGGACAATGTAGAGGAAAATAACGAGATCTCTCCCTGCTTGGTGGATTTTTTGCAACGATTTCAGGTGAAAGCAAAACTGGTTGTGCCAATTCTGACTCAAAAAGAGTTGTGGGGGTTGTTGATCGCGCACCAATGCCATAGCCCGCGTAAATGGACAAACTCCGAGACGGGACTCTTGGAGCAACTCGCCAACCAGATCGGCATCGCACTCACCCAGGCACAGTTACTTGAGCAAGAAGTACTCCAACGGCAAGAACTCACTCGCTCCAACGCAGAACTGCAACAATTTGCCTACATTGCGTCCCATGATTTGCAAGAGCCATTAAGAATGGTAACAAGTTATCTGCAATTGCTAGAGCGGCGTTACAAAGATCGGCTTGATGCAGATGCCAATGATTTCATTCAGTATGCGGTGGATGGTGCTCTCCGAATGCGGCGGTTGATCCACGACTTGCTGACCTACTCTCGCATTGGCACTCGTGGACGACCCTTTGAGCTAACGAGCGCACAGGAAGCCGTCGATCGCGCGATCGCCAATTTGCAAGTTGCGATCGCAGAAAGCACGGCTGAGATCACTTACCAACATCTACCCACGCTGCAAGCTGACCCCACCCAACTCACCCAACTATTTCAAAATTTGATTGGCAACGGCATTAAGTTTCGCAGTCAGGCTTCCCCCCAAGTGCAGATTGCCGCAAATCGTCTGGATGATGCCTGGCTTTTTTCGGTGCAGGATAATGGAATTGGCATCGACCCTCAGTACGCTGATCGAATTTTTGTCATTTTTCAACGATTGAACAACCGGGTAGAATACGCTGGAACTGGGATTGGGCTGGCAGTTTGCAAGAAGATTGTAGAGCGGCATGGGGGCAAAATTTGGATGCAATCCGCACTAGGTGCAGGAGCAACATTCTATTTCACAATTCCAGATAGAGGAGATGCTTGATTGTGAGTTCCTCGAATGTTGTTAGAGCGTTTGAAATTTTACTGGTAGAAGACAATCCAGGAGATATTCGGCTGACTCAAGAAGTGCTCAAAGAAGGCAAGATTTACAATCACCTGAACGTGGTTGAAGATGGCGAAAAGGCGATCGCATTTTTGACCCAAACCGAACCTTACCACCAGGTGCCGCAGCCAGATTTAGTTTTGTTAGATTTGAACCTACCACGCCGTAATGGGTTGGAGGTGTTGAGTATGATCAAGTCCAATGAGCGCCTAAAGCACATTCCAGTCATCGTGTTGACAACCTCTCAGGCAGAGGAGGATATCATGCGTGCCTATGATCTCTATGCCAATTGCTACATCACAAAATCAATCGACCTGGAACAGTTTACTAAAAGCATTCAATCTATTGAAGATTTTTGGTTGACCATCGTTAAACTGCCAAAGGAATAAAAAGATGGAGAACCAAGAGCCTATTCATGTGTTGCTGATTGAAGACAATCCAGGCGATCGACGCTTAATGCAAGAATTGCTCCGGGAGGTTGCCTCGGTTCACATTCAGCTTGCTCATGCTGACAGCTTGAGTCAGGGGCTACAACACTTGAACGATAGCCAGTTTAATCTCATCTTGCTAGATCTATTCCTGCCGGATAGCCAAGGATTTGAAACTTTTACTCAATTGCGCCAACAGGAACGAGAAATTCCGATCGTTGTTACCACGGGCTTAAATGACGAAACCCTGGCGCTTAAAGCGGTGCAAGAAGGGGCACAGGATTATTTAGTGAAGGGGCAAATCACTGGGGAACTGTTGGTGCGATCGATCCGTTATGCCATTGAACGCAGTCGATCGGAACAAAAAATTCGAGAGCAGGCTGCACTATTGGATATCGCCACCGATGCCATCCTGGTGCGGGATCTGGAGCATCGAATTTTGTTTTGGAATAAAGGAGCCGAGCGGCTCTATGGTTGGAGTGCAGAAGAAGTGTGCGGTCAACCAACCACTCAGTTTCTATACAAAGGGCAACGCATGACTCCGCAAATGCAAGAAGCCCAGAAAACTTTGATCACTAAAGGTGAATGGCAAGGTGAGTTGAACCATATCACCAAAACAGGGCGGGATGTAATTGTTGAAAGCCGTTGGACGCTTGTGTACAATGACGACAATCAACCTAAATTTATTCTCACTGTCAGCACGGACATAACTGAAAAAAAGCAGCTTGAGGCTCAGTTTCTGCGTGCTCAACGCTTGGAAAGTATTGGTACGCTTGCCAGTGGCATTGCCCATGACTTAAACAATATCCTGACTCCCGTGCTGGCAACGGCTCAATTGCTGCAAATGAAGTTGACTAATCTAGATGAGAGAAGCCAACAAATGCTGCAAGTATTGGAAGCCAACGCCAAACGGGGTGCCGATCTTGTCAAGCAAGTCTTGTCGTTTGCTCGCGGGGTGGAGGGGAAGCAAACCATTCTACAAACCAGACATCTGATTCGCGAGATTCAGCAAATAGCACGGGAAACTTTTCCAAAGTCGATCGAAGTCTGGACAGCCATCCCCGAAACTCTCTGGACTGTCACCGGAAATGCAACCCAACTGCACCAAGTACTCATGAACCTTTGCGTGAATGCTCGCGATGCCATGCCCCTTGGAGGTGTACTTAAAATCATTGCTGAGAACCTGACGATCGACGAGAACGATGCACGCGCGAATCTAGATGCAGTCCCAGGAAATTACATTGCGATTACAGTTTCAGATAACGGAGTTGGGATTCCGGATGAGATTCGCGATCGTATTTTCGAACCCTTTTTCACGACCAAAGAAGTGGGAAAAGGAACTGGGCTGGGACTTTCCACCGTTGTTGGAATCATCAAAAGTCACCGTGGTTTCATCACTGTAACCAGTGAGATGGGGGAGGGAACTCAGTTCAAAATATTTTTGCCTGCCGTCAAAACGAGCAACTTTCAGGACGTAAAAAATACTGGAATATCCCTGGGGCATCAAGAATTGATTTTAGTCGTAGATGACGAAGTCGCGATTCGCGAAGTCACACGGGCAACGCTGGAGGCTTATAACTACCGAGTATTGACAGCGCAGGATGGAGTGGATGCAATTTCAGTTTATGTTCACCACAGGGATGAGATTGACCTGGTGCTGATTGACATGATGATGCCATCTATGGATGGTCCGACTACAATCCGCACACTACAAAAAATTGATCCTCAAATCAAAATCATTGTAGTAAGCGGGTTGCTATCTAAATATCAGTCAACCAATCTTGCATTATTGAATGTTGCAGCTTGCTTACCAAAACCCTACACAGTAGAAGAGTTAATTAAGATTATTCATCATATTTTCGAGGAAGATGCTACAAAACGTGAATTCATCCCACAAGGTCCGTGAATTTCAAGATGACCCTTCTATTTCATGGTCACTCGTTGATCTTTAAATGGAGCATCGAGATCCAAGATAGTATCTCCTGAGGCAGATTAAAGTTGAGTCTGGGTTTGCTGAGATGGAAAATGCAAAGGATAGTTTTGCCTTGTGCTTAAAAGAGATTAAAACTTTGGCGGGCTGCAATACGGAGGATATAGAATATGGCGCAAGACGAGCCTGGTTTGGGAGAAAAGGCATTGAGCAAAGTGGCAGAGGTGGGAATTGCCAGCCAGCTCGATGACGTTGAACAGCTCGATGTGGATGTTCGCACGGATCCCGGAAAATTGCTGCAAGGAGAAGTGGATTCCGTTACCATCTCTGCCAAGGGATTGGTAGTGCAGCAAGATTTGCGGATGGAAACGCTAGAAGTGAATACAGACAAAGTTGCGATTAATCCGCTCAGTGTTGTGTTTGGTAATATCGAACTGACTCAACCGACGGATGCAGAGGCACAAATTGTGATTACCGAATCTGACCTCAATCGAGCCTTTAGTTCTGACTTTATTCAAGATAAATTGCACGATTTACCAATGCAAGTGGAAGGAAAGTCTGTGACGGTTGATGTGCAGCAGGCGATCGTAAATTTACCAGGCGAGAATCAGTTTGTCATCACAGCAAACTTTTTATTGAAAGAGCTAGGTGAACTCAAAACGCTATCAGCCACCGCAATTCCCAAAATTCAGGATGATGGCTATCGCATTTCTTTGGAGATTTTATCGGCTGAAGGGCAGGGTTTGACCGCATCTTTGGTGACTGCTATTCTAAATCAGCTCACCGAGTTGTTAGATTTGCGGAATTTCAACATCCCAGGTATTTCACTTCGGTTACATCAACTAGAAGCCCAGAAACACAGGTTGGTGATTCATTCCACCACTCGAATTGAGCAAATTCCCGCTGGATAACTTCATTTAACTAGAAATGGTAGGTTGAACCTTGAGCAAGGAGCGTGATTCATTGCGGGTGGTGGTCTATACCGATGCGATGGGGCTTGGAGGTGCAGAAATCAGTCTGGGGCATCTGGTGACTCATAGCTCCAAATCGATCGATATGACCGTACTGGGGGGTTCTCAAGCCGTGATTGGGACGATCTCGGCTCAACGTCCGGAGATTCTCCCAATCATTCTGCCAACCCAAGGTATATCAGCTTTTGCAGCCCACCTGAAAACCCTGCACCAACTCCAACCGGACATTGTGCATTTCAATCTCTGCACTCCCTGGGCGTGTGCGATCGGTCTTACAGCCGCCCTCACCTTGCCCAAAGCTCGTGTTGTCAGAGTCGATCAACTGCCCTTACGCACCACGGATGCAATTTCCCTTTGGCGAACGCGGGCTTTGTCGCTGCGAGTGGATGCCCATGTTGCAGTGGGGCAGGGTGCCGCAAAGCTGATGGAGGATTTTTATGCTCTCGGTCGGAATTCGGTTTTGTCCGTACCCAATGGTGTACCAGACATGACTCAGGCTTCTATCCCAGCCATCCCTCGCAAAGATGAACAACTGGTCATTGGCAGTGTCGGACGACTAGACGCAATGAAAGCTCATGATATCTTGCTGCGGGCGATCGCCCCGATTGATCATGTCAAAGTTGTGATTTTAGGAGAAGGGGAGCAGCGTCAGGCGTTGGAGCAACTCGCGGTTGATCTGGGCATTAGCGATCGCGTGGATTTGTTAGGGTGGGTGGCTCATCCCCGTGCTTATTTACCTGCCTTCGATGTTGTGGCACTGCCCTCCCGTTCTGAAGGGTTTCCCCTGGCGATCGTGGAAGCGATGCTGGCGGCTCGTCCCGTTGTCGCAACACGGGTTGGAAGTGTGGCGGAAGCAGTCATCGAGGGGGAGACTGGATTCTTAGTGGAAAAGAATGATGTCGTGGGGTTGACTTCCGCATTGCAACGTTTGGTGCATGATCGAGTTCTGCGCGATCGCCTGGGGCAGAAAGGGCGGGACGTTGCGATCGCTCATTTTACGGCAGAGCAAATGACCAGACGCTACGAGCAAATCTGGCAGGATGTTCTAGCTCTTCCCCAGTCTCCTCGTTTAATCGTTCCGCGTCCAAAGGATTGATAGATTGTAACTCGCGCAACAGTCACCCTGAAATAAATTCAGGGCTAGTAGTTAAACATTGGGTAGTGTGTTAAATCTGTGTTTCGGCTTCGCTCAATACACTGTGAGTGCGGGTTGAGCAGAGTCGAAACCCACATTTCTAATCCATCATCAACATTGAAATGAACTGAAAAACTTTATTCTATCTTTCCAATTAACAGACGTATTCATGATTACATGACTCCCGATCAATCTCTTTCCTTCAGGTAGAGGACAGTTTATTTCAAATTCTCTACTGTGTGATCTAGTGATTAAGCTGCCTCATCTAGTTCTATGGTTCTCTGATGTACGACAATGAGAATTTTTATAGTCTGCGAAAAATTGCAATTTTAAGAGCATTAAGCGGATTAGGTGATTTTTTGTGTATCATTCCAGCGTTGCGATCGCTCAGATTTGCCTTACCTGACACAGAAATTGTGTTAGTTGGCTTAGCGAAAAGTAGGGCGTTAATCGATCGTTTTAGCATCTACCTGGACAGGTTAATAGAGTTCCCAGGTTATCCAGGATTACCAGAGCAAGCACCACAAATTCAGGATCTCCCAGCATTCTTTACACAGATGCAAAACGACCAGTTTGACCTGGCGATACAAATGCACGGCAGCGGAACTGTAACCAATCCACTTACTGCTCTATTTGGGGCGCGAATCAATGCAGGTTTCTTTTTGCCAGGTCAACACTGTCCCGATGCTACCCGTTTCTTACCTTATCGGAGTCATGAATCAGAGGTGCGGCGCTACTTGCGCTTGTTAGAGTTTTTAGGTATACCGACTCAGGGTGAAGCATTAGAGTTTCCGTTGACTGAAGCAGATGAGCAAGCATTGAAAGCAGCTACAGCAGCTTACCGTCTTCACCCCGGACACTATATTTGTATCCATCCTGGTGCCAGCACTGCCGATCGCCGTTGGCAAGCAGAACACTTTGTAGCTGTAGCAGATTATCTGGCAAATCTGGGTTTTCAAATTGTGCTTACAGGATCCACAGAAGAGCTACCGTTGACTCAATCGATCGCCGCAGCCATGCAAGCCGAATCAATTAACTTAGCAGGATGCACCAAGTTAGGAGCTTTGGCAGCGCTACTCAAAGGGGCACGAATGCTGATCTGCAATGATACGGGGGTGTCTCATCTAGCCGATGCGCTTCAGGTTCCCAGCGTTGTGATTTTCACTGATTCTGATGTCGATCGATGGGCACCTCTAAACCGTGAATTGCATCGAGTCATTGACACTGATGCTGGTTCTACGCCTGCGATTGTCATGGCTGAGATAGGGGATCTTTTACAACAAACAGAGGTGCTCTCTACGTCCACTCATTCTCGACAGTTGACTCAGGCAAAATAGAAGGGCAATCGTCATGACGAATCAGTTTAAGCAAATAGCCGTGGCGATCGCTGAGCGATTGTCTCAGATCTTATCTGCTCAGACTTTAGTGCTCAATGCTCAAAATGAGATTGTGGCAATGAATGGCTCACTCTCCACTGCTGTTCATTCTGACGATCGTGATTCAGAGAAACTGAGCCTGCGAATACCAATCTACATAGATGGACAGGCGGGAGAAGTTTTAATTGCGGAATCAACCACTGGCGAGGTGCTTTCTTCCCGTCCTGCCCAAATGCTGGTTGAGCTATTGATTCATCAAGCAACAGCAGTTTCGCAATTCTCAGAGCAACACGAACTCAAAAATAAATTCATTCATGACTTATTGCGGGGTTCAAATTCAAACGAAATTAGACTTTTACGAGAAGGACAGAGTTTGGGCATGGATCTCACCCGTCCCCGTGCAGTTATTTTAATTGATGCCGCAAACTATATTCTGTCCGTACCTGATTGGGGGTCGCTGGATCCTGCGGCTCAAATTTGGCGCAGGGCGCAACTCGTCATTAATAGTGTTGTTAATTTTTTCCATCTACCGAATGACACAATTTGTGCCTACATTGGTGATGGAGAGGTTGCCGTTTTGAAAGCCAGTAGCACTCAAGATTTAGCTGCCTGGACTATTCATGAAGATGAGCCAAGTCAGATCGACTCCTCCTGGGCGAACTTGGCTGCATTAAAGCGGGCTGGAACAGCATTATTAGAACGATTGCGCTCCGACACCCAAACCACGATCGATATTGGCATTGGTCGCTACCACTCATCCCTGGCAGGATTAGCACACTCCTACCAAGATGCCAGAGCAGCGTTGTCATTGGGCAAACGATTTTATGGTCAGAATCGAGTCCATTGTTTAGATGCCTTAGGGATTGCTGCCTTTGTAGGAATTTCTCAGGAGCGTACTAAAATCGATTTGGCTAAGTATCTCCTGAGTCCCCTCGATCGTGAGTCTGAGTTGTTGGAGACCTTAGATGTTTTCTTTTTTGAAAATTGCTGTCTTGCCTCAACTGCGAGTCGTTTATCGATTCACCGCAATACTCTAGGCTACCGACTAGAAAAAATTACATCTTTAACAGGTTTAAATCCCCGTCGTTTTGAGGATGCCATGCAGATTCGGTTGGCTCTTTTTCTGCGATCGTTCCAAAGCGATACGAATCACTTGTGCAAGTGCCCAATTGCGAAACGTTGGGATCAACAATATGTTAGGCAAACGTCCGATGATTTGTTTAGCAAAGCATTGCACCATATTTAGTAATCATTAGTCTCAAATCCATGCGACCATTACGCATTTTGACATGGCACGTTCACGGCAGCTATCTGTATTATTTGACACAAAGTCGTCATGAGTTTTTTTTGCCTGTAAAGCCAGGATATCCAGAGGGTTATGGTGGTCGATTAGGCGGATTTTCGTGGGGCGATAATGTGCATGATGTATTGGCTGAAGTTGTGCATAATCTAGAGTTTGATTGCATCCTATTTCAGTCGCGCAAAAATTATTTGCAGGATCAGTACGAAATCCTATCCGAGTCGCAACGACAGCTACCAAGAATCTACCTGGAACATGATCCACCTCAAGATCACCCGACAAATAGTCATCATCTTGTCGATGATCCCAACATTTTGCTAGTACACGTCACTGCCTTTAATCAACTCATGTGGGACAACGGACGCACGCCGACTTGTGTGATTGAACATGGAGTCGTAGTGCCAGAGGATGTGCGATATACAGGCGAACTCGATCGCGGTTTGGTAGTGGTGAATGGGCTGCGATCGCGGGGGCGACGATTGGGGGTGGATGTGTTTCATCAGGTGTGGCAGCAGGTTCCCCTTGATTTAGTCGGGATGGGTGCCGAGAAATTAGGCGGGTTGGGCGAAGTCCCTCATGCTCAACTGCCAGCTTTTCAAGCCCGTTACCGTTTCTTCTTTAATCCGATTCGCTATACGAGCTTGGGTCTGGCAGTGTGCGAAGCGATGATGCTGGGAATGCCAATTATTGGACTGGCTACGACAGAACTGGTGACAGTCATTGAAAATGGAGTTTCTGGTTACGTTGATACGCATCTCGATCGCCTAGTACAAGTGATGCAAGAGTTATTACGCGATCCGGCAGAGGCTCGACGGTTGGGATCGGGTGCTAAACGGCAGGCACAACAGCGATTTAACATTCAACGATTTGCTCAGGATTGGGAGCAGGCATTTGCTCACGTGACCGGAAGAAACCAGCAAGTTATGCCTATTGAACAGCCTGAGAGCATTTCTTTAACAGGAGGACGGGCATGAAAAAACGAATTGCTTTGATTAGTGAACATGCTTCTCCATTTGGTGTTTTAGGCGGAGTAGATAGCGGTGGGCAAAATGTGTATGTGGGGCAACTTGCCAAACATCTAGCCACAATGGGCTATCTGGTCGATGTTTTCACTCGGCGAGAAAACTCCTTGATGCCGGAAATTGCCGATTGGGTTGAAGGCGTGCGGATTATCCACGTTCCGGCGGGTGCGGCAACCTGCATTCGCAAGGAAGAGTTGCTGCCGCTGATGCAGGAGTTTACAGCTTATGTCCTGCAATTCTGCCAACAGCAAAATCCCATCTATGACTTAATTCATGCCAACTTTTGGATGTCTGGGTTGGTGGCGGCTGAGATCAAGCGATCGCTGGGAATTCCTTTTGTGATTACGTTTCATGCACTGGGACGAGTGCGCCGCTTGCATCAAGGCAAAGCCGATGAGTTCCCAGATGAACGATTTACGATCGAAGACCGCATCATTGCTGAAACCGATGCCATCATTGCCGAGTGTCCTCAAGATGAGGAGGATTTGTGCAAGTTGTATCACGCTAATCCAAGCAAAATCACAACGATTCCCTGTGGTTTCAATCCAACAGAATTTGAGCCACTCAGTAAAGCGCTGGCTCGTGTGGCGTTGGGCTATCCAGCGGAGGAACGCATCATTCTGCAACTGGGACGCATGGTGCCCCGTAAGGGTGTTGATGCTGTTGTTCGCAGCCTGGGCTATCTGATTCACAACCATCAAACGCCAGCGCGATTAATCATCGTGGGTGGAGATTTGCAGGATCCCGATCCTCGCATTGCTTCAGAAGCTGCCCGCTTACAAGTCATTGCAGCCGAAATTGGAGTCTCTGAGTCCATTACCTTTGTGGGTCGTCAGGGGCGGGAAGTGTTGAAGTATTACTACAGTGCAGCGGATATTTTCATCACAACGCCCTGGTATGAACCGTTTGGGATTACCCCAGTTGAAGCGATGGCGTGTGGAACTCCAGTGATTGGCTCCAGGGTGGGCGGAGTGAAGTTTACGGTGGCAGATGGGGAAACTGGCTATCTGGTGCCTTCCAATGATCCAGATGCGATCGCGGCGAAGGTTGCCCATCTGTATCAACAACCCGAATTGCTGAAAACATTTCAACGGCAAGCAATTCAGCGAGCAAATGCCCTGTTTACCTGGCAAACAGTTACGACTCAAATGGCTACTTTGTATGAACAGGTGATTGCGACTAACCAACCAGAACAAACTCATATCATTGATGCAGCAACGATTATTCATCGGGGATTTACTCAATCTTTAACTGCTTTAAAAGCATCCCAACAACACCTGCAAGACTCTATTCTAGAGGTTGCCAATATTTTGAGTGATTGTTTTAATCAGGGTGGAAAAGTCCTCATTTGCGGCAATGGTGGCAGTGCAGCCGATGCTCAACATTGTGCGGCTGAGTTTGTGGGTCGGTTCAAATGTGCAGAACGACCAGGCTTTCCAGCGATCGCCCTTACTGCGGATACGGCTGTCTTAACGGCATGGTCGAATGATGTGGGATTTGAGAATGTGTTTGCCCGCCAGGTTGAGACTTTTGGCAAACCAGGAGATGTGTTGCTGGGGATCAGTACCAGTGGACGATCGCAAAATGTGGTTCAAGCTTTTAGAGCCGCCCGCAGTCAAGGTTTACGCTGCATTGCACTGCTAGGTGGGGATGGGGGAGAGGTACGATCGCTGTCAGATCAGTGCATTCTCGTCCCCTGTTCACTACCACCCCACATTCAAGAAGTGCAGATTGTCGTGATTCATCTGCTGTGTGAGTTGGTGGAAGAACGGTTTGCGGCAGAAAGGCTAGCGGCAATGCGGCATCAACGGTTAGCCATTGGCATTCAAGAACCCACACTGGAACTTGGGAAAGCCATATCGCCCATAACGGTAGGGGCAAGTTTTAGTTATTAACCCGGCAGCTTAAGAGAATGCGGAGTGAAAGAGGCAATTAGTACAATGGAAGTATGAATAAACCCGATGCTCGATTACTCGATCCCAATACTCAAGATTATCTACGTCAACAAGCGATTCGGTTACGTCAGCAA
>JANRIN010000181.1:0-2375 GCA_033764965.1 Leptolyngbyaceae cyanobacterium bins.302 | reverse complement strand
TAGACCGATTGATTCTTCTGAAATGCCTTCTCCACCGCCTGCACTTTGGGTCGCGAGTTCCGTCACAAATTCCTCCATCCCAGACAGGAAGATGGCATGAGCCGGGGTAACGGTATTGAGGGTGAGAGCGATCGCCCCGATCGGAACCAGCAAATGCCAGGGACGGATCTTGGTGCGCCACTGCTTGTTGAAGTAGGGCAATCGACTACCGACCCAATGAAGGGCAAAAGCAGCCAGAGAGCCAATAGTCAGAACGGCTATCAACACAGGCGTTTTGTAGAAGAAGTAACCAAACATGCCTGCCCAGGTGGTGAGCCAAAAATAATCTTGGGTACCTAAACCAAACATGGAACTCATGTGGACAAAAATGTTGGCATGTTTTGAGCGAGTTCTATTTTGAGTCAGCATAGAAACAAGTGCGTGTAAACGTTGTTAACTCATCATGTGCAGTTGTACTGGTGTAGTACCTCTGCCACTTGTCCAAATGGGAGTGGAAATCTGGCAGAGGTGAAGTCAAATCGCCCAACGCAACAATGATCTTGGACGTAATTGCATCAGGTTATGAGACAAATTCGTCGATTCCAACCGACTTTACTGCCAGAAAGCAAAAACTTGCTGCCAATGTGCTTTGTGGGATTGAGCATTTTTGTCGGACTACAAACAATGCTGGTAATCTTTTTGAGTGTCAAAGTGAATGATTTGGCAACGCGCAAGACTACCTTTGTGCAATTGGTTGATGGTCGAGCGGTTGCCATCCGCGAAGAAGCAGGAACTTACCGTACACCTGATTTGGTGAAAAATGTAGCGCGACAATGGACGATTTTAACCTGGACTTGGGATAGCAAACTTCCCGGCACGAGTAAGCCGGATGCTGGGCAAAAGATTGGCAGTAACCGCCTGCCGACAACGGCATACCTGGCATCCTTTTTGCTCCAGGGAAAAACGAAATCCAGTGGTTCTAGTTTTCGGGAGGAGTCACGAAAAGCGATCGCTGAATTAACCCCAGCGGGTGTGTTTAGCGGCAACACCTGTTCCACCATTCTCATTAGCTACGTTTCAGAGCCAAGAACGATCGCACCAGGTAGATATGAAATAGACATGGTTGCTACCCGCAATGTGATTGACCAGTCAGGGCAAATTGAGGAAATTCCCTTCAACCGCACGTTTACTCTAGAAGCTGTAGATATTCCCAGATCCCCATTGGGTAAGGATGCAACTGATGTTGAACGAGCGGTCTACAACGTTCGAGAAGCCGGACTTGAAATTACTGATATCAAACCGTTTAACCCGAATCAGCCATGAGTGATCAGAATAATTCGATTCATGTTTTGCCAAATGAAGTAACATCTCAATCGACTGAATCAAATCAAGCAGGGCGTGAAATTGATCCAGTTGAAGCGGCTCGGTTGGCTGGCTATAACCCAGTAGAAACAGAGCAGCTTGTTGAGTCGGAATACAAACTGGTGCAGGCACACGAGGGAGGTGATACTCGCCCCAAACACGAGAACCCATTGGTGCGACTAGCAACAGTTGCTCTGCCGATTGGTGCGATCGGTGGTGGGGTATTTGGCATCTGGTTTCTGTTCATGGCTCCCAAAGGTGACAAGCAACCCGAAGTGATTGCGTCACCCACCCCAACACCCACGCTTGCCACTGACAACGAAGGCACTCTGAAAAGTCAGCTTGCCTTCCAAGATCAGCAGGCTTTGGTGGAAAAAGAGGCGAAGCCGAAAAGTAAGAGAAACAAAGAAGTTAAAGCTGTTGAGCCGAAGCCTGCCAGGTCTCGTCGAATGGCAGTGGTTTCTGAACCAGAGACGATTCGCAGCATGGCTCCTACCCGCCGCTATCCGTCGCCTGCACCGATACGAGTTGCTGCTGCACCTGCCGTGACCTCTCCAAAACCGGAATCAATCGATCCGTTTGCTCGATGGAATGCTTTGGCAAAATTGGGGCAACAGGGAGCGGAGAATCAAGCAACCTCTGAAACTGTGACCGCCAATCGTGAGCTGCCTGATAATTCGGGTATGAATGGGCAACTGATTCCAACAGTACAGGTGGGAATGCAACCCACAACGGAAGAAGTAGGTGAGGACTCAGAAACCACTCAACCAACAAATTTGCCAGGGTTCTTTCAACCCCCTACATTTCAGTTTCCGGTTGATACTCAAACCATTGTCGCTTCAGCTAAACCCTTTGGAGGGATAGGTTTTGGCGACTCATCGACGACAGAAGAGTGAAATGACCCCCAACTTTCGGACAGGGAACTAAGAGTAGTATCCTTGTTCAACAAAGGGAGGCATTTATGACAGAAAAGCGACGTCAACATAGTGCAGAGTTCAAAGCCAAACTGGTCTTGCAGGTGATCAGTGGAGAGA
>JANRIN010000166.1:0-17545 GCA_033764965.1 Leptolyngbyaceae cyanobacterium bins.302 | reverse complement strand
ATAAGCAAGCCTGGTAGAATGGTGGCAACATATTTTGATTTGGTAGAGCGGATTCTTTGGATTCGCTCTATTTTCGTCTATCCTGGTAGCCCATTTCTACCATCTATCAAGGCTTTCACCCTTACTGTCACCCCCTGAGGTTGATGGTATCGGCAGTGCGTAATGTCTGATACAGCACTTCAAGCGACTCACTAAAGCAACCCTGAAATTAGTTTGCCAACTCCATCAGAAACTCCATAGGAATCTGCAAGAAGTTGAGTGTTGAAACTGACTACACTCAAGTGAACTAAGACAAAGAGAACTGAGGAGTTGATGATGATGTCCAAAGTGTCTTCTACCTCACCACCACAAAACTAAAGAAAGGAATCGTGACCATGAGTACCCAACCGACCGAAGTGATCAAAGAGTTTCTGGCGAATACGGCAATCGAAAAGATCGAGGCGGCTGCCCATCGGCTCGTTGCGGAGGACGCAACATACATTTCCCTGAATTTCGACAACCCTGAACTGAAGCAAATCTTGCCCTGGACGGGAACCTCCAAAGGTCCCCAAGCGTTCATCGATACGTTCTCCGGGGTTGCGAAATGGTGGACGCATGAGGACTTCACCGTTACCGCCCTCTTCGGTGAAGGCGAGAACGTTGCGGTGTTTGGCAAGTTCACGTACCGCTCGGTCTCGCTGAGCAAGGCGGCGACCTCACCGTTCTCGATCCACGCAAAGGTGCGCAACGGCAAGATCGTGTACTTTCAGTTCATGGAGGATACTTTCGCGACCGCTCGCACGTTCAGCCAGCAGGGGACTTGGACCATCAAAATCGCTCCGAACCAGCCGGAGTTTGAGGTGTAATAGCAGCCTACGACACCTAATCATGCGCTGCAGTGAACCCAGCTCTCGCGCTCGGTTACAATCCACGCTGTCACTGCATTATGGTAGGTTTCCCATTTTTCCTCGCGGGTGTTCTCATCGCCGTCTCCCTCATCCACCGCCGCTATCCCCGGACGCTGGTTACGGCGCGGGAGTTGCAATACCCATATTCCTGGCGATCGCCTACAAGGTGTTCAACCGTGACGAGGCATCCGAACCCGTTTTCCAGAGCGATCGGATTGGTCGTCGGTGATCTCGTTAGTTCGTAAAACCATCAGCAAATGTATCAAAGGACTTCATCCCTATATCTAAAGTGTCTTCTAACCACCCACAAAAGCCAGGGAAGTCCCCCGCCGTAGCCTTGGTTATTTGATTTTGTGCTGAAAATCACCAGAGAAGAAATAATGAAACGATTTACATTGTTTACTTTCCTGTACCTCGCGCTCGGCGTTTGCCTGACCGCGATCGCGCTTGGATACCCAAATCTGCCTTCGGGTCTTCAAACCAGCCTGTTCGTCAGTGCAGGAGCCTCCTACCTCGTTTGTCTCTTCAGCACCTTCCCATTTTGGCGGGAGATGACGATCCGCCTTTATCGCAACCGCAATTCGGTGGCAATCCTACCTTGGTTCGTGATTGGATTCAATCTTGCTTGGATGATCTGGGAGGTTCAGAGTCAGAACTGGGCAATGGAAGCCATTTTACGAGCATTGTCGCAGCTAATAGTTGTCTTACTTTTTGCAGAAATCATTGTGATTACACAGCAAGTGAATTCCGAACATTAGGGTCTAAATCGGATGATGCCGAAACAAACTCGTTTCAGCAACGCGAGATACAGTCAAACACATTACAGGAGGAACACCATGAATCAGCCCGAATTTTTTGTTACCCCTGGCTATGGGGAATATATGCTGAATAACTTGCATTACTCGCAAGCCGTAAAAATTGGCGATCGCGTGGAGATATCCGGTCAAGGTGGCTGGGATGACAATCTGCAAATTCCCGAATCACTGGCGGACGAGATCGCTCAAGCGTTTCGGAACATAGAGCGAACCCTGGCAACTGCCGGGGCGGGTTGGGAGCATGTTGTCCATGTCAATTCTTACCATGCTGGTGGGCTGCCCCCAGAGGTTAACGAGGTGATGGTCAAGCTATTTCGTCATTACATGCCCAACCATGCCCCCATTTGGACACAGGTAGGAGTTGCGGCGCTTGGGCTGCCAACGATGCGGATTGAAATTCGCGTTACTGCAATCATTAGCTAAAACCGATTGCGTCGGTAGAGAAAACGCTTCGTTAAAGCATCCACTTGAACAAAGGAGAAATTCAGATGTTAGAGAACAATAAAGCCATCTTAGAAGCGGCAAACGCAGCGATCGCTGAAGGCAACTATGAAGGATTTTTGTCGTTCTGCGCCGACGATACAGAATGGACATTTGTAGGCGATAAGACCCTGAGCGGAAAGGAAGCCGTTCGCCAATGGATGGCAACAACCTACACAGAGCCGCCCAAGTTTAGGGTCGCTCACTTCATCGCTGAGGGTGATTTCGTCACGGCACTTGGCGACATCACCCTGAAAGACGAAAACGGGAAGGCGGCTGATTACTCGTACTGCGATGTCTGGCGCTTTCGTGACGGCAAGATTGTCGAATTAAGGGCTTTCGTCATCAAAACCTTCTAGCAAAATATCAGAGGTTTTCATGAAAAGAATAAAATATTCCTCCTCAACGTCTTTAACGCCTACTCACAACCTCTCAGTTCGTGAATTGGAAGTTTTGAAAATCATGGCGGCAGGTCAAAGTAATTCTGAAATTGCAGCCCATCTATATCTGAGCCACAACACTATAAAAACTCCACGCAATCGCGAGACATGGCAAGAATTGCTGATCTATCTGGACAAACACCAGCATGAGATGATTGATTACGATCGCCGGCAAAAAGTGGGTAAGCCAATTGGCAGTGGGCGAGTTGAAAAAGCCGTAGACCAAGTCATTGGGCACCGTCAAAAGCACAAGGGGGCAAGCTGACGACCGCAAGGCAGTCGAGCACTCGGATTGCTCAAAGTCCTCGAACTCAATGGGAAATGGCACCAATTCTGGTTCTCACAACAGCCTGCTTAACCAACCAGAGATTTATAGGTGGTAATTACTTGATTGTGCAGAAGGCTGTAAATGCGCCAGCAAATTTACTAAATATTCCCTTCTAAAGTTTGTTCCAGTGCTTGACTTGATGCAGGCTCCGTTGCCTGCTACTTGTTCTGAGATCGTTACAGTAGGGTCTCGGAGATCGCTCATTCTGTCAATGGACTGACGACAAAAGCGCAGAGTGATTGCCTGCGAAAAATGGTTAGCCTGGGTCTTCTGAAGAACGTTGCTTATCCAGAAGTGCCACCACGGGTGGAATATGAATTGACCGCGATCGGACAACGTTTTGTCACAATCCTAGATGAGCTTGCAGAACTACAAAATGACATAAAATGTTTAGCATACTAATATTTAGCAAGTAAAATCTGTGCTTGAATTACGCGATTTTCCCAGTGAAGAAACGTTAAAAGCCTTTGGTAAAAGGTTCCCAACGCTCGACATTACCGCAATGCAAACCTGGTTGAAGCTATTGCAGGTCTCTAGCGATTTAGTTGCATATCTGGAAAGTTATTTATCCGAGTATGGGCTTTCTCGGAGTAAGTTTTTTGTGCTGCTGCTCCTGATGCGGAATTCCAACGGACTCAATATCAGCCAACTGGCAGAGGGAACTGGAGTGTCCTGCGCCACCATGACTGGATTGGTCGATCGCCTCAAGAAAGCGGAACTGGTAACGCGAGAAGAATTACAGGCAGACCGCCGAGTGTTCGTCGTGCAGATTACCGCCAAGGGAGAGCAGTTGATGGAAACGCTGCTGCCAGAGCATTACCGCCGAGTTGCCGACTTGATGACTCCTCTAAGTGAACACGATCGCACATCGCTGCAAGCCTTACTTGAACAAGTGAATTCTGGCTTAGAGACTTAAAGAATCTGCCACTTAGGGTTCAGAAAGCTTTACGCCTTTCGACAGAATTTGTCGATTTTTAGTTTATTTAGCTTGCTAAACTTTAGCCAGTTTAATAAATTGATAACGAGTGAGATGATGGCATTTTGTGGAGAAGGCAAATTATGTGTGGCTTTTGCGATCGGCGATCGTTTCTTGCACTGACAACAGCAGGATTCGCTAGTGCAGTGCTGGGCAAAGCAGCCGTAGCGCAACAACAGGCTGAACCAGGGATTGACCAGCCCACGATTTTGAATCGCTCTTATTTGCAAGAAACTCCGCAGCGCAGTCATTTCAGCCAGTCCTTCAAACGGCAAAGTGAGGCGATCGCTCACAATGTTCGTACCGTTGGCTACTGCGATATGGCAGATAAACCCGCGTTCAAGTTGTCGATCCGAGAACACCAGGGGCGCTGGTATCTGTTCACTGGACACTTTTGGCATTCGGGCTGGTCGATCGTCGATGTCACCAATCCGGCTCAACCAGAGGTCGTCAAATTCCTTGCAGGACCAAAGAATACCTGGACGCTGCAAATGGAATTGTCTGGCAGCACCATGATTACCGCGTTAGAGCAGATTTTTCCTAATTTTGGTGGTCGTCAACAGCAACCCTTTGATGAAGGAGTATTAATTTGGGATATTCAAGACCCAGTGAATCCCAAGCAGTTAGGGCAGTTTCGCACAGGGGGCACGGGCACCCATCGCAACTTTTATGCAGGTGGACAATACATACACTTGGCAGCAGGAATGCCAGGATATGAGGGCAATATCTACGTCATTGTAGATATTAGCAATCCGGCAAAACCGCGTGAAGTTGGACGCTGGTGGGTGCCAGGACAACACAAAGCTGGGGGGGAGAAACTTGGAGCCATGCACATCTCCCATCATGGACCGCCCTATGTCGTGGGTAACTTAGCTTATCTTTCCTACGGGGCAGCCGGCATGGTGGTTTTAGACATTAGCGATGTGACAAAACCCAAGCAGATTGGACGGTTGCCCTTTAGTCCGCCGTTTCATGCTCGTTTTGGTATCCATAGTGTTTTACCACTGCCAGAGAAAGGCATTGCTTACGTCAATTCTGAAGATGTTTCTTATGGTGGTGGAGCAGCGGCTCATGCGTCGATCGTCGATATTCGTGATCCCGCTAATCCGTTTTTGCTCTCGATTCTGCCGCGCCCCCTGCCGCCTGAAGGATACGGCTACAGCGACTTCTCAGAAAAAGGTGGCTGGCAGGGCCCGCACAATATCAATCATCTACTTCATAATCCAGATGTGCAGCAGCAGGGCGATTTGTTGTATTTGACCTACTTCAATGCCGGACTGCGAATCTTTGATGTTTCAAAGCCACGATCTCCACAAGAAGTGGGTTACTTCATTCCGCCCGATCCAGAAAAACGCTATGGTCCGATGCCAGAAGATCGACTTGTTGTGCAAACCGAAGATGTGTTAGTCGATCGCCGGGGCTACATCTACATTTCCCATAAGAATCAGGGCGTATGGATTCTGCAACATCAACCCAAGTAACCGATTTAACTCATTGGAGGATAGGATGAAATGTTGGCTAACTACAACAGGTGCAATCATGGTTGCCCTGGCTCCGCTCTCAATTGGCATCACTCAAGCAAATGAATTAAAACAGGTAACGCCATCACCTAATTTTGTGGGTCGTTATCTTGCGGCAATCTCAGATGGAGACTTTCTTGCCAGCACGTATCACGATGGCAAGTTGCCCAATCCCAATTCGGCGATCGATCAGCTATCCGTAATTCCATTGCCCATGAATGGTAATCGGGCAGCGATCGCTCAAATCCCCGTTTCCAACTCGGTCACAGGTGCGCCTCATGCGTTATCCCTTTCCCCGATGGCAAAACTGCCTTTGTGGTGGAAACCCAAGGCACCATTCCACCAGGTGCAACCCGACGTGAACAATTACGTGCGGGACAACAACTTGTAATTGCTCTGGCAGATAAGGGAACGCCAACCATGCAAGCTCAACATCGCGTGATTGAAACCGCAACAACCGATATTGCCCCAGAAGGTTTAACGATTAGCCCGGATGGAACGCTTGTTGTAACAGTCAATATGCGTGGATCACTCTTTCCACAAGGCTCATCTCGATTTACTCGTGAATCTTCCTTGAGTTTGTTGACACTTGATCGCCAATCAGGCAAACTGACCAAAATTGATGATTATCCATTTGAGGGCATCTTGCCAGAGAGCGCTGTGTTTGATGTTAAAGGGAATTATTTAGCTGTTGCGGTCTATGACTACTTCACGTCTAAACCAGAGGGAGCCGTTGAATTCTGGCAAGTTGTGCGTAAACCTGCCCCGACATTGAAACCCATGAATCAGAGAATTGATGTGGGTCGGGGTGCCCATCAAGTTGTGGTCGCTCCGTAGTTTGGCTGTTGCAGTTTCAGTAGATCGAAAATAAGTTTATTTTGCATCTGATCCGCCCTCACCCTAAATCCCTCTCCAAGTTTGGGAGAGGGACTTTGAGGATCAGATTCCCTTCTCCTAAATTTGGGAGAATGGGTTGGGGGATGAGGGCAAGCATAGGCTTTTCGATCTACTGAGTTTGATAAACGTATTGAATCAGGAGGTAAGCAATGATTAAACAAAGCGCGTTAGTCCTCATCGAATTTCAGCGGGAATGGTTAGATGAGGATGGCAAAATTAACCCTCTCATGCAGGATCGGAAGCAATTTCAAGTGGCGATCGCTGCTGCAAAACAAGCCCTGGAAGCGGCTCGTCAAGCTGGAATGCCAATTGTTCACTGTGGCTTAAAATTCCAACCAGGGCATCCGGAATTAGGGCAGGCGCAGTATGGATTACGGGAAGCGATCGCTCGATTTGGTACGTTCTCGGTTGAGGAAAAGGGAAGTCAATTTGTGGAACCGTTTGTGCCGCAAGCAGGAGAATTTGTGGTGCAAGGACGAACGGGTGGCAGTGGATTTGCTGGGTCCAATCTTGACTCGTATTTGAGAAATCAAGGCATCACGAAGATCTACCTGGCAGGCTTTGCACTCCATGTGTGTGTTGAATCAACCCTGCGGCATGGACACGATTTGGGTTACACCACGATCGTATTAGAAGATGCCTGTGCTGCCTTTAACCAAGCGCAACGACAACACGTTTTGGAGGATGTTGTGCATCACTTCGGCGAACGAATGACCGTTGATCAATTCATCACACAGATAAGCAGCGTAACCTGATAGCGATCGCCTCTGTAATAACCTTAATCAAATGAACGTTTGACAGTCACAAGTCCTCTTTTTACCATGAGAAGCCAGTTGTTGAGGAAGCCTCTGATGAAGAAAGCGATTATCGCCGTTGCCGCGATCGCCCTACTGCTATTGAGTACTCTACTGCCAAAAGTAAATGCTCAACCGATGCCCTTTGTCGGTGCCCAAGCGGCTCCTACGACCTCACCAACTCAACCCGCCCGCATCATCTTCTTTCACATCGACGGCTTGCATTACCAGGCACCAGAGCGCTTGAAGCTCACCAATTATCAGGCACTTGAGCAACAAGGGACATCTGTAGGCGAAGCCTACATTCTGATACCGTGGCACCAAACCGAAAACGGCTATCGTAGCCTGAGTCTGACTTCGCCACCCAATCCAACCACGCTGGCAGGAACCCTTTTTCTAGATCCCTGGTGGGAAGAACGCTACATCCAACACGCCTTCTATCCCACTGGTTTAACGGCTCACATTGCCAACAGCACGGCGTATGAAACCCTGAATCCAGGGATGCACTTTGTTAAACTGAACCGAGGCAATGATGAGGAGAACATTCGGTATGCGATCGATCTGCTCCAGAATAACGACATCAAATTCATGCGCCTGGTGTTGCAAGATACAGGATCAGCCAGCCAACGGGTAGCCGATGGGCGGCTGAAGAATCAACCCTGGGCAGAAAACATTTGGGCAGATGGTTCACCCTACATCAAAGCTGCACAAAACGCCGATCGCCTACTGGGTGAGTTCGTTGCTGCATTGAAACGTCTGGGTCAGTGGGACGACACCCTGCTTGTCTTGCTCTCCGATGGACAAGCCTCCACTGGCTGGCATCCGATTCAAAATGAGGAGAGTTGGCGCATTCCTCTGGCGTTTATTGGTCCAGGCATTGCGCGTGGCAAAACCATCCCCTATGCAGAAAGCATTGATATTGTCCCGACTGTCTTGAACCTGATGGGAATGCCACCCTTGAATACCGACGGTGGTGCAGGACGAGTGCTAGAAGAGATTAAAGTTGGTAGTGGCGATGTCCAAGTTCCGCGCCGCTTGCTGGAGCTAAATCGACAAATTAAAGAACATCTGCGCCTCCGTGCCCAGATGCAATTGCTTGCCGATCGCTATCCTTTGATTGATACTTCATTGATGGAAGCAGAGAATCGACTAATTCGACCAAACGCAATCTTTTACAACTTGGAGCGGATGGATCAATGGCGCGAAGCAGGGACGATCGATAATATGCTCAAAGTCAATCGAGCGGCGATCGCGTTTCTCAAAGAGCGTTTGCAACAGAGCGGCGCGTTGATCAATAAGCGATCGTCATTCGGCAGTGGATAAATTGAGGGCATTCGCCAGCGCAACCTGGAAGTAATTCAGTGGAAAGACTGAGCGCGTATAGCAGGTGCCGCAGATTCACAATCAGCGTCGTGAGCCAGATGAGCAGCAGCGGGGTTCCAGTTGCCAACAACCCCAACGCAATCAACTGAGCTGACCCAGCAAAAACAACGGCTGACATCGCCAGTGTTGCCGTCACTCTGCCCAGCCAATGCCAGCCAATCTTAAAATAGCTATTACCCAAAAAACAGGGCGGGTCAACCTCGCGACGGTCGCCTTGCTCCACTACTGTTGTAAGGATGGCTAAACTTACGCCTCAAACTACTAGCTGATAAGCCTATCCGATCGGGCGGGGAGTAGGAAGACGAACTAAACCATTGAACTGCTTATTGGGATACCAGGCAGTTTGCGTGATTTTGTCAAATCCAGGAAGGCTTTCCATGTACTGCACCATTCGAGTCCGCATCGCCTGATCTGGAAGTTCTCCGCGCAATGCCCCCATGTTTTCCACTAAATGATCAGGATTAGCAGTGGCAGGAATTGCACACGTCACCGCTGGATGGGAAATGACAAACTTGAGGAAAAATTGTGCCCAGTTCTCACAGCCAATTTCACGAGCGAAATCGGGTAGGGCTTGCCCTCTCACAAGTTCAAATAACCGCGCCTTCTCAAACGGCATATTGACCAACACGGCAGTCCCATGCTCCGCTGCTGCTGGTAGGATCCGATCTTCGGCTTGGCGTTGAGCGATCGAGTAGCGTATCTGCACAAAATCGAGATTGCCACGTCCAATCCACTGCTCGATCGCGCCATAATAGACGGCTTCATGATGAGTAATGCCCACATAGCGAACTTTGCCTTCCTGCTTCCAGGTTCGTAACAAGGGCAGCATCACATCGACATTCACCAAACTGTGAACCTGCATCACATCCATGCGATCGCGTGCTAATCGTTTCAATGACTGATCAAACTGTTTCTGTGCTTGAGAGCGATCGCCGAGAAATTCTCCCGTTGCCCAAACTTTGTTGGTAATAAATAGATCGTTCGTCATCGCTAGGGCAGCAGCAAACTCTCCCACATTCACCTCAGACAATCCATACAGCGGTGATACATCGAGCACCCGTCCACCCCCTGCCTGAAAGCGTCGCAGCACCTCTCGCAAATTTTCACGAGACTGATCGGGTTTGACATCGAAAGTCATGAATGTTCCCAACCCGATCGCAGGTATGCGCTCTTGAGTTTGCGGAATTTTTTTAGTGATAAGGTCTTTAGTGATGAGGTCTGACGCTTGGATTAATTCGGGCGATGCTTGTGCCTGGTTCGTTGCACATCCATGCAGCACAGAGGAAATAATAGTGCTGGCTGCTCCCAATCCCATTAGACGCAAGGTTGTTCGTCGAGAAATATCTAAAGGAAAAACATTTTGTATGGGATTAGAGTTTGTAAAAATCATGATTTTCTTCCTTCTTGCACTGCTCATAGATAGGGAATTGATAAAACCAGACATTTCTACAGGAATGGATTTGACAAATAACCTTGGACTTTTTAACTCAACGATTGATCAAACTCATACTAACAATATTTAGTACCCATATAGACACCGCTGAATGTCCTGATGGAACTGCCAACTACCTGGTTCTACATTGAACAAAAAGAACTCACAATAGGCTGGATAGGATTGATTGAGCCTATCTTGATCAGGTTTTACCTGGATGTTAGATGGTGATTGCTGGGATGATTGCGTTGATCGATTGGGGATTTTTGTCTGTTCTGGTTGGTCTTGAGTCGATTCAGATGGCAATGGAGCCACAGCCGCAGGAGCACGATCGCGGGTTGATGAATGGGTGGAGGTGTTTGCGATCGCGTCCATCGGCGCTACAACTGGAATAGTTGCTAACATCAACATACTTGTCACTAAGCAGTAGTTCATAACCTTCTAGAAAGCTCATCTAACCCTCATCATAAGGGCGGAATAGAGAGTTGTTATTTCTGATTGATTATGGCGTAATAACAATAGATTATTACCAGGATGGGGCAATGGAACTTCGCCAGCTCAAATATTTCATTACCGTGGCTGAAGAACTGCACTTTGGGCGAGCAGCGGAAGCACTCCACCTGAGTCAACCTGCCTTGAGTAAACAGATTCAAGCCCTGGAGGATAGCCTGGGGGTTCAATTATTTGAGCGCACAAAACATTGGGTAAAATTGACGATCGCCGGACGCAAATTCCTCGAAATCGCCCATCGAGTGTTGCAGGAAGTAGACGAAGGCATCCAAATCACCAGGCAGGTTGCCGAGGGAGCAATGGGCAGGTTGCGGATTGGCTTCACAGAAGCAACTCTATTTAGCCTTGCGCCAGACATTGTTAAGACCTACCGAGAACAATCTCCCCAGGTTGAACTAATCCTCACGACTGGAGGTACAGAAATGCAGGTCGAAGCTCTCCGTACCCATCAAATTGATATTGGATTTGTGTATCTTCCGATTCGAGAACCTTCGCTTTCAATTCATCCATTATTTGAAGAAAACTACGTTGCCGCCCTGCCCACCTCTCACCGATTGACTCGACAGAAACAAGTCTCGCTTCAGTCGTTGGCAAATGAGGCACTGATTTTTTACCCACGATCGCTAGCACCTGTTCTATATGCTGACTTTGTTAAATGCTGTGAACAAGCTGGGTTTGTGCCCAATGTGGTGCAGGAAGCTGAATTGGCTCAAACGCGCCTGGGACTCACCGCGGCAGGTGTTGGGATTACGTTTGTCCTGGCAATGATGCAAAATTTGAGTACTAAAGGAGTCGTTTATCGTCCTCTAGATGAAAATTTTCCCACATTAAAATTAGCTCTGGCATGGCGACAAGATGAGTTTGCACCGATTGTTCAGGAATGTGTGAAGATGCTCAAAATAAGATGTCATGCTTACTCATAAAAGCATAGCAATATGAGTTTGGTGCAGATGTTTAACTCAATCTATAAGTTTGAGTCTCCCACCTCGCAACGAATGCCTGATCTGCCCCATCAACGATCGCTCTATCTCCACAAGCTATTGCAACAACGGTACACTACTATGCTTGAGCATAGTGGGCAGTGACATCAGCCGAATGCCATACTTAGGATTGGAGAAAATTGTTCACTTTTGAGAAACTCAATCATGGAAATCGCTGTGCTGACTGCTTTTCTAGCGCCATTTCTGCCATTTCTGCTGAGGGCGGGGGAGAAGGCTTCCGAAAAGGCGGGGGAGAAGTTTGGAGAGGATGCCTGGAACAAGGCGAAAGCAGTCTGGGCAAAGCTGCATCCGAAAGTTGAGGCAAAAGAGGATCTAAAAACCGCCGCAGAGCAAGTCGCCGCTAAACCTGAGAGTGATGCCCGGAAACTGTTTTTTCAGGAAGAACTCACAACACTCCTGCAAGCAGACTCAGAGTTGGCAAGAGCGATCGCCCAGATTATGCAAGCGAATGCTTCCATTACTAGCTCTGGAATTCAGATTGAACAGATGTCTGGCGGCACGGTAGCAGGAAATGTCCAGGGATCAATCTTTAATATCTCAGATACTGCAATTACCAATCTGACCGGATCTGGTGACATTCATTACCAGGAGGCACCCCAACTGCCAGACACGTCTGGAAAAACACAGTCTCAAGTAGTCAAGACAATTTTAGTCTTGGCGACAAACCCACAAGGAACACATCAACTGCGCCTGGGAGAGGAGGTGCGAAGGCTAGAAGCGGCACTTAGGCGATCGCAAAACCGCGATGATTTTCAAATCAAGCATTGCTGGGCAGCAACTCCAGGCGATGTGCGACAGGCACTACTCGACTATAAACCTTACATCGTTCATTTCTGTGGTCATGGTATTGGTTCTGAAACGTCAGAACAAACGCCAGTAGCGACTCGCAAGTTTGTAGCTCTTGCGGATGCCACACCCGAACCGGAAGGGTTGATGTTTGAGGATGAAATGGGACAACCCAAACTCGTTTCAACCGCTGCGATCGCTAATCTGTTTGCCTTATTTAAGGATCAAATCGAGTGTGTGGTGCTGAATGCCTGTTACTCAGAAGCCCAAGCTCAGGTGATCTCGGACTATATTCCCCATGTGGTAGGCATGTCGCGCTGGATTGGCGATAAAGCTGCGATCGAATTTGCGATCGGTTTTTATGATGCGATCTTTGCTGGAGAAACTGTAAAGATTGCCCACCAAATGGGGCGCACTGCGATTCAGATGGAAGGAATTCCAGAGGATTTGACCCCTGTCCTCCACCCCAAAGATCATTAGCGGTAGAGTGGATTCAGGATGTCCTCGCCAGGAAAGCCATGAATGTTCTAACCCTCAATTTGGATAGCGTACACCTGACGGATGAGCAGTTCTGGCAATTGTGTCAGCGCAATCGAGGCTGGCAATTTGAACTGACTGCGACTGGAGAGTTAATCATTATGGCACCTGTGGGTGGAGAAAGTGGTAATCAGGAAGCAGGTCTGATTACAGATGTAGAAATCTGGAATCGTCAAACTGGTTTAGGGTACGTCTTCAGTTCTTCCACGATCTTCAAACTACCGAATGGGGCAAATCGATCGCCAGATGTCGCCTGGATTCAAAAAGACCGTTGGGAGGCGCTGACTCCTGAGCAACGGCGCAAATTTCCCCCGATCTCGCCCGACTTTGTGATTGAACTGCGCTCTGCCACAGATCCCTTAGAACCGCTCCAACTTAAGTTGCAGGAATATATTGAGAATGGGGTGCGCCTGGGCTGGCTGGTGAATCCTCAGAATCAACAGGTGGAGATCTACCGTCCCGATCAGCCCGTCGAAGTCCGCGCCCTCCCCACCAAGCTATCGGGAGAACAGGTGCTGCCAGGATTTCTGCTACCTCTGGCGATTTAACCCAGTTTGATTGCCAGCCTCATCGATCAAGCCCTTAAAGTTCCTGCGCGATGTCTGACCCTTCTGTATCTCAATCGTCCGATTCACCTGAGCCGTCTCCTCAGATCCAACAGGACTTGACGGGCGATCGCAATCAAGTCATTGGGCAAGCGATCAACAGCACCCTCGTGAATTTTGCGGGTGAAGGTCAAGTGATTAACCTGACCATTTACGATCGCGTCCCGCAGCCCGTGAGCCAGCCCATTCCACAGCCTGGAAAAACGCTCACCCAGCAAGAATACCGCCAACGCCAAGTGTTGCTGAACACGGTTAAAGACTCCTGGATTAAAGGGGTCCTAGAGGCATCGCTACATACGAAGGCGTTAATTGAACTGGGACTCGAAGAACGGGCGAACGCCGTGCAACGTCCCTTCAGTGAGGTGGAGGAGTTTCCTCAAGAGTCCGTGCAAGCTTTACCTGAAGGTACGAATGTCACTACCGTTTTTCATCAAATGGGGGCAGGGCGAACGCTGTTGATTTTGGGAGAACCTGGTTCTGGCAAAACCATTACCCTGCTAAAACTAGCTCAAGACTTAATCGCCCAGGTGGAAGCGGATTTAAGCCAACCGATTCCGATCGTGTTTAACTTATCCTCATGGGCGCGAAAGAGGCGACCGATTGACCAGTGGCTCGTGCAAGAACTGGCAGAAAAATATCGTGTTTCACGGGCTTTAGGAAAATCTTGGGTCGAAACAGAGTCGTTACTGCTGCTACTGGATGGGCTGGATGAAGTCAAAGCAGAGTATCGAAATGATTGTGTGCAGGTATTAAACCAATTCATGCAAACCTACAGTACTGTTGAAGTTGTGGTCTGCTGTCGCCTGAAGGACTATCAAGCCTTGGCACAACAGTTAAGATTACGCACTGCCATTTGCCTTCAACCACTCACGCTTGAGCAAATTAACCAGTACTTAGAGCAGGCGGGTGAGCAACTTCAGACCTTGAGAGCCGTGCTATCTCAGGACACAGAACTGCAAACACTTGCGACATCCCCATTGCTGCTGAATATTATGAGTTTGGCTTACCAGGGCTGCGCTGCAACCGATTTGGCGATCGGCGGCACAACAGCAGATTATCGTCACCGTTTATTAAACACTTACGTGGAGCGGATGTTTCAACGGCGAGGCACCACGCTCGATTACCCCAAAGCGCAGGCTCAACACTGGTTAACCTGGTTAGCTCAACGCCTGACCCAAGCCTCGCAAACGGTTTTCCTGATCGAGGGATTGCAGCCCAGATCACTCCACACGCGATCGCAAAAATTACTCTACTCAACTGGACTGGGATTCATCGGAGGCATCTTTGGCGGGCTAATTTATGGACTCACTGGTTACTTTTTCTTTGGCTTCACCCGTGGGGTATTTTTTGGACTCGCAGGCAGTATTACCTTTGCTTTAGTGTATGGAGTGGGAGCCTGGTTTGGGATCAAAAGTTTAAGAGACATTAGAACGGTTGAAACCTTGAAGTGGTCGTGGATTGAGGTCAAGCATAGTCTTCCCAATGGACTCATGTATGGCGTAATTTTTGGCGTAATTTTTAGTCTGTTGCTGCGATCACTTTCTGGGCTAGAGTACGGTCTGGGGTTTGGGCTAATTTACAGCTTTTTAGGTGGACTCAGAGGTCCAGAGATTCAAGCCAAAGGCTATCCCAACCAGGGAATTTTGAGTTCAGCGCAGAATGCGGCTGTGGTCGCAGCGATCGGGGGGGTAGGTTGCGGTTTGATGGCTGGCTGGACCTGGGGCTGGGTCAGTGGGCTGGGCTATGGACTGTTTTATGGCTTGATTGGGGGGTTAGTCGGTGGGGGTGCAGCTTGCATGAAACACATCCTGCTGCGAATCACCCTTTACCTGAGTGGATACAGCCCCTGGAATTTGGCTCGTTTCCTGGACTATGCCACCGATCGGCTATTCCTGCAAAAAGTCGGAGGTGGCTATATCTTCGTCCATCGACTACTCCTGGAACATTTTGCCCAAATGCCATCAACGCCAAGGAAACGATAAATCACGGGGAGGCATTCCGGAGTCGTTAATCCTCGAACTGTAGCAAAAAGTTAAATCGGCTGAATTTCTACTGTTTTGCTCTTATAATCGAATAACATTGGATGCCCCCACAATGTCTACCCCTTCATCGTCTACCGATTTCCCCGAATCGGATATGCCTAAGGTTATTAGTGACAGTCTGCACATCGATCAGGCTGTGAGGGGCGATCACAACCAGGCGATCGGTCAAGTACTCGGTGGCATCGTCGTATACGTCAGCGGTGGACAAGCGGTCTTTCACTCAAGCTCGACTGAATCAGGCTCGTCTGCTTCTAAGCCAACCCGATCAGATATTGGTGCAAATCCCTATAAGGGCTTAATGGCATTTCAGGAAACGGATGGCGATCGCTTCTTTGGAAGGGAGAAGCAGATCGCTGCCCTTTGAGAAAAACTTCGCAACCTGCATGAAACGGAATCTGCCATTCGTGTTTTGCCCATCTATGGACCGTCTGGTTCAGGCAAATCTTCTTTGGCACGGGCTGGTCTAATTCCGGATCTGGCACGGCATCCGATACCAGGATACAATCAAGCACGAGTTGCTGTCTTGGTGCCAGGGACTCATCCTTTGGAATCATTAGGCACTGTTCTTGCCAGAATTGCAACTCAGGATTTGACTCCGGTTGCCAAAACTCGCGAGTTTGCCAGGGAACTGAAACAAGTGAATGAAGCTGGAGAGTACGACGGACTCCGACGGATCGCTAGTGTGATACCAGATATCACAATTTCGCCGCTAGTGGTGTTGGTCGATCAGTTTGAGGAGGTATACACTCTCTGCAAAGATAGTACTGAGCGTGAGGCGTTTGTTGGAAATTTACTAAATGCAGCAGGCGATCGAGCAAAGCAAGTCACTGTAATTCTTACCCTCCGCAGTGACTTTTTAGGAGAAATTCAGAAGCATCCGGATCTAAATCGGCTGTTCAGTGAACAGGGCTATCTGGTGCCTGCTATGAACCTAGAGGAACTGCGACAGGTGATTGCCAAACCTGCCGAACTTGCTGGTTATCCGTTGGACGAAGCTACAATCACACTCCTTCTCGAACAAACCAAAAACCGCGAGGGTGCTTTACCCTTACTGCAATTTACCCTGAGTCGTATTTGGGAGGAATTGAGACAAGGTATTCCTCCTGTAGAAACGTTAGCTCGGATTGGAGGAGTCGGCGGTGCATTAGCTGGAGAAGCTGAACGAGTGTATGCCAGCTTAGTTCCTGGCGACAAAACAATTGCCAGGAGAGTTTTTTTAGGTTTGGTGCAATTGGGAGAAGGAACAAAAGATACCCGACGACGGGTTTCAGTAATGAATCTTGTATCTCATCAAGATGATTTTGAACAAGTCAAACAAGTAATAGATCGGTTCGCAGAGCCGGGAGTACGTCTAATTACACGTTCTGCCTCTTTAGAAGATGGCAAAGAAACTGTGGAAGTGACCCATGAAGCATTGATTGAACATTGGCAAGTACTCAACCAATGGCTTACCCAAAGCCGGGATGATTTACGGTTTCAAAGGCGTTTAGAAGATGCAGCACAGCATTGGCAAGCAGTAGGGCAACCAGAGGGGAGTCTATGGCGACCGCCTGATTTAGACTTGCTCAAAAGTTTTTATGGACGAGTTGGGGAAGAATTAACTCCACTACAACTAGCTTTCTTCCAGGCATCTATAAGTGCAGTAGAAGCTGTAGAAAAGCAGAAAAAAAAGCAGCGGCGACGTGTCGTGCTGATGCTTAGTGGAGGAGTAGTCATACTATCAGCTTTTTCGTTAACTATGGCAGGTTTAGCCCGCTTCGCTTTTACCAAGGCTAATGAGACTAATCTACGAGAGCAAGCAGCTAGAGTACTCAATTGGTTGCCTACTGCTAAGTCAACACAGGGATTGATGCTAGCAATTGACACCGTAAATCGAAGTCAAGATTTGGCACCAAACATCTTCAATACCGCTCAATCCAGCCTCCTTACAGCAATCCAGATCGCTAAAGAGGAAAACTTATATCAGGGACACAAGGCACTGGTTCCGGTGGATAGGAGCATTGAAAGCATTGACGAGTAACAGTTATAAGGCATAGCGAATCGTCAACAGTTGCAACCAAGATATGCCAATTTCTAGAATTCCTAGTTTCACCGCAGGGACAACTTTGGTTG
>JANRIN010000322.1:0-5788 GCA_033764965.1 Leptolyngbyaceae cyanobacterium bins.302 | reverse complement strand
AGTAATCTACCTCAATCAAAAGTCTGTCTTCGGTAGACAATGGAGAAAAAGTATGATGATTTTTGACGTGCCTACAGATAAATCCAGAGTAGCTACCTATATTGAGGAAGAGCTGAAGCAGAAGTTGGAGAAGCTTGCTGCCCTGGAAGATCGTAGCGTTAGTAACTTTCTCGAACGGTTAATTAAGCAAGTGGTTGAGCAAGCCGAACGAGAAGGAAAGATTTGATAGAAACCCAAAACACCTTCGTCTGATTGAGCCAGTCTGGTGAGTGAAGTTGTGCATCACAGGTTGGCACAAACAGACTACGGCGAAAGCTTTTACGCCAGATAACCAATAAACAAAGGAGTTAATGCAGCCTTAGCCTGTCCCAAGCCAGGTTGAAAATGCAGAGGGAGCCAATGAGAAAGCGATCGCCAACTTTCCACGGGAAGCGATCGCCCTCTAAATGTCCTTTACAGACTTATTACCCTAATGATACCAAAACATCCTCGGCGCAAGGCTTATCTTGCGCCCGATCAGATTTTTAGTGCCGGATTTCGGGATGGCATGGCTCATCGTCCTCATCATCCCCAGTTTCAAAACCATCCTGAATACCTCAAAGGCTACACCGCAGGCTCCTGTTCCAAGCAGGAGGAGCCACCACCCAAAACACCTGCACCGCTGTCACCCTTCTTCGAGTGGTCTGACCTCGACGGGGCACTCCGTTCCATCGCCCGATGGGAGCAAGACCAAACGCAACTTGGTTTTGGTAGGGTCGCACTTTCATTCAAAGACGGCTGGTGGGTCGTGCTGATCTCCGAAGACCTCTACCAAGCTGCTTTGTACTTCTGATTCTTGATCCAAAGAAGCGACCCTTGCGGTATCTGCGAAGCAGTGCGCGGTTGATTACATTGCGATCGCTTCTCCCATTTCTGGAACCCACCGCTGTCGTGGGTCAGTTTCCAATGCAAACTTTAGCGTTTGAGCCGATCGAATCCGGTCAGTTTTCCAATTCCCCAACACCGATAGGTCTGGGAACATCCCTAATGCTTAATCTCGATGAGTTCCCTGAACTGAAGTGGCTTTCCACCTATCTCACCTACCTTCAATCCCTGCAAAGCGAGTGCGTGCTGCTCCGCAGATACCGCAAGGGTCGCCTCACTCACGCCATTCAATCCATCGCTGAGGAAGGTGAAGTTTATCGTGACTACTGGATCGAACCCTACACCAAAACCAAAAAAGGGAAAGATTACACCTACTATCAATTGCGCTGGTTGACTGGAGAGCGCAAGAAATCCGGTCAACCCAAAGTGAAGACCAAACACCTTTCCCATCGTGCAGTCCCAGAAGTGCAAGCCGCGCGCGCTTCGCGTTACCCGCAAGGGGTCGCACGGGGAAATCAGGTGGAGGCACTGAAAAAGGAACGGCGACAGGTGGAGGTAGAGATTGAGCGAATCAAGTATATGGTTCGGGGAACAGGCAGACGACTACAACGGATAGTTTCCCAGAACTTGAACGTCTGGGAGGGCAACCACGATGACCAGTAAAACCCTCGAAACGAATTCGATTCCAATTCCGCCCCATCTGGCAGGGCTGATCAAGCAAGCTCTGGGCAGAGCAGGCACAGGCTTTGATGAGGGAGCCTTCCTGCAACAACTGCATTACTGGACATTGAATTCAGCCACTACAGGCTGGATCGTCGATGGCGTGAAATGGATCTATAACTCGCTCAAATCCTGGCAGCAGCAATTCCCCTGGATGAGCGAATACGGGCTGAGAAAAGCGATCGCCAATTTGAAGAAACTGGGTTTGATCGAAACCGCCCAACACTGGATTAGCCAGTATAAGCGTGTCATGTTTTACCGGATTGATTACGAACGGTTGAAAACATTTGCTCCAGATATGTGCGATCTCATCACAACTCGATGTGTGAACAGTGATCAATTCGATGTGCAAACTGAACACACAACATATACAGACACTTCTTCAAATACTTCTCTTTCAGAACAACAAACGGTTGTTGTTTCAGAAATGAATGAAAGTTTTGAAGAGATGGATTCCCTGGAAACACAAAGTTACAACCGAGCTTCTGAAGTAGAAGCGGGAAATCCTGAAAGAGACAGCATTTCCCCGGCTAGTTCTGGGAGTAATTTTGCAATTCAAGATGCAGAGTTCCCAGAACTCATAGATGCAGTAGCCCAAGCGATCGCACATCTAACAGATTCCCCTTTACCGACTGCTTTAAAGAGGGCGATCGCACAATTCCCTGATCGCGTAAAACCTGCAATTGATTATCTGAACCAGCAACAGCAGAAGCAACCGATCAACAATCCGGTGGGGTATTTGTATGAGGCGATCGTGGAAGGCTGGAATCTGGCAGTTCCTAAAGCGACCCTTGCGGGATCTGCGAAGCAGTGCGTACCTGATGGGTTTAGTGAGTGGTTTAATCAGATGAAAGCACAGGGGTTGGTGGTAGCGGCAATGACGATCGATGGAGTTCACCATACCTTACACATTCAACACGATTGGGTACAAACTCACGAATTAATGCAGAAATGTAAGGATTTTTAACTATCTAGTACACAAACAAAAGCTGATATCTACCAAATATCTCATTAGTTCTTGGGTTTACTTGGAGATGCAGTAGGCAAATTCTGCGTTGATTGAGAAGGCTTTCTCTCTAAGTTTCCCGAAGAAGTTTTTGAATTTTGAGAGGGACTACGCAAAGGTGTTTGACTTGGTTTAGGGGTTGCACTTGAATTAGGTAATACACTTTTTCCAGGTTGTATCGGTTGAGATTGTTGAGGCTCTGAAACTTTAGTCGAGCTTTCAGATTGAAAAACCCCATAAATATTACTAATAGCAGGAGAAAATATAAACGTAATGATAGATATCAACATTGCTAACAGTGAAACTACTGCTGCAACCATTCCAGTTTGTAAGGCTGGTGTAACAGTGATGCTCTGCAACAACTCAAACGTCTCATCTGCCAGTCTTTGAACAATCGATACAAAATCTTTTAGACGAGATGGATAACCGTTAAAAATGCGTAGAGATTTTATGTCACCCCTAACTTCTATTTTTGAATCAGTAATTTCTAAAGGCGCTGGGGAGAAAGTTGAATATTGAGACATAACGAACTTACCATCTTCAATAATTGGGTTAGGTAAGTTATAAAAGCCAATACCTTTATCCTCATATTCTTCATAAGCTGAAAAAATCTCTTCAAAAGAAGGCAGATAAAGTCTATATTTAATTACTTTTTCTAAACATCTATGTAAGTCAGAAGAATGCTTAATAGCATTAGACCAGGTGTTTGGTATAAACAGTTTTAGTGACCAAGGGAGTAATGGAACTCCGGTAAAGAGATTACCTTGAATTTGAAGTAAATCATCTCTAATTACCTTAAGTCTCTCCTCCAAGAATTTGAGGTATCTGTATGTTTCAAAGTCATGAGCAATAACCTCTCTAATATGTTCTCTTCTACCAATCAACAAGTGATATTTTTCCCCCGAATCAATAGTTCCATGAGGCATATTAAAGCGAATCACTTGATTGTCTATTAAGGATATTGAGAGAATTAAATTATTAGGATCTATATCCTGATTAAATTTGTTCAATTTAAAATCAACAGAGTTTGTAACGTACATCCAATTGCAATGTGCAGAGACTTTTAGGAAAGACTCATTTTCAAAAGCGTTTTTCGTCGATCCCATCTGCACATTATCTAGGTATATTTTTCCCTTACTTGCAACGTAAGTTTTAGCATCTTCCACTTCAAAAGATTGCCCTGTTACTTGCTTCTCAGACAAAAAGACAACACCATCAAACTCCGTTCTTATACCCGTTTCAACATGGGTATATACAAGTACTTTTGGTAATCCAATAGCTGATGAAGCATTGTTTAATTCAACATCTTTAAATTCATCAGAACTTTCTAGTTCTTCCTTTAACCTAAGCAGGTTCTCATAATTTTGAGTGTAAACCTTATTTATCCGTTTACAGTAGTCGTGAGCTGTTGCACCAAAAGTTGGATCACTTTTATATTTTGAAAAAAAGGAGTATGCATCCTGCTCAAAAGGAGAAATGGATACAAAACTATCACCGTAATAGATCCGAAATCCCACCTGCCAAATCTCATTTACTTTGAAAGATTTCATTATTAGATCTTGGTTCTAGTTATTGAAGAGAAATAGGTACTGCCGGAATAAAGTTTAAATCTGTACAGAGCTAGCTGAAAAAGGTATGTTCAATCTGCCATTAAGATAGTTCACTCACCACAATCAACTACTCTAGCTCGTCCAACTGAACTGTTGATCGGCTTCAATTTGCCGAACGTCGTCTTCCAACTCAGCAAACACATCGTCATCATGAATCAACTCACCCCGATCTGCCTGCCCAATGCCGATTGCCAAATGTTGCTGCAATTCTGCAAGCTTTGCCTGGTAGAGGCGATCGCGCTCTTCTAGCAGTCGTAATGCTTCCCGCACAACCTCACTGGCAGAGAGGTATCTGCCGCTCTTGACCTTCTCATGGACAAACTGCTCCAGTTCAGGGGTGAGAGAAACGTTCATAAACGAACCGCTTGAAAGTGGATAGCTCAATTTTAATGTCAAACTTTGACATCGGGTAGTTCACTACGCCTCTCGCCCTACCAGAGAAGCCGTTTGCGGGTCTTTTAAGATGATTGGCAAACTGTATCAGTAGTCAGCTTTAAACTGCTGCTAAAGGATTCGAGTATGGCACGGGGGCGATCGCAAGAGCAATGGCACAAAAACGGTAAAAATACTTAGTGTTGCCAAATTGTCCAGGAGCGCCTGGACAATTTCCCTCACAGATAAATCAACCCCCTGCAATAAGCTTGTACTAATCCTTAGCTAACCCAATTGTTACTAAATTGCCAGTATAGTAAGGCTTGAAGTGAACTACCCGTACTGCTTGAGTTAAGGAATGCCCAGTAACCTGTCTTCCGATAGCTACATTCGTTTGTTGGACGATCTCAAAAACTGGATTCAGAATGCCCAATTACGGGCAGCAACCGCGGTCAATCGGGAACTGGTCACACTCTACTGGCAGATTGGATGTGCGATTCTCGCCAAGCAGCAGCAAGAGGGATGGGGCGCAAAGGTGATTGAGCAACTCTCCAAAGACCTCAAGCACGCTTTTCCAGAAATGAAGGGCTTTTCCCGATCCAATCTGCTGTACATGAGGGCATTTGCTCAGGCATTCCCTGACCAAACCGTAATCCAGGCAGTACTAGGACAAATCACCTGGTATCACAACGTTACCTTGCTCGATAAGCTCAAAAGCAATGAGGAGCGACTCTGGTACGCCCAGAAGACAATCGAGCATGGATGGAGCCGAAGTGCCCTGGTTCACCAGATCGAAAGCGGGTTGTATCATCGGGTTGGGAATGCCGTCACTAACTTTGATCACACCCTGCCTCAAAGCCAGTCAGACTTAGCCCGTCAGATTCTGAAAAGTCCGTATAACTTTGAGTTTTTAGAACTAGCTGAAGCAGCCCAAGAGCGAGACTTCGAGCGAGCACTGGTTGATCGCATCCGAGATTTTCTACTCGAATTGGGGGTTGGCTTTTCATTTTTGGGCAGTCAGTATTCAATCGAGGTGGGCGGCAAGGAATATAAGCTGGACCTGCTTTTCTACCACGTCAAACTTCACTGCTACGTGGTGATTGACCTCAAGATGGTGGAGTTTGAACCAGAGTTTTCCGGCAAAATGAGCTTTTACATCGCCGCTGTCGATGACCTCTTGCGGAGTGAGATGGATAACCCGACGATCGGCATTGTG
>JANRIN010000134.1:0-43247 GCA_033764965.1 Leptolyngbyaceae cyanobacterium bins.302 | reverse complement strand
TTCGTGCCTTGCATTCCACTGGATTCATTACTTACTACCAGCGTAGGCGGGGTACTTGACCCGGTTACGTGACGATGGGGAGAAGGATGTCCCCAGAGAGGCACTCCTCTCAGTCAGAAGGCGCAGCTTTCACGTCGCACCCACAATCCAATACTCAGGAATGCCAAATACTGCATACTCTTCAACCTTCCGGGCGTAATCCGTTTCCCAATTCGTACTGACCACCTCCACCACCAGTTTGACTGACCCTGCCAAAGTGATAACAGGTTCTTGCTGCCAGCGGGGTTCATTCGCCAGCATCGTTTCATTCAACACCACGACATCAGGACGACGAGCCGTTGCTACATCGGTTGCTGGACGAATCAAGCAAGTTCGAGGAATAATCCACGGGTGTTGAGCCTGGGCGATGGCAATTCCAAGCCGAGTTGCAATCTTGCCACCCACTGTTTCATGGGGTCCGGTTGGCTCCATATCAATCAATTCCCCGTCCACTAATTCGTATTGGGCTTCGTCTGCATATTGAGCAACAAAGTCATCGACGGTTAGCAGTCTTGCCGGGGTGTAAGTCATACCTGTTGAGGTTAAATTCCAGAGCCATCCAGAAACTCTTCAATCACTCGATCGCGGATCCGGCAAGTTCCCTTTAGAGATATGGCTTCCCAACCAGGAGCGAGATGGTGTTCTTCACTGCCTGAAACCAAAGCTGCTACAGGAATTTGAACTTTGACCTGGGGTTGTTGCAAAGTCTGGAGTTGCTGTTCCAAATTCTCAATGCGATCAACTAGGGCGCGAATCACCTGAGCTTCCGAGTCTGGCAAGCGACCATGTTCCAAAGGATCGACCCGTTCACCCGATCGATGCACAATCCGCCCTGGCACCCCAACCACCGTGCAATCTGAAGGAACATCCCGCAGCACCACGGAGCCTGCCCCAATCCGCACATTATTGCCAATCAGCAAGTTGCCCAGCACTTTTGCCCCCGCACCCACGACCACATTCTCGCCTAACGTCGGGTGGCGTTTGCCGCTCTCTTTCCCCGTTCCCCCCAGCGTGACCCCCTGATAGATCAGCGCGTAATCCCCCACGATCGCGGTTTCGCCAATCACCACGCCCATGCCGTGATCGATAAACACTCCGCGTCCAATTTGGGCACCAGGGTGAATCTCGATGCCCGTCAGGAAACGTGCCAGGTGAGAAATCAAGCGGGGAAAGAAGGGCAAGCCCAGCGCATACAGCCAGTGAGCAAAGCGATGTAGCAACAGCGCCTGCAAACCGGGGTAGCAGAATAGCACCTCCAACCAGTTACGGGCAGCCGGATCCCGTTCAAAAATGATGCGAAAATCGGCAATCAGGTTCGATAACACGGCGGATCTGCACCTTAGCGAAAATACATTGTTTATCTTAGCGCTCCACTGTCCAGCCAAAACACACCCAATTGGCTAGTTGCTACACGTTAACTGTAACTGGCTGTTTGCTGAAAAACTTCTGGAGGATACGCTCTGCCATTTGAGCCGGATTCAACCCCAACGCTGCTTTAGATTGATCCGGACTGGCGTGATCCACCAAAACATCAGGAATGCCAATGCGAATTAGCGGTACGGTGATATCCGCATCCAACAGGGCTTCAGCGATCGCAGAACCAAACCCGCCAGGCAGACAGCCCTCTTCCAGAGTGATAACGCGCCCAATTTTTTCAGCCAGGGGCAAAATGAGTTCGGTATCCAACGGCTTGGCAAAGCGGGCATTGACCACAGTGGCTTCAATGCCATGTTCGTGCAAAATCTCAGCCGTTTGCATGGAGGGATAGACCATTGAGCCGTAGGCAACCAGCAGTACATCATCCCCGGTGCGAAGCATTTCACCTTTGCCAATCTCTAATGGTTCCCAACCTTCTTCCATCAACGGCACACCGTAACCGTTGCCACGGGGATAACGCAGGGCGATCGGGCTGGTGGTGTGCTGAATTCCGGTGACAATCATGCGTTGCAGTTCGGCTTCGTCCTTGGGAGCCATCAACACCATGTTGGGAATACACCGCAGGTAAGCAATGTCGTACATCCCCTGGTGCGTGGGACCATCTGCCCCCACAATCCCCGCCCGATCCATGCAGAAGAAGACGGGCAGATTTTGAATGCAAACGTCATGCACAATTTGGTCAAAGGCGCGTTGCAGGAAGGTGGAGTAGATCGTGGCAACGGGGCGCATCCCTTCGCACGCCAGACCTGCTGCCAGGGTGACGGCGTGTTGTTCGGCAATGCCCACATCAATGTATTGATCAGGCAGGCGCTTTTGCAGAATGTCGAGTCCGGTGCCGGTTGCCATTGCCGCCGTAATGCCCACAACTTTGGGATTGTTTTCGGCAATTTTGGTCAAGGTTTCGCCGAACACTTTGGAATAGCCAGGAGGCTTGGGCTTGGTAGAGGGAATGGCTTTCCCCGTTGCCAGGTTAAAAGGATTTTGGGCATGATAGCCAACCTGATCCTGCTCTGCCACCTCGTAGCCTTTACCTTTGGTGGTGGCTACGTGCACCAGGACAGGTCCGGGCGTTTTGTGCGCCTGTTGGAAGGTGGTGATCAGTTCTTCCAGGTTGTGCCCGTCGATCGGTCCCCTGTAGGTAAAGCCCAGTTCTACAAAAACGGCTCCCACTTTGGGCACGGCTAACCGTTTCATGCCCTCTTTGATGCGGCTCAGATCAGGCGTGAGCGACTCGCCCACAAAGGGCAAATGCTTGAATTGCTCTTCCAGGTTGTCAGTCAAAAATTGCACGGGCGGACTGAGGCGCAATTTGTTGAGGTAGCGCGGGATCGCTCCCACGTTGGGCGAAATCGACATTTCGTTGTCATTCAGCACAACCAATAAATTGGTTTTGGGTAGATGTCCAGCGTGGTTGATGGCTTCCAATGCCATGCCCCCCGTCAGCGCTCCATCCCCAATCACCGCAGCCACTTTGAACTTTTCACCTTGCAAATCACGGGCAAGTGCCATCCCCAAAGCAGCAGAAATACTGGTGGAGGCGTGTCCGGCTCCGAAGTGATCAAATTTACTTTCGCAGCGTTTGAGGTAGCCAGCAATGCCGTCTTTTTGGCGCAGGGTATGGAAGCGGGAGTAACGCCCTGTCAGCATTTTGTGTGGGTATGCCTGGTGTCCCACATCCCACACCACTTTGTCGTGATCCAGGTCGAGAGTATAGTACAGAGCGATCGTCAGTTCGACCACTCCCAACCCGGGTCCCAGGTGTCCACCAGTTGCTGCAACTGTTTCGAGGTGTTTCTCCCGAATCTGTCGAGCAATCTGCTGAAGCTGGTACGTGGACAAGCCGTGTAACTGGTTAGGGTGGGTTAGTTCACTCAAATGCATACCCGGATCCTCGGTGTATCGGTGAATTCATCTACGTTTTACACTGTAATAGATTAATGGACGTGAATTCGGGTAACGGTCGAGCTTTTTTGGTATCAATTCCGCAGCAAAAGTTTTTGTTTCTTTAAGAATTGGGGGATAAGTAGGGGTGTTTTGCAAAATGCGCCCCACCCATCCGTAGCTTCTCCGTTTCCAAGCAAATGTGCGACAATGGGCGAGATTTTGCGAAACGAATTGTGTTGGTGTCAGGAGCTATGAACGTATTTCACCATCGTCCATTGACAGGCTTAGTGGCTCAAGTGGTTGGTTTGGGGTTGATTGCTGTAGCCTTACCGGTTGCACCGGCGATCGCGGCGACCGATTCCCAAGATGACTTCAGACGCTGCGCTTCCAACCTGGCAGATTTGAAATTACCCGCTGAGGAGGTTGTTGCTGCCTGCTCCCGAAATTTGGCTCCGGAGAACCTGTGGAAGTGTGTGAGGCGAGTCAGTCGCGATGGCTACGAGCCAGTGGATGCGCTGAACGCCTGCCGTCAAGTTCGGCAACCCCAGGAATTGGCTTCCTGTGTCGCCAGCATTCGTGACAGAGTGACGGATGCCGTTGCCACTGAGGTTTTAGAGAGTTGCCGTCGGAGTCTGCTACCAAATCGTTATTCCGATTGTGTCGTGGGGCTGAACCGTGGCTCATCCGGATTAGCGCCTTCCCTCGCCTTATCATCCTGCAACGATGAATTGGCTTTTCCGCGTGAAGTTGATCCGACCTTTATTCCCTACGCGGATGGTCAACCTGCGCTCCAGATTCCCCAAACTCCTGTGACTCCAGCGCCGGAAGTGATTACTCCGGTTCCGGCTCCTACCCCGGCTCCGGCTCCCGCTGCACCTGTGCGTGGGTTGTATTAAACCGTTGCCCTGCCCAAACCTGTATTGCCTTAGAAAAACTCCGCATCTCTAGCTGGATTTGGTTTAGTTCAGCAGCTTAAACGAGTTCAGGAAGCGTTCCACATCCGCTGCCAGCTTACTTTCACTGGTGGCTGGAACTTCGACGGCAAGCTGATAAATGCGTTGCTTCACCAAATAAGCTCGATGCTGCACGATCGATTTATTTTGACTTTCCACCTTAATTTCGCGACCGTTGTAGCTATCGAGCTTGATGGTGCGTTCGCTCAGTACCTTGACTCGCTCATCACCTGTAATGCCACCGGCGATCGCTTCCAGCAACAAGTTTTCCGGCATTGACTCAACCCCTTTGGGCAAATCAATGTAGGACACGGTGTAATTGACAGTGCCGCTGTTTAACGTGGTGGAAAACAGATAGGTGTTGATGTCTCCTGCGGCAGTTTTGAGAGTTTGGACTCGCTCCGTGGGTTGGGTTGGCATTGAGATACTGAACCCTCCCTGGTCAGACTTAAACGCCACCCACTGTCCAGCCGTTTGTCCGGGTGCTGGTTGGGGCGATGGTTGCGCCTGCACAGTGGGATTAAATGCAGGAAGGCTGGTTAGTAACAGGCTTCCGAGCAGGACTGGCAGAGTCGTTTTAGCGATCGATTTAGACATGATGCAAGTTATCCAGTGAGTGCGAACGTCTGTACATTTCAAGGGATTGCTCCATGATCCCTTGTCGGCTTCCAGTAAACAAGAGTTCCCTTTTGATATTTATCCTGACCAATGAACACGATAGAGGGAGAATGGAGAAAGATTTTTCGTGTCTAGCCAGGTGTGACGATGTTTCCGGAACACGAGCGTATTTTGACGGCGATCGACGTTGGCACCAATTCCATCCACATGGTCGTTGTTCGCATTCAACCTTCCCTGCCTGCTTTTACCATCATTGGTCGTGAGAAAAATACCGTTCGCCTGGGAGAACGCTGCCAACACACAGGACAGCTTACGGAAGCCGCGATGGCGCGGGCGATCGTTGCCTTGAAGCGATGCGTCGAAATCTCCAAAAGCATGAACTCGGAGCAAATTATCGCCGTTGCCACCAGTGCGGTGCGGGAAGCCTCCAATGGACGGGATTTTTTGCAGCGGGTGGAAACCGAGGTGGGACTTTGGGTCAATTTAATTTCGGGCGTGGAGGAAGCGCGGCGCATCTACCTTGGCGTATTGTCGGGCTTGGAGTTGAATAATCAGCCCCATGTGGTGATTGATATTGGGGGCGGTTCCACGGAACTGATTTTGGGAGATGGGCATGAGCCACGCAGTTTGAGCAGTACCAAGATTGGGGCAGTCCGCCTGACGAATGAATATGTCTCGACGGATCCCATCCATGATGCAGAGTTTCAAGCCCTGCAAGCTTACATTCGGGGAATGTTGGAGCGACCCGTTGAAGATCTTCAGGCGCATCTTCGTCCCGGTGAAAAGCCTCGATTGGTGGGAACCTCCGGCACGATCGAAACTCTCGCGACCTTACATGCCAGAGAAACTTTGGGCATGGTGCCATCGCCGCTGCATGGTTACAGCTTCAATCTTGTGGATTTGCGAGAAATGGTAACGCGCTTGTGTCGCCTCAACGATGCCGAGCGATCGCAACTTCCTGGCATGAACGATCGCCGCGCCGAAATCATCCTGGCAGGTGCCACGATTTTGCAGGAGGCAATGACGTTGCTGGGAGTAGAATCCATCACCATTTGTGAGCGATCGCTGCGAGAAGGGGTGATTGTCGATTGGATGCTGACTCGCGGCTTGATTGAAGATCATCTGCGCTACCAAAGCTCCGTCCGCGAACGCAGTGTGATTAAAATTGCTCAAAAGTATCGCGTCAACACTCACCACAGCGAACGGGTTGCCGATTTCGCAGTCGGTTTATTTGACCAGACTCAAGGGTCGATACATCAGTGGGGCGACGAAGAACGAGAACTACTGTGGGCAGCCGCCATCTTGCACAATTGCGGGCACTTCATCAGTCACGATGCCCACCACAAACACTCCTATTATTTAATCCGCAATGGAGAATTGCTGGGCTACACGGAAACAGAGATTGAAACGATCGCCAACCTTGCCCGCTACCATCGCAAAAGCAATCCTAAGAAGAAGCACGAAAATTACCGCAATCTCACGAGTAAGCCCCACCGCCGCGTGGTGGAGCAACTGAGTCCCTTGTTGCGGCTGGCGGTTGCCCTCGATCGACGACAGATCGGAGCCGTCAAACACGTTACCTGCGAACGACGACCAGATCTGCGCGAGTTTCGGCTACACATCCAGCCCACAAATCCTGGAGATCCTTGCACCCTGGAACTTTGGAGCCTGAATACCAAAAAAGCCTGTTTTGAGGAAGAATTTAACGTGAAACTGGTGCCAATATTGGAACCTGCGATCGTTGGAGTGAGTGGATAGGTCGAAGGTTGCCCTATAGCATCAACCGTTCCAGGGCATGAACGTCTGAAATGATTAAAGTTTCGCGATCGCGAGAAATTAACCCCTTCTTTTCCAGTTTGCTTAACACCCGCGTCACCGTTTCTCGTGCCAAACCGCTGAGGCTACTCAACTCTCGATGGGGTAAGTTAGGGATTTCTGTCCCCTGCTGGCTCACCTTCCCCCGACCTTCTGCCAGAAACAGCAGAATATCTGCCACCCGCGACACACTATCCGATTCTCGTAAGCGCAAGCGGCGGTTGACTTGGCGTAACCGGCGTGCCATTAATTTGGCGAGTCGAATGCCAGATTGAGGTTCGGTGTTGAGCAACCGCACAAAATCCTGCGCTGGCATATTGCCAATCACCGTGGGCGCTAGAGTGATCACATCTGTCGATCGAGGGACTTCATCCAGGGGAGCCATTTCTCCAAATAACTCCCCCATGCCCAAAATATTAAGCGTGACTTCTTTCCCGTCCAGGTTGTAGGTGCGAATTTTGACCCAGCCACTCAGAATGAAATACACTGAGCTACCCCAGTCGTTTTCCAGCAAAATGACCTGATTGGGAGGGTGACTCCGCATCACAACATTGGCTGTAGCCCGTTCCACAGCATCTTCCGGCAAACCATCAAAAAAAGGAGCCGAGCGAATCGACAGGTTAGCAACCATATCTCGAGGAGTGTACCGATCGTCCATCGAGTGAATCCATCAAAAGTTGTTCAGGTCAGGTAAATCATAGTTTAACTTCTGCAACTCCGCGAAAAATTCCGAATATATTTGCAGTTGCGCCCTAAATTGCCCAGAGGCGGTTGATTGCCTTTGCGGTGTGAAATGCGGCAAGGATGGGTCACAAAGCCTGGGGAGAATCGGCGTTTGAGCGATCAGCGTTGTCCTAAACTTTCTGACCAAAGCTATAATTTTCAAACAGATTGGTTATTTTCTTAAATTCCTGGCGTACACTCTTTGCAACAGGATAGAGTCAATGCAAGGTCTTGAGGATTTGAAGGTAAGCAATTGAATCGCAAGAAATAGAATGGTAATTGATGATAATTTGCCGATCTTCCTAACCCTCTTCTGCCATTTAGTTAGTCAGGGGTTACATTGTGGTTTCTCAGAAGGAACACCTCCAAGCGTTAATTGCCGAAATTGATAGCGTTCTCCAGCGCACAAGTCCCCGCTTACCCTGGGTGATGTCTGGAGAAGTTGCTCAACAGCGGCAGGTTTTGGAGCGCGTTCGGAACTACCTGGTTGCCCTGCAACAGAGCTTTTCCCCATACGAAACCGGAGAGCAGACTGCGGTTGGCGTGAACGGGCTATCTCAGGATGGATATCCAGGGGCGACTGTTATTCAGTCAGGAATCCCAGGAGAAATCCCGGCTGATATGACTCCCTACCAGATGATGCAGTCGATTTTGCGCGAAGTCAGTTATCTCCGGGCAAATTTGACTCCAACGGCGCTGAATCAACCCCCTGCTAATCAGCAACAACTGACGGCTGAATTGTTGCAGATTTTGATGAGTCGGTTGCAGGAGAATTTGTCGCACCAGATTGCTCAAACCCTGGAGAATCTGAGAAATCAGCCACCCCAGTATGGAGCCGCGTCGATGCTGTCAGGTGGGTTGCCGCCAGTACCTGTTCCGCCTCAGTATGACCAGTTGCAAACCCTACGATCGCGCTCCGATCAAATGCTGGTCAACCTGGACTCGACTTTGAATGTGGTGTTCGAATCTTTGCAACGCAATATCCAAGCCTACCAGGAGGCTCTCTCCCAGGGGCTGGAGCGGATGTATAACACGGGGCAGCAGAGTGAGTACACCTTCAAAATTCTGATCGACCAACTGGTGCAGCAACTGAAGCAGGAAGCGTCTGCTTACTTACTGGCTTCTCAAGCCGATTCTGCGCCGCCTGCATCCTCAGTAGAAAAATCGCCACCAGCCCAGAGTGGAGCATCAACCATTGCTCCAGCGATCGTCTCACCCCCTACCTCACTTTCCTCCCCCAACCCCGCCGCCACTCCAGCGGTTGCGCCATCCCCTGATGGGAGTTTTCCCTATGCTGGAGTCGAGCTTTTGTCGTCAGAAATTTCTGGGGCAGATTTAACCACCCCTGCTGGTGAAAAAGATTCTTCTGGAACCGCGTCTGAGTCTGAGTCTTCTCTGGATTCCGCGATCGAGTCCTGGTTGCAATCGGTTAGCTCGATGCAGAACCAGGAACGTCCAGTTGAAGAAATGAGTGCCAGTTTCCCGCCGTTGGATTTGAGCGACCTCGATTTGGGAACAATCGACCTCGAACCCACCGCCGACCTCAGCGTACCCGCTTTAGCAATCAAAGAGCCTGCACCAAGCTCCGCCGCTCCGACCCTTGTTCCGCTGCCCTCCTCAGTTGCAGAACCAGCAGCAGAATTACCCACTTTAGAGCCACCCCCGATCTCGCCGACTCCTGTCAGCCCCAGTTTGAATGCCGAAGCTGAAGCAGACACGGCTGATATTGATGCTGCTTTGAAGCTGTTGGAAGATTTAAGCGCAGAACTGGAAAACTCTGCTAACTCTATCTCGTTGGAAGACGCTGAAGCTCAATTGGAGCAGATGCTAGAAGATGCAGTGGTAGAGGAAAATGCCCCATCCCTGCTACCCAACGATGCCCAGGATGAGCTAGACGAGTTTTATCAGAGTTTGTTTGGCTCAGAGCAGGAAACACCGCCGACTCCTTCCCCACTCGCGATCGAGTCAATTGAGCCATCAGTTGAGCCATCAGTTGAGCCATCAAAAGTAGTAGAGACCCAGGGGATGGAGGCGCAAAGCCTTACACTGCCTGCAACGCTTGGTAGCTCTCCAGTGCAAATCGACTTACAAGCCACCACCCCAGATGCCGCTGCTCAGGTGTTCTTGCCTGAATTGGAGCTTCCCGCGATCGCAGACATCAGTTCTCCCTTTGAAACGGCAGCTTTAGCCGAGACGCAGGAAGAGCCGCTGTTTCTGGATCTGCCAGCCGATTTGTTTGGAGAGGAGCCTGCACCTGAAGTGATCGCCCCTGCCCCAACGGAACCAGTCACCTCAGAATTAACTCCTTCAGCATTTGAAGATACGGGTTCGCTCACGGATTTGTTCCAAGATATTCCCGAAGCTACTCATGCCATTCCCACCGAACCTCCCGTTGTCCGCAAAACTTCGCCTACAACCATTGGCTTCCTCCCCACGGGATCACAACGGCTCCTGGTTGAAGACGACTTATTTGGTGGTGAGTTTTTCCAGGATGCTGGAGAAGATCAGTTTACCCGCGCTGCCCCCGACGAAATTCTGTTGCCAGATGTGGCGCACGAGGAAGGCGGGATCAGCTTAGAACTGGATGATTTGACCTTGAATAGCTTAAGTGAGGATCTTTCCAGCTTAGAAGGAAGTCTTGGAGAGCCACGGGTTGCATCTCCAGAATTTACCCTGGATGACTTTGCCGCAGGACTTGTGCCTACCTCAGAGGCAACAGTGTTGCCAACTCAAAATGCCGCAACACCTCCAACTTCAATCCCAACCCCGTTTTATCAAGCATCGTCTGCGATTTCAGAACTTTCCGTTGAAGGCTTTTCCGATCTCTTTGGCAGTGTGGCACCTGCCGAGCCTCCCCCACCCTTGACTGTGAATTCAGCCGAACCACTTCCTTTTACCTTGGAAGAGGCAAGCAGTCTGTTTGACGAAGTAGTTTCCCCGCCCCTGGTTAACTTGCCTGGTCAACCGAGGGTCGCCGATCGCCCCAGCCTTGATGATCCATCCCCCTTCACCCTGGAAGGAATGGATGATTTATTCAGCGATGCACCCCTGATCGATCGCACGCCAGCCTCGCAGCCTGAATCAAGGCAAGCATCGTCTTCATCAGGACAACTCAGCCAACCCGCATTAGAAACTGCACCCACTCAACCTTCTGCCGTAGTCCGATCGGACGCTCAGCAAGACCAACCTTTCACGCTGGAAGGGATGGATGACTTGTTTGGGGCTGCCTCAGCAACCGAAGCGGCTCCTCAACGCCTTCCATCTCCGCGCCCAGCCATTCCTCCCTTCAAGCCAGAGCTATACAACCCAGACGATGTCGTTGATCCACTGCCACCCTTTAAGTTGGAGCAGTTGGACAACTTGTTTGTGGAATCTTCTACCCCTGCCACCAACGCCTCATCCCCTTCCGCCGAATCGGCGATCGCGCCCGCCCCTTCTACCACTGTCCCTGATAAACAATCCCTGGACGCTGCGTTTGAAAGCTTGCTCGGCACTCCCCCTCCGGCGGCTAACTCCGCAGAGGTGCCTAACCGCTCCACTTTGCAAAAAAAAAAGACCTCCTGAATCCTCCTCCTAGCTCCACCGTTGAACAGGAGAAAGGAGTTTGGTATCTAGGCATAGATATTGGGACAACGGCACTGTCTGCAACGCTGCTCAATCTCACCACGGCTGATCGTTATCCCATCGGTTGGCGCACAGACCGCGCTGATCCCCCGTCTCCTAAATTCCACAAATTGCCCCTTGCCGCTTACTTTGCTTCAGGGCAACTGGTAAACCCGTCCACACCACCAATGGCTGTGGGCTATGCTGCCTTTCAACCACCACAACGCCAAAAAGATGCTCCATTGGGTTTGCTGCTGCACCGATTCAAGCCTTACTTAAACGTAACAATTCCGTTTCGATCGCCCCAAACGCAGCAATGGGAGCCACAAATTCGCCAATCGGAAACCCAATCGTTTCCGCTGGTGTTGGTGCAGCAAACCCTTGCCACGTTGTTGTCTGCCCTCAAACCCTCGGATACTTCTAGCCTGATGGGTCAAGCAGAGGGGTTGAGTCGAGAGGCGTTTCAGCAGGCAATGAGCCAACTGGCGGGAGTGGTGATTAATCATCCGGTGGGTTCCTCAGATGCTTACCGTTTCAATATGCGAGAAGCGGTTCTGGAGGCAGAGTTGGTGTCTGATCCCGCCCAAATTTATTTTGTAGAAGAGGCGATCGCTGCCTTGCTTCCAGAAGTCTATCCACTGACCACTGCCGCAACTCGTGAACAGGGAATTTTAGTCATCAGTGCGGGCACTTCCGTAACGGAGCTAGTGCTGGCAAAAATTCCCGCTAATCCCCGCACCCTATCCCGCCATCATCTCGCCTTGCGACGCTTGGCATACGCTGGAAATGCTCTTGACCAGGACATTATCTGTCAACTCTTGCTGCCTTCTGCGATCGGCTGGGAAGCACTGAGTCTGAACCAGCTTAATTTGCCCCTGCCAGGAGAACCCGACTTGCAGGTGCGGTATCGGTTGCAACAACGACTGGAGAGTGTGCCTTTAGGACAAACGATTCTAAGGGCAGTTCGCCAGATCAAGCCGAGCCTTTGCCAGCAAGATGTTTCGTTTACGTTGGAGGGCTACCCCTGGCAGCTACGCTATCAGGATTTGCGGAACTGGGTGTTAGCGCCCTACCTGCAACAATTGAACCGAGAAGTGAATTTGTTGCTAACTCAGCTTGAACTGGCTCCAAACACGATTCAAACCGTGGTTTGTACTGGAGGAACTGCTTCGATCGCCCTGATTCCGCAATGGCTGCAACGGAAATTTCCCCAAGCTACCGTTGTTCATGGCGCAACTGGGAATGGCGCAACTGGGAATGACACAGCCGGGGATGAAGCGACAAGCAACGGGACAATAAATCTAAACCGTGCAACTTCGGATGACCAGCAAATTTCAATGGGTCTAGCCCTGCTGCCCCACTTTCCAGGGGTTCTGGATAACGATCGCCACCAGTTTAGTCAGTATTTTTTACTGCGAGAAACCTTAAAGACGCTGCCTGTGCAGGCAGAACCCCTGTCAGAAGCTCGTATTCTCAGCTTGCTCGAAGCCCAGGGTATTCCAACCTCTGTTTGTCAGGCGTTTGTCAACGAGTTACTTGAAGGACAGTTGCCATCTGGCTTGCTCCTGTCAAAAGCGAGTGCTGTTTTGCTGTCTCCCGAATCGGTGCAAAACACTGATTACCAGGAACTCGCCGTAGCTCCCTTATTTTCCCGGCAGGGTAATCAAGTGTATCGCCTCAACCGTCAGCAGCGCGATCGCCTCTGGAGCCACTTGCAGATCATCCTGGCAAACACCCATCAAACCCTAGAAGCTCCCTTAGACATTGGATTAGAAGCAGCCAAACAAAAGTAGCTCCTGCTATTCCTTAATCCACCCACTCACCCCCCATCTGCTATCCCCCATCTCCCATCTCCTACTCCTTCTTCACTGCTTCCGCAGGCAAACCGAGTTGTTGCTTGGCAGTGGCGATCGTAAAGTTCAAGCTGCTCTTTCCTGCTGAGAGTAGCGCCTTACCCGTTTCCGATGCAATTTGTTCATTAGATCCTTCCAGGCGATTGAACCAGGCACGGCTGTTGTGCCCTGCTGCCAGAGAGTTTTGCCAGAACCACTCAAACCCAACCAAAGATAAACAAACAACCAGCCAAACGAGCAGCGCCGCTTCTCGCAAGATTGCCCAGGTTGTAACAACAAAATTCTTATAAGCTGCGTAGGTTTGAGGGTCTAACAGCAGAGTCCAAAACTTATCTGCCTGTGCCTTGATGCGATCCATTGTTTTCTCCTGCCACACGTTCTGGTACACAAATCTACAGAAACAAGAATTCAGCAGTAAGAATAGCAAAATTCTGTAGAAAGATAAAACTTCCAATTTCCATCTCTTTTGCTGTTCGCGGTCTTGCTTCTCCCCTGTCCTGCTTTGTGCTAACTTTTATGAAGATCCTTCGTGTCCTTAACACTTATGAGTACTGAAACCCTGGAGTTTATTAAAGTTTGGAGTCAGTTTTTTCATCCGATCTTGATGTGGGTAATTTTTATACTGATGGGGTATGCCTTGTATTTGGGCATAAAAGTTCGTAAAACCCGCTCTGCCCAAGGAGACGAAAAGAAAGAACTGATCAAAGGCAAATACAACACCAAACACTTCCAACTTGGTTCTGTGCTGCTGGCGTTGATGGTGTTGGGTTCGATCGGGGGCATGGCTATTACTTATCTCAACAGCGGCAAACTGTTTGTTAATCCTCATCTGATTGCTGGTTTGGGCATGACTGGACTCATCGCAGTATCAGCAGCATTGTCCCCCTTCATGCAAAAAGGGCAGGATTGGGCACGATACACCCACATCTTTTTGAACATTGGTTTACTGGGTTTGTTTGGCTGGCAAGCGGTTACAGGCATGGATATTGTGCAGCGCATCATCAGCCGCATCCAGGGAGCCTGATGGATTAATTTGCTCTTTTTCTGACTAACAAGTTTTGCTTCTCCATTTCAACCCCTTACTTGATGTAGGGGGTTTTTTGTGGGGTTACATTTTTGTTAGAAGTGGAAGTTAAGTAAAATTGGGTTTCTTGAGTTGGGGCATGGCACTGCTATGCGCTTACAGAACAAACCTCTTTCAGATTATTTAGTTTCTGTTTCTCAATTTCTCGCTGCTTCCCGATTAACGGTTTCATATCGAGTTAACAACGTTTTGACGGCGGATATGGGAGTGGCTAATCCACTGTTGTCTGGCAAAAGCCCTTTATTGACACCAATCACAGCCCCCCTACGGCTCACAAGCGGACCACCCGAATTACCGGGGTTCAGCAATCCTGGACTGGTTTGCAGGCTACCATGCTGGGTCATTTGGCGGAAGGTGCCAGTGGTCAGGGTTCCTTCTTTGCCGCCCGGACTGCCGATCGCATAGACTTGATCGCCTGCTTTCAAATGAACCGCATCCGCTAACGCCACGGTTGGCAAGTTGAGGGTAGACGCTTTGAGTTGAACCAGTGCCAGATCATACCTGAGATCAAAATCTACAACAGTGCCCTCGAACGTTTTACCGTCGGCTGTTTTGATGTTGATATTGGCAGAGTTCTGTACGATATGTTTGTTGGTTAATATCAAACCTTGCGATCGTAGAACCATCCCCGATCCCAAGCCGTCCGCTCCATAAACAGTCACCACGGCTGGCTTGACTTTTTGATACACTCCATCCGCCTCAGAAGGCTTTTCAACCACAGTCTGAGACATTTTGCGATTAGAAGAAAACGTCTCGCTGAAACTGGATTGATGATTTTCTCTGGCTATTGACTTCACAGAGTTTTGCAGAATTGGATACATTCCAAGGGCAACACCCACCAGGCAAGCAGGCAGAACCAGTAACCACCAGCGTTGAAGTTTCATAGGTTCAAGATTCAATCTTTTTCTGATCTGTTTTAACGTACAAATCAAGCAACATTCGTGCGCGATCGCTGGAAGTGTCGGATAAGATTTACAGAGCTTTGGAGGGAACGATCGGCGTATCTTCACCAAATTTCATGGCTCACAGTGATTCTTAATCTTTCTTTGCAATCAAAAGGGAAGATGACTTGAAATCGAGAAGCTAGAACTTCAATATATCGTGCTTAACCAGATCAAAATAGCTCAGTCAGCCCAGTGAGTTGGAGAAAGTGATGAAACGTTTTGCTACTTTAATCGCCATTAGTGTTGGATGCTGCTTAGTAGCTGGATTAGGGGGATGTCGCTCAAGTGATCAAGCAGAAAATCCCCCAACTTCTAGCGCTCCAACTCCTGCATCAACCACTGCTTCCATTACTGCTTCGCCCCAATCGTCCCCAAATTCAAACTCAACAAATTCTGCACCAAACCAGAAAACAGCCGCATCCGAACAAGTTCCCCCATCCTCTGCTGGTTCAAGTTCTCAGAAAACAGGCTCTACTCCAACTGTCCCTCCACCCACCAGTTCAAGACCTCCCTTAACCGTAGAAAAGCTGAAAAATGCTGAATATTACTTCCTGGCAAAAGGTCCAATCAAATTGGCGGGAGGAAAATATGAAGAAAAAGATACAAAGCGGACTTATACGATGAGCGATGTAGTTGCCTACGGAGACATTAACAAAGATGGAGTTAAGGACGCGGTCACGACCTTGAAGGTCACAATTCCGAATACAGGGGATTTTTCCTACCTGGTTGCCCTGGTGAATGAAGCTGGCATTCCCAAAAATGTCTCGGCTGAATTTATGGGTTCGGGGATTCGGGTAAAGATGCTTAAAGTTAATTCTGACAATTCAATTGAAGCTGTTATGGATCAGTATCAAGCTGGAGATCCAGAGTGTTGCCCAAGCCTGAAAATCACTCAAACTTATAAGCTAAAGAACAATCAAACTTCATCGCCTCAACCAACTAAGCCTAAGCCGTGAAAAATCTGAATGATTGCCAGCGAGAGGGTGTGTTTACTCACTCAGGCTCTCAAAGATTGGTAACGTTGAAGCGGGGTTATTTCCAGTATTTGGATGTCCTAAAACCTTACAATTTAAACTTAGGAGAAAAGCCGAAATCTCAAGTTTTCCTATTTTACCTGTGATAGACTGAGGTATCATTTTCATCCACACAAACATTTTCCCCTTTCCTACTTGGGTAGGCAGATTTCTGGTGTTCGGATGAGTGATGAAAGACAATGCTGCAAAGTTCTGATAGGGGATGTTGCAGGCAGTTTTTGTGTGCGATCGCTGCTTATTGGAACGAGTAAAAGACATACGCGAACGAGGAGCCTATGGAGTTACTAGCCTTTGTTCACACTGCGGTAAATTACGAGGATCCGAATCCCGACCCAGAAGTGACGTTGCTGGATGGAAAAAGTTTGAAAATTCCCAGTTCGGCTGGGGTTGCGTTAGCAGGTGTAGCGATGGCTATGGCTGCGGTGAGTGCATCGCCTGATCAAGCAATGGCGGCAACATCTTCGATCGGAGCAGGCAGTTCTGGCGAAGAAGTAACCCATATCCAGGAAGCACTCGGTATTGAAGCGGATGGTCAATTTGGGGCTAAAACTCAAGCTGCCGTGATGGACTTTCAAATCCGCCAAGGATTGAAAGAAGTAGACGGCATTGTTGGGAAGGAAACTGCGACGGCGCTTGGGTTGGACGAAAAGTATAAGCCTGTTTACTACGGGGTTGTTGATACCTATAGCGGCATTGGACTCAACATTCGCCGTGGTCCAGGACTCAACTATCGCCGGATTGGCGGCTTAGAAGATGGCACCCTTGTAGAAATCGTAGACACCGAGTACAGCTACTACGATTCCTATGAATGGGGGTACACCAGCTCCGGAGACTGGGTAGCCACCGACTACGTCACGCCTGTTGGCTATCACGAAGACGTGTGGTACCCCTGCGAGGAGGAGGTTTACTACCACGAACCCGATTGGTATCCCTGCGAAGAGGAGGTTTACTACCACGAACCTGAGTGGTATCCCTGCGAAGAGGAAATCGTCTACGATCCCTGCGAAGTCTCTGGCGATTGCGGGTATGGCGGCTATGTCAACACCCGCTCTAATATCGGCTTGAACATTCGCAGCGGTCCCGGCTTGGATTATCCCGTTGTCGATGGTGCTGGCGAGGGAGCTTATCTGCCTGATTGCGATGGCGTTGTCGATCGCTATGGCTATGAATGGAAACAGCAGGAAGATGGAAACTGGTACGCCTCAAACTATGTCCACTAGACGAGGTTTGTAACCATCGCGATTTTAAGCATGGTTCTTGCAAGAAAATCGCTTGCAACGCCGTAAATAGTCAATGCTGAAAGTGGGGTAGTGTTATCCCACTTTTTTATGCGTTAGCTGGAACAGTTATCGCAATGTCCACAGCGAAACTGGTTGGCTTCCCGTTCAAAGCCAAAGGCAGTTAAAAGAAATTGCCAGCGGCAGTGACGAGTTGTCAGATAGTGCTGCATCTGACGAGTGGCGTGGAGATTAGATTGACCGAAGTTGGCGATCGCGCCTCGTCCTTTAATCCGGTAGTGAAATGGGTCTGTCCACTCTAAACAACCCGCTTGGTGTAGCAGAGAAAGGGCGATCGCACCCTGCTGAAACTGACGACTAATAGTAGTCACGTTACCTTCCAGGGGCAATTTAGGAATGATCTCTTTTGCCATCCGAACTTGTTTCTGCGTCTGATTCGTAAAAAATTGTTGGCGCTGGCGGTCTTCTGGATCAAGCCAGCCTGTACGCTCACTGACTAGCATCAGAGCGATCGCAGGCTGTCCATCCCGTCCCGCTCTACCGACTTCTTGAATATACTCCGACAACAGCATCGGAGCATGGAAGTGGGCAATCCATCGCACAGATGGGTGGTTGATCCCCATTTGATTAAACAATGGCAAGTACACCTTAGGGAACCAGTAATTTAGCTGAGAGGAAAATCTGCAAGTCTTGCCAACACTGAGAGAGCAGACTTTTAGAATTTGTCAAGCATGATCTCTCAGTACCAGAACACGAAGCAGGGGCACCAAACCCGATCGCAGATCATTTCCCACTTGCAACAGCACCCAGAGCAGGAATTTAGCCGCGAAGAATTGATCCAACATTGCCAACTTACCTACGACCAGGTGAGGCGACAAACCAAGAACCTTTGTATTGATGGGGTGATTGGTTCCCGTATCAGTACCAATGGCAGGAGAGTCTATCGACTTCGCAGTTCCTTTATCCAAAAAATCGGGGTTAGTGCTGTTTGTGTGTTCCTGGCTTGGTCGATACCAATAGGAACGAAGTTTAAGAAAGATTGCAACCATGCTTCGTCCTCTCCATTGGTTATTTGCATTAGCTAATGCTCTGCTGGCAGAAATCCCCCCACCCAAATCCCAACGCATCTCACAAAACCTGATTACTCCAGAACAAGCACTCAGCCCCAACGAGCGAGACATCATCGCCAGGGCAGAGGAATCCTTTAGACTACTTGAAACTCAGTCCCAGGCTGTTTTAGAACGGATTCGGGAAACTCCGGTTATCAGCCCTGCTCCTGCACCTGTGAAATTAGTGGAAGTTCCAGAAATTTCAGAAGTTCCAGAAATTCTAGAAATGGTGGAACCCATTCAGAGCGAGGAGCCAGCCCCGGCAGCAACGCCCCACGACCCAGAACAGGAACTATTTTGGGAGACGGTTGATGTTCCCGCAGATCCCCCGGCGAAGATTAACCGTAAGCAATTAGTCGAAGGGTTGCTCGATGAGGCTTGGCAGCAAGGCTTACGCACCTATGCCCAACTGATGAAATATGTGGAACTCCAGACCGGACAATCCTGCTCTAAACGGGTTGTCTCTGGTTGGAAACAGTCACGCCAGCTTACAGAGGCAGCGTGAGGGAACAGGAAACCACAGCGATCGCAGAAGCGTTGTTATCGGGTGAGAGTTTGCTTGTCCTGGGTGAGCCAGGTTCAGGCAAAACTACACTCGGTAACACTGTGCGATCGCGGTTGGAAAGGGATGGTTTCACAGTGGGGATGGTCAAGTATTCAGGCAGCGCGATCGACTTGCTCAAGGAACTGGCGGATCAAGTGGGTGTAGACCTGCTCACCGATGACGACAAGCCCAGGAACAAAAAAGCAACTGAGTTAAAGGCTGATTTGCTCGAACAGCTCTCCCAGGGTAAGCATTGCCTCATTGCCGATGATGCCCATCGTTGGAGCGCTGCCTTGCGGTACTGGCTGGAGGATTGTTTCAGGGCAGGGGTGTTACTGCTCTTGCTGGCTCATGCTCCACAGCCACGAGATATCTTTGCCAAGCTCCCTGTCACTGAGTTGAAGCCGATCGCTGAAGCTGACATCCGGGAACTGATTCGCACCGAGGCTGAAAAGCAACGGGTGAAACTATCGGTGAAAGAGTTGGCGGAACTCTCATCACGTTCAGGGAGTAATCCAGCCGTTGCTAAGAGACTGGTTTCAGAGTCGCTGCTGGGGCTGACTGAAGAGAAATCGGCTGACCATCATCGTTTTGTCGATGGCACTCCGTTATTTCTCGTGGGGCTGTTGTGCTTGGGAACGGTTCGTTTGGTTGGCTTGGGATTGGGAGACAAAGCCCTCTACATCTTGGGTGGGTTGCTGACTCTGGCAGCGTTGGCGATTCGCATGGTGTTGTATGCCGCAAATCGTGGTTCCCGCAGGCTATAGGCTGTTCCCTCGTTTTGTATCAGATGTTGATACAAAAAAATATTTTTTATTTTTGGCTCCCTCTATTACTGGGCGCAGATTGCATGAACAAATGAAAAGTAATAACTAATGGCGATCGTTTATTCGTTTGTTGATTTGGTTACTACGATCGCGAATTCGTTGGGTGTTGCCTTGGTTCGCTGTAGTCGTGGCGATCGTTCTTTTTTTGTTGATTGTGGTGGGTGGGTCGATGGTTCCTTTTGGTTGGTTGGTTGGTTGTGGTTGGTTTCATTCTTCATTCTGGTAATCAATCATGATGTCTGTTACTCATTGCGCGATCGCCACCTGCGGGGTAGCTGCTGCCCTCGGAACTGCTGACCCTGTTTGTTTGGTGTTAGCTAGTATCGGTTCCCAGTTGCCAGACTGCGACACCACATCCTCATGGGCGGGTGCTTGCCTGTATCCGATCGCGGCTGCAATTGAGCATCGCTTTCCCCATCGCACCATTACCCACAGCTTTCTCAGTACTGCGATCGTTTCCCTTCTTGCCGCTCCCTTGTGGGTGTGGGGTTGGCAGTATTGGGCATCGCTTGTTATCGGTCAGTTCCTCGGTTGGTTTGCGGATTCATTTACTCGCAGTGGTGTTGCTGCCTTCTATCCCTCTCCTGTGCGCCTGGTCATTCCTGGTAATCCCAAGGCTCGGATGAGAGCAGGTTCTAGGAGCGAATATTGGGTACTGGGAATTTGCATCGTCCTGTCAGTCATCTTCATTAACTTGTCATCGGCAGGGGGGATAACGGAACAGTTTGCCCGCACATTCTTCAATGACACGGCAACGGCAGCGAGACTATTTAACAAACATGGCAGTGATCGCACCATCAGCATCGATGTCATCGGGCAAAACATCACCACCTCTCAGCCAGTCCGGGGCAGCTTCACCGTGATTGAGGCGACTGATTCAGACCTCATCGGCGAGTCATCCAATGATGGGCAACTCTACAAAATTGGCACCGCTCCAGACGTGCAGGTACAGCCATCCAGTGTGAAAACAACCTTGGGCGATCGTATTTCCCTTTCTGCCCAACCCCAGGTACTACAAGAAATTGGGGTTGCAGATTGGTTGAAACGTTTACCCCAGAACAGCTACATCAGCGGTTCCCTGCTGCTCGATGACATGGAATCACTACGGCTCGTTTCCCCGGTGGGTGTGTTCCCCTCGTTACGGGTGTTTGGTGGTCAGCTTGAATTGTCCAATGCCCGACCCCATCAGTTAGCAGCCCAGTTACGGGAATTCTGGATCTTGCAAGGACAGGTAGTGGTGAAGGTGAGAAAGTGATGAATTCTCAGTTATTAATTTTGAGTGTGTTGATCGGGCTAGTTGGCTGTAACGCTATAGCTCAAGACTCAACTCAACCCTCCTCACCCAACACTCAAAACTCCTCACCCTCTCCCAATGTCATCACTTCCGAGGATGGGCAGGCACAGGGACGTTTCAAGATTCGGTTATCGTTAACCGCTCCTGATGACCTGAAAGTGAAGGAAGGAGATGTGATTATTGCCGGACAAATCATCGCTGACAGGGTACGAGATCGCACACGGTTGAGCTTCGAGAAAGACAGTCTGACTCGCGAGATTGGGTTGTTGCGGAAGCGGTTGAGTTCCCCGCTGCCAGGAGTGAAACCACTTCCAAAGGCAGACTTCCAGGAAGAGAGTGCCCGGATTGAAACGGCTCGGCAATCAGCGTTAGAACTCATCCGGCAGCGGGAACAGCAGCAACGCAAGATGGATGTGCTTGCCAACCTGGAACCGGGAGAAGTGCCAGAGGAAATCACGGCTCATGAACAAGTCGTACTGGATGAATATCAGCGGCAGGAGAACCAGGCACAGGCAGAAGTACAGGCAGCGATCGGGAAACTGGAGCGGTCAAAGGAACTGCGGCAGGAACAGGAATACACCCACTCGTTGGAGATGTCCAAACGGGCGATCGCCATTCGTGATTCTGAATTGAAAACTCAGGGGCAGGTTTCCGACCTGGAAGCCAGGTTATCTCAAATTGAAATCTCCCTTTCCCAACTCTCAGCCGTCAGGAGTCCTTACAGTGGCACGATTCAAAGGATCAAATTTGTGGGTCAGTCTGACACTGCCCTTACTGTTGAGTTGTTTCTCGTCATTGCCAGCAGCAGCCCAAAATAAACCCACTCCCCCACTCAAAACTCAAAACTCAAAACTCAAAACTTCCCCCACTGTCAAGCCCTCAAATGCGAATGACGAAGTGACACCGGAGGACAAGGAGGATGGAGCCAACCCCGTACCCCAGAACACAGACCAACTAGGAGACGGCGAAGTTAACCCCTTGAATCCGGCTGGAGACAGTTTGGACCGACTGATCAAGCTGCGGATTAACGATGACCTTTGGAAAGCGATGTTGGGTGACTTGCCCTGTCTGGAGACGCAAGAGGCTTGCATCAAGACCCTGCAAGGGTTAGCGGTGCAGAATTCTCGCAGTTTGAGAGCGATCGACGAACGGATTCAAATCGTGAATCAGAAGATTGAGGAAGCACGCCAGAACAACCAGAGAACGATTAATTTAGGGGTGTTTGAACCGTTGGTGACGGCATATCTCAAGCTGGATACTGTCACCACCACCAACGCCCAGGGGCAGCAGCAGACTCGCCAACGAGGATTCTTCGATCGGGTATTTAACCTGTTCACGGGCGGCAGTGCGTTGTTATCCGGTGCCAATGAAATCTTGAGTTTAATAGGTGTTCCCTTGTTTCGGAACTTGGGCGGAGGAGACGCAGCCGCGCAGACTCGCCAGATTGCCATTACTGACTTACAGGTGAAAGTGGCTCAGGTAGAGAAGGAACGCGCCGAAGTTGCCGACAAAATTAAGGAAATGGTGACGGCTCAGGTATTGGAGTTTGATGTAGTCCGGAAAGACTTTCAGGTGAGTCAGGAAATCGCCCGACGCGAAGTGATCCGGGGTAAGCTCAGGCAGATTGATTATCGGTACAGTACCAAGCTTTCAACCGATGCTTACCTCAGTTCCCTCAGCAGTTTGGATAATGTCAAAGCCAACTCCTATCGCCAATGGGCAAGGTTGAGAAACCAACTCGCCAAAATTAAACTATTGGTCTTAGGCGACAACGATGGCTAACATCATTCGTCATTCGTCATTCGTCATTTGTCATTAGCCACTCCCTAACCCCCAACCCCCAACCCCCATTAGGGTTGGTACACAAACCGTTTCCCATCAAAACATCTTGGAATCTGCAACGCTGTTCTGACTGGCAGGGTTGCCCGTGTGAAGTTCCCGTAGTCCACATAGCGATCGTCATTGAAATCGTAGTCCGTTCGCAGTCGTATCACGTCATTGCTGTAAGCTTTCCAGGTTGCCGAGTTGGGCAGTTTCACAAACCCGCAGCCGTTGGACTTGGCAAAGCGACTCTTAGCCACGGGGCTAATCGCCTGATAGCTCACACCTGGTAGACCGAAGATGTGAATGATATCCTCACCCAGACAAATTAAGTTCCCGGTACTGTTGCTCACCACTTGCCGGAAACAGGTTTGATAAGTGCGATGGGCAAAGATTCCCGGTGAGATTTCTCGCCAATTAACAGATGTGTTCCGATTGGTTCCGTTGCATGGATTCGTATCTGTTGCCACCGTGGGAATCCGTTGTGAAACGGTTCCGGTCAATAGAAAGGTGACATCCGCCGGAGTCACAGCCTTGAGGGTGACTTGGTTTGAGAAGGTGAAATTCTTTCGTGTGTTAAACAGTTCATGCACCTGGCAAGTACTGTTTGGTTTCTTGTACATCCAAACTTTGTGATAGCGATTGCTGGCTGATGCGGTGTTTGCTGTGTAACTAATGGTTAGGAAAGTTTCAGGCGATAATTTGTCAAAATACACATTGTCCTGTGCATCCTTGTAAGCCGTGACCTGGCTCAGCCCCGGCAGACACCACCCCAACCCAGCCAGCACGATCGCAGTCATCGCAATTAATCTCTTCATCTCCCTCTCTCCTTCTCTCCCCCAATTGTTCCCATTAAAAAAGCCCCCTTTCGGAGGCAGTCAACCAAACACACAAACTCTGATTTACGGTGTGTAGACAAACTTGACTGGGGAACCATTGATCGTGATGCACTTGTTCGGAATCGACACAGGCAAGGATGCGGTAGTGTAGCTCTGCCCTCCATAGGTGAAGTTCATTGGCGCAGGGTAAGCCGTAGAGTTCCCAATTCGCGCATAGCCACACCCGTTTGCAGTCAGACTCTTGAGCGAGGGCACACCCGTATAGATGACAGGACTCTGCACACCGGGAGTTTTGCCAACTAAAACAACTCTTCCATTGGCATCCTTAAAGTTTGCAGGACGAGGTTCTTTCAGCACGTTGTTGGTGCAGCTTGGGACACTCTGAACAGGCAGCGAAGTCGTATCCACAGCAGCACCATCCACACTAATCGATGCAGGCATGGGAGCATTAGAGGGCACCGAGATGATCAACAATCCGCAGTAGTTAGCGGTAACTTTCCGCTCCAAACCGCCCGCCTCGTAAGTCACTTTCTGTCCAGGAGTCAGGCTGTCTTGAAAGTGAATGTTGCCATCAGAATCTTTAAAGGGAGCAGCAAACGCGGGACTGATAGCCGTAGCAGCAGACAAGCAAGCTAGACCAATTAACGCAAAACGACGACGCAATTTCATACACACCTCATGAGGGTAAGAGTAAAAGGTTAGAAAATGGGCATTCTAGAGCTATTGCCCAACTCATTAAGGTTGCATCCGTGAAACTCCTTAAATTCTTACCCCTACTCATTTTGCTGATTGCCATTGCTGGATTCGGGATGAAGCATTTCAGCAATGCTGCAACTCGTTCTTTCTCCCAGTACGGCACCGTAACCAAAGTCGCTGATGGCGACACCCTCACCGTTGACCTGGATGGCAAACTAACCAAAATTAGACTCTGTGGGATAGATGCCCCAGAACAGCAACAGGCACTCGGTAAGGAATCTAAAGCACTGTTGCAAAGACTCGCTTTAGGAAAGGAAGTGGCAGTAACGGAAATTGAACGCGATCGCTACGGGCGGATGGTTGCAGAAGTCTTTGTGACTGGGGACTCTGAGCAGTTCGTTAACAGCGACCTGGTAGAAGCAGGCTTGGCATATCACTATGAGAAGTACAGCGGCGACTGCCCCAACAAAGAGGTGATTGTTACCGCAGAATCGATCGCGCAATCGAAAAAAGCTGGAGTCTGGGCAAAACCTAACAGCATCAAACCTTGGGACTACCGCAAGACCAATTAACGCTAGTTAAGAATATTCACGGTTTCAGGCTTCAGACCTTGGGCACTAAGGCTAGTGGGCTGATTCACTCCCACTCTTATGAAACCCTTAGAAGCCTTCACCTTGGGGCTATCCGGCTATTTACTCTCCCTTGCCATTCACGCACCGGTGAGCGATGCCATTACCCCAGAACAAGCCATCAATGCCTACGAACGACAGCTAGAACGCGACCTATTCTCTACTCCAAACTCATCACTCAAAACTCAACCCTCATCACTCCCCCATCCATCCCCTCACCCAATCACCCCAAACACACCAGCCCCCAGTGCAACGTACATCCAGCCGACAAAAGGCACCCTCACCAGTGGCTACGGTTGGCGTTGGGGCAGGATGCACAAAGGGATCGATATCGCCGGAGCCATCGGAACTCCCATCGTTGCCAGTGCTGACGGTGAGGTTATTTTCAGTGGTTGGAATACTGGGGGTTATGGATACTTGGTCGAAATCAGACACAGTGACGGCTCAATTACTCGCTATGCTCACAACTCCAAATTGCTGGTTAATTCTGAGGATTTCGTGAAGCAAGGACAAGCGATCGCGCTCATGGGCAGTACTGGCTATAGCACGGGTTCCCATCTCCACTTTGAAATTATCCTTCGCCAAAAGGGACACGTTAACCCAATGGCATTTCTACCTAAGAAGTTAGCAGCACGTTAGACCATCCCTTGTCAAACTTTCGTAATAAATCAGTACATTTGAATTGGTGATAATTTCTGTTATCAACAACTCGGTGACACTTATCAAAAATCTGGTGACAGGCTGACCATCAAACTTGTGTCAAACTGTCACCAATTTTTTATGGAAGATTAATCAAGTGTCACCACTTGTCACCAGACTGGCTTACTACCCTGTCACCAGGGTTTAATAGTGGATGTCACCACTCACCCACTCATCTACTCGCCACCATGCCCAACCCCAGAATTACCTTCCGAGTCACCCCCGAATTACTGGAGAAATTGCCCGCTGATGCCGAGGAGCGATCGCAGTTTGTGATCAATGCAATTCAGGCAAAAATCAACCCACCTGCACCAGAGGGCGAGATGGGCGAGATGTTAACCAGGTTGGAGATTTTGGAGGCGATCGCCCAGGAATTCATTAAGGAGAGAGACGCGAAACCCAAGCGCAGCAAGCGAGAGGCGACACCCTTAGATGAAGCAATCAAGACCGTACTATTGCAAATTCGCCCCGCCGAGAGGCACCAGGCAAAGAAACTGTTCAATCGCCTGCAAGAACATCTCTCGCCCACTGCGTAAGCGATTCAGGTTGTGATTTGTGTTGTATTAGCGCATCCATCACGAGCGTTTGAGCCGCTTCAATCACCTGAATGCAACTGTTACAAATTTCGTTATCGTCCTGCCAATTCTCTGAATTGAGTTTGCAACCACAACGATCGCAAGTGTGGACAATGTATTTAGCCATTTTTGCCCTCATTACCCTTCAAATCTGCCAGCCGTTCAGCAATTAATCGGCGCAGCTTTTGAGATAGGGATAATTCTGCCCATAACGGATTATTCGCGTAGGCAGTCTCTATTTCTTCTCGTAATCCTTCAATATCAACCGTTACACGGTCTGCCACTGCCCTACTCGCTCTCTCGAAACTGTCCATAAGCTTATCCCTAAAATCAGCATTAAGTTTAATTGATGAGATGTGATGCAAGTTGCATTACTCTTCATCAAATTGTATGGTGTGATGCAAGGAAGTTTCAGAATTTCTGGAATTTCTAGAACTTTCACATGGAGGACTTATGAGACAGCTAAAAGGGGCAAGAAGCCCACAGGCTGAGGATTTGATCTCAGTCCAACACGTTGCCGATACCTGGGAAGTAGACCCCAAAACCATCGGCAAATGGACAGACATCATCTATCTGGCTTTTGACATTCAAATTCCTAAATCGGGACCATTCCCCATGTGGGCAGTGCAACTGTTAGAGCTTTGCGGCAAACACATCAGTATGAGAGCAACTCTCTACTTTGCTGAAACCCAGGAAACCCGCAGGCTCAAAGCAACCGAGTTCGTTCGCAAAATTCGACACTTGCGGCAGGAAGGGCACTTTCAGCAGTTCCAACAATTCCAGAAGTTCCAGAACTTCCAACCTGACCAGACCCAGGACGACGACCAGGACGACGAACTAGAAACGCTGACGGAACTGGCAGCGATCGCCCAGGTGCAAGATGAGCAACTGTATAACGCTCAAAAAGCCTTTGAGGAGCGAGAGGACGAACAGATCGAAAAGCTGGCAAGCTTCATCGAGAAGACCAACGATCGCCGCATGAGCAAGCTCAGTAGACGGCTGAAGCAACTCAAGGGAAGTGATCCAACTGAGGCAGATACGTCCTTTGACCAGGCACTAGATGTTTCATTTCGGAGGGTGCAATAAATGCAACGTCGCACATTCATCACTGCCCTGTTTGCCACGGCTGCGGTTGCCATTGCTGAACCTGCCCAGGCAATTAGAGGCTTTGGCAGAGGCAGACGCAGACGCATAGGCAGAATGTTTAGAGGGAATGGAGTTAGAACCGGACGCAGGATCAGCCGCAGTCGTTCTACTCGCTATCAAAATGTTTTCTACTCTGGTGGCTCATCTCGCTCTCAAACCATCAGCAGCGGAGTGTCCAGACCTGCACCCGAAGCACGACGACGCAAAACCCGACGCAAATCAGCCGTTAGCGAACCTCAACCGATTGACCGTAACCAATCTGAATTCTGGCGATCGCCTGGTGAAATTGATCGCACGATCGTTGCCAAGATGCAGCCCAAGGACATTCAAGGCATGAGCCGTACTGACCTAACTCGCAAATATGGAATGCCACGAGTGGATGAGGGAAGTTCCATGACTTGGGATGTCGGCAGAACATCAGACGGCGTTATTGCCCCGCAAACATTCACCGTCAGAGTCGATACCTACGGCAAAGCCACCAGCTTTCAACGAGGTTTTTAAACCGGGGGAGCCGCGACCAAACGAAACCCCCGATTACCCCAGAACACGAGGCAATTTAATCATGTCACAACAGTTTTTTGATTCCATGAGGGACAAAGCTGAGTTTGTAAGAACTTGGCTACTCACTCTGGTTAACGGTCAGCAGTACATTCTCATTCCCGTCGATGCCCACGACTCAATCATGGACGCGCCGGAAGATGGCAGCATCCGGACAGGTAATTTGCTCAATGGTGGAACGATTGAAGTTCCCGACAGTCAGATTCTCACCATTGAAGAATACGAAGTTGGACACCGCACCAACAAAGGAATTCGGCGTGAAACCTGCAACAGCGATCGGGTAGAAAGGATTGTGAATCAAAACACCGATCGCAGTACTGGCGAGGTTAAAGGAGTTCAATACATTCGTGAGAAAGGGAACTCTGACAACGCCGCAGAGCAGAAGCCGGAGGGCTGGAAGTGGTAAGGCTATTGATTCCGTTCTTACTCATTGCCCTGTTCCCTGTGACTGTGGATGGTCGAGAAATCATCCGCAACTGGCAACGCATCCAACAAAACCAACAGTTGCAACAGGGGAACACCCAGGAAAGCAGGCATGAATACAATGAACCTGGCGTACAGGAGGTTCATGCCGTTGCTTCTGAAGAAGATTGTCGTTCAATGTTGCGGCAGTTCAAGTTGCAGGGGCGTAACATTAAGCTCAAGAAAATTCTCAAGGGGAGAGGTACACTACCTTACAACTGCATTTTTGAGGGCGAAGACGCTCAGACCGGAGTGTTTGACGAGAAACGTTACTAGCAAGTAATAGGAGCCGCGACCAATGCTCGTTGTTTATTTCACATCCAATTCTGAAGTCATTCAATGGGGGGAAGCTCCCCAGGTTGGTGATTTGATTCCCGGCAGCGACCAAGCGGTAGGTCACCTGGAGTTCTACCAGGGAGAGTTACACACGGTTTGCTTTGCCAGGGTCAGCGATCGCGCAATCTATGGCGAGGGAACAGAAACCTTTGAGGTAAGGCTGAATGCAGTCCATCAGATCATCAACTATGGATGGAGCATGGAAGGCAAGCCGACAACTGGAAGGTTAGTAGACTACGAACCTACCAACCATGAAACCCTCATGAGAGCAGTTCCTACCCGTTGGTACGTTGACCAAATAGAAACCTGTAAACCTGTGGAACAGGGCAGTTACAAGGCAATCTATCTTTGTTTCTGTGTGAATGCTCCTCTGTCCATAGCTGCTTAATGCTCCTTTAACCCCTAGCGATCGCTACTTGATGAAAAGTGCGATCGTTTTTTGTATGTCAATTTTTCACGTACAGCCCAGCAGCCGGATCTGATACCCGCGCCTGCTCCGTTGCAGTTCCCCGGTTGTGCATTCGCTCCCCACCCCCGCTATCGCCGCCCCCGCGTGGGGCTTCCCCTGCCAAACTACGGGATGGGAACAGATTCTTACTTGCCCCGTTCCGCCCAGCTTCGCACGGCTCCACGCCCTTTCCCCGTGTCGCGGATCTCCGTCTCTCCCTGCGCTCACAAAGCCTCTCCTCGTTCCTCGTCGCTTCGCTGCGGTCGTTCCTGCGATCTCGCCACACTCCGAACCACAACAGCCATCAAACCCCCAACTCCCACTCTTTGGGGGCTTCCCCGCTGCGGTTTGCTGGTGGGTTCGGATGCTTCGCATCCGCATAGTCTCCACAACAGCCATACATCGAGCCTGGGAAGTGGGGCGCGTGTCGAAAACTGTCCCCCCGCGCACAGTCCCCGGCAAACCAACAGCCCAGCAGTTGTGCTACGCACGTATCGACCATACCCCACCGCTTCCGTTCCTCCAGCCGTGGGAGGTTGCTACACTACGCACTCACAGGGGCAGTATCGCGCCCGTCCTCCCTCCTGCCTCGCTGTCTGTGTGGTCAGCCCTTTATTTGCGTTGGCTCCACTGCGTTCCGCTTCTCCTGCCGTCGGGCGTTTTGTTTCGCTCGTCCTCCAGTCCGGGCGGGCGCAGTCTCTTTTGTTTGGGGGCTTCGTTCCGCAATGGTACCGCTTCCGTTCCTCCAGCCGCACAACAGCCTAAGCGGTGTGCTTCGCACGTTTCACAAATACGAAAGGGAAAGAAACCCCCATAACCCGGTTTCTCTCCCTCTCGCGCTCTCCCTCTCTTCCCCACCCAAGGCGGTAAAGGTTGGCGCGGGTTGTGTCAAGAATTTTCTTAAAAAAGTTGTAGTTGCTGCACCTGCTCTGTTAGCCAGCTTGGTAGGTCAACCTCTGCCAGTAGGTGAAGTTCCACGGGGCAACCCAGAGAGTGAGCATAGAAAATGGTGCCCCACGTCCCAGAGCCTTTCCAGCTATCCAGCGTTAGCCCCTGTGGACAAGGTTTGTTTGGGAAAGCGTGCAGTGTGCCGCCTGCGGCGGCAAGCGCATCGATCATGTTCTTACTGCGTTTCTGGTAGTGGTAAACATGGGTGCCCTGTGCCTCAAATAGCACGAAGGGTTTAGGAGCAAGTTCCCGCGCGATCGCATCCAGCCCCGGAGCGCAACCCACCAGCCAGAGGCAGCGAGGCAAAGAAAGAATGATGCTGTGAGCGTGGTTAACCTGTTCTGAGGTAAGTTTCCGCGCACCCGTGAAAGCAAGAGTTTGCATAGGAAGTATTTGTTAACTTCCTTAAGTATAGCGTATTTATGCTTGTCTGTATAGCATATATGTGCTTTAATAGAGATAGTTAAAAACCCTACTGCTTCTTTCTCAGGGACTCAGTAGGGCTATCCCAAAAACACGAGGACTCTTTGATTATGGACTATTTAGTTTCTCATGGCGACATTGATGAGCAGCAACGGCGGCTCACAGATCTTGAAGCATGGCTAGACGCTACAGAACCAGAGATAAAACCTATTCCACCTACCTGTGGTATGTGCAGCTATCACCGTTCCCATCCTTGGGAGTATTGCTCCCTTCGCGCCGCTGCTGATGTGCATCCTTGCAATCTCAAAGCATCCAGCCCCAAAGCTGAAACCTGCCCATTTTTTGAAATGGATTGTCCCTTCTGATGAGCGATTCATTACGGGCTTATCTGGAGTTGCAGAAAGCCCACAAAACCCTACACAAGCTACTTAAAGCGATGGAGCAGGGAGCAACTGAGGAAGAAATCAACCTGCTCTATCAACTCACCACACAACACATCAACAATTACCCCAGAACACAATCATGAAAACTGCAACTCTGATTCAAGGCACTGTGAAATACAAAGCTGGAGAACCACGGCAAACCAGCACTGGGCGCATGAGAATTAATATCGTTGTTACTCCCAGCAGTGGCAGCGAAGACATCAAAGTGTGGGGCAACCCTGGAGACGCGATCGCTTACTTGCAAAAGGGGCAACCCGTAACACTGGCTCACGATGGCAAAGGCTACACCCTCATCAGCACCGACCTAGCAACCAGCAATGGCAATGGGCATCATTCAGAAGATCCAGCACCGGAGCCACCCACAACGGAACCAGGCTCAGACCTGGAAGAGATGCGTGATATTGTGCAATTCTTCCTTGCTGCCTTCCCAGTTTTGCCGCATAGCGAAATCATCAGCTTGGCTCAATCTATTTTTAAATATCGGAGGGGATAATGCTAGAATTGCAGCGCAAATACGCGATAAACACCAGCATGGGAAGACGTGATATCTACCTAGCAAGGATGGAGCAACTTGGATGGAGCGAATATCGCCTTGTACAAGAAATTGTGAAGCTCAGGCAGGAACGAGGTGAGGAAGCCAGCTTGAAAGGAATCCAATCATCCATTAATAAAGCTCTGAAAGAGCCAGAGGGCAGAGCAACCTACATCAACGATGATATTGTTTCTGCCCTTGGCGGAGAATTTGTGATCCGCTGGAAGCAATTTGAGGAGGTAAAATTGTGACTCAAAGTAATGAAAACGGCAACGGCAGCAGGCTTGAACGACTGGAAGCCATCATGCTTGACCTGGCAAGCGCCACGGTTAGACACGACAACGAATTTAGCCGGATTAATCAGACCCTTGAGAGAATCAACGAACAGCAAGAGGCTAACAGCCGAGCAATTGCCCTCAATCGCGAGGACATTAACATTCTGACTGCCAGCATCCAAGATCTCAGGAATACAGTTGCTGATTACATTGAGTCACGCAACCAAACCTAAGCTAGAAAAGGTTTTCAATACTGACCCCTTGCCCCGGCGAGGGGTTTTTTATTAGAGCGACCAGGGAATACCGCCCCTGGTCGCGCTTCGCATGAAAAACTATTCCCCTTCTATCCAGTCCGCGATCGCCCTCGTCATTCGCGCCACATCCCGCCGAGGCAATCCTTTGATTCGTTGCTCGATGGCTGAAGACTCACCAGCAGTCCGACCGTAGAGGAACGCGACAAACTCTTCTGGTAACTGTCCTCTCATTCGTGCCAGCTTTTCTAAATTCTCCAGGCTAGGAACATTGCGCCGATTCTCCCAGGCTTGAACTGTGGACTGTGCAACACTCAGCAATTCTGCAAACTCTCGTTGTGAACGGTTTCCCCGTGCTTCAAGAACTGCTGTTGATAGTCGCTGCAAGACTTCCTCATCCACTGGCTGACCGATAAACAAATCAATTTCATTCAGCACAGTACAGGCTTTTCAGAGTTCGTAATCATTTATGTGTTTAATTAATCGATTATTCGATTAAAGTAATAGAACGATAATTCATTTGTTTTGAACGATGAACAAATCAAACTCTCGATCAACTCGGAAAAACCTCACTGTGCGAATCAAAACCGATTTGCAAAAAGCCATTCGCCACCAGGCAGTAGACGAGGAACGCGACCTCAGCGACCTGGTTGAAGATGCGATCGCGCTCTACCTGCAAACCAATCCAACGACCGCAGCATGACCATCTCACACACTCTCAGAGCGATCGCCGCCAGATACGAGGCAATCCTCAAGGGTTGTTCCCGTGGCTGTGAGCGTCCGTGTCAGGAGTGCCTAGCCCATCTACCCCAGAACACAAACCATGAGACGACATCAGCAACAGTGCCCACAGTGCAACGGCGAGAAGACGATCCGCAGTGGCTATCTCAATCCCGTTGAAGGTTGGCAGATCACTTACAAGCCTTGCCCAGCTTGCCAGCCACAGCAACCAAGCCCGATCGCATAAAAATAACCCCGCTCAGATTGCCGTCTGGGTGGGGCTTGATTTTGGTTTGTTAAACCGATTTTCTTTTCTTTAACTGACCTTCACTATGACGAATACACCGAACATTCCGCATCGTCCAGAAAGCGGAACACGCCCACGTATCAACGCACCCTTTTACCCCGTTACATGGGAACAGGCAGTAAAAGACTACCACGACGGAATAATCACACCAAGGGGCTTAGTTTACTGCTACTTCGTGGTCAATTTCCGACCGGGAACAGAAACCCAAGTTGATGTAGATGAACTGTGTAAGCTGCTGCAACTGCACGAAGCCACCTATTACCGAGCGGTAGGGGCTTTGAAGGCAAAAGGTAGGCTCAACATTAGACGGGGGCAAATGCGGGTTAGTATCCCTGAAATCGGCTCCCTGTCGGCTCAGTCGCAATCGTGCGAATTTGACTCGCAATTGTGCGAAAACGACTCGCAGATCTGCGAACTAAACTCGCAATTGTGCGAAACTGAGTCGCAATCGTGCGAAAACGGAAATGAACTCAAACCCAGTACTGACGGGGTTTCTCGCAATTGCGCGAATGTACCAAACAGATCTTTTAAATATTTAAAAGAACAACAAACAGTTCCCCCCACCCACCCTGTTACGGAAGAAGGCATTAACAGTGAGGGAATTGGTACAAACGAATCAGACCCCTTAACCCAAGAAGTTGAGGATCTTTGCACTCAAATCGAAGCCGGAGGAGTGCGCTGCAACAAAACAATTCAGGAAGCGATCGCCACGCTCCTACTGAATCAGCCTGCCCCCCGCGCCGCCGCCATTGTCAGGAATGCCCTTTCTAGCCTCCAGGAACAACAGGAACTAGGGATGGTACGAAATCCCGGAGGTTTTCTTAAAGCTGCGCTACAGCGTGGATTTACCGCGAATGGGGCAAAGGCTGAGGCGAGGCATCACCGCGAGGAACCGACCCGCCCACAGCCACCCAGCCTGACAGAGATTTCCTTGCAGGTTGACAGCTACCTGATGAGCGATCGGCGTGATTGGGCACTCAACAAACTGGAGAAGCTTTGGTCCGAAGGTTGGCACGATCAACTAGAGGAACTGTTGCAGCTTCGGCGAGATTGGGGATTCTCACTGACTCAGGGAGGTGTGAGCGATGGTCAATCGTAGTGCTTCGGAATGGTTTATCCTGGCTCACTCTTGGTACCAGGTGAAGGAATTCGGTTGGCAGCAGGCAGCGCAGCACAGCCTAAATAAAATCGCTTGCTACAAATCCTTGCCAGCAGAACAACGCCCACCCTGCATGACCTACAGCAGTTGGTTTGTGATTGAAGAGGAAATTCGTCTGATCGCTGGAGGGGTAACAGATGCAGGCAGTTAAGGAAACTCTCGCAGGTTGGCAGCAATCGCTATTTAGCGACATCGAAGCTTACTGGCTAGAGAATCCCCCACCGCAAGAACTGACCAGGCAGCAGGGCACGATCGTTAAAAAGCCAAAGTTTGCCCCAGAACCGACGAAGCGAAAACGGGTGCAGGTTGGATGGATTGAAACTCGCTATGGCAACAAGAGCCGTGAGACTCAATATCTCAGTCTTTACTACTGTTGCTATCTCTCAGAGCGAGAAATTTACGGTAGCGGCCAAGGGCGAAAGAAACATCGTGTCTATTTGCAGGCGCACCAATGCAACGAAATCTCTTTGATGGTGAGGAACAAACAACCCTACACCGAAATTCTGAAGCGGATCGGGGAGACAAAGCGACACAGCGACCGACTCCACCACACAAAAGAATGGGGATGACCTGCACCCACGATCGCAGCTTCCCCGGTCTGGATGCCTGCTACTGCCCGGATTGTGGGAAGTCGATCATGTCTGGAACGAACGAGTACAACACACTGATGAGGAAATGACGATGAGAATTTTTCTATGGGCTGCATTGCATCATCCAGACTTCAAGTACTGCTACATCAAGCTGCCAGCAATTGTTTTTAGGTTTAGGCAGTCTCAGGACTATCGCAGTCGATCCTTTAACTTTGTCGTCATTTTCGAGTTTTTCAGAATTTACACCCCCTGCTCTGTAGAAGATGCCTACTACAGCAGCACTAGCGAGAATCGACCGAGTTTAGATGACATCCCATTTTAAGGAGACATCACCATGAAAATGAAACCATGCCCAGAGTGCAACGGCAGCAACTCAGTGATAGACATACCAGGCTTAAAAAACATTCTTGTTTGCTACATCTGCGAGGGCACAGGAACTATCCCCGATGAACCCGTGAGCCACTGTCAGGGATGCGGTGAACCTGTGGAACTTGGGCACGAGTGGTGCAACTTACATCGTCCGGCTGCTGACTTGTGGCAAGCTGCTCAGCAAGAAGAAGCCCATTACTACGGCAGCGATCGGACGATGGAAGACCCGCGCAGTGTTACACCTTCAGACTCACACTCTGAACCTGACCATCCTTGATAACAACTTTCTCAACCAATGCCTTGTAAACATCACGCTTTTCCTCGGCTGACATCAGATGTTCCCACGTCGCACGATCGCTGAAGCACTGCACCAACAACTCACGGTTAGCAGTGTGCTGGTGTGTGGTGGATGACTGCTGAGTTTTGAGGGCTTCGATTTGATTCTGCAACTCTGCGACGATCGCCCCTGCTCTGGCACCTGGCGCAGCTTGATAGTATTGCAACTCTGCCCTGAGTGCCTGTAACTCTGGCGTTTCGGTTAGTTGGTCAGGAACAGCAGCGAGTGTGGCGATCGCTTCCGACCTGGCGAGGAGAGCATCAATTAGCAGCGGTTCTATTGCATCTTCTCGCACAGCAGGTTTCTGAGTGCAGGAACGGGTACGGCGATAGTTATTGCACTGGTAACTGTAAAACTTCTGCTTCGGGTTGGTCCGAAGTCGATAGCTGATACAAACGGTATCTCCCCGACATTCGCCACAATAGACCAGCCCTGAGAGGGGATGAACTGTTTCAGCCTTGAATCCATACCCACCACGTTGAGAATTCCAATCAAGAATCTCCTCAATCTGTCGGTACTCTTCGTCCATCAACAATCGGTGTTCTGGATGGGTTTCATAGCGAATATCCCACCCTTGCTTATGTTTCTGTCGTTGCTGATGACTGCGACCGTAAGCAGTATGACCCCGCAGGATAGGGTTATTCAGCCAGGAGACGAAACCTGATGCCCCAAAATGCAGCTTTCCCCGTGGCTGTTTGTTGCCCTTGCCAGGGTTGACATGGGTTTTGATTCCATACTTCTCATTGAAAGAGCGGAGCGATCGCCGGAGGGAACGACACTCCAGAAAAATGGTTATGAGGTCACGCCCGATCGCTGCCTTAGACATTTCTTGTTCCCCATCCAGCAGACACAGGAATGGGGCTGTATCTAGTTGCAAACCATCTCCTACCTTGACATAGCCAAACACAGGAAAATAGGCAGCATTTCGATCTCTGTGATGTTGGTGCCCATGCTTCACTCGTTCACTGAGTCGTTCCACTTCTGCCCTCGCTAGATTACATAAGATTCGAGCATGGAGCCGACCACCCACCGTAGTAAAGTCGATCGCGTCATCCAGTCCCTTAATGGGAATCCCAGAATTCAGACAAATGATAATCGCTCTCTCCAGCACCATTGGAGAATCAGTCATCCTGTCCACCCGGATAAAAATCGCTTCATGGCATTCACCCCGCTCGATTTGCCCCAGAACATTGTTTAGCCCCTTCCGATCGTGCTTTGAGCGAGAAGCAATATCCCAATAAATCTCAGTACATCCAGCCGCTTTTAATCTGGCTTTGTGTTGTTCCAGCGCATGGAGTTGTTCCGGTGAGCTACTAGAAACTCTGGTGTAGCCGATGATTCGTTTCATCGGTGCATTGTACTCTCTATTGTTTAATTAATTCCATACCGAACGCATTCGTACAAACCACAAACCCTAGCCGCTGAGTTAACCAGGCTTGCTCGATCGCTCGTCGTTCCTGGGCAGAGAGTCCCGCATGATACGCTGCCGTAGAGTAACCCTGTTGACTGAGCCAGGTTGCGAGTTGTTCGCTGTCTCGCCGGGTGCGGACGTAGACCAAACCAGATTGATCAGGATGTTGCTGGATCAGTGCCAGTAGCCGCTGCCGTCGTTGGCGGGGAGTCCATACCGTTTGCAGGGCAAGGTGCAGATTGGAACGGTAAGGACTGAGCCGAAAGGAATGGGGGTTTTCCAGTTGCAGGATGCGCTGGATTGTTTGTTGGGTGGTGGGGTCGGCCGTGGCGGTGAAGGCGGCGATCGGGATCTGGGAATGCTGGACAGTCAGCGGTTTGTTCTGCGCATCCCGCAGCGATCGCCGCACACTGCCCAAACGATAATAGGCTGGACGAAAGGTATCACCCCACTGCACCAGGCAATGCGCTTCATCCAGGATCAGCCCATTCACCACAAGGTTTGGCTGACAAAGGACATCCCACACCTTTGCACTCAGCAGGGTTTCAGGCGATAAATATAGGAGTCGCAACCGTTGATTGGCAAGCAGCCAAAGGGTTTGACGGTATTGGCTTTTGGGCAACTCACTGTGGATCAGGGCGGCGGGTAAGTTCTTCTGGCGCAATTCCTGCACCTGGTTCTCCATCAACGCAACGAGGGGAGAAATGACCAGGGTGACTCCAGGCTGCATCAACGCTGGAAGCTGGAAACAGATGGATTTTCCCCCTCCAGTTGGTAACACGATCAAAGCATCTTGCTTTTGCAGCAAGCACTCTACAATGTCCTGTTGCGGCGATCGGAAACTGGAGTAGCCAAAAAATTGTTGTAGTGCGGCTTGAATAGGCGCAGCCGTTGAAGGACTGCCTTTTGCTGGAGATTCGTGCATATCGGTATTGCTCCCTGGTTATTTTTAGAGTGCCCAGAGAAATAGCCGCGATCGCACCCCTAAGGCATCAACGCGCCCATATCTTTGCCGATTAAGGATTGACAAAATTCTTTAGCCCTTTAGGATTGTGGCAGTCGAGATTATCCAACTGATCGTTCTTGCCAGGATTGCCCCATGTCTAATTCGCTGCCACCGGATCAACGCCCACCTCGCCTCAGAGATGATGAGCCGATCGCCCTACTGGTCACGTTTCTTGCCTTTGGTGCGATTTTTTGGTGGGCATTGAGTCAGGGACGGGGCACCTGGGATTTAGCGAGTTTTGTACCGGGATTGTCTGGTTCACCCGCCCCAACGACCTCCCCCTCTGCCTTTCCAACCCTGGCTCCAACCTCACCCGCAACCGTCGATCGCGGGACAGGAACTTCTAATCCCGCCGGGGTTACGTCATCTCCTGCCCCCACGCCCCAACCCACGGTTGGTCTTGGCACGTCTGAACCCCAGGTTGTGCCCACGGCTGCACCCACGGTTATCCCTACGGTTGCACCCACTGCCGCGCCCACCAATCCCTCTGGCGTTACGCCTGCGTCTCCCTCCCCGGTGCCCCCCGCCCCACCCTCATCGGCATCGCCCGCACCTGGTAAAGCGATCGCCTTCCCAGATGTCCCTGCAAACTACTGGGCGGCTCCTTTTATTGGGGCTTTGTCGGCACGGGGCATCATTGGCGGATTTCCTGATGGCACATTCAAGCCTAATCAACCTGTCACCCGTGCCCAGTTTGCGGTTCAACTTCAGAAAGCGTTTACCAAACCCGATCGCCAGCCGCCCAAACAATTTACAGATATTCCACCGGGAAGTCGTTGGGCAACGGCGGTTGATAAAGCCGTGAAAGCCAACTTCATGAGTGGTTATCCTGAAGGCGATTTTCGTCCGGAGCAAGATGTTTCCAGGGCAGAAGCCGTGACTTCAATGGCGCAGGGGTTAAAGCTTCAGCAACCCGCTGATCCAGAGGCAATTTTGCAGGGTTATCGCGATCGCGATCAGGTGCCCAGTTGGGCACGCGGACGCATTGCCGCCGCCATCCAAGCGGGGATTTTTTCCGGCGATCCCGATACTCAATTGTTAAATCCCGCTCGCCCCGCAACTCGCGCAGATATTGCAGCCTTGGTCTACAAAGGCTTGGAAGCTAGTGGAACTGCCGCGAAATAAACCGCAAGAGCGATTTGTTGTAGTTGGAGGTTACGGCACAATCATGGTGTTGAAAGCGTGATTTAGCATTTTCTGTGCATCAACCCTTATTGCCTGACGCAACGGTGAGTACTCTGCAAAAGCGGGTGCTGGAGATTCACGATCGCCTGTGTGCAGCATACGGGTGTCCCATCCCTTATTTTCATAATCTCGATCCGCTGAGTGAGTTGATCTCGGCATTGCTTTCCCATCGCACCAAGAACCGCGATTCTCACCGGGCTTTTCAGCAACTAACTCAACAGTTTCCTACCTGGGAGGCGGTGCGAGATGCCCCCACAGAACAGGTGCAAACGGCGATTGCTCCCTGCACCTGGGCAGACTCTAAAGCCCCTCGAATTCAGCAAGTTCTACGCCTGATTAGCGATCGCTTGAATGGCTCCTGGACGCTGGATTTTTTGGGTGAAATGCCTGTCTCTGAAGCGCGTGCCTGGTTAGAGACATTACCGGGAGTGGGACCCAAAACGAGTGCAGCCGTGTTGGCGTTTAGTCGGCTCCGAGGACGCGCCCTACCAGTTGATAGCCATCATCATCGGGTCGTGGTGCGATTAGGAATTCTACCCGCCAAAGTCGATGTTGGACCTGCCCACGCCATTTTGGAATCCTTGCTGCCGGAGGAATGGAGTGCTCAACAGGTTTACGATCATCACGAAGTACTGATGCTGCATGGTCAAAAGTGCTGTTATTTTCGCAATCCTGCCTGCGATCGCTGCTCCCTGGTTGATGTGTGTCCTGCCAGGCGTGTGTGACCTGGCTCACCAGGCATTGCCAATCACCGTGAATGCTGCCCAAAAGTAGGGATGAGAAAAGTCTGCATTTTGAATGGTTTCCAGGTCAACAGGGATAGAATTCGCCCGACTCACAGTGGCGATCGTGCTTTGAGATTGAGCCTTTTGCGTCAACAGGGCAATTTGGGCTTGCCGCAGTGCTTCCGATTTGTTAGCTGTTTTCAGTTGTCGATAAAATTCGGTCATAAGCAAGAGGGTGCCCACATCGCTCACCTGCCACAAACTGGCAAGCGCAGCCCGACAACCAGACATAATTGCCAATCCGGCAAATCCTAGCTCGGCTTGAAGATCCCCGATCGCCGTCTGGCAAGCACTTAACACCAGTAGTTGCACTTCTGGAAAGCGCAGGCTGAGATTTTGCACTAAGTCGATCGATAAACGCTGATCCCAAAACTGGATATAGGAACTGGAGATAGAACCAGGAGCAAAATCAGCATGGGTGGCAAGATGCACAATCCGATACAGTTGCTTTTGGCGATAGGATCTTAGATTTGCTGGAGTAAAGTCCTGGTTGAGCAACACATCTCCTGTCCAGAGGTTCGTTGCGATCGCGGTTAGCTCTAGCGGCACCGAGGGTAAAGGCGGTTTGTCGTCAAACTCGGACGCTCCCATCGCCAGAACCTTCGCATTTCTTAAAGAAACCGGACGATGATCAACCAGGTTAAAGGCTGGAATAATCCCAAGGTTGTACTTCTCAATCAAAAACTGGTTGCCATCATGCAAAGCCGCCAGGGGCACCGTTCGCAGCCCACTACCCAAACAAAACACCAGCGTATCAATCCGGTTTGCTCTCAGGTCTGATTCTAAAGGCGAAATCAGCCATTGATAAATCTGCTGCCCAGGTGTGAGATAACGGGAGGCAGTACGGGGTGACAGGACGATTCCTTCGCGTAGGGCTTTCACGGTTTGCAGCAACACTTCACGATGGGCAGCAGGGACTCGTCGATGCACGGGAGTTTCCCCCGGAGCCAGGAAGATGAGTTCTAAGTGGTTAGGGGCGGGAATGGCATAGATCAACGCCGATCGCTTCCCAGTTTGGCGAAACAGGGTTTGCAAGCGTTGACTGATGGTTTCGGTACTCAAAAGTCTAAGCGTCAACTCGCCCCGGTAATACTCCTCATACTGCTGTTTCCAGCCCTGTTCTACCAGTTGAATCGCTCCTGTAACATCTTTGCGATCAAGGAGTTGCTCCAGTTTCTCAACATCAAACCGCGATCGGACTGGGGTATAGGTGGGAGGTTCGGCGGCATAGGGGTGCGGTTTCAGCGCCAGGGTAAAACCTGTCACCATCGAACCCATAAGATACAGACTGGTTCGCCGCTTCATTTTTTTACCCCTTTACTTGAAGGGTGGTAATTTGGAGTTTTCTGGTAAAGTCGGTAGCTCAATTCGAGAAGTGGCAGGAGGTTGGGCAGGAGTTGAGCGCTTGGGGGAAGGTGCTTTTTTCGGTTTTTGAGGAGAGAGGCGTTTATAGCGTGACCCAACCCAGTCGCTCAGGGAATGGCTGAGAGATCCCAACTCCAACCCAATCAGAAGCGTGACCCATTCGGGGGTATGATTTTGCAGCGATCGCCCCAACCACATTACACCCTCAGTCCAATAATACTGAGAAAACTGAGTCCAGGTGGCAGCTTCCCCAGTCATTTGATAAGCGATCGCGCTAATCACCACCAGAGCCGCAAGACAAATCGTTATCCAGGTCAGCAGGTAGAGCACGCGGATCACCGTGCCAATCAGGAATCCGTGGGAAAGGAACGATCGATGGCGCATACTGCGACGGTAGGGCAACCAGATCCAGCGCAACACCCCCCAGCGTTTGTATTGTTGCGAATAAACATCCAAGTCGGGACCAAACATCAGCCCACTAAATAAGTAGCTCCCCGACAAAATTAGAGTCACCCCAGCATTATGAGTTCGCTCAAAGGTGAGTCCCGCCACTACTGGTAAACTCCAGAGCGTAATACTATCGTGGGTGCGACCAGAGGGCATAAATGCAGCACGCTAAATCACTTCTCAAAAATCCTAGCAGTATCTCAAGAGTTCTGATAGAATGTTTAATCGTGTCTAACAGACGCGGGCGGTTAGCTCAGTTGGTAGAGCGCCTGCCTTACAAGCAGGATGTCACTGGTTCGAGTCCAGTACTGCCCATTGGTGGAATAACTCTTAGGTGTAGATGTCGCTTGTTCAGGCTGCTGGTCCTAAACTGCGGCGATTTCTACAAAAGAAAACACCGTATCTCTGCTGCATATATGTCCGTGAGAGAACTACGGACTAACAAGGGAAATCCCTTCAAATGGACACAACTGGACTCGAACCAGTGACCCCCACGATGTCAACGTAGTATTCTTTATCCATAAAGTCGCCTCCTACAAGAAATTTCAGCTTTTCTCAATAAAACCGTCTACCAATCTTCTACCAAAGTCTTTTGATTTTTACTTGCACTGAGTTTACATCGGGATGCCTTCCTTAGAGTCGTTAAGCGACAGAGGATTAGATCTCCCTCTTTAACCACTTCTGGCAGTTTCGATTCTTTGATCGTTTCTACTATGCCATCAGGGGCATCCGGTGCGCCTTCAATTTGGGGCACTAACTTCTTTGCTAGTTCCAACACCTTCACGGGGCAGCGGTAGCAGATGGAGAGAGGTAATTCTTGAGCCTGCAATGTCTCTTTGATTCGGTTGAATGATTCACAATCCGCCCCGGCAAAGCCATAAATCGCTTGCAGTGGATCACCGACTAACAGCATCCGCCCACCCCTCGCCCGTGCTTTGAGGATCAGATGCAGTTGTGCGGCTGAAAGATCCTGCGCTTCATCGACAAACACCCATTCAAACGTCTGCGGCTTCAGATCCCAAACATAGGGCAAATAGAGCATATCGGAGTAGTCGATGATTTTGTCATGCCGCGCCAGGACTTGCCCCTGTTCCAAAATGGTCGCGATCGTCGGGATGATTACACCTGGGTAGGGCATCTCCAAACCAAAATGATTTGCCATGTCCAGCACTGCATAACTGTCACCCGGATCAGTCAAGGTGCATTGAGTGAAGTGAACCAGTTGCGCGATCGCGGTTGTTATCAGCTAATTATTCTGGGGAATCTTAACTACAGCCACACTGTAGGTGGTTCCTGACTCAAATGGATAAATCAAGACTATGCAGTTTTTTCTTCAAACATCAGATCGGCACTGGTTCCGGTGGATAGGAGCATTGAAAGCATTGACGAGTAACAGTTATAAGGCATAGCGAATCGTCAACAGTTGCAACCAAGATATGCCAATTTCTAGAATTCCTAGTTTCACCGCAGGGACAACTTTGGTTGT
>JANRIN010000069.1:0-37811 GCA_033764965.1 Leptolyngbyaceae cyanobacterium bins.302 | reverse complement strand
AAACTTCTGGCTCTATCAGTCTTCCTGGTGTCTATGGCGGTGTGGAACCACGCTGACCCTTCTCGAACTCAGCTGTGAAACATTCCCGCGGCGAAGATAGTTGGACGGTTGCGTCCCGCAAAAATAGCTCGATGCCAGGTTTATTTTTTGGGAATCTGCTCTTGTGCTTATAGCATAAGAGCAGTTATAGTATGAAGAATCAGTTGCCCAGGTTCTGTAGTTTTGAAGCTTTTGAGTTTCTGCACTTAGGCGCAACTGGAGCAATTAATCCTCTTCGGAAATACTCAGTAAACGTTACCAGAAAAGGGGTAAGGGAATAGTGCTATCTTGGCATGGGCTGGTTGACGGTCATATTTTGCTATGGTTTTAGTGACTGAGTTTGTGGTTCAGTTAAATGGGTAGTCGTGAGCATTCTACGCAGCGATGAACGCCTGTAAGCACTGAGCTAAAGCTTGCTTGCCCTTGAAGTTGGTGATTTTTAAGCGCTTGCGTTGGAGGATACTAAACTACCGCTCGACTGGATTCATTCACGAGCAATGCACAGGTGGAAAATAAAAGACAAATCGGGGATGATTGACTATCCTGCGAGTATCAAAAGCGGCAAACAGATTGAGTGCCCCTTAGCGTTCATACTCATGCTCAACTTCCATGGGGGACTGGGGGTTTGGCTGGTAAGGTTGGCGCTTTGCGTGGACGAGGTTTCACCAAAGTGTTCTCATCTAGGCATCCCACCATCTCATGCGGTTTGAGCTTGCGGGTATAGAGTCGGCTAATTTCTTGAATGAATGTGGCAAAGCCCTTGTCACATTCATTCAGAAGCGTTGATTACCAACGACGGCAGAAAGCCGGTAAGCCGATTGGCAGTGGATGAGTCGAAAAAGCCGTAGACCAAGTGATTGGGTTTCGGCAAAAGCACAAGGGTCAAAGTTGGAGACCGCAAGGCAGCAGAGCGCTGGGGTTACTCAAAGTCCTTGAACTCAATGGAAAATGGCACCAATTCTGGTTCTTTTGTCAACCGCTTAATCAACTAGAAATTTACAGGTGGAAAATTTTGCCTGTTGTGAACTTATTGGCTCAATTCAGCGTCAATTTTATCCGGATAGTCACCCATCGACTGGCTTAAAGATAGTGGGCATACAGTGTTTACGTTAAAGACTGCTCTAGGGCAGCGTTGACCAAATGATGAACTGTCTACTATTGCAAAGCAGGTGAGGATGCGTTGAAGGGTTGATTGAGCTTGCTCAAAAGCACTGATATCGCCACCATTTTATGGTTTTGGTGAGGTTTTGAGGAGCAAGCCTCTTGTTTACGATCGCTTCAATTTAGCCACCTGTAAAAGTGCCATAGGGTTGTGGGGAACTTACCGAAACAACCAAACTTCTATATGTAGACAGTTATGACAGTTGGTAAGCAACCAGTCAGGCAATCGGAGTTAACGCGCTCTACGGCGACAACCTCTCCCTCTGTCCAAACGAACCCTGTAACCGTGCACTACCAAATTATGAATATTGAGTCTCTATCTACCCCTTCCCGCTCAGTTTCCACTCTGCCTGAATTTGATGCTGATCAGGCGATCGCCCAAGCCCCAAGCTCAAAACGTCATTCCCGTTTGGAACCTAAATCTGCTTCAAAGCCTTCAGAGTCAGCTTTTTTAGAACATCAGGTACTGGTGCAAATGCTGGCGCAGGAACTAAAAGCAGAAATTCAAAACTTGAATGGGAACGCCGAGTTGTTAGCCAGTCGCATCGCTGCTGAAGTGGATCGAGTTTGCAACAAAAGCGGACGCATTCAGGCTTCTGGGCAGGCGCAATCCTGGCAAATTTCTCTTGCACGGCATCGGTTACAAAAATGTTTAACGTACTATCAACTCGGTTCTCGCCGGGGACGGGTAGAACTGCACAGTACACTGGGTTCGATGGTTTATCGTTATGTTGCGCCATCGCGAATGCAGCTTGGCTTCCAGGCTCGCTATAACTTGATTGAAGATTTTTTACAGGGATTTTATAGCGAATCACTCAAAGCATTTCGGCGCGAAAACGAACTACCAGAGGATTATCAACCCCGGACGCGGCTGGAACTGGCAGAATACATGGCATTTACCGAGCAGTACGCCAAACGCCGCATTTCCCTCCCAGGTGGACAAACTCAACAACTGATTGTGTTGCGATCGCAGCGGTTTGGACAGCGTCAACCCCTAGAAGTCTCCATCGACATCGAGCAGGCACTCGAATCTCCCCGTGGAGAAGAAGCGGAACAGCACAACCGCGCTCCTATCGTCCAGCAACTACGCGAGCAAATGATCACCGACATGGTGGACTCTTCCGAAGCCGTGTTGCGCGATCGGGTCATCTCTGAGCTAATCCAATACTTAGAATCCGAAGGACAGCAAGACTGTATCGATTACCTGATACTCAAGCTAAAAGACCTTTCTGCTCCAGAAATTGATGAAATTCTGGGACTGACCCCCCGACAACGAGATTATTTACAGCAACGGTTCAAATACCACGTTGAAAAGTTCACGCTGTCTTCTCCCAACTGGCGACTGGTGCATCAATGGCTAGGAGCAGACCTGGATCAGCATCTAGGCTTGTCCACGCCTCAGTGGGAAATCTTCCAAGCCAAGCTAACTCCAGAGCAAGAAAAAATGCTGGAGTTGAAGCAATCCCATTTAGATGACCAGGAAATTGCCCGCCAACTCAAGCTCTCCGCCAAGCAACTCCAGAAGCGCTGGGGAAATCTGCTGGATTTAGCGCGGCAAATTCGCAACCAAAGTTAACCCAAAGTAACAGGGTTTTCCCACAACAACTCCAATCTCTGCTCAACTCCTGCGAGATCCTACGGTCGCGGGAGTTTTTTTTGTTATTTAAATTACAAGTAGCAGTCTATAAATAAGCTAAAACAGCTTCTCATTGCTAACTTTATCTGCCATTCTTCGTTTATCTAAAGACATTTTTCAATATGCCTTTACACTTGTTACAGTTTGCTAAATATCTCCATTTATCCTCTAAGCTGTTAGATGAAAGTTTAGTGATTAATCTTTTTACATTTAGAAATTTAAAGATTCTTGTACAGATATTTGATTGATGCACGGGTTTGATTGTTTTCAGCCATTCGCAGCACACATCTCTACTTACTAGAGGTCACGATTGGCAGATTACTTTTTATTCAGTTCTTTCACCTGTTCAATGCAATGCCGCTTTTAATGAATGCTGAGTTTAATGTTCCTCCTCACTTGGAAAGCTCAGCTATGGTCTATCTGAATGACGTGATCGGTGCAGCCATTTTTGACTTGAATGGATTGCCTAAGGAATATTTCACTACAGTGGATAACACTGGCATGAGTTGGGTGCAAACGATTTTTCAAGCTCTGGGGTTGCGATCGCTGCTCACCTCATCCCTGCAACTTGAAAATTTTCACCACGCTGCCATCCAAAGTTCAGACTACTGTGCAATCATCGTCAAACAGCGCACTCACTACACCGCTTTACTGCTGAATCAAAAAACTGAGGAAATTTCAACCGATGTGATTCATTGGGCACAATCTTTTGAGTTGGACGCACTCCGCCAAAATCCTCGATTCAAAGCGGCTTAGTTAGGAATTGAGAACGTCCTTGGTCAGTGGTCATCGGTCATTGTGAAGGACAAGTGACGAATGACAAAGGACGAATGACCAATGACGAACGACACCCAGATTTATTATTGTCCACCTAATTTAGCCGTTCAAATATTCCTCATACCATCTGGAGATCCATCCATGTCCGGATTACAGTGGACAGTGGCAGGCTGGACCTGACTGAACACTACATTCATACCGCATAGATGGCATGGCACTAGAGACAATCAACATCGATGGACGATCCTTTGTTCGCGCCGACCAACTTCCTGTTTCAGAGTGGCCCTGCGTCATTGCAGAACGCCCTCAACCGACTCTCACCCTGAAAGATGATGACCTGTTTTTGCTAACCGATACTCTGGGCAATGTCCTGGGTGGTTGTGTGGGGGACGATCGCAGCGCCAGCATGGGGCTGTTTTGCAACGACACGCGCTATCTCAGTCGCCTTGAGTTACAAATCCAGGGGCGATCGCCAATTCTGCTGAGTAGTACTGCTGATAAAGGCTTTGTTTTGTCTGTCCTGTGTACCAATCCCTATATTGGAGACGGCATCAAAGCAGAATCGATCGGCATTAAGCGAGAACTTGTCCTCAATGGGGGACTGTTTGAAGAAATCGAGATTGCCAACTACAGCACCAATCCTGTGAGTTTTGAGGTGAGTCTCAGCTTCGATGCTGATTTCGTCGATCTATTCCAAATTCGTGGGTTTAATCGCGAGAAACAAGGGCAATTGTTACGCCAGGTAATCCCCCAAGTTCAGGAACCAGAATTCGCAGGAGTGGGGGTATCCGGGGAGGTAGACTCATCAACTGCGGTGCAAAACCCACTCCCACAGGAGGCAGAAGCCGTAGCAGAAGACGAAACTCAAAACTCTGCACTCACCCGGCGTTCGGCTGACGCTCACGACGGAAGCCCACCCACCCATTCTCTTTCTTCCAACCCCACGCCCACGGAATTCAGCCTTGCCTATCAGGGGTTAGATGGCTCTGTTTTAGAAAGTCGCATTTCCTTTGTGGATCGAGTTCCTGATGGGCTGAAAGGGAGTACTGCTATCTGGCGACTGGATCTGCAACCCCACGAAAAGTTAATGCTGGGTTATCGGTTACAACTGTTGATCAGTGGGCGATCGGCTTCCACGGTCAATGCGCCTGTCACCCTGGCGCAAGCAAAAGCAGCGGAACTGATGGAGGAACAAACCTGGCGGCAGCAGGTGACGCAAATTCGGGCAGATAAAAACACTTTCAACCAAATCATTGAACGGGCAGAACAAGATGTCTATCTGTTGAGGCAATCCTTCAGCAAAGGCAAAGCCCTGTCCGCAGGAGTTCCCTGGTTTTCGACCTTGTTTGGGCGGGACTCGATCATTGCGGCATCCCAAATTCTGATGCTGGATCCCCAAATTGCCCGCGAAACGCTCAAGATTTTGGCTTACTACCAGGGCACTCAGGAGGATGAATGGCGCGACGAGCAACCAGGGAAAATTCTGCATGAAGTCCGGTTTGGCGAAATGGCGCGTTGTCAGGAAATTCCCCACACGCCTTACTACGGTACGGTGGATGCCACTCCTTTATGGATCATGCTCTACGCTGAATACTTTGCCTGGACAGCCGATTACGACACCTTGGAAAACCTTTGGGGCAATGCACTGGCAGCAATGGATTGGATTGATCGCACCATGCGAGAAACCAGTTATCTCAGTTACTTCCGCAAGTCGAGTCGTGGTTTAGACAACCAGGGTTGGAAAGATTCTGGCGATTGTATTGTCAACCGGAAAGGACAGTTAGCAGAAGGGGCGATCGCGCTTTGCGAAGTCCAGGGTTATGTCTATGCTGCCAAAATCCGCCTCGCCCAAATTGCCCGCATGAAAAAACGAATTGATCTGGCAGAACGCTGGGAAGAGGAAGCCCGCGAGCTCAAGATTCGATTTAATCGTGATTTTTGGATGGAAGATCAGGACTACTGCGCCCTGGCGTTGGATGGCGAAGGCAAACCAGTAGACAGCATTACCTCGAACCCAGGACATTGCTTAAATCTGGGGATTTTTACTCCGGAGAAAGCTTACAGCGTTGCAGAACGGCTCCGCGCCCCAGATATGTTCAACGGTTGGGGCATTCGCACCCTGAGTAGCCTGTCTCCGGCTTACAATCCAATGGGCTATCACATTGGCTCTGTGTGGCCCCACGATAACGCCATGATCGCGATCGGGCTGCGATCGTTGGGACTGATTGACCAAGCCTTGGAACTGGCAGAGGGCATTCTAGATATGACCAAGCGCCAACCTTACCAGCGTCCTCCAGAGCTATTTTGTGGCTTTGAGCGCATGGATGGGAGCGATCCAGTGCAGTATCCCGTTGCCTGTACGCCGCAAGCCTGGGCAACCGGAAGCGTTTTTCAATTGCTGCAAATGATGGTGAATCTAGTGCCGGATGCCCCCAGCAATACCCTCCGGATCATCGATCCCGCGTTACCACCTTCTCTAAATCATTTATCGCTGCAAAATCTGCGAGTCGGTCCGACCCTGCTTGATCTGGAATTTGAGCGATCGAATGGGGCGACTGCCTGCCGGGTTTCCAAGAAACGGGGCAACCTGCGGGTGATTATTGAGGCATAGTAACCAGTAAAAAGGCGTTCTGCACCCAGAACGCCTTTGCAAAAACCTGACTAAGCTACTGTTTTCTCAAGGCATACCAGCGGAAGACGAGTTTCTCCAGTTCAACCCAAACAAACATTAACGCGCTCAAACCGAAACAAACTGCCAGTTCAGTGAGGCTGAGGTAATGAGTCCCGAAGAACGCCCGTAGGGGTGGAACGTAAATCAGCATGAGCTGAAGAATGGTTGTTAGAACAACTGATGCCAGCACGTAGGGGTTGGAAAAAGGATCCATTTCGATCGTCAGGCGATGGCTGGAGCGAATTGCCAGAGCGTGCCCCATTTGAGCCAGACAGAGGGTGGTAAAGACCATTGTTTTCCAGCGTTCTGGATCGCCTGGAACGGTTTTAACGTAACCATAGGACCAGACCATTAAGCTAATTGCCAGGATCGCCAGAATAATCCCAATCCGGATCATATAAAGTCCCAAGCCACGGGCAAAAATACTTTCCTGGGGATCGTGGGGTGGGCGCTTCATCACGTTAGGGTCAGCGGGTTCTACTGCCAGTGCCAAAGCGGGTAAACCATCCGTTACCAGGTTCATCCAAAGAATTTGCAGCGGAGAGAGGGGCACCCCTCCCGTAGCCAATAACAGGGGAGCCGCCGCGATCGTGATCAGTTCGCCAATATTACTGCCCAGAATGTATTTAATGAAGGTGCGAATGTTGTCGTAGACGACCCGCCCTTCTTCGGTGGCAGCGACGATCGTGGCAAAGTTGTCATCCAGCAACACCATGTCACTGGCATCCTTACTCACATCCGTGCCCGTGATGCCCATCGCAATTCCAATATCCGCTTGTTTGAGGGCGGGAGCATCATTTACCCCATCTCCCGTCATCGCGGCAATGTGTTTACGACGCTGGAGTGCCTGAACAATCCGCAGCTTATGCTCTGGAGCAACCCGCGCATAGACGCTGACCTGCTCCACGTTATTCTCCAGGTCGGGCTGACTCATATTTTCTAATTCGCGCCCAGTCAACACGCGATCGCCCATCTTGGCAATTCCCAAGTCTTCAGCAACCGCCTGGGCAGTTAACTGGTGATCCCCTGTAATCATCACCGGGCGAATCCCCGCCGATCGACACTGGGCAACCGCATCCCGCACTTCGGGTCGAGGCGCATCCAGCATTCCTACCAAGCCCAACCACACCAGTTCATCTTCCGCCTTCCCTTCCGCATCTTCCTCTGGTGGCTCACTCAACGGCTTGCAAGCAAACCCCAAGACTCGTAAGCCCCGTCCTGCCATGTGGTCATTCTGATCCAAAATTTGCTGCCGTTGGGCATCTGTGATGGGCTGCATCTCCATGCCAACCTGAATCTGAGTGCAACGCTCCAGAATCAGTTCTGGTGAACCTTTGGTAAACATCATGTAGCGATCGGCACCAACCGCGCTGACATCTCCAGAGTTCACAGCCTCCACAATCACGCTCATACGCTTCCGCTCGGAAGAAAAAGGAATTTCCCCAATTCGCGGCAATTTACTCATCCACTGATCGCGCTCAAACCCAGCCTTACCCGCAAGAGACAACAACGCCCCCTCCGTGGGATCGCCCAAAATTACCCAGTTTCCGCTTTGATCTTGCAGAATGGCATCGTTACAAATGGTGCAAGCGGTTAATAAATTAAGCAATTCCGGCTGATCTTCAGGAGCCAGCGGTAAGGCAGAGTCTGTGCGGTTTTTCTCTTCACTTAAGAGATAAAACTTGCCCACGGGATCGTAGCCTTCTCCGCTGACTCGCAGCGATAGGGAAGCTGTATTGACCAGCTTCACCACCATTTTGTTTTGGGTCAGGGTTCCAGTTTTATCAGAGCAAATGGTGGTGACAGATCCCAACGTTTCGACGGCTGGCAGTTTGCGGATCAGGGCATTACGCCGCACCATGCGCTGAGTGCCCAACGCCAAGGTAACAGTAATCACGGCTGGCAATCCTTCAGGCACGATCGCCACTGCCATACTCAACGACACCTCTAGCAATTCTTGCCATCGCCCTGCACCTAGGGCAATGATGCCGCCAATCACGACCAAGCCCACCAGCACCATCGCGCCTGTTACCAATACCTTGCTCAACTGCTGCATTCGTTGTTGCAACGGAGTTGGTTCTGCCTCAACCGATTGCAGCATGGTAGCAATCCGTCCCAACTCGGTTCGCATTCCGGTGTTCGTCACAACCGCAGTCGCCCGACCCAGCACCACATCTGTTCCCTGGTACAGTAAATTCAGGCGATCGCCCAGAGGCGTATCTGGAGCAAGTTCCACATTGGCTTCTTTACTGACGGCATTTGCCTCGCCCGTTAAAGCGGCTTCTCGCACCTGCAAATTCGATTCTTCCACAATGCGGGCATCGGCTGGAATTTGCACTCCGGCTTCAATCAGCATGATGTCTCCTGGTACCAACTCTTTTGAGTCCACCTCGATCGGTTTGCCATCTCGGATCACCCGCACCCGGGAAGAAGCCATGCGCTTGAGGGCAGCCAGATCTTTTTCGGCTTTGCTTTCCTGAAAGTAGCCCAGCATCCCGTTCAGAATCACGATCGCCAGGATTGCGATCGTGTCTTTAAATGGAATCTCGCCCGGACTTAACTTGCCCGCCCGCATATCCATGAAATCCAGGACACCGGAAACCAACGCCACAACAATCAGCAAGATCAGCATGATGTTTGTGAACTGATCCAGCAAAATCTGCCACCAATTGCGCCCACCCGACTCTTCCAACTCGTTTGAGCCGTACTGCTCCAACCGTTGAGTCACTTGCTGAGTCGTCAATCCATGTTCAACGTTGCTGTCAAGATCAGCCAGTACCTGGTTTGAATTCAAAGCTTGCCACGCGACGGAGGCAGCATGGGGAGAAGAGTGAGCCGTCATAGAAGAAAATAAATGAGATGTGAACTAATACTAGCGGTATTAACTATAGTACTCGGATAAGATAAACTGACCGCAGCCATTACTATGCGATCTACTTAAAAATAGTGAGGTTAACGCTGCACTTACCTCCAAATTTGACCTGTAGAATTTTCGATCCCTTCGATGTAAAAGCAATATTTTGATGCGATCGTCCCCCAAGGATTTCAACCGGGGCTTATCCGCCACTTAAGCCAACCACACTTCCGACATTTCATGCTCGGCTGGTCAACAGCATACAACTTTGCTCATGGGACTTGTATTCATCCTTCCCCTGAGGCATATTCCTTAACCGAATAAGCATCAGCAACTTGATCGATAAACCGTATATTTATTAAGCCTTTTCAAAGCGTGGGTTATTTCCTGACTTTGTTTGCGAGTCGATTATGGGTGAGTCCATCATGCTAAGGTGCCTCATTCAACGGCTATCTTCAGTCTTACACCAGCTTCCATCCAGGCGGAGTGCGTCTTGGCAACATAGCTTGATGAGAATATTCCCACTTTTATTGATCTTGGGTTTGAGTTTTAGTACGGGTATGTTCTTTTGTCCCCCCTGGCTAACTGGCTCCTTAGCAGCTTTGCCTTTGTCGTCCTATGACACACTGGGAGGCATTATTTTTGGTTCTAAAAATATCATCTGCTGTAGCTCCACAGCAATATTCACTGGCTGGAAACACCTCTGACATAACTCTATCATGAAGGAATTATAGGCTCAATCTTAATCTTTAGAAAACGTTAAATGGTACTGAGTTAAACAAGCGATTATAAGTCTAAATAAACTGCGTCCTTACTTTAGGGTCAAGCGTTGTTCGAACCCTTATTGGAGATTGTTATGCAAATCAATACTCCTGCCGCACTCAATAAACTATCAGGCAGTGGGAGTGTAACTGGCAACTCATTTTCAGGTGCACCACCATTTGCATTTCCCTGAGGCGGGACATCTGGTCATGGCGAAGTTTCCCGCTCAATTGAATGCCGCGATCGCGCAATGGATTAAGACCCTACCAGCAGAGGCAATACAATGAAAAAGATCTACAAACGAGGTTTATTTGCCAGTGCGATCGCCCTATCTGTGTTGTTGGGAGGTGGCTACTGGTATGTGTTTATTGCCGGAGCACCACAACTCGATCCCCCATCAGATCGTCTCCCTAGCACAACATTTTCAAGAACTGGGTTATGGAGGCTTTAACTTCAGCCTCTCACCCCCGGCAGGAGTGGGAACAACACCCAATGCTCACCGGATTGAAAAAGGTTTGAATTACTTTTTTGAGCATCTCAATCAGTTTTACAATTTCAAGGGTTTGCATCAGTTCAAAGAGAAGTTTCAACCTCGCTGGGAACCACGTTATTTGGTCTATCCCCGGTTAGCCAATTTGCCTGATATCGCAGTGGGTTTGGTCTGGGCAGACTCCGGCGATCGCCTGTTAGATTACCTCAAACCAGGAACGTGATCCAGGGTATTCGCGTGATTCTGGGCGATTAACTTCTCCAACACTTGGAGCAATTCTTGCTCGTTGTAGGGTTTAGAGAAGTAAGCCGCCGCTCCCAAGCTCAAGGCGAGTTGGCGATGTTTCTCCCCAGTACGAGACGTGAGCATTGTCACAGGAATAGACTCAAACATGGGGTTAGATTTAAACTTAGTTAAGAAACCAAAGCCATCCAAACGTGGCATTTCAATATCACAAATGACAGCTTGAACTGCTACTCCCTTTTGCAACTTATCCAGAGCATCTAAACCATCTTTCGCCTGTTCAACGCTGTATCCGGCTCGTTCTAATGTTAGTGCTAAGAAGCGGCGAATATTGATCGAGTCATCAATGATCAAGATCGTGCGGCGGTTTTCTGCCTCAGAATCCTGGAAAGTGGAGGAGAGATGGCGACCCAGATAAAGCAGACGATCGGGTAAAGTTACTGAACTTAGCCCAGATTGACGATGGGAGTCTTGCTCGCAGCTAATGATCCAATCCAGCATTTCGGTGACGTTTACCAGGGGAACCACTCGCCCATCGGCAACGATCGCGCAACCTACAAACCCTTCTGGCATCGCTAAGTTGCCTTCCGTCCGGCGAATGGCGACTTCCTGCTCTGCCCAGGTGCGATCGACTCGAATTCCCACCATCTGACTGCCGTGGGTGACGATTAATGCCGTTGGTAAATCAATACTGGGGGCTGTTTCCAGGGACATGGGTTGGTGTGGACAATTGAACGTGAGCCATTGAGAAAGATCAACACATTTGAGAAGTTGTTCTTGCCAGATGAGATTGCCATCTTCAAAAGATTGCTCCGTCAACAGCAACGTTTCTCGGATAGCATCTGTGGGAAATGCCAGGAGCATTCCATTACTCTCCACCAGAAGGACTCGCACCACTGAGAGCGTAAATGGCACAGATAGGGTGAAAGTTGTTCCAGTATCGGCGCTAGTATTGACTCCAATTTCTCCCCGAATTTGGCGTAAACTGTCCCGTACCACATCTAAGCCAACCCCCCGCCCAGAAAGATCAGTGACGCGATCGCGAGTGCTAAAACCCGGTTCAAAGATCAAAGACAAGAGATCTTCCTCGCTAGCCGTTGCCAAAAGTGAGCGATCTAACCCCATTTGCTCTGCTTTCTGGCGAATTTTGTCGAGGGAAATTCCCCGTCCATCGTCAGATAGGGTAATGACTGTGCGATTGCCGCGATGCGTCGCAGTGATTTCAATGGTGCCTATTTCGGGTTTGCCCTGCGATCGTCGCATCTCTGGAGTTTCAATTCCATGATCAAAGGCATTTCGGAGCAGGTGCATTAAGGGATCATTCAGTGCTTCTAAAATACTACGCTCAATGAGTGTATTTCCACCTTTCACCGTTAATGTGACCTGTTTGTTGTATTGCAAACACCACTCCCGTAGAGCGCGGGGAAACCGATCCACAATATCGGCTAAGGGACGCATCCGAATTTGAGTCAAATAAGTTTGTAATTGCTTTGCGGTTTTGTTCAGTTCACGGGAGGTTTGTTCAGCATCATCCAGGCTCAGGTCAATATCTGTACTCACTTCTTGTACTTGAACAATAGTCTCCATAACTTGTTGCGATAACAAGTGCAGTTCACTATATCGATCGAGCTCCAGTAAATCAAAATCGTGATTATTAGAAATGGGGGAATTATGATAAACAGCTTGAGGAATTGAATCTGCGGCGGGAGGAAGCAAGGGGAAAGTTGCGCCGATCGTATGGGGGATGATGCGATCGTAGGTGCTTCTGAGTTGGGCGTTGAATTGTTCGAGTAGGCGTAATCGTTGGGTGAGTAAGCGAGATAAATTTCGGAGGCGTTTGAGATACAGATCTAACCCATTGCGTTCAATCGTCAATTCTCCGAATAGATCATTCAACTGGTTGAGTTGACGCACTGCAACCCGAACAGTCGCATGATGATTGTCGGTTGCCGAAGTGGCTGAGGTTGCTGCCTTAACTTCGTATTGGAAGTTTGGCGATCGAGCGTCAGTCGGTTGCGTATCGGTTGGACTTTGAGCAGATGACACCTCGGTTGATTCAGATTTCTGTGTGGACTGAGTTTCAATCCATTCCCCTTCGGCTAATTCAGCCTGAGTCAGTTCAATTTGATCAAATTCAACATTAATTGAATCTAGATCCAGTTCAGTGCTAGATGTAATATCAGTCAATTCAAGATTGTGGTGCTCAGTCTCTAGCAAGTCGATATTAGTCGATGCAATATCAATCCAGTCAGGTGCTGAAGTTGGCGCATCGGCGATCGTGGAAGCTGGCTCAACGGTTGAAACTGGGAGATTAATAAACTCGACGGGAAGGGCGTTGGGTAGTGCGTCCAGGTGTCCCGCCAATACCAGAGATTGCGAATGTCGCCATGTAGTCAAAGCAGCTTCAGCGATCGCGCCGATCTCCGTAGTGGCAATGTTAGCAGATTGTTCTATAGAGCTACAAAGTTCTGTAAATGCAGTCAGTTGCAGCATTTCACCCAAACCACCCAACTCCTGTGCCAGAATCGTGAGTTCTGCTTGCAGGCAGGGTTGCTCTGGATTAGCAAGGACCGTTTCTAACCGTTGTAAACATCCTTCCACCTCAGTTTCAAACAACAAACCCACAACATCTTGCCCACTTTCGGTTGCTAGAACGGAAACAGCATCTTCATCCGGCGGATCGCCCAGTTGATCGTGCAGGGCTTGAAAAATTGGCTCCACGGCTTGTTCAACCCAGGTCGGCTCAATCGGTTGATCTTGCTGGTGCTGCTGAATGGTCATTCGCAAACAGTTGATGCCACTGAGCAGCAGGTTTTCCAGGGCAGCATCGATCGCCAGAGATTGACTTTGGGTTTTTAGAACTTTGAACGAATCTTCTAATCGATGGGCAAATTGACTGAGCCACTGAAACCCCATCATCCCCGCTCCACCTTTGATTGAATGGGCTGCTCGAAGGGCGGAGTTGATCCGCTGGATATCAAATCGTCCACTCGATAGCCCAATTACAGCCGTATCCAGAGCTTCTAAGTATTCCTGTGCTTCATCGAGAAACTGTCGCCGAATTTCAAGTTCTTTTGACATTACTGCTCCTAATTCACTTTGAAGGTTTGCACAGATGACTGAAGCTCTTTGGCAACTTGAACCGTTTGCCGCAGAGAATCAGATACCTTACGGGACGATTTAGAGGTTTGTCCGGCAGTTCTTGCCACTTTCTGCATCAGTTCTGCGATCGCTTGGGAGGTTTGCACTTGGGACACCGCAGATTGCGAAATCGATTGTGCCAGCCCATCAATTTGCTGAGACACTTGCAAAATTCTACCCAGACTTTGTTTCGCATTCGTCACCAGATGCGTTCCTTCCACCACCTGACTGGTGCCCTGCTCCATTGCCGCCACAACTTCACTGGTTTCTCGTTGAATGGCATCCACAATTTGCTCAATTTCTTGAGTTGCCGCCGCCGATCGAGCCGCCAGTTCACCCACCTCTTCAGCAACAACCGCAAAACCCTGCCCTTCTTCGCCCGCGCGTGCTGCTTCAATTCCGGCATTGATTGCCAGCAAATTCGTTTGCATAGCAATTTGATTAATTAACGACACAACTTTAGAAATTTGCTGGGAAGACTCACCCAACCGTTTCACTTTCTTAGCAGTTTCGCCGATCGTTTCCCGCAGGCTGAGAATATTTTGGACCGTCGAATCCATTGCCACTCCGCCAACTTCAGCCGTACTGGAAGCAGTATGAGCCACCTCCGCAGCCTGCCGAGCGCTTTCTGCGGCAGTTAAGATTAATTGCTTCATCTGTTCCACTTGCTGCATCGTTTGGATGGTTTCCTCCGCTTGCAAAGTAGCTTCCTTTGCCAGTTGTTGCATTGCACCTTCGTTTTCACCCAGAGCCGTCCCCACTTTTTGGGCAGATTGCTTAACCTGAGTCACAATTTGGCGCAGGCTTTCCACAATCGAGTTAAAAAAGTCGGCAACAATGCCAAATTCTCCGGCTGTGACATCGGCTCTCACGGTTAAATCGCCGCTGGCAGCATCTTCCACATCTTTGAGCAGATCCAGCAATTGTTGCTGTAACTGTTCTTTTTGTTGGCGTTGTTCTTGTGAGATGGATTCAGCTTGCAGACGAGCGACTTCTTTTTGGGAGAACAGCGTCACTTGTTCCAGGGCAAATCCGAGTTGAATTGCCACTTGCCGCAGAAAGTTGATTTCTTCATCCTGCCAATTGCGCGGCGCAGCACACTGATGCACACATAACAGCCCCAGTAAGTTCCCTGCGACCAGAATGGGAGCGACCACATTAGCTTTCACCTCAAAGGGATCGAGTTGGCTCTTGTAGCATGGATCGAGAGCCGCTCTGGCAATATCCGCGATCGCATGGACTCGTCCGCGCCGATACTTTTCAACGTATTCCTCGGCAAAGCAGGGGTCATTGATGCTTGCGCCCAGGGCAGATGGGAAGCTACGTCCCACGGATTCTGCCATGATCGACCCTTTCCAATTTGCATCAAATAAGTAAATAATGGCGCGATCGCTAGATAGTGCCTCTCTGACCCCCTGTACTGCCGTGCTAAAGACTTGTTGCCGATCCTGTCCTTCCCGCATCCGAAAGGTTACATCGTTTAGCAAATTGGCATAGCGGGTGGCTTCTTCCTGTTGTTTTAGCAAGCCTGCCTGCTCTAAGGCATAGCTAGTTTGGATTGCCAGCTGGTTAAATAAGTCAATCTCCAGGGGCAACCACTGACGAGGGTCAACACAGGATTGAGCACACACTAAACCTACCAGTTGAGAGCCTCGCAGCAGGGGCGCAATCATACTAGCTCGCACCGGAAAGTCTTTGAACAAGTCCTGTGATGTGTTAGAGGGTTTAGCGATCGTTGTATCACTAACAACTTGAAGCCGACCACCTCGATAGAATTCAATCATGCTTTCTCGCAGTAGCGTAGAAATAGAATGCCCCAAGGTTTCTTGAAATCCATTCGTAACACGTTCTGCAATGACCACACCACTCCAATCTGAATTGAATTGATAAATGATGGCGCGGTCTAAATTGAGTGTTTGATGGAGTTCTCTAACTGATGTATTTAGAACATCATCCCACTTCAATGATTGGCGAATTCGGAAAGTAATTTCATTCAATTGTTGCGCTTGTTTCGCAGCATTCTTTTGTTGCAGCAGAAGTTGTGCCTGGTCAAGAGCAAACCCCAACTGAACAGCAACCTGGCGGAAGAAGTTAATTTCAGCTTCTTGCCACATTCGAGGCGCAGAGCATTGATGAGCCACCAGCAACCCTTTCAAACTGTCATTGACTAAAATTGGCGCAACCAGATTCGCTTTGACCTCAAATGGCTCCAACTGTCCGAGGTAACAGGGATCGAGTCCAGCTTCGTAGATATTGGAGAGGGCGTGGACTCGTCCCCGACGATATTTCTCGATGTAATTGGCGGCAAAACAAGGATCCTCAATTTGGGCACCCAAAGCAGGCGACCAGGGAGCTTCAACAGACTCGGCAATCACTTTTCCCTGCCAGGTTGGATCAAACCAATAGATGAGAGTGCGATCGCATTGAAGTGCCTCCCGTGTTTCCTCAAGAGTAGTGCTGTAAATCTGTTCTGGCTCCAGAACCTCTCGCATCCGAAATGTAATTTTGTTGAGTTGGCGGGCGCGGGCGGCTTCCTCGGCTTTTTCGGCTGCCAGAATATTACCAGTTAAGGCTAAACCAACTTGAGCCGCCAATTCTCGCAAAAAGGTGATTTCATCGGAAGACCAGACGCGAGTTGTGGAACATTGATGAGCAACCAAAATTCCCAGCAAGCGCTCTCCAGACACGATCGGCACAACGAGATTGGCTTTAACCTGTAATCGCTCTAACAAGTTCAAATGCGCCGCAGAATAGTTGGTGGCAAACACATCGCTCGTGGGTACGTAGCGTCCTTTGCGATATTCCTCTAAGGTGGCACGGGGAATGCAAGCATCTGTAATTTTGTCATTTAAAGCTCTGGGAAATTGCGGTTCCACAGCTTCAGCCACAATTTTGCCACTCCAATCGGGTTCAAAACAGTAGATAACAACGCGATCGACCAGCATCTGTTGTTTTGCCAACTGCACCGTTAGGTCAAAAACCGTTTGGGCATCTCCTCGCCCCGCGGCTTGTGCCAGTTCGGCATAAAACTCGGATTGTCGCACCACGTCACTTTGTTGCTGCACCTGAGCTTTAACAGACGTGACCAGTTCATTAAAACTGCGCGTCAACCGTTGCAATTCGCCAGATTGACCACCGGGCATTTGCACATTCAAATTGCCAGCAGAGACCTTCTCAAAAGCATGACTTAACTCGGTCAGGGTTTTTGCCCAGCGCCGCGCCACCCGCGTAACGCCATAAGCAGCAACCGCTGCCAGGGTGAAAACAACCGCCGCGATCGCCCATGCCCAGTTTGCATTCATGCTGGCATCGATCGCATCCAGACTGGAGATCGCAACCCAATTGCTGCCGGGAATCGTCGCTAGAGTGTAAACCTTCCCCCCCTGGGAAAAGGTAGTGAGCAAGCCCCGGTTATCCACCGTAGGGTTGCCATCATCCCGATAGTTCACCCACTTCATCGGAGATTGGGGATCAAGAATTTCCTTGGGTGAGGGAGGATTGGTCAGCAGGGCAATGGCTTGTCGAGAGATGTCAGCCCCACCTAACACCTCTTTAGTCCGGGTGAAGCCCTTCGCTGTCAGGGTTCCAACGGGTTGCAGTTGATCATTTTCCAGCGCCAGGATTTGCACCTGCTGAGAGTTTGCCAACTGTGTTAAAGGAATCACATTCAAGGCTTGGCTAATTTCATTGATGGTGAATCTGCCACGCACATTGCCTAAAAATCTACCCGTGTTGGGATCGGTAATGGCTTGGGTTACGTCGATTCCAGCAACAGTGCCAGAGCCATCCAGGACGAGAGACGTAGCTTGTTGGTCTTGCTTCGTTTGCTTCCACCAGTTTTTATCACGTTGGATGAGTTCGGGGGTGGATTGCGTTGCGGCAATGTAAACTCCGTTGGAGTCGGTAATTGCCAACTCCGTAAATTGTGCGGTTTGAGCAATTCGCCGTAACTCTTGCGTCAGGGCTGAACCTTCTGCCTGAATGGTGCTACGCTGTTTTGGGGTCACGTTCTGGTTAGAGGCTTGAGTTAATCCCAAACGCTCCACTGATTGACTCATCCGTTCTGCAAATTCAACCACGGCGGGATCAGGAGCCACCAGACGAGGAACATTGCGGGCTGTATTCAAGCGATCGCGCGTCGATTGACTCACGGCAATCACCTGATCTCGGAGTTCCTGCTCGGCTTGTTGCTGATTGTGGTGTACCGTGATGCCATAAGCTAACAATGCAGTGGCTCCTGCAGGCGCAACAACCCACGGCAAAATGTTTGTCACCAATTCGCGCCGCAGAGAGGTTTGCGAAACGGCAGGATGATGGGGCACCAGGGCGGGGGGATAAAAGCCATTGGTCGCCTGAGTCTGGTTCAATGGATTGGCAACCATGTGAGCCGCTCGTGATTGAGCGGTTGTCACTACCCGATCGCTGGACTTTGGCTCTTTTCCAGCAGCGCCGTTAGTTTGCGACTGATCCGATCCAGATTGGGAGTTGTTCGCGGAGGTGACATCTAATTTCGACATAGAAGTTCCTTTATGAAAAGCGTGGGTTAATCAAGTTAAGGAGAGGTATGAAGCGCTGTGGAATGTAAGATTGCTTCCGCATCGAGCACTAAAAGTACTTCTTGTTCCTGGATTGCACATCCCTGTAAATAACGTTTCAGCGTAGGTGAGAGTTGTCCCTGGATAGGGTGGATGGAGGTTGCTGGGAGCCAAAAAAATCCTTGAATTGATGACACTGCTAATGCCAGAACTAAATCTCCAACTCGCACAATCACGATACTGTAGTGCTGATAATTGGTGCTCAAGCTGGCAATATCTAACAGTTGAGCCAAATCAATCACCCAAATCACCTGGCTGCGGCGATTCATTAAACCCAATACACATCGGGCTAGATTGGGCATCGGGGTAAGGCGATGGGCAGGCAAAGTATGAACTTCTTGCACCTGTTGCATGGACAAGATCGCCATAACTCCATCTGCTAGTTGGAACCGGAGATAGGGATCTCCAGGTGGGTGTTCGGCACGGGGAGTAACCAGGGGATGACCGGGGAGCGATCGCGGAGTTAGGGTCAGAGGAGATACGTGCATAGGGTTAATTCACAACGGTTTGAACGGCTCGGAGTAACTGTTCGCGGGTGAAGGGCTTAGTCAGGTAAAAATCTGCGCCCTGTTTCATGCCCCACAGGCGATCAATTTCTTGCGACTTAGAGGTGCAAATAATGATGGGAACTTTTTCAGTTGTAGGATTCCGTTTCAAGCTACGACATAACTCAAACCCACTCATTCCAGGCATCACCACATCTGTAATAATCACATCGGGTTGATGGGCGATCGCTTGCTCAAGGGCGGTGTTCGCGTTGATTGCGCCAATGACGTGATAACCACTCTCTTGTAGATAATGACTAATCAATTCAATCTCAGAGGGTGTATCATCGACGATTAAAATTGTGCGGACAAGCGTTGCAGTCATACTAACTTCCTTTCAATCAACGTTTAATATTGAACCCATTCACAACCTTGCAAAATATGATCTCTTGGATCAGATAGTAAAAACATCAGTCAAGTTAAATGCTTAAATACCATCTTCATTAAGTCTGGACGAGTGAATGGCTTTGTCAAATAACCGGATGCACCCACAAGTCTGGCTTTGGCTCGATCAATAAATCCTGTGTTGCCAGTCACCATCACAATCGGCGTATGCTTGAAATTAGGATGGCGACGGAGCATTGAGCAAAGCTCGTAACCATCGAGGTTTGGCATTCCTACATCAAGCAGAATTAAATCAGGTTTACACCGAATAATCTGAATCAATGCCTTGAGCGGATCGTTAATCATCACAATAGACAGGTTTGCATCCTCCAGGAAGGAGTGAATCGCTTGGAGCACTGTTGGGCTATCGTCAATGCAAGCAATAGTGTAATGGCTTTTGAGTCCATTCACAGTGGATGGTGACAGAGGTTGCTCCGCCTCTGCCGAAGGCACTTGAGCGGGCGTTATGCCTGGAGCAATTGGAGTTACAGGTTCTTGAAAGGTAAGGATTGGCGATCGTGCAATGGATTGTTGCCGCAACTGGGCTTGGCAATACTCAACCAAGGGACGTAGCTCAAGCTGACACAACGGTTTGTAATCAGGCATAGCATGAGATTCGATGAACCGATGCTGTCCTTCGGTCACTCGTAGGAGTGATTCTATAACTTCTTTTGCCAGTTCCTGAGCGAGTTCCGCAACTTGTTCTTCGTTAAGATATTGCTGCTTCAGTAACCATCGCATTGCTAGATAATCACCTGGGATAAGCGATTGCGGGGAAGATACTCGCTCAAATTGCGATCGTGCCTGTGCCCGAACAGCACTCACCAGGGCTGGAACTTTGAGGCTGAGTTGACTCAATTGGCGATCGAAGCGCTCAAACGGATTAATCGAATTTGAAGCAAAAGACAATCGCCCCTGGTCGAAAAAGAGCCACCAACAAGTTACAGCGCTGGTAATTTGAAGGCAACCACTCGCCGCGTGACTCGTGATTTCGGCAAAAAGACTTAAAGGATGTAGTTGTTGGGATGAGGATTGAGACGATCGATAACTAACCATTGATTCAGCACTCATGGAAGTTCTTCTGACAAAAGAGATCTCAAGCACCCTCTTGGTGTTCAACCGTAATCTACTGGAGCAATTAACTCAACTCACATCTTGCACCTCGGGCAACAACCACCCTGGAGTAAACTCCGGGCTGATAGCTAAAGTCCCTTGAAATAAACTGAAAACTCTACCGAGTCTTCTTCAGAAGACTTTTGCTATGAGCCAGAAAATTTATTTCCTAGTGGGACAGAGCGTTCAATTGAAAATCGTGCAAGATCTAAGTTAATCAACTATTGGCTTAAGTGCTCCAAGCAGTTAAACATTGCATTGACGCTTCAATGTTTGTGAGTCTGGTAGAAGCTTGTGACTTGGAAAAAACCCTGAAAGAAGAATTCTGGTAGGATACAGGTGCGAAAACTAATCACTTTCTAGCATCAAAAAGTTATAACCCGCATCCATTTTTAATAAAGTTTCTATGAACACTGGAAATTAATAACGGGAATAAATGCAGGACAATCATTGAATAAAGTCGATGATTATGAATTACTCAATGATCATTATTAGCTACAACTAAATGCTAACCGGAAAGAATAAAAACAACCTTGAAAGTTAGCTGTATTCGCCATGTTAGGAATGAAAACTAAATAACATCGCATTTTGTAGGATACGTTAAGCGGTAGCCGTAATACATCGCCGACCATCGATTGATGCGTTACGCTGCGCTAACAGCATCCTATGCAAAATTGCAGGCTATTCAATCCACTATCTCTAATCGTTTAAACCAAATAGCATAGGTGGAATATACAGCAATCCTAAATTGAGTGTGACAATTTCTTACGGTGGTTTGTCCGGCACACTCAGTAGTATCCCCCACCCCCGGTTATTTCGTTGCAATTTCCTTTTTGTTTTTATCCGGATACCTTTAATGATTTTAGATCTATAAATTAAGACGAAGAATCGTCTACTTTAGAGTAACAATAGTAATGTAAGTTACTTTTTTGGTGCTATTCAGGTGATTTGGGTTTGCTAGTTAATAAATGTGAGGAGTTTTTTGTTGTGTGCTGGGTATTTCGAGGAAACGATTGAGTTATGGCAAGTTTTTGGGCGATCGCAGTTGGCATTCATCAATATCAAACTCTCAATCCATTACCTTATGCAGAACTAGATGCGAAAGTCTTCTCGCAACGATTAAGATTTGCTGCTGGAGTGACCCAAGTCTATTGTTTAACAGACACCTCGCCAGATCTAATTTTAGATGGTGGAGCTTGCCTCTCCAGTTCGCCAACCCTCGCGAATCTCAAGCAATTTCTGCAACTACGATTTTCTACTCCTTTTCTGGAACCAGAGGACACGCTTTGCTTCTTCTTTAGTGGGCATGGATTGCAGTTTGCTCACCAAGATTATTTGATGTGCGCCGATTCTGATCCGACTTGTGCCGCGTCAACCGCGATCGCCGTTGAGGATTTAGTCACTTGTTTGCGGCGGAGTGGTACAGCCAACATCATGCTGCTACTAGATGCCTGTCATACAGACTTTCAGAAGTTTGGGCAGGGGTTTGGCACCGATCCCAAAAATGTGATTACGCTCTTTAGTGCAGACTTTCATCAAACTTCAAACGCCATCCCAGCTTTGCGTCAGGGGGCGTTTACTCATGCCCTGCTGGAAGGATGGCAAACCCTCAGCCAATTCGAGAATCAACACTGGGGGCATTTATATCAAGACTTGCACGATCGTTTACCTGATCTCAATCGACGCTATCACCAATCGCCCCAGGTGCCCCGTTTGAAGGTTGACCCACCGCTGGCGATCGAGGCAATTCCTCTCCCTAACCTCACAGCAACACCAACCGAACTTCCGGCTCCCCTGGTAGCACAACAACTCATGCAAGAAACCACGATGAAACTCTCCTATTGGTAGTAGGAATATTTAATTTGAATTTGAATTTGACCTACTGAAGAAAATCAGTGAAAAAGCAGCAGGATCACTTCTTTGATTTCAAGAAATAGAAAATCAGCAGCGGATGATAAAACAGATGAAATGGATGAAGAATTCATAAAAGGATTCGATTAGCACAAAAATTGAATTGAAATAAGATAGAAACTGATAACTAATTCAATAAGAGACTGATAAACGAATATCAATCCGTTTCATCTGCTGTTATCCGTTGCCCTATTTGGGACTGAAATTTAGACAATTACAAAGGCAGTTGCCGATTGAGCCATGAGATTGGCAGCACTGACTCCTTCCAACCGAGCTAACAATTCGGAAGTGGAGGTGTCTCGAATCCAGGTTTGACTGCTGCGTTGAGTGATGCTCAATTGTCCAACTGTCAATCCGCCCGACAGCCCGATTTGATCGTCTCCTAAACGAAAATCACGGATGACATCGGTGCCTGTCCCCGTTGCCAAGACAAACACATCTGCCCCCCCATCTCCGGTCAAAATGTCATTTCCAGTTCCCCCAAGCAAGCGATCGCTGCCTGCACCACCGTAAAGCAAATCATCTCCGGCATCACCCCAAAGCCAGTCATCACCCTCGTCTCCAAAGAGTTGATCATTGCCGACTTCGCCAAAGAGTTGGTCGTTGCCGTCTTGCCCATAGAGGCGATCGTTGCCCTCTCCCCCAAAAATCTCATCCCCATCGAGACCGCCAGAGAGAATGTCATGCCCACTCCAGCCGAAGATGCGATCGCGGTTGGCAGTTCCCCCAATGGTTTCAGACTCATCGGTGCCGTTGATGGGCAAAATTGGGGCAGGGGCGATCGTCAGCACAAAGGTATCCGTCACACTGCCACCAAAGCCATCATCCACCGTTAGAACAATGCTCAAACTTTCAATATCACTTGAAGCCGGAGTTCCGGTGAAGGAAAGAGTGGCAGTATCAAAACTAAGCCAGGAAGGGAGGGGGTTGCCACCCGTCAAACTGGCATTCAGCGTCAATGGATCGTTATCAGGATCGATGAAGCTACCAGGTGCGATCGTATACTGAAACGCATTCGTTGCCGTAGCAGATTGATCGAGCAAGGGAACAGCAACGACAGGAGCATTATTGGCACCTTTGACCCGGGCTTGAATGGCAAAATCAAAGGGGTTTTCGTCACTGTCATTATTGGTTAAGCTGATGATTCCAGCAAAGGTGCCAGCCACACTGGTATCCACCTGGACTGTGACAGAAATCGCATTACTCACCGCGATCGTGCTGGGTAAAGTGCCGACCAGGTTGAAGCCTGTTGGCAGAGACAGTCCGGTCAATGACAGATCTCCGGTTCCCAGGTTGGATAGGGTGAACGATCGCGTCAAGCTATTCCCCACCAAGACTGTGCCAAAATCGATCGGCGTAGTGCTGCCATCGATAATCGTCACTGCTCCATCCTGCACGTTGATTTCTGGCAGCGGCAGGCTAGGACCAACGATCGCCAAATACACATCATTACCACCCAAGGCATTTGGGGTCAAATCTGTTGCAATAGTAGCCACATCTGGCGATGAAATTGTACTCACAAAAGCAACATTGGTTGCACCAACTGCGAAACCTGCAACCGACCCAACAGAACCGTTTGTATCCCCAGTGCGAGTTAAAGCAGTCCAAAAGCGACGGGTCTGGAAGTCGGGGGTGACAGACAGAATGGCAGGTTCACCCAGAGTATAGCTACCAACGGGTTGCCCATTGATCGTCTGGTTGTTACGATCGGCAATTTGGAAGGCAGCACTCCCCCCCACATAAACATTTCCAGCGGCATCTGCGGTGATAGCAGTTGGGTCAAAACTATTAGCTTGACCGTTGCTTAAGCGAGTGACCAGGAGTTGTCCTCGTTCAATCGTGCCATCATTTGGATTGAGTTTGGCATAGAAAGCGAAGGTTTTGGCACCGGAAGTATTTGATGTATCCGTGTATTGGTCTGGATCAACTAAGCGACTGCCTAAACTGGTGTTGATATTGTCGCCATCACGGGTGAATACGGTATTGCCACCGTCTGTTTTGCCCAGGAAATAGAGTCCGCCATCGGCACCGACATCAAGCCGCAATCCGCGAGTATCGGCGGCTAATCCGGCTCCTAACACTTGAGCGGCTGAGTAGTTCCAGGTATCCCAAACGAGATTGAGGCTGGCTCCGGATGAGTCAAAGGCGATCACAAACGGAGTCTGTAGATCGGCAGTGACCTGGGTATAGCCCGTGACAAAAATGCGTCCGGTGGTGGGGTCGATTGCCACATCTGCTGATCGCACATCGCCTCCTGTTAAGGTTGTGGTTGCCAGGGGCACGCCAGCATTGCTCCAGAGGGTCAGGGTATCGGTTGTGGTGTTGAGGGTGACAACGGTGCCATCATTTGCGATCGCAACCCGATCAAAGCTGCCGGGTTGCTGCCAGAGGGGAACGGTTCCAGTGCTATCCAATAGTTGGATACCAAAGTTACCCACGACGGCGATCGCGCCATTGCTACGATTCACATCCATATCACGAGCATCAGAGCCAGCCAGGGCAATATCTGACAGGGGAGCGGTTCCGGGTGTGGCATCAAACCGTTGTAGTTGGGCGAAGCCATTGAAGTTGGCGGCAACAATATACGTTCCATCCACGGGCGAAACGGCGATCGCGGCAGCTCGATCAGTCCCGTTTGTGCCTAAATACGTGGCACGGGTAAGACTCAGGTCAGGCATAGATTTGCGAGGTATTAGTCATTCATGACTTTCTTCTGTCCGTACTCCTGATGTCCGGATAACCATTTTTTATCTCTAGAATTTCATTAATTCCACTGATAGATTTATCTTGAATTGGTGAAAGGTCAGTGTTCTCAAGGGATATTGTCAGTTTGCAGCGCTTGCCCCTATCACCTTGAGGTATCCCAGGAAACACAAATTAAATAATCTGAAAAAGCCTCGTTTTGTAACGGTATAGCAGTACGCTGTCCCAGCCCCAAAAAACCGGTTTTATGGAATTGCTACTGCTAAGAAGAGTGGGCGGCTAGAAGCACTTTTTGTAGTGCGGCTTGCAGCAGGTTTTGTTCCACTGTCAGGTCAACGGTATACAGTAAGCCGGAATTAATCAGGTTTTGAACTTCAGGATCGCTGGTTTTTCCATTGATTGCATCGGCTAAGCGATCGGCAGAACGTCCACTCCCGCTAATGATCAGGACGGGGCGGGCTTGTTCGATGCTGTTAGGAACATCCTGCCGTAGGGCAATTTCGCCGCCATTGATCAGTAGAGTCAGGGATGGCTTCCCATTCGACAGGACTGTTGCAACTTTCGCGATCCAGTCTGATTCGTCTCCCCATTTGCTACCCGGCACCAGCATAAAGTGCGTATGATGAGCTTCTAACGTCGCGGCATCGTCCGTGGGTGCGGGGGTGTTGGGGAGAATTGCTTTTGCTTGCACAACCACTCCCAGCAAGGGAAATTTACGACCTGTGGCTGACCGAGATTGCCCGATTAATCGCATCACTCCGGCATCCGTACCCCCATCAATCACGGCAAAATCGAATGAGTCGGCAAAGGAACAAAGAACGTTTTGAAACAGCGATCGTAACTGTTCCATATCATCAACAGCTAACCCACTTGCCCCTCCCACGATGACCAGCGTTGGGCGAGCCGTTGTGAAGCCCAGTTGCTGCAAGGCTGATGAGATCTCCGAATCCTCAGAGAGAGAAACCCCTCTGGCTGTTGCTCCATTGTCAAACGTGAGTTGAAAGAGTGATTGCATCAGTTGCTGTCAATTCGTTTTATTCAATTTACTGCTTCAATAGCCTAATGGATCTGAATTAATCTAGAAATAGCAGTTAAGTTTTTAGCGAAAGTATCCTATTATTCTTAATAAAATTTTCTTGAAAACTGTCGGAATTGGGAGGTCTAGAAAATCAATTGGGTAAAGATTCCTTTAGCCTTGTTTTGGAATCTTAACTTTGCTGGAGTTCCGCGTTATCTTGTTTAATCAGTCGTTTCGTTTCTACATCATTGTTGAGAGTGCTTAACGGCAATTGATTGGATAAGTTGCGTTAAAGTAAAAGCTTTTGTAGTCACTATCAGGTTGTGCCTCTACTTATGAACCATCATGATCATTTCCTCCTCCATTGGTGGATTTTCCGATGTAAATCTCCACTCAGAAGCCTGATTATCCCGTCCCTTATAGGGTCGTGATTGTCGATCGCAGTTTGGATAAGTTTTGGATTATGGTTCATACTACCGTGGCAAAATGATGGCTAAAAAGACTGGGTATTACAACTCTTTGCGCCAGGAACTCAGTGGGCTGATTGAGCAGCTACAACTTCCTGGATTGTATAAACGATCGCTACAACGACGCTGGCTAGATCAGGTCATTTGGGCAGACCAGAAAGCCGATCAATGTCGCCGCTGGCATTACCGCCTGCGATTAACCACGATCATTGGCAGTGTGATTTTGCCTGCCTTAGTGGGCATCAATTACCAATTGGGTAAGAACAACGCTAACTTCCGCACCTGGTTTCCTTACGTGCCGTTTGTTTTAAGCCAGGTAATTGCTGTTAGTGCCGCGATCGAGGAATTTTGCCGCTTTGGCGATCGCTGGCGGGACTATCGGAAAATGGCAGAAGACCTCAAAGCAGAAGGCTGGCAGTATCTTCAACTCAGTGGCGCGTACCAGATTAGCGATGACGATGCTATTGAGCCATTACCAACGGTTGCTGCCAGTAACTTGCAAACTCAATTATCTGATTCCTTACACTCAGATAAAACGAACGGTTCAGCTACCACTCACTTGAAGCGCTACGCCACCTTTGCCAGCCGAGTGGAGAGTATCATTAAAAATGATGTGCAAAACTATATTTCTGAGTTAGTCAAGCAGCAAGCAAAGCAAGAACAGGAAGTTGAGAAATATCTGGAATTAGCTCAGACAACGACAAAGGATAAAGCCTTATTTGCTCAAGCCACAGTGATCGACGGTTCAGGGCGGATGGCAGCAAATCCTGGAGCGGTCTCTCCTCAGTATGGGCAACCTGGGGCACCGGGAGGAGTTCCTCAATGGAATGCGCCACCCGCCCCAACAGGGCAAATCCCAGCGATGGGGCAAATGGGTGCCGTTAGCAGTGCTTATGTAGCAACACCCTATCCTACCCAGGTTACAACGCCGCCGCCCTCGCCATTGCCTAACCAATCATTCGCCCCAATGGTTGATCTAGTTGATCTCAATGAGGCGATCGTTGCGTCGGCTAATCACCTGCGAGGAATGTCTACGGCTGAAGGACCTGGGGGTGGGAACGAAGCCTGCGCCTGGACGGTGAATAAAGTGTTGCAAGCCGCCGGGATTGCGCCCTTGGGAGATAACCCCAACTATGTGCCCGCTGTGCTGGATGCGCTCAAGCAGGGACGGGGACAACCAGTTTCTCGACAAACCGCCAAAGCGGGAGATCTGGTAGTTGCTTACGGAGAAGAACACATCGGCATCGGTTTGGATCAATGCTGTACTCGTGTGTTGTCGAACTCCTCCTCTCGCGCCGCCTTTGTATGGGAATCTGATACCGATTTTGATGGCTCTTACGGTGGTTCCAGCACGATCTACCGCCTGATTCACTAAGTTCTGAGTTTATTAAGTTCTAAGTAGTTGGGTTCTCAGGTTTTTAGACAAACTCACATTCTTTAGCGTAGGACTTTTACACTATCAGGGATTCTTCTATGTTTAAGAAAAAAACTTACTATGATTATGTCCAGCAAGAGTTGGGTGAACTGGTTGAGCAATTAGAACTGCCAGATTTCTATAAGCACTCCCTTAAGCAACGGTGGCTGGATCAGGTCGTTTGGGCAGACAAAAAAGCAGATCAAAGTCGTCGCTGGCACTATCGATTGCGACTCACGACGATCGTTGGGGGTGTCATCTTGCCCGCCCTGGTTGGCATTAACTTTGAGATGGGTAAGACAAACCCCTTTCTGCGTCAGTGGTTTCCCTACCTGCCGTTTGCCTTGAGCCAGGTGATTGCTGTCAGTGCAGCAGTCGAAGAGTTTTGTCGCTATGGGGATCGCTGGCGCGAGTATCGCCAAATGTCAGAAGATTTGAAGGCGGAAGGTTGGCAGTACTTACAATTGAGCGGTTCCTATGAAAACACCCGATCGCACATGGCAGGCTATCCACTTTTTGCCAGTCGGGTGGAAAGTATCATCAAGAATGATGTGCAAAATTACATCACTGACCTAATTCAGCAGCAAGCAAAGCAAGAGCAAAAAATCGAGAAATATCTGGAGACAGCCCAGACTGTTGCCAAGGACAAGACTCTATTTGCATCTCCTGTAGACCCCTATCGTCCAGCCGGAACCCCTTACGGCACAACAATGCCAGCACCCCCCGGGTATATACCAAACGGGGCACCGCGAATGGTCATGGGCACAACTTCGATCGCTCCCGGTCCTGATGGCACGATCGCAACCTTAGTATCCAATCCTGCCACCGCAACAGCACCTCCCACGGCTGGAGTAGCAGGCTGGCTAAGAACTCAACAAAATACAGTCTTTAAACTCAGTCCCCAACCTTCAGAAGCACTGGCTGAATCCCAAAAAATTTCCGTTCAAGCGGGTTCTGCCTTTGGCTTACAAGCCTATCGCGAGGGCGGAAATCAGCATCTCTATGTCACCTTTAACCAGGGGTTGGGGGCGGAGCAGCGCAATAGCTGGTACGTGTTTGCGCCGCACGTCGAACTACTCAATCCGATGGGGCAACCCGTCGAGCCAACTGGGGCAGCTACGACCCCTGCTGTTGCCGCTTATACCGCCGCGATCGCCCAAAATGGCACCATCCAGCTACCAGTTCCTTACCTTTCCCAAACCGACAACACAAAGAATCCCGATGGCAGTTGCAACACCACCAGTATTGCCATGTGTTTGAAATACTTTGGTGCTAAACAAAATAATCCGGGTCGGCAATTTGAGGATGAGTTGCAGGATTGGTTGGAAGCCAGAGGACTCGATCGCCATGAAGCAGGTGCCCTCCAACAAGCAGTGGAAGGTTATGGTTGTAAGGATAATTTCACCAACAGCGCCACGATCGAGCAAGTGAAGCAGTGGTTAGCTCAGGGCAATCCTTGCGTAACGCATGGCTATTTCACCAGTTCGGGCCATATTGTTTGCATCGTTGGCTATAACGACAAGGGATTGATCATTCATGATCCCTGGGGAGAGTGGACTGAGGCAGGCTACGATCGCAACGACAGTAGTACACCAGAGAAAGGAAAAGCCGTCACCTATTCCTATGATATGATTCAGCGCACCTGTATGAGTGATGGACAATTTTGGGTACATTTCATTTCTAAACCAGGTGCTCAACCGACGATCGCGCCACCAAGTCGAACCCAATCCACCGGATTTGCGCCGCCCCAACCCAACCAATTGTTCTCCGCTTCAGCCAGTATGCCATCCAAGTTGAAGAACCTGATGACCATGAGTCAATCGACCTCAGCATTGATTACGACGGATCAGTTGATTCAGATTTCTGGGTCTTACGCTCCCCGCGATCGCCTGCGAGAGTTGACTCCTAGCATCAATGAAACATTGGAGAAATATCAAATTACTACCCCCTTACGAATTGCCCATTTTATTGCTCAAGTTGCTCATGAGTCGGATTGTTTCAACGCAATGGAAGAATACGCTTCGGGGGAGGATTACGAAGGGCGGGAAGATTTAGGCAACACCCAACCTGGAGATGGCAAGCGATTCAAAGGACGCGGTTTGATTCAACTCACGGGACGCGCCAACTACCATGAATTTTCGCAAGCAATGGGTGTCGATTTTATTGCCCGTCCAGAGCAAGTAGGGCAACCTCCTTATGCCGTGCTAACCGCAGGCTGGTACTGGAATAATCGTCAAATCAATCCAGTTGCCGATCGCGATGATTTTAGAGAAGTCACTCGGCTAATCAACGGGGGGTATAACGGCATTGAAGATCGGGAGCGATATTTACAAGCTGCCAAGCAAGTTTTGAGATGCTAGTTCTAGTAAAAACCTAGTTTTAATTTCATTATTTATTTACTCTTTTGGAACTCCATGACTATATTTCAAGATGCTTTTATCTCCTATGGTCGAGCAGATAGTAAAGCCTTTGCTAAAAAGCTAAATGATCATCTAGTTGGACAAGGCTTAGAAGTTTGGTTTGATTTTGATGATATTCCACTTGGAGTTGATTATCAAAAACAAATTGATGATGGCATTGAGAAAGCTGATAATTTTTTATTTATTATTGCACCACACTCAGTCAATTCTGCTTACTGTCGGCTAGAAATTGACTTAGCCCTAAAACGCAAGAAGCGAATCATTCCAATTCTTCACGTTGAGCAGATTAGTCGAGGAACCTGGCAACAACGCTTTCCAGCAGGCACAGATGCAGATTGGCAGGCGTATCAAGAGCAAGGATTGCATTCTAGCTTTCCAAATATGCACCCAGAAATTGCCAAAATTAACTGGGTCTATTGTCGAGATCAGCAGGATGATTTTCAGCAAGCAGTTCAAAATCTGTTGACCTTAATGGATCGCGATCGCACCTATGTTCGCCAACACACTTACTTTCTGAGCAAAGCTTTAGAGTGGGATCGTACTCGTCGCGAAACATCGCTGCTGCTGGTGGGGGAAGAGCGACAGCAAGCTGAGGATTGGCTCAAATACCGCTTCAAAACCTCGCAACCTCCGTGTACTCCCACAGAATTGCATTGCGAGTACATTATGGAGAGTACCAAAAATGCCAATAACTTGATGACGCAGGTGTTTCTGTCTTGGGCGGAAACCGATCGAGATGTGATGGAAACGATTTGTCACGAGCTAATGCGAGAAAGTTTTACAGTGTGGACGAGTAAAACAGATATCAAAACGGGGACAGACTTTCGACGGGCGATCGAACACGGTATTGAGGAAGCCGATAATGTAGTTTATCTCATCTCGGATGCGTCATTAAAGTCCCACTATTGTCAGCAGGAAATTGACTACGCACTTAGTTTAAATAAGCGAATTATTCCAGCACTAATTGATTCAGTTGACATTACCAATCTGCCATCGCATCTGAGTAATTTACAGTTTATTGACTTCACCGATAACACAACGTCGGAAGACTATATACGAGATGTGGCAATACTAATCAATATTCTAAATCAGGATAATGATTACTATGCCAACCACAAAATTCTTCTCTCCAAAGCTCTTAAATGGGAGCGGCAGCATTATAATCCCTGTCTTTTACTAAGAGGATACAACTTGCGTCATGCAGAAGCATGGCTCAAGATTGGGCAGCACCGTGACCAGCATCAACCAACGCCCTTAATCGAAAAATTTATTCAAGAAAGTTTGCGTCAACCGCCAGGAATTGCACTCAATGTCTTTCTTTCTTACTCTCGAAAAGATTCTGACTTTGCCCGTCGCTTAAATGATGCGTTGCAAATGCACGGTAAAACCACCTGGTTTGATCAAGAAAGTATTGCGGCTGGGAGTGCAGATTTTCAACAGGAAATTTACCGGGGGATTGAAAGCTCAGATCATTTCCTGTTCATTATCTCCCCCCAATCTATTTCATCTCCTTACTGCACTGACGAAGTGGAATATGCTGCCAAGCTGAATAAGCGAATCATTACGGTTCTCATCCACCCTGTTGATGCAACCCACTTACCTCCTGCCCTGGCTAGCGTTCAGTGGCTTGACTTTACCCAGGGAGAGAAAAGATTTGATGCCCATTTCAATGTGCTTTTGAGAACTTTAGAAAATGATCCAGATTATTTAAGAACTCATACCTGGCTACTGGTGCGATCGCTGGAGTGGGATCAAAAGAATCGTGATGAAAGTTTATTATTGCGAGGTAATGTTCTGGGAGAAACTCGCCAATGGATACTAGATAGCAACGGTAAGCAACCAGAACCCACTCGTTTACAACGGGATTATGTCACTGCTTCCAGCGATGCCCAAAGTAAACGACACCACGCAACAGTGATGTTGTATCGAGTGGGATTAGGATTGATGCTTGGCATTTCCTTGATTGCCGTTGGTTCAGCCTGGACAGCATGGCAACAATATCGGGAAGCAAAACGAGCACACCTGAGAGCAAGCGCCGAGGAAATTCGGGCACACGCCAACAACTCAGATTCTTTGTTTCAAGCTGGGCGATCGTTCGAAGCACTGACAAAAGCCATGCAAGCCGCACTGAAGCTCAAACAGCAAAAGGTTGTTGATCAAGATTTAACCCAATCTGTGTTGACTACCCTACAGCAAGCAATCTTTTGGGTGCAGGAAGAGCAACGGCTGGGTGCCCACGGCGGCATCATTTGGTCGGTCAGTGTCAGCCCAGATGGGCAGCAAATTGCCTCTGGCAGTGCTGATGGAACGGTCAAACTTCGAAAGCGAGATGGTTCCCTCATTAAACAGATCAAAGGCGCTCATGATGAACCCGTTCTAGCGGTGTCCTACTCCCCCGATGGTCAATATTTAGCGATGGCTGGCTCCGATGCCAAAGGAATTAAAGGTCAAGCGGCACTGGTGCGATTAAGGGATTTTCACCGAAGTTTTCTGGGCAAGTTGGATGCTCCCGTTGTTGCTGTGGCATTCTCCCCTGACAGCAAAATAGTCGCGACCGCCAGCGAAGACAGCCTGGTGCGATTATGGAATGGGAACGGCAAGCTGATCAAAACCCTGGAAGGTCATGATGCTCCTGTGCGATCGGTAATCTTCAGCCCCAATGGTCAAACAATTGCCACAGCCAGCGATGACCGAACGATTCGACTTTGGCGTCAGGATGGCACCCCCCTGAAAACATTGGTCGGGCATACTGCCCAGGTGCGAAGCGTTGATTATAGTCGGGATGGCAAGTTGTTGTTATCTGCAAGTTGGGATGAAACGATCCGACTCTGGCAAAGTGATGGCACCCCACTACGCACCATTGAAGGTCACAATACGCTAGTTCATGATGCCCGCTTCAGCTCCGATGGCACAGCGATCGCTTCCGCAGGCTGGGATAAAACCATTCGCTTGTGGACCCTCACCGGGACGCTAATTTCGGTTTTGCCAGGGCATACAGCTCAAATTCGCACCCTGGCTTTCAGTCCAGTTGGTGGCACTCTGGTTTCCGGTGGTGGCGATCGAATTGTTCGGCTTTGGCGCTTAAACCGCCCGCTGCTGGCAACTCTACAGGATCACTGGGCACGAGTCTATGGCGTTGCCTTCTCTGCTCAAGGAGTTCTGGCTTCTTGTGGAGCAGACAATACGATTCGTTTGTGGACTGAACGAGGAAAGCGGCTACACGCTCTAAAAGGGCATCAGTCTGTGGTTTGGCAAACTAACTTCAGTCCAGACGGACAAACCCTAGCCTCTGCAAGCTCAGACTACACTGTCAAACTGTGGAATGTAAAAAAAGGTCAGTTAATTAAAACCCTACAAGGTCACACGGGACCGGTTTACGCAGTGGAATATAGTGCTGATGGGCAAATTTTAGCCTCTACTGGAGCCGATCAAACAGTTAGGGTCTGGCGACGAGATGGTACGCCAATTCGTACCTTACAGGGTTTCAATCGAGGGTTATTATCTGCTGCAATCAGTCCTGATAAGCGCTTGCTGGCGGTGGCTGGTTGGGATAATACTGTGAAGTTGCTCACGCTGGAAGGTAAGCCTGTTAGAGAGTTCAAGGGGCATCAAGGATGGGTATATTATGTTCTTTTTAGTCCCGATGGTCAGCGGATATTAACGTCAAGCTACGATGGAACCGCCAAACTGTGGACACTAGAGGGAAAGGTGATTACAACGTTGCAAGGTCATGAAGATGGGGTTGATCGGGTTGCCTTTAGTTCGGATGGTCGGAGAATCGCGACAGCCAGCCACGACAACACCGTTAAGTTGTGGACGATCGAGGGCAAGCTAATCACAACGCTGCGGGGACATCGCGATCGGGTCAGTGATGTGGCATTTAGTCGAGATAATACGCTCCTTGCCACTGCTAGCGAAGATAAAACTGTATTGCTGTGGGAACTCAATATTCAAGGCGATCTTGAGAAGCTTTTGAAACAAAGCTGTCAGTGGATGAAAGATTATTTACACGTCTCCAATAGCAATCCTGAAATTCGCACTTATTGTTTAGCTCAAACAACTTCAAAGCGACCATGATGTAACAACTAGGGAGTGAGGTTGAACAGTCGCATAACGAGCAGTACGGCAAACGACCAGGCGATCGCCAATAGCCAGCCTGCCACTACATCACTGGGATAGTGCATTCCCAAGTAAATCCGTGTCCAGCCAATTGCCAGCACAAATAAACTCCCACCCGTCAGCACCAGCCAACGCCAGCGAGTGTTCCATGCCAGTACAATCAACACCATCACAAAGGAAGCACTCGCCATCGCGTGACCACTGGGGAAGGCGTAACTCAAATCAGGCGCAAACACATCCCACAGGTGAGGACGTTCGCGATGAAAGTAGAGTTTGAGAATCCGGTTGAGCAAGAAACTGCCAAACGGCGTAACTACGAGATAAAACAGCGATCGCCAATTGCGCCGATACAACAACACAGCCCCAATTGAGATTAAGACAGGACCCACTCCCCAACCAATGCCTAAGGGTGTAATCGTCAGCGCGATCGTGTCCAAAAGGGGTCGAGCCGTTTGATGCACCCATTGCAAGATGGGAATATCCCACACAAAGCCTTTTCCCTGATGCCAAACATAACTTGCCAATCCGATGAACCCTGCCAATGGCAGAAATACTCCCAGCAGGAAACCTGAACACAGCGGAGATGAGAAAAGTTGATCTTTCGATAGCTGCATACAGGCTCCTCATGCAAGCAGAATAAGCTAACTTCCAACTTACCCTACTGAAATCTTGCCGCTCTTGCAACAACAGACCAATGACTAATGACGACGGACGCAAGAGCCATTCATCCTGCAAAGTTTCTTTGTGAACCACTCACTTTATTCCGATGAAATAAACGTTTATCTTGTATGAGGAAAGTTCGTGTAGATTAATGTTTGGACTAAAGGGAGGAGACTCAGTTGAAGAAGCATCTGCAAGTTGCCGCGATCGCCGCGATTATCGCTTCATCAAGCTTTCTGAGTAACAAGAGCTATGCTCAGCCCAGTAGCAATGTGGTCAAGATTGATGCGGGCACGATCGAGGGAACCGTGTCGGGGCATGTTCTTGCCTTCAAAGGCATTCCTTACGCTGCACCACCCGTGGGTAATTTGCGGTGGCGATCGCCCCAGCCGATGCCACCCTGGGCAGGAGTCCGCAAAGCAACGGAGTACGGCAACGACTGTATGCAGTTCCCTGACCCCAGCGACGCAGCCCCCGCTGGCACCACGCCCGCAGAAGATTGCCTGGTGCTGAACGTTTGGCGACCTGCCCAGATCAAAGCAGGCGAAAAACTGCCTGTTGTCGTTTGGATTTATGGGGGTGCTTTTGTCAACGGTGGTTCTTCAACGCCCATTTACGACGGCAGTGAGCTTGCCCGCCAGGGTGTTGTAGTTGTCAGTTTTAATTACCGTCTGGGACGCTTTGGCTTTTTTGCTCATCCTGCCTTGTCCGCTGCTAAAGAAGGGGATCTGGGTAATTACGGTTTGCTGGATCAATTGGTCGCTCTGCGTTGGGTGCAGCGGAATGTGGCGGCTTTTGGAGGGAATCCCAGTCAGGTGACGTTGATGGGTGAGTCGGCGGGCGGCATTTCGGTGATGCACTGGCTCACCTCCCCCGCTGCAAAAGGTTTGTTCCAGCAGGCGATCGTCCTCTCCGGTGGGGGACGCAACTATCTGGTGAATGTTCGTAAACTGAAGCAATCGACTCTCGGACAGCCTTCAGCCGAGGCAAGCGGCACCGAATTTGCCGAGAGCGTGGGCATTCAGGGGACAGGAGCCGATGCCCTGGTAGCATTGCGATCGTTACCAGCCGCAAAGGTGGCGGGCGACTTGAACATGACCAACCTGGTGAAAAGACCACCCACCTATGCAGGCGGACCCATTCGCGATGGGCAAATTGTTACGACAACGGCGGGTGAGATTTTGCAACGGGGGGATGGGGCGAAAATGCCTATCCTCATCGGCAGCACTACAGATGATCTGCCAGCAATTCTGCCACCCTTAAACGATCCGTTTTCCTACTTTGGTGCCGATGCTGCCAAAGCAAAAACAGTCTATAACCCTAGAAACAACCTGAATCCGCTCCAGATCATTGCCACCATTGGAGCCGACATTGCAATGCACGAACCCGCCCGCTTTGTTGCCCAACAAATGACCACTGCTGGAAAACCAGCATGGCTCTACCGCTTTGGTTATGTAGCTCAATCCTTGCGTCCCAAGGCGGGAGCCTCCCATGCCAGTGAACTGCCGTTTCTGTTTGGAACGCTGGATGCCCGTTACGGCAAAGCGGTCATGCCTCCGGATCGGAAAGCAGGACAAGAATTTCGTAGTTACATAGTCAACTTCATTAAGACGGGCAATCCGAATGGAACTGGATTATCTGCCTGGTCGGAATTTAATTCGGCGAAATCGCAGTTGATGTTGTTCACACCCGACAATGGCGCAGTAATGCAGACAGATCCCTGGAAAGACCGTCTCGATCTGGTGGAAAAAGTCGCCGCTTCCCAAACTGCAACGACAAACACAACCAGTGATCTGGCAGGCACATCCTGGCAACTCGTCAAGTTTCAAAGCAGCGACGGCACAATCCTCAAGCCAGACGACAAGAGCAAATACACGATCGCGTTCAACACGGATGGTTCTGTGAATGTGCGCTTCGACTGCAACCGGGGACGCGGCACCTGGAAATCGCCTGAACCGAGCCTGCTGGAGTTTGGTCCGCTGGCTCTCACTCGCGCCCTCTGCCCACCTAACCCGATTAACAACCGCATTGCCAGAGATTGGGGCTTTGTGCGATCGTATAGGGTCAAGGGCGATCGTTTGTTTTTAGCACTGATGGCAGATGGCGGCATCTATGAATTTGAAGCTGTTGCTTGATGCACTGGCTGTAGGCTCCAAAAAATGGGTAACGATCAATGAGAATAATATTTGATCGCATCATAATATCACGTAGCCTTTTATTGCCTTTGCCAGAGTACTCGGACATCTACCCAACGCATTCCTGCTCGTCGTGCTGCTTCCAGTCCGGCATCACTATCTTCATACACAAGGCATTCATAGGGTAGAACACCCATTCGTTCAGCCGCTAATAAAAATAAATCAGGGGCAGGTTTGCCTTGCTCAACATCATCTAACGTTACGATGGCACGAAACAGCGATCGCAGTCCAATCGCTTTAATGGTCGGTTCTACAATCGATCTCTGTCCATTCGATGCGACTGCCATTGGTACGTTACCTTGATTTGCTCGCGCGATCGCGGCGACGGCTTCTACCTCTTGCACTTGATAGATTAGACTTAATCGGAAATAGGTTAGCCTAGAAAGTAAATAATTTCGGAACCGGCAATGCTATCGTACGCCAAAATTCAAAGCAAACCTCAAGTGCTCAGAAGCTTGACAGGACTGACTCAAGCAGAATTTGAGCGCTTGCT
>JANRIN010000068.1:0-3546 GCA_033764965.1 Leptolyngbyaceae cyanobacterium bins.302 | reverse complement strand
GCAAGCGCTCAAATTCTGCTTGAGTCAGTCCTGTCAAGCTTCTGAGCACTTGAGGTTTGCTTTGAATTTTGGCGTACGATAGCATTGCCGGTTCCGAAATTATTTACTTTCTAGGCTAACCTATTTCCGATTAAGTCTATTAAGCCGTGTCAGGGTATCGGCTTCAATTACTGGAGGGCGAACATCGGGAATTTCCAACGCCATCTGTTCTAACAACTCCCGGTGAGAACTGGCTCCGACTGGCACTGATTCATCAATTTGTTTAGCAATTTCCTCAAAAGCTTGCTCTACTCCCATATAGAAGTTTTGCACACTCAACGCTGCTGCCAGTAGATAATCCGAATCTCCAGTTTTTTTTGCCTTATCTGCTTGGGACACGGCTGCTTGCACCACGATTTGAATTTTTGCCACCTCTTTATTGAGCCTGGCGATCAGAACGTTATATTTGCTCATAACTCTAGCCCTTGAGCGATCGCCGCCAAAATCTCAGGGCTAGCGTACTGCACTTCAACCAAGTCAACATCAAAATCACTCAAAGAGTTTAGCTGCCCAACCGCTTTGAAATAAGCCTTCTCTGGCAAATTCCAAATCGCTAAGTCAATATCAGAGGTCTCATGAAACCCTTCATCCAGAAGTGAGCCAAATACAATGACCCGATCAGCCTCAAAATCACTTTTCAGTATTTTTGCAGCCGCCTTAGCAACCTCTATCCCCTGCGCTCTAAGCTTCTGAAGTTTCAGCGATCGCTCCTTCTCCCGACGTTGAGCCGTGAGAACATACCGCTCCATCGCTTCCGATGACACCTTTGACATACTCAACGCCTCACCAGCTTGCTCAAATCTAAGATCCCGCTACACCTATTTTAGAAGGTTTCTATCCACACTACCCCACTATCCACATCTATCACTCGACACCCCATTCAGAGCCTCATCTATTTATCCACTCCCATCCGTTTCATCCGTTTCTATCCGTTGCCCATCTGGTGCTCCCCGTTGCCCAACTCATACATCAACTCATATTCCGCAAGTCATTACTCAAACTCGTAATCAAATATCAGCCTGGGAGCATGGAGAAGTCCAGGAAATGAACACCATTAAGCGAACGAAAGTTTTTCCTTAAGTGGTGTTCATTCCTATCTCCAAAACTGACTCATTCTATGACCACCATTTACATTGCTCAACCGCATATCGAACTCAAAATTCAATCTCGTCAACTTCAGGTCTTTCAGCAACAAAAGTTTTGTTTTGCCGTTCCGCTCAATCGTGTGAACCAGATGGTGATTTTGGGGCAGCACCCCTGGTCACGCAGAGCTGCAAATTTGGCTCTCTCTCTGCATATTCCCGTGGTCTACTTTGAACCGGATGGAAACTGCATCGAGTATCTCAATCCAGCAACCGTTGAGGCAGCAAAATATTTGAAAGTTCAGATGGCGCGATCGCAGGAGGATGCGTTTGTTTTCAGTACGGCTGAAAGCTTGGTACGTGCCCATCTGCACAACTCGCAGGTGCTGTTATGCCAACTGAGTGATGAACCGCGTCCGGCAACAGTCGTACAAGTGCTCAATCTACTGCACCGATTACAGAATGGATTCCCGGAAGCTTCCTCCCTTGCTGCACTGCAAACCTATGCAGCAACTGCAACATCTTTCTATCGAGCTGCCTTGAGTCGGCTACTGCCAGAGCACTTCTGCCAGCAAAATTTGGGAATTAATCCCATTGGGCGGCTGACCAATCTGGGCAATGCTTTGCTGAGCCAACGCATTCAAATCACTCTGCAAAATCTGGGGTTAGACCTCGACATTGGTAATCTCCATCCTGATGCAATCACTCGCCCTCCTCTAATTTGCGACTTTCTGACCGAATTTGGTGTGCAAATTGTGGATGCACTCGTGATGCACCTACTCACCAATAGTTTGATCATCCCGGATGATTTCATTTGGTTTGAGCAGGGACTTTTTCTGCGTCCTACCGCTCTGGAAATGTTTATCGAGCATTGGGATAGCCAACTTTCTGCCAAAGTCGATCACCTTTATACAGGAGAGGTGACCTACCAACAATGCTTAGAAATTCAAGCTCAAGAGTACATTGCCTGCTTGTTGGATGAGCAAAGCTTCTACCGTCCCATGCTGTTGAAAGGATAAAGGCAGAAGGCAGAGGGCAGAAATTTTAACTCCGTCTTTTCTCTCCCTCCTCTTTTCTCTTTCTTCTTTTCTCTTTCTTCTTTTCTCTCCCTCCTCTTTTCTCTTTCTTCTTTTCTCTTTCTTCTTTTCTCTTTCTTCCCATGCTTTATCTCATTTGTTATGACGTTGTGCATGATCGTCGCCGCGATCGCATCTCTCGTTTACTCGAAGCCTACGGATTGCGAGTGCAAAAGTCAGTCTTTGAGTGTGTTTTAACCCCAGATCAGTACGACTCATTGCAAAAACGTTTGGAGAACAAACGCTTCCTCCACCCCGATGAAGACCAAATTCGCTTTTATCCCATGTCTACCCGTCATCGCAAACTGGTTCTCATCCTTGGCGTTCAACCCGATCTCCAGGTCGATGATCCGGTCTTCATTGCCTAAAACCTTCGTCTACCCCTCCAAATCATGACCATGAATCAGCAATTCATCATCAGCTACCGTGAACTGCGAGTCTATCAAACTGCCCTGGATATCGCCATGCAAGTGTTTGAAATGTCGCAAGAGTTGCCACCAGAAGAACGTGACCATTTGATGATTCCGCTCATTCGTGCCACTCGTTTGGTTTGCGTATACATCGCGCAAGCTTGGTTAAAACGGCGATATCAGGCAGGATTTATTGCCAAATTAAATCAGGCAGAAGTCGAAGCAGCAACTGCCCAAGTTTGGTTGGAATTTGCGGTACTGTGCAGCTACCTGGATGCCCAAAAGGGACAGGAATTGCATCACGACTACCAGCAGGTGCTAGTAGACTTGTCCCGCTTAATCGACCACTCTGCCGCCTGGGTGCTTCCCATTAGCCTTAATTCCTAAAGGAGCGTACATGGCTCGACGCAACCGCAAGCGCCGTCAACGACTGGGGCTTAGCCACTTGGAGAATGGGAATGTAGGCGATCGCTTTACAAGAGTTGTTCAAGTCGATCACTCCCAACCACGATCGTCAAACAAAATCACCTTCAAAACTGGAACCCAGCGCGTTTGGACGACAGCGACACAGGTTGATGCCAAACAGCAGTGGAAGCAAACCTTCGCCGCTGACCCGATTGACCTCACCCATCTACCCAAGCCCATTGTCATCAAAACTCGCCAAATTCTTGCAGCCCTTGAGCAAGGAGTGTCTCCAGCCCAATTGCAGGGTAAGCGATTCAGTTTCGATCGCACTCTGTTACGAATTCCGGTAACTTATCGCTATCGCTTACTTTGTCGCTGGTACTGCGATCGCATGAGTTATGGTTATTTCTGGTGTATGAGCAAAGGAGAGGAAAGGGCATATCCTGCTGGATAAGCAAAAGACCAGGCGAGGATACACCATGAATGAAGACAATCTTATTGCATTTCAAAGAAGTGAATCATCCCCATCCTTCA
>JANRIN010000066.1:0-3597 GCA_033764965.1 Leptolyngbyaceae cyanobacterium bins.302 | reverse complement strand
GCAAGCGCTCAAATTCTGCTTGAGTCAGTCCTGTCAAGCTTCTGAGCACTTGAGGTTTGCTTTGAATTTTGGCGTACGATAGCATTGCCGGTTCCGAAATTATTTACTTTCTAGGCTAACCTATTTCCGATTAAGTCTATTTTACCTCAGATCTTGCAGTATGCTCGATACAACGAACTGATGGAACTACTATCAACGGAAAGAAACTCTGTTGTATGGCAATTTTTTGCTAAACGTTGCAGATTCTTGCACAAAGCTGAAATGGCTTCATGCTTAAATATCTTCTAATCGTGTGAGTCCGCGTCGTAGTGCCGTGAGAACTGCTTGAGTTCGATCGCGCACTCCCAATTTACTTAAAATGTTATTGATGTGAAACCGCACGGTTCCCTCAGATACATTCAGTGCCGCGCTCATTTCTTTGCTGCCGCGTCCTTTCGTCATTAGCCGCAGGACTTCGAGTTCGCGATCGGTTAGTTCTGCGCCTTGAATTCGTTGTGCCAGCTTGATTGCCACATCGGGCGGAATGTAGCGTTGCCCGTTGTATACCTGCTGAATGGCAGTCACTAGCTCGGTTGATTTCGTACCTTTGAGTAAATAACCTTTTGCACCCGCTTGCAGCCCACGATAAATGTCTTCGTCAGTATCGTAAGTGGTAAGAATAATAATGCGGGCTTGGGGAAACTCGCTATGAATTTGTTTGATTGCGTCTACTCCTTCGACAACGGGCATTCGCAAATCCATCAACGTCACATCGGGTTGGTGAGTGCGGTAGGCGGCGATCGCTTCTGCTCCATTGGCAACTTGAGCGATCACGGTAAATTGCTCGTGACTGTTCAATACGGCGGCAATACCATCGCGTACAATGTCGTGATCTTCTGCTAACAAAATCCGAATGGGTTTCGTTTGGGTGTTGATCATGGGGTGTGAGTCCTGGTTTCTACAATCACAGTAATAGTTGTGCCTTTGCCAATGCCGCTGCTGAGGCTAAACTGTCCGCCAATGCGGTCGGCACGCTCCTGCATACCAATGATGCCAAATCCAGTCGGAAGGATTTGTTGTTGCGGGTCGAATCCCTGCCCATCATCTTCGATGCTCAACATCACAGTTGCGGCTTCGTAAAGTAGATCAACTCGAATGGTGTTGGGTTGAGCGTGTTTTAGGGCATTGTGAATGGCTTCTTGGGCAATGCGTAACAAGTTGCCTGCGGTATCGGCAGGGAGGGGGTAAGGGTCACCTGTCAAAGCCAGTTGAATGGGAAGGTTGGCTTTGACGGAAATCCGATCAACTAATTGGGGCAATGCCGTAAACAAGTTGCTATTTTCTAACTCACAGGGACGCAATGAGCGCACCGATCGCCTGGCTTCTGCCAATCCGTCTTCGGCAAGCTGGCGAATGCGTGGCAATGCGGCAGGATTGAACGCTGGTTTTTCGGGCTGAATTGCCTCCATTTGGATCAAAATTCCGGTAAACGCTTGTGCCAGAGTGTCGTGGATTTCTTGTGCCATGCGGTTACGCTCATCTAAAACAACTGCCTGTTTCGACTCTTCTGCAAGCTGAGACATTTGTAGGGCAAGGGCAGCTTGATTTGCCAACGTATTGATCAACTTGAGGCGGCTAGAGGAGGGATCGGGCAAATCTTGGGTAAGGCGGGCGGTAATAGACCCAACAACGCGATCGCTAATCACGATCGGGGCAAACAGCAAACAGCGCACCCCAAGCTGTTGGAACATGTGGTATTGTTCAGGGCTGAGAGCTTTCATCAGGTTGTCAATGGGGTAGAGATAGGGCTGAGTGCGGAGTGTCATGCCCAAGTCGTAGCTCTCTTTGCCCAGGTGGGCAGGTTGTTTGGCGTTGGGATGATGGGTTTGCTCGGCGAGAAGCACCTGTTCATCCTGGTAAACCAAACGCAGGTAAGCTAAATCTCCCTCATAGTGCCAGAGGCAGGCAGAAGGCACCTCTAGCACTTCAGCGATCGACTGCAACGTGACGCTCAAAAATGCTTCGATGGTCGGTTGGGTCGTTAGGGCATCAATACTTTGACGCAGGGCTGTATTGGCTTTTGACAGTTCCACTGCCCACTCCTGCGCGGCTTTTTCCCGCTCACGAGCGATCGCCGCTTGTTTGGCCTCTTCTGCTAGTCGCGTGAGTTGAATTGCAAGGGTGACTTGTTGAGCTAAAGCATAGGCAAGCTCAATCTGTTGTTCAGTAAAGTGTTGCTCAGCGGGAAGATAAATCACTAATGCCCCAATGGCTTGAACACTCAATCGCAGTGGAACATTCAGAAGCTTTCTAACTCCGCGTTCACGGCACCAGGTATCTAAATCAAAGCCGAGGGAATAGAAAAAGCGGCGATGAATTGGATCATTGGGTAAGTCATCAATGACAAAATGCTGCTGGCGTTCTGTCAAAACTTCGTGAGCAGACATTTCTGGTGGAATTAATAATCCATGCGTCCTTGGATCAGCATCAAGCTGCTGTTTGGTCAAAATTTCTCCTCGCCAGCAGGACAATTCCAATCGAGCGATCGTTTCCGAAACAGACCAGTATTCCGTCACAGGGGCATCTAGCTGTTCAGCCACAACCCTCAGCACATGATTAATAAACTGATTGAGATCTGAATCAACAGCAATTGCATCCAATGACTGCCGCATTGCCGTATTTGCCTTGGCAAGTTCTGCGGCACGTTCCTGGGCGGCTTTTTCCTGCTCACGGGCGATCGCTGCGTGTTTAGCTTCCTCGGCTAAGTGAGTGAGTTGAACTGCTAGCGTTGCTTGATAGGCTAAAGTCTCTGCCAAGCTAATCTGCTGGGGCGTGATCAGTTGTTCGCAGGTCATTCGCACAATCAATGCCCCAAAGCAATTGTTGCCGAACACCATTGGTACATTGATTTCCTTATACAGCCCGTTAGCGGGCATCCATGCAGCGCCTTTGACAATTGGATCGGTCAACCAATCTTCGATAATGAAATATCGCTGGCGATGATGTAGATCTTCCCCATGAATCATTTCTGACGGAGCTAAAAACCCAGGAATACCCGGATGCTCAGGATGAAATGCCATAATTTCATCGCGGTTATAAACTTGCCCATTCCAACTCATCATGCCGATGTATGCCGTGTCTTCTGGGTGATACCAGTATTCAGCCAGGGGAGCATTAAATTGAGCCGCGATCGCCCCTAACACTTGCCCCAAGAACTTTTCCAAATTGGGTTCAGTTGCGAGTGCGTGGAGCGATCGCTGCAAAACTTCATTGGCTTTTTCCAGCTTTGCCGCTTGTTCCTGCGCTGCCTGCTTCTCTTCTTGCAGCAATCGATTTTGGGCTTCTAGTTCTGCAACTCGGTGTTGCAACGCCTCAAACTCTGCTGCCGTTAGGGAACGATCGCTGCCGTTAAGCAACAGGGACGAATCGATCGGTAAACGAGGAGAATCACTGAACACAGGATAGATTGAGTGGCTATAAGAGCCTATCCGGAAACCCTATAAAAGGTGAGATACTGGAGGAGACTGAGTTCTAGACATTTAACCTGAATGAGCTTTACAGCGATTGACCCCGCCTTTCGCTTGCCCGATGAAGTTTGGGAGCAAGTCAAAAGTGCCA
>JANRIN010000048.1:0-5093 GCA_033764965.1 Leptolyngbyaceae cyanobacterium bins.302 | reverse complement strand
AAGCGGGGTTAACGGCGGCGGGCATTGCAATTCTCCTGGGCGCTAAAGAGTTAGGCTGAGCGGTCAGAGCCGACTAAACTCCCGCTCAAGCAGGTATGTTTCTCAGGCTCGTACACCTATGCAACTCAAATTCAAACCTTCTACCCTTCCTCAGATACCACCTGCATGGGTAAAAGCAACACTGAACTCAGCAAGCCTGGAGAAACTTGTCGAGACCTCCTTTGCCTCCAACAGCCCCAGATCGCGGACTCAAAGCCTTAACCCAACAGCAAGGGCTGATGGATGAAACGCGACAGGTAATCAAAGACCGCTTTGGCCCTGACCATTTCTCCCTCAACTTCATCAAGTTCACCCGGGAGGAATACGTTCAAATCAATGACAAAAAGCAGGGCCGGGTGGCCGATCGCAATGAAGCGGTACAGTTCATCGACAACCCCGACGCGATCGTTGCCAAAGCCGTCAGACTACTCAAATCTGCCGAATGGAGTGACAAAGCCGCAGGGTTATCGGTTCTTACTGGTAGGAGATCGAGCGAGATTCTCTCCACAGCCGTCTTTGAAAAAGTCTCTCAGTGGTCAGTCTCGTTTACCGGGGCACTCAAACGTCGGGGGGAAGAATTAGAACTCACCTTTGAAATTCCCACCCTGACCACTGCCGATCGCGTCATTGCAGCGCTCAAAGAAATCCGTCAGCAACTCCCCGATGCCGCTCACTTGACGGCCGCCCAGGTGAATCGCCTCTATGGGCAATCCGTGGCCCGGGCCTGTGACCACCACTTTGCCGAGTTAGTCCCCAATAGGGAGGGGAAAGATAACCTCTACACCCACCTATTCCGATCCATCTACGCCACGATCTCGACCTTCTGGTACTGCCCACCCACCGTGAATGACACGGAATTCAAGGCAGCAATTCAAGGCCACTTTGCTGTACTGGATGAAGCTAACCCGGAGCTTCGCCGTTCCCTGGCTGCGTCTCGCCATTACTCTGACTATGAAATCGCCGATGCCGTGATTGCCCACCACGAGGGGAAACGAAAGGGCATTAAGCTGGGGCAGGCTGGGATTCGACCCATTCAAATGTTTGCCGCTCCAACCCAGGCAGAGGAGTCCGAGCAGGCTGAACCCATTCCCCAACTCCCCCGCCATCGAGAACGCGATCGCACCTCTCTCCGCATCTGGAAAAACGACCGTGATCGACTCCAGGCTATCCTCTCCCAGCTCGATATTTCTGAAGACTATGTGCAGCCTGACCGCCTCTCCCTCTTCCTCAACTGGCTGGAAGACCACCTGGCCCAACCTGCCGCAGTGGAACGAACGGAACCAGGGGAACAACAGGCAGCGGTGATAGCAGAAGAGGTCACAGAACCAGACAGCGCCCAGGTCGAAGCCCAAGCACCTGCAGACCCATCTGTGCCAGAACCATCTGACGAAATTCAGGGCTTACACCAGCAGGTCAACGAGCTAAGAGGCTTGATTGAGCAAATGCAGAAGATGATTCAATCCCCTGCTCCAACACCTGCCAACCAGGTTAAAAAGGTGGACCGATCGATAGCAGCTGATCCTTCAGCCCCAGAATCTCCCACCCCGGAACAACCCACCCGTGACCGGGCCTCCCGCTATGGTCATGCACCAGATGAAATTAACCGGGCGATCGACGCAATCATCGCCTACAACGACAATCAACCCCTCCATGACCTGAAGTGGGCCATCTCCCTCAATGCCATCCGGTCTTACGTGAATGCTCCCAATGCGATCGAGAAGGTTCTGAAGGAACGCGCCCAAGAACTCGCTGACCACCATCAAAAACACCAGCTCGATCCGGTCAAACACAACCTCCGGCACCGTAGAAAACGCCAAATCAGCCACATGATTCACCTGGAGAACGATACACCCTAACAGGAGGTTCCCTGGTTCGATCTGTCATTCAGCGTTATTCCTCCTCGCAAACCCCGTCAAGCCTCTCCATATGGCACTCTCAGCCCAATACCCCTAACCTTGTTACGCATCCCGGAGGGAATCAGTTACAACAAGCGTGGAATTTGACAGCCGACATAGAGCGGGCATGAGATCCATAAATTGACAATCAAGTTGACCGTGATAAATTGAGGGAGCCTTTAGCTGAAGCGGCATGTCAACCGTGTGACACACTGGCAAAGCCTGGGTTACTAAACAAATACGGCTGCATAAAATACTAGGTTGCCAATCCATTAGCTCAACGAACTAGAGAGGAAAACACAATGTCTGAAGCTCAAGTATTACGTTCTATTGATCGGGTTTATGACAACCCAATCCTCTTAGATCAGTCGGTGACCGCTCCTGTCTGCGAAGGCTTAAACATAGCTCTTGCCAGCTTCCAGGCTTTATATTTGCAGTATCAAAAACATCACCTTGTGGTGGAAGGTGCAGAGTTTTACTCCCTGCATGAATTTTTCGCCGAAAGCTATGAGAAAGCTCAGGATTATGTCCATAAGCTAGGCGAACGACTGAATGGTTTAGGTGGTATTCCTGCCGCCAGCTTTACCAAATTGGCTGAATTATGCTGTTTTACTCCCGAGGCCGATGGGGTCTACACCAGTCGGGAGATGGTCGAACATGACCTGCAAGCAGAACAGGCAATCATCGACGTCCTCCGTCGTCAGGCTAGTCAGGCCGATAGTCTGGGTGATCGGGCAACTCGTTATCTCTATGAACAAATCTTGTTAGAAACCGAAGACCGAGCTTTCCACCTGGCCCACTTCTTGGCCCATGACAGCCTCACCCTGGCCTATGTCAAGGGTATGAACAATTAACCCCAGCTAATACGCGACCTCAAACAGAAACGGTATAACGGGTCACAGTGGCTGACTTGTAACTCAGCTCCTGGCACTAGCTCCATCGCCAGGAGCTAGTGCTTATAGTCATGGACAGTGGGTTCTTATCTATCACACGTAGAGTCGTTCCAATCGCGGCATCCCGCCGTTTAAGCGTGGCTATCTTTGAGGTAGTATTCGAGAGGGTTGGCATAGCTGCCATCTTTAGTTTTAGAGAAATGAGAACGTCAACCTAAATGAGCTTCTGCATCCATCACTTGAATGCGTTTTGTCATTTCTGCTCCCAACCCTAATCGTTGATTCCCAAAGGCTACAATCATCGAACCAGTTGACGTGCAACTAATAATCTCTAGAATCACATCCGGTATGAAGCCCATTCCCATTAGTCGATTACTGGACTCTCCACAATTGAGGGAAACAATCCGGACGAGATCGCCGACCTGCATCGTAGACAGCGGAAAGACTTTGGCCGTGGGAGACGCATTTGCCTGCTCCAATAAATGATCGGCTTGATTCGACTGGGTAGATTGCTGATCAACCTTGTCACTAATGTACACAAAACTCGACCAGCTACAGGGCTGCAGCTCATTTAGCCGATGGTTAACCAGACCATCTTCACGGTTCATCAAACGCTTCTCCTGAACCAGCTTACTGCAAAAGATTCTTAAAGACTTGACATCAATAACTGCCAAGCCAATAAAATTTGAAAGCTATTAAGTGATCAATCTACGAGTTTAACAGGTTGAGACAAGCAGCTTACCCGGCTATAGTCTGCCATATGACTGACTAACAACAACGGTCACCTGGTCACCCCCAGGTAGAAAGGCTGGCAAAACTGAAATCATAGTTGCAAATAAATGTCATTAAGTCGTATAGTACCAGCATCTCATTCTTAATGAGAACTCTTCGCATTTATTTAACCTGCCTTCTTGAAAGAGTTTGTGTGGGGATGGACTGATGTTCGTGTAATGGAAAAAGCGATGCAGAAACTTGGTGAGATTTTAATGGCGGCAGGTATTGTCGCCGTTCCGTTATTGCTGTTTTCAATTGTGGCGATTGCTCTGATTATGGAGCGGCTTGTCTTTTGGTATCGTGTTAATCGCCGCCAGAACCAAGTGGTGAGGGTGGCTCTGGACTTGTACCGGGATGAACCCGAACAGGCGATTGTAAAGCTTCAACGCCATGTGGACTTGCCGATCCCCCGCATATTTTTGGAAGCAATCACGCTGGAAGATGGCGAACCCGAAGAGTTTGCACTAGCGATCGATGGGGCAACTCAGGCTGAAATTCCAGTATTAAAGCGCTTTAGTAATATCTTTGACACAATTGTCACGCTTGCCCCCCTACTGGGGTTGTTGGGGACTGTTTTAGGCTTGATTCGCTCCTTCAGTTCTCTAAATCTGGGAGATGTGGGCGGTAGCAAAACGGCAGCTGTCACGGCTGGGATCAGTGAAGCCCTTGTTTCAACGGCATTTGGACTGGTTGTGGCCTTATTCACCCTATTTTTTGCCAATACATTTCGTGGGTTTTACCTGCGTCAACTGGCGCTGATTCAAGAACGCTCCGCCCAATTGGAACTGCTGCATCGGCGACACTTAAAACGGAATCGGGAGGGAGTCTATGCGACGACATCGGGTCGATGAGCCAGAAACTACTCCGCAAATTAATATCGTTCCGATGATCGATGTGATCTTTGCAATCCTGACCTTTTTTATCATGTCTACCTTATTTTTAGGGCGATTTGAAGGGCTGGCCGTAAACTTACCCAATGCGAAGTCAGCCAAGCCTCAAAAAGTAGTGCGAGCAACGGTCACGTTGGATCAAAGAGGAAATCTTTACTTGAATAAAAACCCGCTAAAAGTAGAGGATTTACCCAGTTCGATTCAGCAGCTTCAATCAGTCAATCAAGAATTAGTGATTGTACTCAATGCCGATGGTTCTGTCACTCACGATCGCGTTGTGGCTGTCATGGATCAGGTGCGGCAGGTCAAAGGCGCAAAATTGGCGATCGCAACACAGCGTCGATAATTGGTTAACTTCTATCCCTATCATTCATCTACCCACTCCTCTATGAATGCCCTTGACCTAGTCTCTCAGCAACGGCAGAAAGAACAGAAAATTCTGAAACTATTTCTGATCAGTAGTCTGATTAGTTCTGTAGCATTTCATGCGGGTGCCATGACGTTAAGAGTTGGAAATTATTGGAGTGATACGCCACTCGTGGAAGAAAGCGAGATTGAAGTGACGGTCACAGAGGATGCTCTGGAGGATCCCGTTAAAGAGA
>JANRIN010000040.1:0-6705 GCA_033764965.1 Leptolyngbyaceae cyanobacterium bins.302 | reverse complement strand
GAGAAAATCACTATGCCGGAGACAATGCGGATTTGCGGATCTGGCGGGGGCGCGGCACGGTGCATCCAGAATTGGAAGCATTCATCCAGCAAGGAGAGTTGAAGAAAGGCTTACCCCGCTTGTTTCATCACCTCTGGCACGATCGCGTCAATATGGAATTTGCTGAAGAATGTATGCGAGCCATGTTGTGGCACCGCAATATGTACGCTCCGGTGAACCAGTTTGATCCTTACCTGGACAGCGACGAATACAAACAGAATGCCGATCGCGCAATTCGCGCTTACTTCAAGGGCAACCCTCTGATGCTGGCGCTGCACAATGCCTTTCCAGAGATGTTTCTGGAGCAATGTCGGCAGGCTTCCTACTATGCCAACCTGGGCTTGTTCTGGGAAGTGATGGCTCCCGTCTTTTTCGAGATGTCTGACCTGTACGACGAAGGCAAAATTGCCAGCGTCCCGGATGCCATGAATTTCTTGGTGAACGGCATCTTTGCGATCGCGGGACGACCCATCTACCACCATGTCTACATTCGGGGCGAGTGCTACGAAATTATTCCCAAGTCCAAAGGCTTCACCTGGCTCTACGAAGCGGCTCTGCCTTATGTCGAAGCAGTGTTCTACCGCACCTCTCCTTTCCGGGGCACCAAGTCCTACAACGCTCAGGCAAAGCAAGTTCCTGATGACCAAAAGGACTTCCACTATGGCGTGTTGTATGCTGACAAATTTCCTGTGGGTACTGCCGGAATTCCGCCGACACTGTTGGCTCAGGATATGCTTCACTTTTTGCCCCAGTACTTAGTGGATTACTACCAGCAACACTGTCGGGGTGAAGACGATATGTTGATTCAGCTTGCAGTCAGCTTCCAGCGATCGATGTACTGTGTCACCTCTGCCGTGATTCAAGCCTTGCGAACCGCATTACTCTATCCTCTGGATGACCCCAACCCTAAACATTTGATGGCAAACCGCAAGTTTTTTGAAGCCCAGATGGATCGCTTCCTGCGTCCAGAAGCCCGTTTACGAGACATTCAACGTCCCGACTATCGTTGATCGCTCCTCACACACCTCATGAGGCAGCAGGGTTCAATTGAACCCTGCTTTTTTCTTTGTATCCCTTTTTACGAGAACGGAATCGTAATCACATCAAACACAGAGTTATTTACTGTTCCACCTGAGATTTCATTCAAGGTGCCACTGGCATCAGCGACCATCAAGATGTAGTAGTTGCTACCTGGTTGGTTCGCCCGGTATCCAGCCCAGTTATTAGGCAGGTTGGCAATGACACCAGTTCCAATACTGGCTTGAGCGCCAATGTCTAATACACCAATGGTTATAGGTCTGGGAGTTGTGGTCAGTTGGAAATCGCGATCGCCCGCATCAACGGCTGAAGTGTTGAAGACGTTATCTCGTGACAGGTAGAACCGGACTTCAAAGGTTGTCCCCGCAGGTCTACCAGCGTCCGATTTAGCTGTACCAATATTTCTTACCAAACCAGATAGGTCAATTTGTCCACCTCTCGCCGCAACAGTTTGAGTCACGTTGAAGTTTTCTGGAACGATATCGGGTCTAAAGGCTTCAATTTGGATGGGAGCTGCAAAGGTATTGTCTCCCTCTGCTGGTTGCCGGGTGGTTGGATCTACTTCGGGAATCTTGTTCTCTGGATCTAACACAATGATGATTCTGTAGGAATTGGTTGAGCCGCGATCGCTCCAGAAGGGGTCATCAAACTTGGGTAGGGTCAATCTTTGAGTTCGAGTAATTCGAGTATCAGGTGATGTCCCTGCAATTTGAGCAACATCTGATCCATTTCTGATGCCATCACTATTTAAGTCAAATCGCAGATCAGTCGCATCAAGTGTGCCGTCCTTAGACAGATAAAAGCCCACTTCAAACTGGTTAAGTCTGCTGCCTGTGTAGGTTACGGTGTAGTCCAGATCAAAGGTGAACGGATCTCTGACGCTGACGGGGGTCGTAGAGCTAAAGGTTGTTCCATCCAGACGCTTAAAGGTGGTGATATCCGGTGGGGCAGTGGGGAACAGCAGGTTGCTACCCAGTTCTTCCCCGGAGACATCAATGACGTAACGGGTGTCGCCGGTGCCTGAGGATTTGACTCGAATCAGGTAACTGCCTGGATCAAGGTTTAGATCGGTCAGTACCTCTCTGTCTGCTCCGCTAGCAGTTGTGCTACCCAGGATCGTGGAGCCATCCGCAGTGAGGACATCAATTTCAGTTTGAGCGGAGAAGCCTGTGCCAAAGGCATTAATGCCAACTTTTGAGGCAGAATCTAGTCTAAAAGCATAGAAGTCTTGGGAATCTAAGCGTCCAATAGAATCGCTATAGGTGGCAGTGGCATCCAGTTTGCCAATGCTAAAGGCGGCACCAGGATTATTTCCGGCTAGGTCGCTGGGGGGGATGTTGTCAATGACTCCGGCAACCGTGTATTCTAGCCCGATCGTGCTAATAACAACTGAGGAAACGTACTCTGTTTGGTCGAGATACCAGTACACGACGAGTCCGGTGGCTCGACGATCGTGCCACAAAAGGTCTTGATCACCGTCCCCGTCAAAGTCTCCAGTGGCACTCATCTCCCAGGTCGGGGCTATTGAGATAAAGCTTTCAGCGGCTGAAAAGCTCGTGTCATTCATTAACCAGATCACGTTTTCGCCTGTAGAGAAATTGCGAAAGAAGAGATCTGCCTCGCCATCAAGATTAAAGTCAGTGACAGCCGAAAGATTCCAGGATGGATCGGAGAGATTATCAATGTCTACAACACTGACGAAGCTGGTGCCATTCATGATCCAGACTCCGGTGTAGCCTGTCGCGTTATCTCGCCACACAATATCCAGCCCAGAATCTCCTCCGAAATCACCAAAACCGCCGACATACCAATTTCCTGCGACGCTAGGCAGGAAGACTTCGGAGCGAACTGTCAACCCGTCTACTTCCATCAACCAGAAGGCTAAACTTCCGTCGGAGAGGTTGTGCCACAAAAGATCATCCGCACCATCTCGGTCAAAATCACCGATTCCGGCTAAGAGCCAGGGAGGGGGGACAAGATTTTTAGTGATATCGAAACTGGTTAGGGTTGTGTCGTTCATGCGCCAGACACTATTTAGACCTGGAGCGGTAACGTTTTGCCAAAAGAGATCAGCGCGACTGGTAGGGCTGGTATCTACGGTGAGTGTGTAGTTAACATCTGTTGCGCTGGAGCCAGAAACCCGAATGTAGTACTCTTGCCCTGGCTGTAGGGGATCGATCGTGTCTGAGATGACTGCTTCTGCCAAACCATTCGGATTATTTGTGGTTCGCCCCAGGATGGGAGTTCCTGTCGAATCCAGGACGGACAGACTGAGATTCCCTCCCTCTGGATTGAGCTTGACAACAACGTTGCTACTGCGGCTCACCGTGAGTTTGAAATAATCATCTGAGTCACTGGGACCGATCGAAAAACCATTGTCAGATCCGGAGTTTTGTAAAGTCAGAACACCTGATGTTGCTGCAATCAGGCGTTGAGTTCCAGCTAAAGAGTTATCAAAAATACTAGGATTGTCAGCCATTGGGGAGTCCCTCTACGATCGCACCATTAGATTTCCCCGCTTCACGCAATTAACAAGCATTTTGCTGCGAACTTTACGGAATTTTTGCCCAAAGTTTATTATTCCCGTGTGAATCCGTAAGCTTTGATGGCGGATTAATGCGCTCAAGCTACTGTAAATAAGCTTGACTCATCACTGAAAATTTCCATGACTCAAAATCGCTGGATAGCTTCGTACCATGTGCTCTTTCCCACTCCATTGTTTTCGTTTCAGATTACAGATCACGAGGGGCTGGATCAGATGCTTTTGAGTGTGATTCAGCGCTTGAAAAGCTCTGACGCTGGGATGACGGCTTCCAATGTTTTAGGTTGGCACAGTCGCGGCAATTTGTTTGATCTCCCAGAGGTGAAGCCCTTTCTGGAGTTGGTGACTGCCGCGATCGCAGAATGCGCCAATGCAATGGGGTATGGTCATGTCCCCATTCGTCCCGCAAACTGCTGGGCAAATGTCAATCCCAAACACGCCAGTAACAAAATTCATGATCATGCCAACTGCTTATTCAGCGGTGTTTATTATCTGAAAACGCCTGAAAATTGTGGCAACTTAATGTTTTATGACCCACGAGATGCCCGCACGTTCTACAAGCCCTCAGTTCAAAATTTTACGGCTTACACAGCAGATGCAGTAGCTCACGCGGCAGAAGCGGGGTTACTCCTGATTTTCCCCAGTTGGCTCAGGCATGGGGTAGAACCCAATTTGAGTGATGCAGAGCGAATTAGTATTAGCTTTAATTATGTGTTTGGTTGAGGTCAGGCTGTTAAAACCTATAATTTCGTCATCACTTGGGGCAGGAAGGAGGGCGGAATTTGGGAAAGTGCGACGTTTTGTCCCTGGATGCCAAATTCGCTAAACAAAGCACGCACGGTTTGCACCACAAAGTCTAGAGTTGATTGCTGAAACTCCGTCCTATTTTCCCAACCCTGGAGCGCTCTAAGGTGATGGTTCAAAGCCTTTTCTAAAGCCTGTTGTCGATCGCCAGCCGTCATCCCCACAGGACGATCCATTGCCAGGTGGTAATACGCCAGCCCCAGGTTGTTATGGGTGGCAAACACATCAAAGGTCAGGGCGGGACGATGGGACGTTTGTTGGGTCAAGACTTCCACGGCAGCGATCGCCGCTTCATAGGCGACAATGGTCAATCGGATACGCTCTCGGCGATCCGGGGCAGACGTGCTGGGCAGCAGGGCTAGATCCCAGTGGGCAGTACCCAGGTTGTTTTGAGTGGCAGCACAAGCCGCAGGAGATGCCTGAACTGTGCGATAGAGCAATGCGTTTTCGTATGCCGCGATCGCGAGGCGCAAAAGAATTTCTGGAGAAGACGTAATTGCCGTGGCAGCATTTTTGCCAGGTTGAACGTGTTGCGCCAGATTCCAATAAGCCGTTCCCATGTTGTTTTGGAGCATGGCGTAGTTGAGTGGCTCGGTCTCTGGGGTGTAGTAATCTAAGGCTGCTTGGTAGGCAGCGATCGCTCGCTTCAACCAGACACTGGGCTGCTGATGTTGAGCTAAGTTCCAGCAGGTTGTCCCCAAATTGTTCTGGGTCGCGGCATGGCGAGCCGGTTCTGCTTCTGCCGAACGATATTGCAAGGCGGCTTCATAGGCCTGAACCGACTTTTGCAGGTTCTCAGCAGGTTCTTGATATTGAGCCAGATCCCCATAGGCTGAACCCAGATTGTTTTGAATCATGGCGCAAGTGTGAGGTTGAGCCTGGGTATCGGTGTTTGCCAGCGCAATTTGGTAGGCATGAATGGCTTGTTCCAGGCTGGAAAGTTGCAGATCGGCTTCAATGGCGTTGCGCGATCGCATCCAGTACAGATTGCCTAAATCATTGGCTACATCGGCTCCCATGTCAGAACCGTCTGACAGTAGGGCAAGCGTTTGTTCATGCGCTGCGATCGTGATGTCCAAAGTTTGGACTGAACTATCTCCCTGCTCAATGCACTCTCGATAAGCCCGCCCAAAGGAGTAGTACGCCGTTGCCAGGGTTTCTGCGGCAATGTGTTGGCGGTGCAGTTGCTCAATTTGTTTGAGCGATTCTAACCCTGCCCGGTGTTGTTCCGAGTTGGGATCTTGCTCTAGGGCTGCCAGCAGTTTTTGCCGCAAGGAAGACGCGATCGCCACTGCCGAACTATCTCGATCTGCCAAACTATCTCGATCTAAAGGTTGCTGCGGTTCCGAGGATGAAACGTTAAGCAAGGAGGCTTCAGCAGGAGCAGGAGACTCAACCGGGGCGAGATCTGCCCCATCCAGACGGCTGAGGTCCTGGGTTAGAATTTCCCACAACGCATCTGGCAGAGCCTCTGATGTTTGTAGCAGCGCAGTTTCCTCTAGTTCTACTGCCTCTTCATCGGGGGTATTTAGCGGCGCTGTCCAAGGTTCGATTTTGGCGAGGGGGAGCCGAATAACGGGTGAATTCCGAGCAGGCGCAAATCCTGTTGGCTGCGATCGGGCTTCTCGCATGGGGCGGAGTGGTGTGGGGTCGCCTTCAAACTCAAATAATGCGGTGTGCCATTCCCAAAAAGTTGGTGCAGACTGGCAAATACTGCGGAGCCAGGGACGGGGCACCCACAGCAGCATCGTACATTCTAGGGCTGGCATATAGTACTCGATCGCCTGCAAGTGCGTGAGAAACCGCTTTTGAACAGGAGCAGGTTGGCGGGTTAAATGCTCAATGCCCAAAATTTGAAACCCGGTGGCGGGCGATCGTGGTCGTTCCTGTCTACTCCGCTGATTTAACCACTGAGTTACCTGTGCCATTGGGTTTGGGTCTGCCAGGTTCAGATTCAGGCTCACAAAATGGGGCGCTAATTCAGCCTGAAGTTTGCTCACCAATTGGCTCCGCAATTCCAGATCGTCACATACTGCTAGAAAGATTTGACGGCGCAGGTTCAATCGCAAAGATGTTTTTAACCGCGTATAGGTTTTCTGGTTTACGCCAGAAATCGGTTGAGCAGCGGTATTCATTACAACGACAGAAGAAATAGGAGGAGGATAATCTAACACTTGCATAAATTTTAAAAACCCGACGACCGCTGTGAGTCAACAGGCGCGGGTTGCTTTAAGTTCTATATCACCTTCATTCAAGGGTTTTTCGCAGTGTCAGGAAAGAGG
>JANRIN010000034.1:0-15014 GCA_033764965.1 Leptolyngbyaceae cyanobacterium bins.302 | reverse complement strand
GCTCTTTGCACCTGGACGAGCGCATTCAACGCCATCAGCGTTCGTCCTTCCTGCTGCAACACCTGCAAGATTTTTTCCTTCAGCGAATCAACGATCGGCGCGGGTGTTTCCCACTCGTAAGTGACTTTGCCATCCGGTTGCTCCACTCGTACCTGAAGGGGAGCCGGGTCAGCCGCAACCAGCACAATTTCGTTGGTGGAGAGCGATCGTTGCAAAGGTTCTCCCGTAGAACTGGTGCTGGCAAGACGTTGCAGACTCTGGTAAATCGCTTGCCGACTTTGCTCCGGATATAAATCGATTTTGTTGAAGACCAACAACAGGGGCTTTTGTGCCTGTCGTAATTCACACAATGCCTGAAACTCCGTCCGCGTAATGTCTCCCGCCACAACAAACAGGATTAAGTCAGATTGATTGGCGATCGTTTGTGCCATCTCCGCCCGCGTTTGCCCATCAATTTCATCTAACCCCGGCGTATCAATCAACTCAATTTGCAAATGCCCATAGGGCGACCACACCACGGCTTGAGGAGCTAGCGTTACTCCGTTCAACGGTCCCGTTGGCAAAACCTTCTGTCCTAACAAGGCATTGAGGACGGCAGATTTACCACGACTCACCAGCCCAAACACTGCCACTCGTGCCACATTATTTTCCAATTTGTTCAGTGTCACCGAGAGCCGCTCCATGTCTGTTTTCAGCATGGTTTGGGTGGATGCAGCAGGTGGATGATTCCGAGCCGCTCGAAAGTAAGCCGTGTAGCGGTTTAATGCCTGCCGTAAACTGACGCGGGCACGTTGCAGGTAGACCGTTTGCGCGTCGGAACTGGAATTGGCGGGAGGAGGGGGGGAGGCAGTCAAGGGAGGGGAATAGGGGTTGGGGGTTGGGCTTCAACGTGAGCGCTCAGCCGATCGGGGTTGGGGATGAGTTCAGCGATCGCGGGTTCGGGCAGCTTTAGGGGGGTGGGTTGCAGGGGTTGGGCGTTGGGCGGGTTGGGCGTTTGGGAGAGAGGGGGAAGGGGGGCAGAGGCGGGAGCGGCAGATTTTGGGGTGAGGCGATCAAGGACTTGATGGGTGATAGTTTGGAAAATAGTTTGGTGTTGGTTTTGTTGAAAGACTTGTTGCAGCACTTGCCCCAGACGTTCGATCGCCAACGGTTTAGCATCAGTCAGGGTGAGATTTGGCTCCTGGGTGTGGAAATATTCGATTAAGGTTAGCCCTGCGATACGAGTGAGATAGGCGGCACTCACGGCTTGAATGCAACCTCCTGCAATGTAAGTAATGGCGTTAGTTTTGAGCAGGCTTGCGATCGCGCGAGTCGATAGTTCCACCAGACCCAATTTCAAGATCAAGCTACCCAGGGCTGTAACAACTTTTTGCGCCTGATCAAGCGAAAATTTGTGCTGATAAATCTTGCCCAAATCCAGAATCATCTGGACATTGATGGCAGCGGTTGCCACCACATCCAAAGTCGGAATCGGGCTGGCGAAGGCAGTTCCAGCCGCAATCCATTGAAACTGCTCCACGATCGGCAAAGCACGAGTCCGACGCACATCGTTGAGCGTAGCGGTTGCCTGAGCTTTGATGGCTTGGGCATTGCCGAGGGAACTTGCTAAGACGAGTTGCCGACTTTCTGATTGCAAAACTGTGGTCAGGCGTTGGCTCAGGGCAAGCACATCCGGTTGTTGCTCTTCCAGCCATTCCTGCCAGGAGCCATCTTCCTGATGTTGCCGAACCTTGAGCGGACGCGGATCCGTGGCGATCGCAATCACATCTTCTCCAGGCAACCAGCCTTGCCCCCATTCCCGCATTCGGCTGAGCAGCATTTGGCGTTCGTCGGGAAGATACTGATCCTGCTTGTTAAACACCAGCAAAGTTCGCTTCTGCGTTGCCACTTGTTTCAGCGTTTGCAGTTCCGACTCGGTTAAATCACCCGTCACCAGGAACAACACCAGATCCGCAGTTGCTGCTTGTTTGAGGGCGATCGCGTCTCCTGCCGACCCGATTTCTGTCTCCAGGGCAAAGCTGGGAGCTTCAAAAAAAGTCACAGGTTGGGCTGTCTGAGATTGCCAAGAGGTTTGCAATTGCCGAATTAAGCTCGTTTTGCCCGATCCTTTGCTGCCCATGACCAACAACCGCAGTGCTTCGCGATCAAGTTCATCGGTAATTTGGCAAATTTGGGATTGCAGCAGAGAGACTTGAGGTTCCACGCCCACCAGCGGAGAGCCATCTTCCAGCTCAGTTTTGAGTTGTCCGATCACCTGTGCCGCCGCTGCCAGCGTTTGCTTCACAACGGTTGAATCAACGTATCGGGGTAGCAAAACAGTATGGGACGATTGCCTGGATGGTTTTTGTACCCACCACACTCCAGCGCTGATGGCAAGGGCAAACACCGTGTAAACTCCCCACTCGCCCACGGTTTGGTCGATCAATTCCAAAAGCCCGATCGCCGTGGCAAGGGCTGCACTTCCAAAGACGAGTGGGCGCTGAAATTTGTCAACCATAGCAGGCAAAGTAAAGAGAACACTGTTCAAACATCCTCATTTTACTGATTGAAAGTGTCATTGGTCATCGGTCATTGGTCATTGGCAAGTGGACGTGTTTGTTCAATAAGCTGGTGTTCTAGTTGGGCAATACGATCGCGTAGAGGAGCCACCATTGCCTCGACTTCTGCTTCTGAGTAGCGAACTGGGATGTGTTGGGGACAGTTTTCACTGGTCGCTTCCACATGGAACAGAATTGCCCGTTCAATTTCCGCTGGATAGCCTGGAACCCGTAGACGCTCAACGAATTCAGAATCTCCTTCCACGAACTCAGCTCTGCCCCAAATTTTGATCCGTTTCTGATGACGGTAATCCATCAAAAACAGAAAGGCTTTATCGTTCCCAGCCAAATTGCCCACAGTAATGTATTGCACATTGCCCGAAAAGTCTGCAAAACCCAGGGTCTTTTCATCCAAAACTTTCAAAAAACCAGAGGCACCGCCGCGAAACTGGATGTAAGGATAGCCATTCGAACTAACAGTGCCAAAATAGAAGCCGTCCAGTTGGGCAATAAATTCGGCAATCTTGGGCGTAATCGTGTCGCCTGGGGGACCGTTGGCAATGTATTTTTCGTAGGTTTGACGCGATCCCCGTTCCACTTGCGCCTGCATCACTTCCGGCGTAAAAGCAATTTCACCAAACTTGCGTGGCATAGGTCCCCCCGGTTGGCAATGGAAATAAGCTGTCACTGGTCATTGTCATGCGTCATTCGCTCTTTGCCAATGACCGCTCACCAATGAGCAACATCACCTTCTATCAGATGCCTTGGAAACCAGATTTTGCAAGAAACGGTGAGCCTCACTCAAGGAAAAATGGCGCGGTTTTCCCTGATAAACGATTTGATATTTGTCAGCGTATTCTCCATCTCCGTGACCCGAAATCAAGTGGCGATGAAAAGCATCTTCCGCCAAACGGTGAATGGCATCTCTCAGTGCGTTGCGCTCAAGGATCAGCATTGGCTTACCCATGATGTGTTGCCTCCCAACTGATTGATACTTCTCTTGATTTGTAACGAATCTGACAAAATTCTTCAACCCTCCAAAGTTTACCTCCATTACCTTCCTGCGGTAGATGTGAAAACAATTGAAGTTCGTTAGGTTCGTCTTGAGTTGTGATCATCAGTTACTCATGCTTTTAGAACAAGATAGCTACGTTCATCGCGTCAATGCGAGGAAGACAGACGCTTTTGACATCTTCAATTTCAAACACTTTCCGGGGGCAAATCCACACCTGAATACGGGTGCTTATGTGTTTGATTTGGCGCTGACTGGTAATTGCGAACCACTTCCTGTGGAGGATTATCTGGACACGATCGCCGATCGCTACCCATCCCTCCAGGAAGAAACCTACGAAACCATTGCCCATCTATTTGCTCGGACAGTCGTTGAAGTTGGCAAGTTGGATATGGATTTGCACTTCACGAGATGGGCGGTTTCTCCCTGCCCCAAAGATTGTTTGAGAATTGCAGTGGAATCTCTCCATGCCCGCACCACTCGCGCCGTTGTATTTGCGGTTTGGGATTGGTTTGAGGCGATCGGTCAAGCTCGCAACTTTTGGATTGAAGATCAAATCGAAGTGATTCAAGACCTCTTTCGCCAATCGGTTTATGGTGGTCCGACAGTTTATGCGTTGCTAAGAACCGCCCATGACCAGGGTATTCCCGCTTTTTATCTCTGGGATGAAGGCTTGATGCAGTATGGCTATGGCAAAAAGCAAGTCCGGGGAATCGCCACCACCTTCGATTGTGACAGTCACATCGACTCTGACTTCACAACTCAGAAAGACGACTGCAAAGCATTTTTAGGCACAATGGGCTTTCCCGTGCCTCAAGGCAGAATCGTTTACACCCTGGATGAAGCGCTGGATGCCGTCGAGAAAATTGGCTACCCGGTGGCGGTGAAGCCAGTGGTTGGGCATAAAGGCAACGGGGTGACGGCGGATGTGCAAACCGATCGTGAGTTGGAGCAGGCATTTGATCGAGCTGTGCAGGCGATCGCCCCTGATCAACCCGCTCGTATCATCGTCGAACAAAGCATTTCTGGCAAAGACTATCGCTTGCTATGCGTCAATGGTCGTTTTGTTGCGGCAACAGAGCGTCGTCCTGCTTTTGTCATTGGGGATGGTGAATCCACCATTCAGCAATTGATCGATCGCGAAAATCGCACACCCGCCCGTTCTGACACGCCCACTTCGCCAATGGGCAAGATCAAGACAGACGATGCCATGCTGCTATATCTGGATGAGCAAGGCTTATCCCTGGAGAGCGTGGTGGAGCGCGATCGCACCATTTCCCTCCGCAAAGTTGCTAATCTTTCGGCTGGAGGATTAAGCATAGACGCGACCCGCTCCATTCATCCCGATAACATCATTTTGGCGCAAGACATTGCTCAACATTTTCGCCTGACGTGCTTGGGAATTGATGTGATTTCGCCCGATCTATCCAAATCCTGGAAAGACGGCAGCTTTGGCATTCTAGAAATTAATGCCGCACCGGGAATTTATATGCACTTAAAACCCGCTATGGGAGAAAGTGTAGATGTTCCGGCTCACATTCTTAAAACTTTTTTTGAATCTAGTGTTGATGCCCGCATTCCAACGATTAGTTTTAATCAAATCACTGTGGCAGAACTGCAAGAAGTGATTGATCACATTCTGCTTCAGCATCCAGATTGGACGATTGGAGCCGTGTGCCGCGAAGCGGTGTTAATCAACCGATCGCAAAAGCATCTCCATCCTGATTACAATACCAACGTGCAAAACTTACTCCGCCATCCCAAATTGGATTTGCTCATTGCGGAGTATCCTGAGCAAGTTTTATCCAAGGATGGAATGTTTTACTTTGGCAGCAATCTTGTTGTGTTGAACAATCCCAACGATGTAGAGATGATGCTTGCTAGAGATGTGTTTGAACAGTCCACTGTGGTGGTCAAAAAACAGGAAACCGTTTCTATTCAACGCATGGGCTTGTTTGAGCAATACACCTTAGGCGAGAACGAATCCTTCAGCCGCGTCTACTTAAAGGAACTTGGTACGATCGTTTGAGTAGAATTTACAACGGCTTATGGGATTCGATTTTTCTCAGGCTTCAAATTCCACGGAAAAAGCAGTGATTTTTTTCTGCGATCGCGGTGAAGATTACGAAAAATATCGCCCTATTCATCCTAAAGCCGCGATTGACGCAATCTTGTCTGGATTGGGAACTCCCGATCTGCTGGTTGCGGCGGATGTGGGCGCAGGGACAGGTATTGGAGCGCGGCTACTGGCAGACCGGGGTGTTTGCGTAACAGCGATCGAACCTAATGCGGATATGCGAACTGCCGCAACACCCCATGAACGAGTAGAATTTCTGGCTGGAACGGCTGAAAAGATTCCTTTAGAGGATGCTTCAGTTGACTTGGTAACGTCATTTCAAGCCTTCCACTGGTTTGATTTCAACCAAAGCCTGCGAGAATTTCGACGCATCCTCAAGCCTAATGGACAGTTAGCCCTGGTTTGGAGCCTTTGGGATCAAAGTAATCCCATCTCTAAGGAATACACTCAACTGATCGAAGCATCCCAAGAGCGATCGCGATCGTCCGTCCAGCTAAACCCGAAAACCTGGTTAAAGACTCTACGCTACCAACTGTTTTGGCACAGATTATGGCTCCCTGACTTCACTAACTTCCAACGCCACGAATTCTCCTTTACTCAGCAACTCGATTTAGCTGGGCTGGTTGGTCTTGCCCGCAGCCAGGGCTTTACTCCATCCAGCGGTGCAAACCTCGATCGGCTCATCTCTGAGTTAACCAAATTTCACCAGCGTTTTTGTGATGCCCAAGGGCAAGTATCCCTGGTCTACCGCACTCGCTTGTATCAGGCAACATGCTGAGAGGTTCTCGTACAAAATAAAGACTTAGAGCGATCGCGATCGCTCTAAGTCTTTTTCGTTAATTCAGATCAACTTTTCAACTTTTGCTGTTTACGCTTCAATTTTGACTGAGAGAATGCGATCGCCCTGGCGAATCGCATTGACGATAGCCATATCTTCAGTCTTGCCAAACACCGTATGCACTCCATCCAGGTGAGGTTGGGGAGAATGGCAGATGAAGAACTGACTGCCACCCGTATCGCGTCCAGCGTGTGCCATTGAGAGGGAGCCCGCTTCGTGCTGATTGGGGTTAATCTCACACTTGATTTTATAGCCTGGTCCGCCTGTTCCGGGCATCCCTCGTTCACCAGGACGAGTATTCGGGCATCCACCCTGAATCATGAAGTCTGGGATGACACGATGAAACGCCAGACCATCGTAAAAACCCTTTTCCGAAAGGTCTACAAAGTTTTTCACCGTATTCGGAGCATCCTGGTCAAACAACTCCAGGTGGATGGTTCCTTTATCGGTTTCCATGATGGCGCGGGTCATAACAAATCCTCTTGCAATTGCACCCCATCAGGATAACGCGATCGCATCCTCCAACTGACTATCGATCCAAATTCAGGTTTCTTTGGATTTTGCCAGCAGTGCGTTGAAATGCCCCTTGCGTGTTATCCACCATGTTTTGGGCAGCGTCTTCCACGGAGTTGGGTTGGCTGGTTAAATCCCGGCGTTTGTTCATGCGATTTTGCAGTTTTGCTCCAGTCCGTTCTGCCAGTTCACGGCGATTGCCCAACCGCCCCGTTTGGCTCCCCTCGCCGACTCCGCCCTGATTGCGGTAAGCATAGGTCGCTTTCTGCAAACCCCGGTAAGCATCTACTGAATTACCACCACCATCAAGGATATTATTTGCGATTTCGGGTGCTTTGGGCGTTGCTAATACTGGACTGGCAAAAAATGAGCCAAACATGACTGCAACTACAACTAAAAAGATGCTGAAAATCTGTTTAACACGAGTGAAAACTGTCATGATTCTTAACCTCTCGAAATAGTAGAAATGTCTGCGTTGTTGGGATGATTGAACTCACTCAGGCTATGGGTTGAACAACTCTGATTCGTCTGTCCATTGATAGCAGTAGAACGTCATCCCTCCTGTGGCTCAAATGTCTTAATCTGGGGCATAGCAAGGACTACACCCCTACAAAATGAGACTTTTTCAGATTATTTAATCCACGGCTTTAGCTTTTTGACAAAAGCTATCACTGGACATTTTGTTGAGGATTGTTGCTACCTAGTTCCAGCAATCCCGGTTGAGCAATGAAACCAAAGTAGAAACCGATCGCGGCACTCGCCGCGTGTAACAACACATCACTGCCGTAAATCGGTGCTAAACCAAAAGTAGTGTTGGTGTAAGGGAAAAGACCCATTACAGCAAATAAGCCGTAACCAATGGCGATCGCACGAGAATATACACGAGTACTATCCAGAGAAATGGATGCCAAAATGCCAGAAATTCCGAAAGCTAACCGAATAATGCTGTGGAAAGCGTTGGTTGGAATCACTCCCAAAATGTAACCAAATCCATTGTCGTAGGCTCCAACAGAGTCGAGGGTTTGTCCATTGACTTTTTCAACAACACCCGGAAGAAAGCCGAGTATGCCAAGGATCAAGAAAAAGATGCCTGCAATGAGGGCAAAATATTGAGCTGGTTTCATAATGAAAACCTCTGTTAATGGTGATTGTTCAATTGCTGGTGGCTGAATCCTGTTTGCCAGTCCTAACCCATACCGTAGTGTTTGTTTTTCGCTTGTTCTTCAGCTTTAAGGAGAAACAACTGATCTATCTAAAGAGACAGGTTCGTTTAGTAATGCTTGAACCAATCTTTGTTACTTTGCTTTACAACTTTTTCAAAAAATAAAGGCTGTTTCTAAAACAACCTTTACCAAAAGAATTATTAGAGGTAGTATGTGAGTAAAGCCAAATGAACAGGCACAAATAAACGTTAAACCTGGCTGTTAACAGCTATCAGTTAACATTTTGAGCAGGTTTACTTTAACGACAAATCCCTACTTCTGTGAATAGGCTTGAGTTTCGGTCAGAGAAGCGCCAGAGTGCAAAATTTCTTCGGATGAATTAGTACGGTCGGGTAACGTTGTTAAAAGTTGAATGACTTGCTCAACAACAGACTTTTGAACGGAGGGTAATTTCGTTTTTGCCGCTACCATAAACACAAATTCTCCTGAATGAATTTAGTTCAAGTGTACTATGACTTCCGGCAAAAGAAAAGCTTTGTTTATTTACCTCGTAAAGCTTCCGAAATTCTTCAGATTGAGTTGTTGTGAATATTACCCTAAAACGCAGATTGCTTCCCATAAAAAGATCCATCCTTCGCATGAGTTAACTCCCGCTCACACCCTGAACAATAGGAATACTGCTGGATATGTTAGTTTTTTGAAAAATGAGTCGTTCAATGGATCACGTAGACCTGGATGTAGATCGGATACTTGTTGTTGACGATATTGCGGACAACTCATTCCTGCTTCAAACCGTTCTTGAAGAGGAGGGTTACGACGTTGACATCGCCAATAATGGACGGGTGGCGCTGAAAAAGATTTCCGCAAACCCTCCCGATCTCATTTTGCTAGATGTGATGATGCCGGAGATGAACGGGTTTGAGGTCACTCGCCACATCCGACAAAATCTCGCTTTGCCGTATATCCCAATTATTCTCATCACAGGCTACACTGAACCAACCGCTGGTGATGGTTACGATGTGGGCGCGGACGGATTCATCCCAAAACCCATCAATTTTGATGTGCTTCTGAGCCGTGTGCGAGAGATATTACCGCCTAAAATTTAAGGGTCGCGGATCAAGGTGGTTTCTACACAAGCAAATATTCACAAAATGGGGAGAATCTTTTTCGGAAATCTTCTAGATTCTTATGCCTAAGTCGGCTTCAAGCTGGCTACCTGAGCCTGGTTAAGCCGCATCGACCACTTGAAGCTCACGGGCTGCGATCGCTTCCCGCAGTTGTAATTTCAGCACTGAAAATTGATTTCGCAGGAGTGCCATGTCAATTTCAATTTCTGCCCGCTCATCCAGGGTGATTTGCAGGTTTGTTGCCGCTCTGCGGTAGTCTGGAGCACTCATCAACTCAAGCCGTTTTGCTTTACGTTGAGCATCGTTTTTCAAGTCTCGATCGAAGGCGATCGCAGTGTCGATCTCAGCCACTAAACGATTAACAATATCTTGTAATCGACGGATGTGTTGTTCAGTCTGAAGTAGTTGCCGCTGTTTCTCCGCGATCGCGACTGGATAATCAATGAGTTTCATAGCAAAAGTGAGTGTAGGGTGAGTGGAGAAAGTAGATTTATTGCAGTCTTAATGCTTCTCTCAATTCTAGCAAAATTACTTCTGGTTGTGGTTTCTAGCCGTCTTGCAGAGGGCGGATGATTGGTCGATTTCAAGCACTTTCTCCGTCTGTTTAACCAGTCATTCTGATTCTAAATGGCTCCCGTTTCACCCTCCACCTCTTGACGATCGCTCGATCAGCGTTTAACGTAAACTACGGTTTTTTTGTTGGAGGGGAGGAACGGGATGCGGGTTTTGACAAAAGTGAGCTATTTGCTGCGAGAGACCTCGTTAGGCTTGCGGCGTAGTGGGTGGATGAATTGGGCAGCGATCAGCACCGTTGCCGTGTTGCTGTTTTTGTTTGGTATCAGCCTTCAATCTTCCTGGCAACTGGAAGGCTTGCTCAACCGCTTTGGTAGTCAGCTAGAAGTGTCCGTTTATTTGAATACGGGCATTCTGGCGCAGGATTTGCAGCCGCTAGTGAAGAAATTGCCCGATGTGGCAGATACGGTTGCAGTTTCCAAGGAAGCAGCCTGGGCAAACCTGGTGAAAGATATGGGCGTATCGGATATTCAAACGGCAACTCAGCAGTTAGAAGGAAATCCCTTAGTGGATGAGCTAAAAGTGAAGGCAAAGTCATCCCAAGCCGTGCCAAAACTGGCGGAGAAACTGGCACAGCTATCAGGAGTGGATGAGGTGCGATATGCGGATGAGGCGGTGCAGCGGGTTGCAGAGCTAAACCGGGGATTAGGTTGGGTCAGCTTTGTGATCATCACAGTGCTGACGCTGACGGCGATCGCCGTGATTACAACCACTATTCGCTTAATTGTGTTGGCGCGGCGACGGGAAATTGAAGTGATGCAACTGGTGGGGGCGACAACAAGCTGGATTTACCTGCCGTTTTTGCTGCAAGGGGTGGCGTTTGGGGTGGTTGGAGCCGCGATCGCCTGGACACTTTTACTGAGTTTGCAACAATTTCTGCGTCAGATCCTTTCCCGGCAACCCGAACTGGTTCAACTCTTCACTCAGGGATTACAGCTGAGTACCTTGCAAACGACTTTGTTAGCGCTGATCTTGCTGGTTTTTGGGAGTTCGATCGGTATTCTGGGCAGTTTGTTTGCCGTTCGCAAAATTGCCGTTAAGTGAGCTTGATGCAGACAGAGAGTAACGCATAATGATTGTTAACTTACGTCTTGCACCATTCCCAGCAACCGCCCTGGAATAGGGAGATTTCCAAAAAAGATTCACCCTATTGCTCACCCGCGACTGAAGTGCGGGCTGAGAGCGCAAGTCTGCTTCAGCAAACTTGGAAAGGGTTTTGACCCATTCTAATGGGCTTCCCTCGTTAGTCCACAGTTTCCTCGCGGGCAAGTTTGCAGCAAGAATACGGGTATTTTCTTTTGTAGAAATCGCTTAACCGAGCTGATAGCTGAAGTCCATTGAAATGACTGAAACTTCTATCCAGTCTTCTAAAGAAGACTTCTGTTATTAGCCAGGAAATTTATTTCAAGGCTCTTGCTGCAAGAAATGCAAAATCTAGAGTTACCCTTTATCCCCCACCTTCAACTCATCGATATTCCACAAACCCCAACTGGGCAAGCCAGAATATTGGATGCCAGAAATGGTGTTACGGGCTGCCATCAGCGCCCGATCGTTGACCAAAAAAATCACGGGCAGGTTTTCTTGCACAACCCGCTGATAGTCGGCATAAATCGCTTGCCGTTTCGCCTCATCTAGCTCACGGGCACCCGCAATCATCAAGCGATCGATGTCCTGTTCAAACTCGTAGGGTTGCCATCCTTGAATCGGTGGTTGTCCAGGTTGTTGCTTCAAATTAAAGGAATGGGAACCGCCCGTACTCAGCCACAAATTGGCTGAACTGTGAGGCTCGACTCCACCTGTAAAGCCAATGATGTGAGCATCCCAGTCGCGGGTAGTCGATGTTTTTTCCACCAACACATTGAAGTTCAGGGGCGTGAAGTCGATCTGCATCCCAATTTTGCTGAGGTCGTCTTTAATCTGAGCACCGATCGCTTCCCGCACTTTGTTGCCTGCGTTGGTCAGCAGCGAGAAGCGAACTCGATTCCCGTCTGCATCCAGCAATTGCTTCTGAGCGTTGTAGCGAAAGCCTGCATCCACCAAAATCTGTCTGGCTTTTTCCGGGTCGTAGTCGTACACGTTCAAGCCTTTTTCTGGGGTGAGAAAGTAGGGACTCTGGACTGAAATGGGCGAGTTTTGCACAATGCCCAAACCCCGAAAAATGTTGTTGTTGATGCGATCGCGGTTGATGGCGTGAGCCACAGCTTGCCGAAATGCCAGGTTGCTGAACCAGCGAAGTTTAATCGGATCCACGATCGGATTTCCGTCTTTGTTCTTGGCTGGATTCAGGTTGAAGGTGAGGTAGAGTACCCCCGACCAGGGACCGCCATTGTAAACCTGAAAGTTGCCTCGTTTATCCTCCTGTTTCAGCAAGGAAAAGTATTCGGGGCGCAAGGGACGGGCATCTCCCATCACATCCAACTCCCCAGAGCGAAAGCGGATCAATTGGGTATCGGTGTTTTCGATGAACTGCCAGATGATGCGATCAACTCGCGGTAACGCCTGACCTTGAGCATCTTTGCGCCAGTAATGGGGATTCCGCCGAAACACCAGCCGTTGACCGGGAGTGTAACTATCCAGCAAATAAGCCCCATTCACCACAATCTCGCGAGGTGGCGTATCCGTATTCCAGGTGGAAATAAACTTCAGGTTGCCATCCGCTCCCTTGGTTCTGAGCGCGTCTTCCAGCTTGTGTTTTGGCATGATCATGATGCCATCTGGCGCAGCCGTGGCTCGCAAAAATGGGGCAAACGGTTCCGGTAGGATAAACTCCACCTGGCGATCGTTCACTTTGCGAATCTCAGGAAACACCCCTTCAGGAAAGCGATCGTTCGGTCCGATGCGGATCGAATCTTTGGCATCCGTGGGAACGTCCGGATTAAACACAACATCCCGGTAGGTAAACACTACGTCATCTGCGGTCAGTGGCTCCCCATCCGACCACTTCAGCCCTTGCCGCAACGTGAATACAACCCGCTTGGCATCGTCTGAAATCGTCCAGGATTCTGCCAGAGCCGGAAGGATTTTGCCCGAGCCATCTTCACGAGTTAACCCTTCATAGGCAAATAAGAAAATGCTGGGAAAGGTCTGATTATTGGCAAAGTTAAAGGTTTTAGGATCGGTGAGGGCGCTCAAAACAAGCTGGGATCCTGGAGCAACACGACTTTGAAGCCGACTTGGTTGACAGCCCATGAGCGGTATCAGGCACAGAACCACCAGCACCAGGCAGAGCGATCGCCGAGAAAGCCGCAGAACTTGCCGCCAAACAGAACCTTGCCTATCCTGTCCTCTTAACAACACCGTGCAGCGATTCCCTATCATTTCTATGTTGCCCTTGGCTTCTACTAATCGTTATCGACCCCAATCACCCGCCGCAAATAACCTTAAACACTCACAGACAGACTCTTGGCGATCGGGTGCATTGGGATTGTTTATGCCGCATTTTCTGCCAATGCGATTGCTATCGCCATAGCTACTGTTTGAACAATCAGCTTTATGGAATGAAAAGCCTCATCGTACCTCTGTAATCATCAATGTCAAATACAATTTCAATCAGTCGATCAACACAACAATTACGGTAGTCAGGATCAGTTAGAACTCGATCAGCATCTCCAATTGTGACGACAGGCAATGAAGTGGATGTATTTTCTTCACGCATCACTTGCTCCAGCGAATTCTTACCTTTCATGCTTCGATTCGCTGTTAGCAGAACCATTTGGTTCGCCTGTGCAAATCGCCAAACTACTCTGTCATTACTAGAAACAGCTAATTCAGCTTCTTCAAGCGTAACAAAATGAATTGGTAGTATTGCTAGCCAGCCCAAACTAGCGATGTTACCTGACAAAAGTAAAGCGTGTCCCTCAAGATTATGATCGACCAGGAAAATCATCTATGGGACTCAAGTTGAGCTTGATGTTTGGCTTTCTGTGCTTTCAACTTTTCCCAAACAGCCTCCATACCGGGCTTCGGTGGCTTTACCGCGAGTCGGGCAACAAGATCACGATTTCGCTCTTCGTAATACTGGCGGAGTTCTTCAGACTCCTTCAGTACAATTTGATACTCAGCTTCAACTTCAGCACGATTTGTCTTAATGTATGCGAGAGCCGCATTAATCTGATCCTCACTCAGGTTGAAAAGACCACGAATGAACTTGGGAGGATATTGTCCAACCAAATAGTCCATCACATCGTAAAGAGTGATGCGTGTGCCTGCAATGGTCAAACCACGCTCAGTGCGAATAATATCTGCCTCGCCAATTGATGCCAGCGACATAACTTTCGCCTTCTAATGACTAGAACTTATGATACACCACATAAAAAGCAGGGTAGACAATGATCAACCCCGCTCCCCAACTTACTCACTATCGAAACCTACCATGTGCAAAACTAGCCATCAGACATCAACTGGCTACCAATTGTTAGAACGAGTAAACCACCACCGAGTGCAATCTGCATAACGGGTAAATGCCCTTCAATTATCAAGTCAAGCCCTGCTAAAGCCAATAGCCCTATGGCGAGTAGGGTAAATACACCAAGAATTCCTGCTTGAAACTTATCCATGTGAATCTCCTATCAATAATTAATGCCAAAGTATGAATTGCAGCTTCAGGAAAACGTATCAAGTCATTCCCTCTAGTTGCTTTACCAAACGACCAATGGACAATGTTGTAAAAATCACCATGCACCCCAACAAGGATAGTAAGCCTAGCCACACATTTACTGCGAGTAGGATGGCTGAGATGGTAAAGATAACTAAGATTGCAGCTACATTGCCAATCAAAAACCAAATACCGACTCTGACTCTTAGCCTTGTCAACAACCATTGGGCTAATCCAATTGAAATTCCCATTGACAACACCCCTAAAAATCCAGCAGTGCTACTTTCATACTGTTCGCCCAAAAATCCAACTGTCCCAAATAGGCTGATTGTTCCAACAACAACCGTAGCAATAAACCATTGAATCCAGAAACCCAAGCCAAATTTAATCTTTGCCTTCAGAGCAAAAATATCTTGGAGTAGTTCTTCATTTGGAGAACTTGGCACTGGTTCCGGTGGATAGGAGCATTGAAAGCATTGACGAGTAACAGTTATAAGGCATAGCGAATCGTCAACAGTTGCAACCAAGATATGCCAATTTCTAGAATTCCTAGTTTCACCGCAGGGACAACTTTGGTTGT
>JANRIN010000014.1:0-5191 GCA_033764965.1 Leptolyngbyaceae cyanobacterium bins.302 | reverse complement strand
TTAATCTTTTTGTGCCAGTTGGAAGTGCGGAATGTGGGTTACAGTACTTGGAGGTGTTTGTCATTCTTGGCTGAAGTAGACGGAAATCACTCCACCTTTTTCGGAGGCGAAGTAACTAAAGAATGAAAAATACTGAGATATCTAACCATCAGGCATTTTAGGTTCTTTTGAAGTCAGCGGTAGGTTGAGCCACATGTGTACAGTTGGAATCTCCTGGGAATTGCAATCGCTACATCTTCTCAGTGAAAGTTGGTGAGTCTTTTGGAAGAAAAGAGCAAAAGCTAAAAAACCTATTCCTTTAAGATTTAGATGTTTTGAGCAATAATTCAGCGGTAATGGAGTCTTTAATTTTTCAGAAATGCTAATCCCTCTTTTTACTTGATGGATTGTTTCTAAGGTAAAAGTCGGAAAAGCTATGAGAAATAATAGAACTCCTTAAAGCCACTCCAAGGTACACTTCGGGATTTCCCCTGTGAATTCCTAAAAAACACCCCCTTCTTTAAACCCACAAATCCTACTAATTGAATAGCGATCGCTCACATGCTTGTGATAAGTTAACGGAGCCTAGAAAACACCAAAAAACTCGAAAGCTACCTCTAGTAGACGTTTGAGCTATTTCCAGATACTAACTTGTCTACCAAAATCTTGACCTTTACCTCTGATGCAGAAGACTCTTGAGAACCCATCAAATCAATACTGAGGAAGTATGGGGATTACAAGATGGTTGAATGAGGTGCTTTGAGTCTTTCTAAATTCCCCTAAAACTGCTACGAACAGAACTGCCATAGTGTTTCAGTGTTTTTTATGCTTCATCTCAAGTACAAAAACCATTTTTGTGTCAAAAACTTCTCTGTTCAACGTTTTCAGGCTCTGAATTTACTTGCGGTGGTTTTTCACAGATTGCTCCTGATATTGCTGAAGAGTCTTGCATCTAGAGCTAGTGTTTTCCAGAAAATCATCTTCCTGGGGAGCAGCAATTCAGTAATATAGGCATTAGGCAAGTCACGTCCAAAAGTAGTTTTGCTTGCTGTTCGGCTGTGAATTGTGGTGCGATCGGAAACCCATAGACTTCAATTGATTGCCTTAAGGCTCCTCCCACGTCTAACCATCGATCTGCTAAAGTGTCAGTCCTAATTTCTTCAAAATCTGAAAGCTCCTCAGGATTATTAGATTCTTTAGGCTGCTGCTCCACAATCCGATTTGGATATTGCCATGAAAATAGCGGTCACCGCTTTCCTCTGATTTATCTCCACCTCCTTCTTCTTCAATTTGGATATGACTCGATTTGATAGGAGTCTCAAGGGTAGGCAGCAGCCAAGTTGAAGTATCCAGCGTGATGACCTCGACTTCGCGTAACTTGCTAACCCGCCAGATGTCTTGTTTCCAGTAATATTTCTACATCCCCCCGAAATCCTGAGCGGTAAGGAGCGATCGCGCTTTTTTGAAAAAAGGAGCCAAAAGGTACAAGGTATCTACGCCCCAGTCCGTCCACAAATCCCTCAAGAAAACTAAGCTTCCTGGATCAGCACTACTCTTTGTGGATGGCAAAGCTAACCCTATAACAAAACTATTGCAACAGTTTTGATGAACGGCAAGGTCAGAGAGAACTCGGTGCATTAATTCCGGGTGGGAATGATGCAACATTAGTGCTGCAAAACTCTCTTGAGCTGAACACTCCTCAAGCAGCTTGTTGCCATTAACAATGCCCTCAATTACCAGGTCAGTTAGCGGAGTTTTGTGAAACGGAACCATCTGTAAAAATGCAACCCCAATGAACTTCACAAACCATTAAAAAGGGACTTGAAGGGTTGAGCAAGAAAAAGATGTCGTGGCGACAGCCTTTTATAAAGTCAATTATCAAATGGCAACTACAGGGTCCTGCACATAAACTCCCATCGCTTTGATCGCATCGATCGCGTCTTGAGTTTACCGTCTTCAATCAGGGACAGCAAAAACTCCAGCGCCTCCGGGTGTCGGAGAGTTGAGATCGCTAGCAACCCAGTCTTTCGCAACTCCAGATCATGAACCCCCTTCCACCAGGGTTTCAAGATCGAAAACGCCTCTGGTGCTCGAGATTCTGACAGGGCTAACGCGGCGGCTTCTGCTTTGTCCACATCCTCTTCCAGTCCACAAGATTTCCGAGCGTAGAGCAGGTCTTTGACCAGTGGCAGGGATTGGTCTGACGTAAGTTGAAGCAGGGCGATCAGACATTCTGACAGCACCGGTGAAGTGTCGCCAATCTTGACCCAGAGCCGCCGCAGCGGCACCCCTTGATCGTTTTAAGCATACGCGATTGCTCGTGCGGCTCCGATGCGGGCTTCGGGTTCTGGGTCTGCCAGCAAATCTCTCAACTCCACCATGACCAATGGGTAATTCATCCTCACCAGTCCCAACGCACAGGTGCCACGCAAGGTCGGGGCGGTATCTACTTTTCCTCCCCAAACTGGTTCTGCTTGAACGTGCCGGATGCCTTTGAGGAAGGGCGCTTTGTCGCTGTATTGAAGGCGGTAAAGGGCTTCTGAAATCGCCTGCTTGGCGCGACATCCCGGATCACTCTCTTTCGCATTGACTAGGAAGCGATCGCAGGCGGAGACTAACTCAGGGATAAAGGAGGGAATTTCAAATTGGGATATCAACTCAGCAGCTTGAGCAACCGCAACGGAGTACTTGCCCCTCAGAACTTGGTAGAGGACAGCTAATCCTGCTTCATCGATGTGAATTGCATTTGAGCAGTACCAGTCTACCCGTCATTTTCTCAATCATTCCAGCAATGACGCGGGTAGCGGAAGTGCTCGACTCGCGAGTGCATATTAAACAGATTGCCGACAAAGGCAAGTACACAACTAATCTCTTGCTTCAGTTGCACCACTTCTGCTTCATCTAAATGCAGTTCAGGAAATTCGGGTTGAGGCACAGGTTCTTGAAGATAACGGTCGGCATCCAGCAGCCGATAGGACACATCGTAGTGCTGAGATCGCAGATCCTTCAGGTGGTAGTGAATGGGATTGCCAGGATGCAAACTGGCAGTGGAGGCATCGACCGTTTTCTGCCACGACCCCAACCGAGCGGTCAGATGGTAGCGGTAGTCGGTATAGTAGTTCTCGTCGTTGTACGCCCCATCATCCCGGATCAATTTGTAGTCAATCACTTCCAGGGGCAACGACCCAGTTGCCAACCGCCAACTCGTTGGAGTTGCCGTTATCAGTAAGGTGCGGTCCAGGCTGGGCAAGGATCTGTCACGACTGGCTATCAGCATGGTGATGAATTCCCCAAACTGGGGAGTCGGGAGTAAACAACGAGCATCGGCTCCAATGGTGGGATGCAGAAGTGCTAGGGTTGATGTTTGAGTATCGAGCAGAGTTTGCTCCTGCCGCCGCAGGTGTTCGAGTTGGGAGGCAATTTGGTCATGCAGGCTTTGCAGTGCTCTGTCTATCTGCTCGGACTGTTGCTGGCGCAGATTTTCGTAAGTAGCAAGTTGAGACTCCATCTCGATCATGGGTATGTTCTCCTGATTAGGGCTTGGGTCGTCTCCACCAGTTGCTTGACTTGTTCTACGCTCTGGCGATTCATTCGACTTTCCAGCACGATCGCGACACTAGGAGGAAACATAGCGGCATAGTCCAGCCACCAAGTGCGATCGCTCACAGCAGTATGACTATCTCGATAGCCGTCGTTGTCAGAAATATGAATTTCCAGTATCCGGTTTTGGGCAATTTGAAGTACCTGCAACTTCTGCGAAATGGTTGCAGTTCTCCAAATGTTGAGGTGTGCCATATCCACAACCAGATCTATGTCTGGCAGATCGTGCAGTAACTGCCCAACCTGGGCGGTGTTTTGTAGCAAATACTGACTGGTGTCTTCTGACAGGGCAGGGTACATGGTCTCCACACCCAAGCGAATCCCACGATCGCGACACAGTTGACTCAATTGATTCACATGATCGAGAAATCGGGTGTAGGCAACGGCAGGATCATCCGAAGAATGGTAGCTACCTGCATGAACGGAATAGGCGATGATGTCCATCGCGGCTAACCAATCAGTCAACCGCTCAAAGTAACGAGCATCGAAGCTGTCAGCCAGGTTGAATGACCTCTGCTCTTGCCACACAATTGCATGGTGGGCACGATATCGCATCCCTTGCTGTCCATACTGCCGTAGCACCTCCACAGTATCGGGACTGGGTTTAACCCCGATCGCTAACTCCACCTGACGCACGCCTACTGCCCACAACACCGCCAGAGCTTCGCGAGTGGTGACACCCCCGTAAGCAGAAAGGCTGACCCAAATTCCATTCATGAGATCGCCTCCTCTGGGCTGGGGTACTGGAACTGCACCATCTGTGGGGTGAGTGCGAGTAAGCGGACGGCACAAGCGATTAAACAACTAATTTCCCACGCTAATTGATCCCTAACAGAGTCTTCAATCCCTGGTTGACGTAGCAGTCCAGCCACTTCACCCTCTACGTAGTACTCAAGCTGCTCGCGCAAGCTGTAAACAGATTGCCTGATCGGTGAATAAACCCGCCGAGTTAACACTTCAATGCGTCGGCTCTGGTCTCCCACCTCAATGGTGAGGCTATAGCCGTAGGCAGTATGAGTGTTTTCATCATCATAGGCATCGTGATCAACGGTGGCTTCATAGTCATAAATGGTAAGGGGAAGGTTCGTCTGGGCTAGCTGCCAGTTTTGGGAATTTGCATCAATTTGTGGTAACGACTGAGCTTGACTCCAGGGAACACGAGTTAGAATTGGCTGCACTTCGGCAATAAAGGATTGCAGTTCAACCGAGTTCAACAACGGGCGAGCATCGGTCGCCAATTGCGCTTCGAGTTGAGCCAGTTGTTGAGTCTGGGCATCTACGAGGCTCTGTTCCTGCTGCTGGAGGTGATGCAGCGTTTCATTCACCGATACCTGTAACTGAGTCAAGGTTGGATTGAACTGTGCTTGATGCTGCTGCACCAGCGATTCATACTGAGCAAGTAGGTGAAGTTGGGACATGGGCAGTCACCTTTAGCATTTGACCTAAATTATAGTTTAGATGTACTATTTCTCATCAAAAAGAAGTCAATAGATTTCAATAGTCCGGACTGAATTTTGACGAGAAAGCTACCCATCGACTAAGGTGCAATTATCAACAAACACACCGGATGGGTAGCCCAATGGAAGCTATTGTACAAAGCCTACTGAGCGAA
>JANRIN010000011.1:0-6828 GCA_033764965.1 Leptolyngbyaceae cyanobacterium bins.302 | reverse complement strand
CCCTTAATTCCTTCGGGAGGGGGTTCGGGGGACGGCGGCGTCCCCTGAGTTCGGGGGGTTTGGGGGGATTGCCCCCCAAGGCTTGGATTTCTCCAGCCTCCTGAACATACTGCGACCCAAAATCACAAGATGGTTTGACCTGAGAGGAATCAACCCCTGCTTCCTTCTTTCGCAAGGTAAATCGTCCGGCGGGCAGATCCAGATCGATCGCGTGAGTATCCGCCATGCCCCGCCGCCGCAACGCCTGCTCCAGAATCCAATGAGTCCGTAGCGTTTGTTCGACCTGGAGTTCTCGCGACGCATTGTGGGCATGAATTCGATAAAAGTAGAGAGGCTTCCGCACCCGCTCAAACTGCGTCACTTCCGACAGTCGTAGGCACAGATCATAATCCTCCACAAAATCCAGCGAATCCTTAATGCCCCCCACTTGGTCATAGGGAGATCGCCGCAGCAACCGAAAATGGAAGGTCATAAAATCGACCAACAATCGCTCTGGTGAGTAAGGAATGCGGCAGCGTTGCCCGTATTGCAACACCTTCCCTTGAGCATCCGTTTCGTAATAGTCGGTGTAGACCATGCCCACTGCGGGTTGCGCTTCCAGGACTCGCACCGTTTCTTCTAAGGCAGTGGGTGCTAACCAGTCATCGCTGTCCACAAAACCGAGATATTTACCCTGAGTTTGGGCGATCGCTGCCGTCAACGCTTTGACCCGCCCTTGATGCGCCGCTGCCACCACCCGCACCCGTTTGTCTTGCTGGGCGTAGGCTTGAGCCAGTTCCACTGAGCCATCCGTGGAGCCATCATCCCAAACTAACAACTCAAAATTTGAAACCGTTTGTTGTAAGACACTGGCGATCGCGCAGTCCAAAAACGCTTCCCGGTTGTAGGTGGTCATCACCAGCGAAATCAACGGGGTCATAAGGCTCTCCAGATTCCGTTAATGGTCTTGGTTGTAGCACCCCTGATAAATGGCGTAACAATTCAGCCCAAAAACTTTAACAAGCAACTGTACGGGCGGGTTTAGCAGACTAATCTGAACACTGCAATGGGTTGGATGGCAGAACCCGCCCCTTCTAAATATCAAATCTGTTTAATTGTCATTCCTCACTCTCCTTTGCCAATCGCGCCACACTTGGTCAGGGGTGCGTCGGCAAAGGTTTCTAGTTGGACAGATTGCAGCAGGGTTTTCCAACTGGTTTGTAAAGTCGCGTCACCAGGATTCAAACATCGCTGAGTAGCAAGCGTCGCGATCGCATCATGCCAAACACTCGCCTTGGCATAAACAGTCGCACGATCGCGGGGATTGGATGCCGCTTTCAATGCCCGACTTAAACTGGGTTCAATCGGGATGCGTTGAACCACTCCTTCAACAAATGGATTTTTAGATGGATCGTTGGGCGTGCAGGTTAAGGAGAACTGCCACTGATATGCTTTGTTCAATTCCATTTGAGTTGCCACCCGATCGGGCAATTGCACCGTCACAATTCCAGGCACATTGTCTAACGGAATGGTTGTGGTGTAAAGCGAGCGATCGGCTTGATCAACCAAGCGCACTTCCGCCGTCTTGGCTTTCGTGTCGGGTACATACCACAGCAGCATTAGGGTTTTCCCTGTCGTTGTGCCAAAGTTGTTCGGGGGAATGAGAGCGGTCAGCGGTTTTTGCCCAACTAAGCAGGTGTCACCCAGAAACCGAGTTTTCGCGCTTTCTCGCCGCCCTGGAAGGTTACGTCTGGGTGGGGTATATTGCTGGGCGATCGCGATCAGAGGCACTCCAACTAAAGCCACTCCCGTCATTGCAATCAGCCAAATCCGTAAAAACTTGATTCGACGCGGCATCATGGGGCTTTGCTCCTGCTTTTCTCGCTTACGAGTTTGATCAAAATATAGCTTTAGTTAGAATCCTTCTTCATGAGGCTACTGTCCGCCCAAATAAGGCGAAGTCAGAACGCCTATCCAGCAATGATTTTGCCACTTTTCCTTGTCCTCAGTGTTCTGACCAAAGCTATGCAAGCACGTTTTAAGAACTCGTTGCGGTTTGAATCAAAATACTTTCGATTTGAGTTGGGCTTAAGTTAGGATTGGCACTCAGCATTAAAGCGGCAACTCCAGCGACATGGGGGGTTGCCATTGAAGTGCCATTAAAAGAACTGTAGGTATTGTTCGGGGTGGTGGAGAGAATCTCAACTCCAGGAGCTACGACAAAATCTAATGGGGTTCTGCCCGCCCGATTGGAAAAGTTCGCGATGCGATCGTTGCGGTCGATCGCGCCAACAGCGATGCCCCAGTTTCTTGCTAAATTTGCCGGAAAACTGGGCTGGGCGCGACTTTCATTGCCAGAAGCCATGACCACCACTGCCCCTCTTTCGACGGCGTACTTCACCGCTTCAGTCACGAGATTGCTGGAAGCACTTCCACCCAAACTGAGGTTAATCACCTGGGCACCGTTGTCCGCTGCATAGCGAATCCCCGCTGCCACAGCTTCATAGGTGCCGCCATCTTGCCCCAACACTTTTACGGGCATAATTTTGGCGTTGTAAGCCACTCCTGTTACTCCCACTCCATTATTTTCAGCAGCGATCGTGCCAGCAACGTGGGTGCCGTGGCTATCATCATCCATTGGGTTATTGGTGTTGTTGACAAAATCCCAGCCTCGAATGTCATCAATGAAGCCATTGCCGTCGTTGTCTAAGCCATCGTTGGCAATTTCACCGGGGTTTGTCCAAATATTGCTGTCCAGATCGGGGTGCCTGTAATCCACGCCGGTATCCACTACCGCCACCACAACCCCTTGCCCTGTGTATCCCTGTGCCCAAACTTCGGGGGCTTTAATGCGATCGAGTCCCCAATTGTCGCCCGTTAAATTGGCTACGTCTGGAAAGTTGGCGGTTGGAACAGCGATCGCCTGAGCCACTGCTGCCGCTGCGTTCACCACTCCATACCCACTACTACGGCTAAACACAGCCGCATTGGTGGACGTTAGCGTTTCCGCAGGTTGAACCGAAATATCGTAAACGCCTGCCTCAAGTGGCAACTGCACACTAGGAATAGATAGGTCGTGAGGCGTAGGGGAAATTTCTTCAAAAGAATGACCTGGGCAACCACTGGATGAAGGGCGATCGAGCGCATCTATCCCCCATTCTGGGTTAAATGGCATCTGGAAGTAGGTGGCTGTAAGCGGGTCAAGACCAGGTGAAATCTCACTCCGAAGGGCATGAGATGCGGGTAGATCAATATTTTTCTGCATAGGTATTCCCCTGAAAAACAGTGTGATGACGACCTCTTCTTCACAGTTCCTTCACACCTATCAGGAATTCATCCAGTCGTTATGCAAAAATCTGCGGCGTTAAGCTGGTTCCCTAATCAGGCATAATGGGGAGGTTTGCAAAAAACTGTCAGGAAATGCTGTATCCAACTGGAACCCAGCGTTTTCAGGCGTTACACTGAACCCATTGATTGCTTGAAGTTAAGTTAGGAAGCCATGCGAACCCACTACTGCGGTGAACTCCGTGCGAAACAGATTGGAGAAACAGTGACCCTATGTGGTTGGGTCGATCGCCGTCGAGATCATGGTGGGGTGATTTTTATCGATTTGCGCGATCGGGCAGGTGTGGTGCAGGTGGTCAGCGATCCCGTCCGAACTCCCGCCTCCTACAACATTGCGGAAGGGCTACGCAACGAATACGTGGTGAAAATTTCTGGGCGAGTCACCCAGCGACCGGTAGAATCGCTCAATCCCCGCTTGGGAACGGGTGAAGTCGAGATTTACGCGGATCAGATTGAAGTGTTGAATGCAGTCCGAAAGCAACTCCCGTTCCAGGTTTCCAGCACTGAAAATGAGTCAATCCGGGAAGAGTTGCGGCTGAAATATCGCTACCTGGATTTGCGGCGGGAACGTATGAGCCAAAATTTGCAACTGCGGCATCAGATTGTCAAAACGCTGCGGCGCTTTTTGGAAGATCAGGAAGGGTTTATTGAAGTTGAAACGCCCATTTTGACGCGATCAACTCCTGAAGGCGCACGGGATTATCTCGTGCCTTCGCGGGTGAATCCAGGGGAGTGGTTCGCGTTGCCCCAATCGCCCCAGTTATTCAAGCAACTGCTGATGGTGGCAGGCTGCGATCGCTACTACCAAGTCGCTCGGTGCTTTCGAGATGAAGATCTGCGAGCCGATCGCCAACCCGAATTCACCCAACTCGATATGGAAATGAGCTTCCTGTCGCAAGATGAGTTGATTGACCTGAACGAGCGCCTAGTCTGCCATCTGTTCAAAGTTGTGAAAGGCATTGACCTGCCCCGCCCCTTCCCGCGCCTGACCTATGCGGACGCGATGAATCGCTACGGCTCGGATAAACCCGACACCCGCTACGACCTGGAATTGGTGGATGTCTCTGATGTGGTCAAAGGTTCCGGCTTCAAAGTCTTTGCGGATGCGGTGGCAAAAGGGGGCATCGTCAAAATTCTACCCATTCCTAGCGGCAACGATGCTATTTCTAATGTGCGGATTAAACCGGGTGGAGATTTATTTAAGGAAGCCGAAACCTGCGGCGCACGGGGATTAGCTTACATTCGGGTGCGGGATGGAGAAATTGACACGATCGGCGCGATTAAAGATAACCTCACCGAAGAACAAAAACAGGAGATTTTGACCCGTTGTAAGGCGCAAGACGGGCACTTGTTGCTATTTGGTGCGGGCGATATGGCAACGGTGAATAAAACTCTCGATCGCCTGCGGCAAGTTGTCGCCCGTGAACAAAACCTGATCGATCCGGACAAGATCAATTTGCTCTGGATTACTCACTTCCCGATGTTCGAGTGGAACGCGGATGAGAAGCGGTTAGAGGCACTGCATCATCCTTTTACGGCTCCTTACCCGGAAGATTTACACGACCTCAAAACTGCTCGTGCTCAAGCCTATGACCTGGTATTCAACGGGTTTGAAGTAGGAGGTGGGAGTCTGCGGATTTACCAACCCGACATTCAACAACAGGTGTTTGAAGCGATCGGGCTGTCTCCCGCAGAAGCCTATGCCAAATTTGGCTTCTTATTAGATGCGTTTGAATTTGGTGCGCCACCCCACGGCGGCATTGCTTACGGAGTCGATCGCCTGGTGATGCTGTTGGCAGGGGAAGAGTCGATTCGGGATGTGATCGGTTTCCCCAAAACCCAGCAAGCTCGTTGCCTCATGACCTCCGCCCCCTCCAGCGTAGACGACAAGCAACTGAAAGAACTCCATGTCGCCTCAACCCACAAACCGAAGAAAGAGCTATAGCCACAGCAGGTAGTCTTATGGGCGTTGTTATACCGGATGAAATTCTGCAAGCGTCGAAGCTTTCACCGAATGAGTTTCGTCAGGAGATCGCATTACATCTGTTTCAAATTGGTCGTTTGAGCTTGAGTGATGCTAGTAACTTGGCAGGAGTACAAGTTAGAGACTTTCGACAACTTCTCAAACAGCGTGACATTCCACTTTATTCGTATGATGTTGCAAACTTTGAATTGGATTTGAAGAACCTCCAAGAACTGGGACGCTTGTGATTGTTGTCAGCGACACATCAGCAATTACAAACAGTGCTTAAGATTCTGGATTTGAGAGGTTATTTATTTCATTAATGCTATTTATCAAGCTCATGAAAAGAGCTTGATTGTCGAAGACTCGAACAATCTCTAAAGCTTGCTGATAGAATTCTTTTGCTTCTGAATACTTTTCGAGCTTCATAGAAATCTTTCCAAGAATCTCCAGAGTCTGCACTTCATCTGAACGATTGCCCAAAGCTTTGCGAATTTTTAGAGCTTGTTGGTAATATTTTATTGCCTCTGAGTACTTTTGCTGATGCTCATACATTTCACCAAAACTCATAAGGGAAAAGCCCTCACCACGTTGATCGCCTACATCTCGATGGATTTTTAGCGCCCGCTGGTAGCAATCTTGTGCCTTTGAGAAATCATTCAAATTGAAATACACATCACCTAAATTACTGAGAGAATTTCCTTGCCCTGGAAGATCGCCAATGGATTGCTGCAACATAAAAGATTGTTGGTGATATTCTAAAGCCTTCAAAAACTCCTCATGACGGGAATGAATCAACCCGATATTGCCTAAGATAGAACCTTCAGTATGGCGATCTCCAACTTTACTCGCAATGACTAAAGCATCTTGATACAACAACAATGATTCAGAATCATTGCCTAATAAAAAATATAGGTGTGCAAGATTATTGAGAGTCGTAGCTTGACGGGGAAGATGATTAACTTCTTTATAAATGTTTAAAGCGTCATCATAATGTTCTATTGCCTGATGAAGTTCTCCAAGAGAATGATAAGTAGCTCCTAGACTATTTAATGTATTTCCCTCACTATTACAATCTCCAATTTCTCTATAAATGGATAAAGCCTGCTGGTAGCATTCCAATGCTTGAGAATAGAGTCCTTGCTGATCGTACACTCCACCGAGATTGTGAATAGCAGTTCCTTCTTCTGCTCGACAACCAGCTTTTCTCCAAAGATTTAGGGCATCCCGAAAGTGATTCTCTGCTTTTGAGTATTGACCCAAATTGCGATAAATAACTCCAATATTGTTGATGTTAGAAGCAGCCTTTGCTGAGTTTCCAAGCTGCTGAGAAATCACTAGGGCTTCGTTGAGAAATTTCAAAGCTTTTGTATATTCACCTGTTTCGCTATAAAGAGATCCTATATTATTTAGGATAGCGTCGCGTTGCCTTTCATCCTTAGCAATGAGTAAAGCATCTTGAAAATTGGAGAGCGCCTTTGTGGGCTTCCCTAGATCTTGATAAACTAAACCAATGCCGTTGAGTACAATAGCTTCATTAT
>JANRIN010000005.1:0-23249 GCA_033764965.1 Leptolyngbyaceae cyanobacterium bins.302 | reverse complement strand
ACTATCACAGTACGGGCAATTAGGGGAAAATAAATCCATCATCCGCTCCTGATGAATTGGCGGTTTTCAAAACACTGTAAGTTGCTCTAATGTAACAATATTAAGGCTTTATGTCTCCCCACTTAGCGGAACCAGTGCCTCAAAGCTAAAACCCATTAAAACAGGTTAAAAACCCTCTCTAGTCAACCTTCCCGTTAGTTTCAACTGACTTGAGTTTTCAACCCGAACTTTAGATATACGGCGCTTCTGCACCCTACCCCTTCCCTATTCTCTCCGTCTAGAAGATTGTCGATTTACTGAAACTGCCTGGTATCCCAATAAGCAGTTCAATGGTTTAGTTCGTCTTCCTACTCCCCGCCCGATCGGATAGGCTTATCAGCTAGTTGTCTAGTGTCAGTCAGGTGCCGCATATCTAACAACTTTGTGCCTTCATCACCCATGATCAGCGGCAAGTTTCCGTTCCATTTCTCGATCGCCTGTCGTTGTAATAGCTCTGGAGTCAAACTATCTCGCAAAAGCTGTTGGGCTTGAGCTTCTCCCTTCGCAAGATTGACTTGTGCCTCGGCTTCTTTCACGGCTTTGAGCGCCACAAATTCCGCTCGTTTAGCGTCCTGTTCCGCCACCTGCTTCGCTTCCACCGCATCACTAAAGCGATTGGAAAAATGCACATGCACCAGAGAAATGTCATCGACAGCAATGTGATAGGGTCTTAGCCGTTCGATTAATGCCTGATCTACCCCTGTTTTCACCTGTCCCCGTTTAGTGATAATTTCTTCGGCGGTATACATTGCCATCACAGCTTTCAATACTTCTTCTACCGCAGGATTAATAATGTGTTGAATAATCGCATCCTGCTCACCAATTTGTTGAAAAATTAGATAAGTTTCTTCCGGCACAATGTGCCAATTGAGTGCGACATCCGTATAGACATCTTGCAAATCTCTCGAAGACGCTTCGGCAGTAATTTCCTGACTTTGAACTCGCACACTCAATTTTTTAACGGTGTGAACGATCGGAATAATTGGATGAATTCCTTCCTCTAATACAACGGGTTGCACTGCCCCAAATTTGAGCAATACGCCTCTTTCCCCAGCATTGACAATCGCAAAGAAACTAGCAAGCATTGCCACCAGAAACAATACCAGCAAGATTTTTCCAGTGGCGTATAAATCCCTACCAGATTTTTTAGTTTCTCGAATGGATTGTAAATTTGGAAGCTTCGGTAGGGTTTCCATAAACTTGAGAGATGTTACATTACACGTCATTTGTTACTTAGTCATTTGTCAATCGTCACTTGTCATTTGAAGTTCAATTTTGCCTACCTGCTAATAACCAATGACAAATGACCAGTGGCTAAGGACTATTATCCAATAACTTTTTATAACGCATCTAGTGATGATGTCATCAAAACTCAACGCAAAACTTTTTTCATAAACTGAGTTTATCGTTTTGACAAAAAAGAGTATTTGCTTCTATTGGTGGGGATCAATACATTGAGTTGTATTCCCTCCGGAGGATAGCTGCATCGCGATCGCGTCATCTCATTTGTTTGCTTTGTTAATCAGGAGTCCTTCATGACCAGTGATACCCAACCGCTTTCAGCAACTCGCAGTATGCACGGCTTAAAGCCAGGTTGCCTCTCGTTTGGAGAAGTTTTGGCTCAATCCTTTGCAGTGATTGCACCTACCACTATTCCAGCGTCTAACCTGGGATTAATCGTTGCGTTAGCGGGAAATGGCACCTGGTTGAGTTTCATCATTGGGTTAGTCGGATTGGTGCTGGTGAGTATTAACATTAACCAGTTCGCCAGTCGTTCTGCCTCTCCCGGTTCACTCTACACCTACATTGTTAAAGGCTTGGGACCGACGGCAGGAGTGATTTGTGGCTGGAGTTTGGTGCTGGCGTATTTGTTTACGGGAATGTCGGTGCTGTGTGGCTTTGCCAACTTCAGCATCACCATGATGGGACATATCGGCTGGCATCCTTCGAGCATTACACTACTGGCGATCGGGGCTGGCATTGCCTGGTACACGGCATACAAAGACATTCAATTGTCCGCAATGGCGATGCTCTGGTTAGAAGTAATCTCCATTGCATTGATCGCGGTTTTGGGCGGAATTATCTGGGCGCATAAAGGATTTGCCCTGGATTGGTCGCAACTTTCCTTGCAAGGAGTCGCCCCCGGACAAATCGCGATGGGATTGGTGTTAGTTATGTTTGCCTTTTCTGGATTTGAGAGCGCTACTTCGCTGGGCGATGAAGCCCGTAATCCCCTCAAAACGATTCCCAGAGCCGTGATGGGCAGTGTGATTCTGGCAGGATTGTTCTTTGTCCTGATGACCTACATTGAGATGCTGGGCTTTAGCGGCACCGGAGTAGACATTACCCAAACGGAGGAACCCCTGGGATTTTTGGCAAAGCAGGCAGGGGTGGGATTGTTAGGAGACGCGATCGCCTTTGGAGCCTTGTTTAGTTTCTTCGCTTGCGTGTTGGGCAGCATCAACCCAGCCGCACGAGTATTTTTCACAATGGCTCGACATGGCTTGTTTCCCTCGTCGCTGGGAGAAGCCCACTCCGCCAACCGTACACCCCACGTTGCCGTTACGGTCTGTTCTCTGATTTTGTTTCTCGTGCCTGCGGCGATGGCATTCTGCCAAATCAAACTGTTCGAATGTATGGGAATTCTAGGCGCGATCGCCAGCTATGGCTTCCTCACCGTTTACATCCTGATTTCCATTGCGGCTCCCATTTATCTCCGCAAGATCCGACAGTTTCAGCGGCGAGATGCCATCATTGCCTGCTTGTCCGTTGGCTTCATGATGATTCCCGTGTTGGGCAGCATCGGCATTCCTGGTAGTACGCTATTCCCCGTGCCCGAAGCTCCCTACAGCACGTTGCCCTATTTATTTGGGCTGTACCTGGCTGTCACCTGCGGTTGGTTTCTGCTGCAACGGGCACGATCGCCAAAAGTGGTGCGATCGATGAAACAGGGCATTGAAGCCATTCATGCCCAATTTGAACCTGCCCCGCAACCTTCTTTCTGCGAAATTCCAACCAATGACCAATGACTAATGACCAATGACCAATGACTAATGACTAATTGGATATAAATCAAGACCTGTACCCAACTGATCATCTACCATGACTCATTTAATCACTGCGTTTTCAACCGGAATCACAGCTTTTGTTGCCACGAATTTGGATGATATCGTGATTCTGTTGCTCTTCTTTTCTCAGGTCAACACCTTCTTTCACCGCCGACATATTGTCACGGGGCAATACTTGGGATTTGCCGCGCTGGTACTTGCCTGTCTCCCTGGATTCTTCGGCAGCTTGCTGTTTCCCAAGCCCTGGATTGGCTTATTGGGATTAGTGCCGATCGCGATCGGGATCAACCGCCTATTGTGTCAGGAGGGGGATGAACTCGATGAAGTGCAGCCAGACTATGCAACGAATCGCCCCTGGCATGCCGGTTTTCTCTCGCCGCAAGCCTACAGTGTGGCAGCCGTAACCTTTGCCAATGGAGGAGATAATGTCGGCATCTATGCACCATTGTTTGCCAATAGTGCCTGGGAAGAATTAGTGGTGATTCTCATAGCGTTCTTTTTCTTAGTCGGAATTTGGTGCTTTGCGGCTTTTCAATTGACTCGTTTACCCGTGATTGCAGAAGTCCTCACTCGTTATGGCAATCAGCTAGTTCCCTTTGTATTAATTGGACTAGGCGTGTTGATTTTGATTGATAGCCACACGTTAGAAAATCGAGGTTTGGCAACCCTGGCACTGGTGATCGAAGGATTAGTCCTGCTGATGTTGTTTAGAAATGCGGAGAAAACAGCGACAATACAACCAGAACTAGAAAAAAGTCTGATGGACTGATTGTAAGGCATGAACTGGGTTGTTGAAACGATGGTAACGGGGACGACTGCGTTTGTCGCAACCAATGTGGATGATATTATTATCCTGACGCTGTTCTTTGCCAAAGTGGGTGAAACGTTGCGGCGACGGCACATCGTGGTTGGGCAATACCTCGGTTTTTGGGGATTAATCCTCGCCAGTCTACCCGGTTTTTTGGGTGGGATGGTGCTACCCAAAGCGTGGCTAGGTTGGCTGGGGATGTTACCGATCGCGATCGGACTGCACCAACTTCTAAATCCTGAAACGGATGAAAAGTCACTCCAATCGGTTTCCATCCCTCAACCGCGATCGCGCTTTGCCAGCCTGTTCAGTCCCCAAACCTATCAGGTCACAGCCGTCACGATCGCCAATGGGGGAGATAACATTGGCATCTATGTGCCGCTCTTTGCCAATAGTTCTCTCGCAGAACTGATGATCATTCTGAGTGTTTTTCTTATCCTGATTGGAGTTTGGTGTGTTCTCGGCTATCAACTTTCCCGACATCCACTTCTATCTCTCACCCTCACCCGCTACGGTCATCGCATCGTTCCCTTTGTACTCATTGCCCTCGGTGTTTTCATCATCATTGAAAGTGGCGCTTACCGAGTTTGGATGTAATAGAGTGCTGAGTGCTGAGATTAAAGAATCATCAATCACCATTAACTACTGACCAATAACCAATGACTAATGACTAATGACCAATGACTAATGACCAATGACTAATGACTAATGACTAATGACTAATGACCTTACTTTAATTGACAAGGAGACTACAATGAAACTCTTCAAAACCACATTGATTGTTTGTGTGTTACTACTCAATCTTCTATTTGTTCGTCCCGCCTGGGCAGATGCTGGAAAATTCATCAACACACCTGAATATACTCAAGTAACCCAAGCGATCGCTGATTTAACCAATCCCGAAAAAACAACCGATTTAGCACCCGAAGCAATTCAGCAAAAGCTGGCAGATTTGCGCTTTCAAAAATATATTTTGGACACAGCAGAATCGCGATCGGTCTGTCGAAATGACACTGGAAAAACACTAGGAATTTATACCAAATCGAAAAAAGCAACTCTCCCCACAGTCTCTTTCCTGGGAGCAGGTCAAGCTACAGATGACGACGTTGAATGTATGGGAATTTTCTTACCTGTGGGTAGCAAAGTCGCCTCTGGCAGTGCGGAAGGATTTACCGATCCAGTTGTGGCAAAATTTGTGCCTGGTACTCAACTGATTGCCACGGCTGATCCGGAGACTGGAGTAATTGATTTTAATGCACCTGGTTCCGGTTTCTTTAAAGCGGGTGAAATTGATTGGGCAATCCCAACCTTGACCCAGGCAGAGGTCGAAGCCCAAGTTCCTAATGCTCCCGTTGATTAAATTGCAGCCATTCAGGGACGTTTTGCGAAACGCCCAATCAATTTAAAGAGGGAATTGAGTTCATGTTGTCATTGTTCAAGTCGCGGGAAGTATCAGCAGAAGAGTTAGCAGAACGGCGGAAGCGGAATCCCAATCGAATTCGCGATCACCTTGCCAATGAGCGAACTTACCTTTCCTGGATGCGGAGTGGAGTTGCCCTGATGGGATTTGGTGTGCTGATTGTGCGGCTGCGGATTCTGCGTCCACCACTGGCTCCTCAACCTCCTGGCAATGGCTGGAAGTTGGGTCTAGCCTTTGCGATCGTGGGGTTGCTCTCCGTCCTGCTGTCCACTCAACACTACTTTGCTGTGCGCGATGACATCGAAGAAGATACCTACGAACCACCCGATCGCTGGGTGATTCTTTCCAGCCTCGCCATTTTGCTGCTGGGTGCCGGAGTCATCTACTACGTTTTCACCATCCCACTAGAAATGAATGCCGTGCTGATCGAGTAACTTTTAATTGCATCTAGCTGTAGAAGATTATTGAGTAGGGGCAATGAGTTAGGCTGTTGAGAGCAGCCTACGAGAGTAGCGATCGCGCTTTATTGCAGGCGGTACAGTAGCAATAAAACCAATGAAAGCAATTGAAATAACTGCCACTATTGATGAGCAAGGACAATTCCTTCTATGACCTTACTCCCACTTTCAACGCGACCCTCGTGATCTTGTTAAGCGCTATCGTCAAGTCCGCTCAGATCTTCACCCCCTGATTGAACAATTGCAAGCGGGTGAACTTCCAGGTGATCGAATTGCGGGTGTAGCCTACACTGTTTTCAAAGTTCGACTCAAGAACTGCATCTTTCGACTTAATTGCTCACTCCCTTGTCACTTTTATCAGTCGCCATGATGTGAATATCAATATTTTTAAGAGAACGTAGCAATTTATGCGTTAGAGAACCGCGTAGCATCAACTTCCAGCGAGAGTGCTGACTTTCACCAATCACAATTTGAGTAATGCGATAGTTTCTGGCGACTTCTACGATCGCATTCGCTTTATCCTGATTACTGACTCGAATAAACTCTCCATCAAATTCTTCACAGAGTCTTTCACAAGTTTCGATATGCAAGCTTTCTGATTTAGTCAAGAAGCGATCGGGATCATCCACAAACAAACAGTAAAAAGGAGCGTGCATATATCCAGCAATTCGGGCACCCCTACGCAGCAGTTGCACTGAATTTGGATAAGTTGAAACACAAACAAGAACTCGTTCATGAATATTGCAGTAGGAAGAAGCTGATTTTACCCCATTCGCTTCTTCTTCGATCGCCTCCTCTTCGATGTTGTCTGCCACTTCTCGCAGTGCCAGTTCTCGTAAAGCAATCAGGTTGCGTCGTTGAAAGAAGTTTTGTAAACAGCGATCGATCTTGTCAGGCGCATAAATTTTGCCCTCCCGCAAACGTTCTTCCAAAGTTTCGGGAGTCACATCAACCACCACCACTTCATCCGCTTCTTCCAGCAGGCGATCGGGAACCCGTTCTCGCACAACCACCCCTGTAATTCGAGCAACTAAATCATTCAGGCTTTCTAAATGCTGAATATTCACCGTCGAATAGACATCAATCCCTGCCTCCAAAATCCTTTCCACATCTTGATATCGTTTTTCCTGTGCTGATCCGGGCACATTGGTATGGGCTAATTCATCGATCAGGGCAAGCTGAGGTTGACGCGCAAGAACGGCATCCGTATCCATTTCAGATAACGTTACACCAGCATGAGAAATTTGCTGGCGTGGAATCAGTTCCAACCCCTCCGCCTTTTGGGCAGTTTCCTGACGATTGTGGGTTTCCAAAAGTCCAACCACTACGTCAATGCCCTCCTGCCGTAGTCGGTGCCCCTCCTCCAACATACGGTACGTCTTGCCCACTCCGGGAGACATCCCAATAAAAATCTTATGTTTACCTCGTTTAGCAGAACGAATGTGATTGTTAGTCATTGGTCAATAATTCATAAACTATCTAAAGCTAAATTCAGTTTCAAGACATTGACTCCTGGTTCGCCAAAGATGCCTAAAAATCGTCCATCCGTGTTTTGCTGGATTAAGTCTTCAAGCTGGCTGGATTGTAATCCTCTTGCTTTAGCAACTCGATCGCGTTGTGCTCTTGCGCTTTCAGGGGTGATGTGAGGATCGAGGCTAGAACCGGAAGTGTAAACCAGATCAGGGGTGGGCTGGATGCCTGCCTTTTGCAATCTGGGGATCTCTCCTTCGATCGCTTTTTCTGGATCGGGGTCAGATTTACCTTTGATACGATCGAGTAATGCGGGATTACTTGGAGCTAAGTTACTTGCTCCAGAAACTCCCGTTTGGAGTACTTTAGCTTCATCTGCTTTGGGATCGGCGGTGCTGTAGCTGGTGGTGCTGGGGCGACTGTTGAAGTAGCGATCGCTGGTGAACGGCTGCCCAATCAAGGCTGAACCAACGGGTTGCCCTTGAGCGTTAGTCAAGATGCTGCCATTGGCTTGAAATGGTAGAACGAGTTGCCCAAAAGCAACCATTACCAGCGGGTAAATCAGGGCAGTAATGACCCAAAGCACCAGGGTCGATCGAATGGCTCTACTTGCCTCGCGTGCAAAACTCATTAGAACTTCTCCGGTACAAACATAACAAAGAATAGATAGATCGAAATGACAACCGTACCCAATCCTAACAATCCTAATGCCCAGGCTTGGGTGCGGGTTAACTCATTGCCACTGGCAGCATAAACCGCAGGTGCAATGGCTAGATTCAGGCAAATTGCCCCAAATAAGTAAATAGAATGTTTTCGGTTCATACTTCTAAAGTTGGGTTACTGGTCATTGATCATTAGTCATTGGTCATTAATCATTGGTCATTGGTCATTGGCTATTGGTATTTACAAAGGACAAGTGACAAAGGACAAAGGACTAATCTAAGACATTGGTAAAATCAAATCGATCGCTTTAATGGCAATGAATGGAGCAATAATGCCGCCGAGACCGTAAATCAAGATATTGCGCTGTAGGAGTTGGTCGGCAGTGAGGGGGCGAAACTGCACGCCTCGTAATGCCAGAGGAATCAAGATTGGAATAATTAAGGCGTTGTAGATCAGGGCAGAGACGATCGCGGATTGAGCACTTTTCAGTTGCATAATGTTAAGTGCGCCAATTCCGGCAGCGGCAAAAATGGTGGGAATAATCGCAAAGTATTTAGCAATGTCATTCGCCACTGAAAATGTAGTCAGGGCACCACGAGTGATGAGTAATTGCTTACCGATCGTCACCAGATCAATCAGCTTCGTGGGGTCAGAATCCAAGTCCACCATGTTGGCGGCTTCTTTAGCAGCTTGGGTTCCAGAATTCATCGCTAATCCCACATTTGCCTGTGCCAAGGCGGGTGCATCATTGGTGCCATCGCCCGTCATCGCCACCAGTTTACCTTGGGCTTGCTCTCTCCGAATCACATCGATTTTGTCCTCCGGAGTGGCTTCTGCAATGAAGTCATCGACTCCGGCTTCCTGGGCGATTACAGAGGCAGTAATGCGGTTGTCTCCGGTTAGCATGACGGTTTTGACTCCCATACGTCGCAGTTGGTCAAACCGTTCTCGCAATCCTGGTTTCACAATGTCTTTGAGATAAATCACTCCATAAATATCGTCCCCCTGACATACGGCAAGGGGCGTTCCACCCAGACGAGAGACCCGCTCGTATGCCTCATCCAAAGCCTCAGGCACTTGACCACCACGGGAGCGCACAAAACCTTTGATTGCATCCACGGCACCTTTACGGTACTCTTGACCGTCGATGTCGGCTCCACTCATGCGGGTGCGGGCAGAAAACTCCAGTCCTGCCGCAGATTCTTGATCAAAATCGACGCTGGCTCCTAATTTTTGGGCAAGTTGGACAATCGATCGCCCTTCTGGAGTTTCATCAAAAATACTGGCTGCCAGACAGACATCGGCAACGGCTTGAATTGAATGACCATTGAGCGGAATGAATTCGTCTGCCAAGCGATTGCCCAAGGTAATCGTGCCCGTTTTATCTAGCACCAGAGTATTCACGTCTCCGCAAGCTTCCACAGCCCGCCCAGAGGTCGCAATCACGTTGAATTGTGCTACCCGATCCATGCCAGCAATGCCGATCGCGCTCAACAACCCGCCGATCGTGGTGGGAATCAACGCCACCAACAGAGAAATCAGAATGGCAATGCTGGTTCCCGATCGCAAACTGTTCGCCGCCGCTGCTCCCAACGTACTATCCAGAAAGCTGGCGATGTAATCAGAGATGGGGGGCAGGGTTGCCACCACAATCAAAAACACCTGGGTTAGAACTGCCAACAACACCGTGAGAGCAATTTCGTTGGGTGTTTTGGAGCGCTCGGCTCCTTCCACCAGGGCAATCATGCGATCGATGAAGCCCTGACCCGGATCAGAAGTAATTCGGATGGTCAATTCATCGGAAAGTAGCCGAGTTCCCCCGGTGACAGAACTGGCAATATCGGTGCCGGGTTGCTTCAGTACAGGAGCCGATTCTCCAGTAATCGCCGACTCATCCACTGAGCCAATCCCCTGAATCACCTCGCCATCCGCCGGAATCATATCTCCAGCGATCACCTTCACCTGATCACCCTGCCGTAACGCAGTCGAGTTAACTTCTTGAATGGTGCCGTCGGGGAGTAATTTACGCGCAATGGTGTCGGAACGAGTCGATCGCAGGGCATCTGCCTGGGCTTTCCCGCGCCCCTCAGCCACCGCTTCGGCAAAGTTGGCAAACAACACCGTGAAAAATAGAATAAACGTGATGATGCCGTTTAATACTCGCTGTTGCCCAGGTGCAGCTTGAACAGTACCAAACAAATTTGGCTCGATCGTCACCAGCAACGTCACGATCGTACCCAACCACACCACAAACATGACTGGATTACGGACGGCGATGCGTGGATCGAGTTTGATAAAAGACTCCCGAATTGCTCGTTGATAGAGTCCTTTGCGATCGACTTTTGGTGTGTGTTTGCGATCGTCTCGTCGCCCACTTGGTATACGGAGTGCTTTCATATTATTGGTCATTGGTCATTGGTCATTGGTCATTGGTCATTGGTCATTGGTCATTGGTCATTGGTTATTGGTCATTGGTCATTGGTATTTACAAGGGACAAATGACGATTGACCAATGACCATTATTAAAAGAAATTGGGAATTCTAGGAATAAATGTCAAGTGACGATTGACTAATGACTACCAAACGTTTTCAAGATTTGAAGGTGTATCAGTTATCAGAGCAATTGGCTGATGAGGTTTGGAAGATAGTTCATACTTGGAAGTTACTAGAGCAGGATACGATCGGAAAACAAGTTATTCGGTCTGCGGATAGTATTGGTGCAAACATTGCAGAAGGCTCAGGTCGAGGAACTTATCAAGACAATCGTCGGTTTATTAGGATTGCAAGAGGTTCATTGAATGAAACACAACATTGGCTCAGACGTGCCCATAAACGAGATCTTTTGACAACAGAACAGGTACAGTTTCTTCAAGCGCTCATTGATGAACTTACTCCAAAGCTCAATGCCTATCTCAATTCAATTGGATCAGCTTCTGATTAGTCTTTGTTATTAGTCATTCGTCATTTGTTATTTGTCATTTGCCAACGCTCACAACCAGTAACTTAGTAGTCATGACTCCTGACTCATGATTATCAACTAACGACCAATGACCAATGACCAATGACCAATGACGACTAGCCAATTTGAAATGCTTCTGCGATCGGTCCCAGTGCCAGCACGGGGAAGAATGTGAGTGCGCCTAGAATCAGGATTACACCTGCGGTGACTCCTGTAAACAAGCGGGTATCAGTTCGGAGGGTGCCTGCCGTGGCGGGAACAGGTTGCTTCCGAGACATACTATCTGCCAGGAGCAGCAAGGCAACCATAGGAACATAGCGACCTGCCAATAAACTGAATGATGTACTCAGGTTCCACCATAACGCGGTGATAGTAGGTTGAGATCCACTCGCGATCGCCAGGGGAGAGGGTTGAGAATCGCCTAATCCTTCAAAGCCAGATCCATTGTTTGCTGCCGCAGAAGCATACTCGTAGATCACCTGGGAAAGCCCATGAAATCCAGGGTTGCTAATCCCTTGAAAGTCAGGAAAAGCAAGGGCGATCGCACCAGGAATTAGAATTGCAATTGGATGAACGAGCAGAATTAGAAAACTGGCTAACACAACTTCCCACTTCTCAATTTTACGTCCCAAAAATTCTGGAGTACGACCGACCATCAATCCAGTCACGAATACTGCCAGAATCAGATAAGCAAACAGGTAAGCTGTCCCTGTTCCCTGCCCTCCAAATACAATTTGGAGGAACATATTTGACAAGGTAGCAAAACCACCATTGGGCATGAAAGAATCATGCAAACTATTCACCGCACCACACATTGAGGCAGTTGTAATAACCGCGTAGAGAGCAGATTGTGCCCAACCAAAACGCACCTCTTTACCTTCTAAGTTGGGAGCTTGATCCAACCCCAGAAGGGAATTGATCAGTGGATTCCCTTGATATTCACCGATCGCGGTGATGATAATAAAACCGATCAAAATGCTCAAAGGGATGAGAAAGATTAACCAAGCTTGCTTTTTGTTATTAGCAAACACGCCATAGGTGTAAATCAATGACGTAGGGATCGACAGAATGGCAAGTAATTGCACCAGATTCGTCAATCCGTTGGGATTCTCAAATGGGTGTGCGGAATTGATTGCAAAGAAACCGCCTCCATTTTCGCCCAACTCTTTGATGATCTCGAAATGGGCAACCGGACCGCGAGCGATCGCCTGACTGATGGCTGGATTTTCTAAAGTCGGCACAACAACCGGACCGCTTAAGGTTTCAGGAATACCTGCCAGCATGAGTACGATCGCGCCCACAATGCTAATCGGCAACAGCACACGAGTAATTGCCCGCACTAAATCCCCATAGAAATTGCCCAGTGGTCTACCCGTCACCCCCCGGATGAAAGCGATCCCCACGGCAAGTCCAGTCGCAGCAGATGTGAACATATGGTAGCCCAAGCCCCACATTTGGCTGGCGTAGCTGAGGTAGGTTTCGCCAGAGTAGTGCTGTTGATTGGTATTGGTAATAAAGGAAATAGTGGTATGCAGTGCAGTATCCCAGGTTGGGGCTGGAATTTGAGTGGGATTGAATGGCAAAAACTGCTGCAATAGGATCATGCAGAAAATCAGCAAGCCCATCACCCCATTACTGTAAAAAATTGCACGAGCATACTGCCAGCCCGTCATATTTTCATCAGCGCGTATCCCAATCAAGGCATAGAGCGATCGCTCAACGGGATTGAGAATCGGATCCAGCAGTGTCCGCTGCTCCATGAAAACCTTTGCTATATACCGCCCAAAGAAGGGCACGATCGCCACAATGATTAGTAGCGTCAATACAATCTGAATCCATCCTTGCAACATAATGTGTGTTGAACTCCGTCACGAGTGGAGTAACTGGTTATTCCTTTCAAGTGTTTTCACTCGTGTTTAGTCAAACCCAAACACGAAAGATGAAAAACTGATTTCTAATCATTTATCATGAATGATTTTTGGCAAATGACAAGGTATAAGTTTTAATTCGCTTCAAGCTATCACTATGGATATACAGGCTTCACTAGAAATGTTTAGACACCTTAAACACTTCTATATCTCTAAATATAGATTTTAAATACAGGTTTGGCTTGATAGCACCTTATGAATCATTGGTGCTATTAAGTGAAATGGTTTACAGAAGGGAACCACAGGGTCTTTCTAACTTTAATCTCACCCGCTCAGGTTCTGCTGCTTGAGGTAGATTTTCAGCAGAATTTCAAGTTTAATAAAAGGATTTACTCACTACACTTCTTGAGTATCCCAATGTTGCCATTCCAACGTTTGATTCGCTCCAAAGATTGGCATTTGAATATTTTCTGGTTAGTTGTTGCCCTTTTCATAATTCTGTTGGTGTTGGAGTATACCACTCCAGCAGAATACGTATTTGGCTATCTCTACATCGGACCCATTCTATTAGCAAGCACCCACTTAAATCGCCGCACCACGTTCACTCTAACGATCGTTGCCTGCATCATGACGATGTTGAATGCCTGCTTGCCTGGAATCCATTATCCGGACGCTCCAACCATCGCGAGTCGAGCCATCGCCACCATAGCTTTGATCGTGACTGGAGTTTTGAGCGATCGCAACCAGCTATTTCAAAAAACGGTTCTGCAACAACAAGCCACGATTCAGGCGCAGGAAAAGCTGGCAAATGTCCGAGAAGATTTTGCTTCAACCCTCACCCATGATTTGAAGACTCCCTTACTGGGCGCGATCGAAACCTTGAAGGCATTCCAGCAAGGCAGTTTTGGGCAAGTTCAACCAACCCAGCAAGCAGTCTTAGCCACTATGATCCGCAGTCATAGCAACACGCTCCAAATCGTAGAAACGTTGTTAGATGTTTACCGCAACGATAACGAGGGATTGCCGCTGCATCAGGTTCCAGTGGATTTAGTCAAACTTGCAGAAGATGTCACCGCGACACTGATCGATTTAGCTGCCAGTCGCAGAGTCCACATTTCTCTAAATTATGGAGAGTCAGACTTTCGCAAGTTTCTCTGGGTTAGAGGAGATGCTTTTCAATTACAACGGGTCATTGCCAATCTATTGACCAATGCGATTAATCATTCTCCTCGCGGCGAAAAGGTTGAAGTCATCTTTGAAACCAACTCTTCCTATCAAACGGTGAAAGTCGTTGACCACGGAGCCGGGGTAAGATCGGAAGAATTACTGCACTTATTTGAGCGGTTTTACCAGGGGCAAAGCGATCGCCACGCCAAAGGATCTGGCTTAGGACTTTACCTATCTCGGCAAATCGTGGAAGCACACGGCGGTACAATCTGGACAGAAGCTCGTCGTCCGACTGGGGCGATCTTTGCTTTTCGATTGCCTGCCTTCCCTCACCATCTCCCTGCCTCACCCTAAAATGCCATCTCTACCGTTGAAGATTCTATTAGTTGAGGATGACGAACTCTACCGTCTGGGGCTTAGAGTTCGATTACAGCAAGAAGCTGGCTTTGAATTAGTGGCAGAAGCCGAAGATGGGGAAACGGCGATCGATCTGGCAAAACAGCATCCATTGGATATCGTGGTTCTGGACATTGGGCTACCTGGAATTGGTGGGATTGAAACCTGCCGTCAGTTGCGGGAGCAGAGTCCCACGCTTCCCATTTTGGTACTCACCTCCCACACCCAAAAACCCCTGATCAACCGGATGATTGCTGTGGGCGCGCAGGGATACTGCTTGAAAAGTGCCGCCTCTGAAACCTTGATTCTGGCAGTCCGGTCGATCGCCAGTGGTGCATCCTGGTGGGATCCGGCGGCAACTAGCGAAATTCGAGCCGCGTTTGATTCTGGTTCTGGGCGAGGTAGAACTGAATTGAATCAGCGTCAACCCGATTCTCCTTTGACTCGCCGAGAACAGGAAATTCTGGCATTGATTGCAGCGGGTCACACCAATCAAGAAATTGCCGAAATGTTATACATCACACCCGGTACAGTGCGGGTTCATGTGCACGCAATTTTGCAAAAGTTAGACGTTCGCGATCGAACTCAGGCGGCGATCGTTGCCATTCAAAAAAATCTCATCGACCAGCAGTTACTATACAACTCTTGAAATCTGGAATCGATCAGGACAGCCCATCAGTTCGAGGACAGTTTTCTCCTGCTACCGCTCTATTACTCTATTTCTTCTATTACTCTATCTAGAATCATAGATTTAATAACCTGCAATTTTGCGTAGGATGCTGTTAGCACAGCATCAGGTATCGCCGATCATCGATTAATGCGTTACGGCTAACGCCCAACATATCCTACAAAATGCGATGTTATTAAACTTTCGTGCTCCTTACGGGCGTGACGTAAGTAACATCCGGAGTTGGTCATACTGAACAAGCGAAGCGAAGTGAAGTGAAGTGAAGCATCTCTGCGATTCTTCGCTAACTGCTCAGAAAGACAACTTCTTGATTCGAGATTAATTGTCATCCCTTATCTACTTCAACTAAACGAGCGCTTACACGACGTGAATTTAGGCTGGCATCCCAAGCAGATATCTGATCGCCCAACTCGCCATACATTCTAGCGGCAAAAGCGCAACAGACTTTAGGCAGAGTTAAATTCACCTGGGCTTATACCAAAAGGCAGGCTGTCAAATACGTCAGCAGAGAGAAAAATTTTTGTCCTGTCTGCGAGATATTAAAGGGACGATCGCACAACCGTTCCAACCCCCTGGTCATTATGCAACTGGAGGGTTTAACTTTCGAGTGTAGGGAAGCAAACAATTCTTCACTATTCCTTTAGCGTAGGGGTAGCTCCGGGGCAATTGTTAGCACACAATTCCAAAGGTAAAAGCACAATAATTTTTCTCTCAATTTGGGTCGTATCACTTATACTTTTTTTGCCAGGAATGCTTAACTAATAGCATCACAACTCCATTGGAGTAGTAACCAACTCCTTACCTTTTACTAACGATGAAACTCGAAGACATTTACACCTACTATCAAACTCCCCAGCCAGTGTTTCTAAACCAGGAACTCGCAGTCTGCTACGTCTTATCTGTGTTGCTGGAGGGGAACTCTTACGGCACCGAACTGGTTCAGAAGATAGAGCAGGATTACCCAAACTATCGCCTTTCAGACACCGTGCTTTACGCTGCTTTGAACTTCTTAGAAGAAGAGCATTGCGTTACAGGCTATTGGCAGAAGGTGGAAGGACGCGGAAGACCTCGACGAATGTACCAACTCACGGATGAGATGCGCCCTCGTGCTCAGGAGTTGGCATCCTTGTGGAAAAACTACGTCAAGCAGTCACGGGTTTTTCAACCCCAAACATAAGGAGCGACGATCGCGGCTTAACCAGGCTAAAACCCACAGGTTCCAGGAGCGACTGTTGTTCCAGACCAGAACGTTAGATCACTTGTCGTGATGGTGTTTGTGGGTAGAGCACCCGCTTCTACGGAAATCGCTCCACCAAAGCTGTCATCCAGAAAGAGGCTTCCGATTGTGTTGTTCAGAGGTTGTAGACAGGCAGTCGCACCAGCCCCGGTGGTAAATGCTTCTACATCACTGAATGTGTTGCCTGTAATGGTACTCAGACGCAGTGCGGCTGCACTACTGGCGGCATCAAAGGTGTTGATAGAAACTCCTGCGAATCCGTTGCCTGTAATTGTGTTGGCATCTGTTAGAATCCGCAGTTGAGAGGTGTCGTTGGCAGTGGTAAATACGCCATAGCGCGTGTTGTTGGCGATCGTGTTGTTGAGCAGTTGAGCGGTTGCTCGCGCCTGGTCAGAGGTTTGCAAGAAGAAGCCATCATCTTGATTACCCGTGACCGTGCTATTCGTGAGATTCACAGTTCCACTGGCGCGATCGCTAAACACAAACTGGGCACCTTTGAGTTGATTATTAGCGATCGTACTGCTATCAAAATTGAAGGCTCCGGTTGCATCATCTGAAGCCAACACCGCTACTCCAGAAGCCTGATTGCCAGAAATTGCATTCCGCGTAAAGTTGAACGTCCCTCGTGCAGTGGCTTCCAAGTCGATCGCGACTCCATTTAGCTGGTTTCCGGCGATCGTATTGTCTGCCACATTAAACGTCCCGTTGGCGGCATTGAACAATTTGACATCAATGCCGTCCGCAATGCCAGCCGTGCCGCTGTTATCCGTAATGGTGTTATTTGTAATGGTGAAATTGCCCGTCGCGCTGTTACGCAGTTCAACATTCACCCCATCCCCATCCACGGCAGTTGCGCCATTATTGGCAATCTGGTTGCGAGTCAACAACATGTTCACCTGTCCCTGATTGTTATTCAGCGAAATTCCTTCGCCTCCCGCCTGCCGAATCGTATTGTCCTGAATCGTCACCTGCCCCTGCACATTGTTGAGCAGAATGCCTTCTCCTGCAGTGTTGGCGATCGCATTATCCCGCACGATCGCATTGCTGATGTTATTCCCCAGGATGCCCGGTCCCGTTGTCGTGCCGATGGCAAAACCAGAGAGCGTTGTGCTATTGCCCAGGGTCACGGTTCCCTGCACCGTAGGCAGCACACCCGCCCCAGAACCAGGAAGTTGCAAGTTGCCCAACTCAACCGTATCAATGCGTTGAATTGGTCCCGTGGAAAGTACCTGCACTCGATCGGGAATCGTGAAGGCGGGAATGCCAGGATTGGTTCCCGGTTGAACATACACAATATCGTCCGGTTGAGCCACGGCTAATGCCTGGGCAACTGTACCCGTTGGATTTTCAAAGGTGCCATCCCCAGTGCCAATACCGGGATTGGCATGACGAAACCGCCAGGGTTGCCCCGTTGCAGGGTTTGTCACCAGTTGAGTCTCCTGAGTGACGACTGTTTTCGACTCCTTCTGTTCCTCGATCGCGATCGTTGGATTGCGATAGATAGAATCGCCCAACCGTGCCAGGAATGGTTCTTTGAGCGTGTCTCGACGAGGACGAGTTGTGGGTAGAGTGACTCCCACACTCAAGGCGGCATTGGTGCCAAACAGGCGATCTGTCGAAACCACAAGTCCAGCTTGAATGGTATCTGTGATCCGAGCTTCCAATCGAGCACGCACTCCCACTGCCCCATCACTTTCAGGTGCTTTGAGATAGTAAACACCGCCATACCCTCGCAATTCACCCGTCACGCCCAATTTTGCCAGTTTTCCACCCGCCTCCAGATCAAATCCACCCACAGCCGCTTCAAACTTTTGATTGATTTGCTGTTGCAATGTGCGAGTGGTTGCCAGGAAATTCTGTTGAAAGAATGGATTGGAAAAGGTAGCGGAACTATTAATCGTTTCCGCAACCAATTGCCGAGTACTACCAACTGGTAAGTAAGCATTGGCTCTCACATCCCAGGTTTTGCCCAGAGTTTCCACCCCAAAGCCCAATTGGTTAAAGCCGTTATTGCCTGTGCTGCGGTGATCGTAGGCAAGATAGCCGGCATACATCCGATCGCTCTTTTGATCGTAAATCCGATGCCCCACAATTAGATTGGCACTGGGATTGCCCTTTTCTGCTGAGAGCAACACTCGCCCCTCGGCAAAGGTGATACTTTGTCCCGGTTTTTGAGCCAGCGGCACGAAACCATTCACGCCGCCTAGAAAATTGGAAAATCCACCGGCATCTCCCACGGTGATTTGAGCACCAACACGCGGCAAGATAATTGGGGCAGAAGTTACCGTATTGGGCTGAGTAGCTTGGGCAACCATTTGAGTGGGCAATTGAGCCGTTGATTCAGCCTGAGTAGACGCTGGCTGAATTAAATCGCTAGCACGAGTTGAAACCGCTACATCCTTCGGTCGGACTACTGTTGAGCGCGGAGTTGCGTTAGCTGAAGCGGGCGATCGAGGTTTGGGGTCGTTTGCATCAACGGGTTGAACCCTGATTGACGGAACACTGGTTGGCTGAACCTCAACAACTGTTTTAGGTTTCCTTAAATCTGCAACCAGTGCTGAGGTAGTAACAGCTTTCTCTTGAGAGGAGATCACCTCTGGCTTAGTAATAGGAAGCGTTTCTGGTTTAGAAATTGGTGAAATGGCTTCAGAGCGGTTTAATTGAGCAGTTTGGGTTGCACTGCGATCGCTAAACTGGAGCGGAGCAGCAGATACGATCGCAGGAAGCCGCTCCGGTTGAGCCATTTGGGTTGGTTCACTCGCCGCTCGATCGACATAAGCTAAACGCTCTCGGCTTGACTCAGACGTTACTGGCACTGCATCATCACCCGGATCCTGGGGTAAATCAGTTGATTGTGCTCCATTAGTTGGAACAAGTTCTGTCAACAGCAAACCAGCGGCACAAGCTGTGACCCGAGTGAATTGTTTTACAGGCATAGGAGAGGAGTGATTACAAGCTGAATGAATAATTGATCATTCAATTCGTTCCACGAACTCTCTCATCCGGACATTTCTCATGATGAATTGCAGGCTCACAAATCAAGCTTGCGTAGGGGGCGCTAGGCAACGCCATAGCCACCCATTATCCGGGCTGCGGTGCATTCTGCGATCGCTAACGACACCCTGCGGAAATGCCAAGCCTTTTGTTACCAGATTAAGACTATTTGACAGAAGACGAGATACCCCTTGAAGTACGTTTAGCAACTCCACAAATATACAGAAGACCCACAAAAGACCTACAAGTTTTTCAGTGAAATTAACGAAATCACAGAAATAAAAATCATTTCTCCGGACATCGGTTTCATCTCCAGAAAGAAGACATGGACTCAGTATTTGCCTCGTCTGGTTTAAAGCCGAAGTATAACTGAGCACCTCCTGAGATGACTTGCGAGATCCTGATTGTTTCTTTTTGTCGTTATTTAAATTTTCAGCGTTATGGCAACGATTTTTGTGACAAATACAGCGGATAGCGGTGCGGGTTCGCTGCGAGATGCGATCGCGATCGCCCAATCCGGAGATACGATCGCCTTTAATTTAGCAGCAAGCTCCACCATTAACTTGACCTCTGGGCAAATTGATATTCCCGTTGGCAAAAACTTGATTATTGATGGGGCAGGCGCTCCCAACCTGACGATTAGCGGTAGTAATACATCTCGCATTTTTCAACTCAATGCCAATGTCGTCACGTCCACCAGCTTGACAATTCAGAACTTGACTCTGAGTGATGCCTATACCCCGCAGCGGGGAGGAGCCATTCTAACAACCGATGAAGCAACATTGACCCTGAATAATGTCACCTTTAGAAATAACGTGGCAGATCAGGGAGGGGGGGGAGTCTTTGCAGGCTTCAATTCCGATCTGTTTGTCTCTAACAGTCGCTTTGAGAACAACATTGCGATCGCAGGCAATGATGAGCGAGGAGCCGGAGCAATCGCCTTTGTCAGTCCTGGCATTCTGCAAGTCACCAACAGCGATTTCATCGGCAACCAGGGCATCAACGGGGCTGCGATCAATAGTCTCAACGGCAAACTCACGATCGAAAACTCCCGCTTCATCAATAACAGCACCACCGCTGGCTTCTACGACACGGGCAATCCCAATCCTTTTCTGCGTGGCTATGGTGGAGCCGTCTACACCGATCGCGCCAGTTCCACCAGCGAGAGTGCGGGCACAATTCGGATCAGCAGCAGTGTATTTGAAGGCAACCAGGGACGGGGAGAAGGAGGCGCTGCCTATCTCTTTACGGCGGCTGGACAGGATAACGTCATCATTGAAAATACTCGATTTGTGAACAATGCTGTTCTCCCCCTTCCCAACGGTGGCAACAACGGCAACGGCGGCGCAGTCACCATCCTCAGCAACGGCTTCAATCAGGGAGTCACGATTCAAAACACCACCTTCGCCAGCAACTCAGCCACCAATCAGGGCGGAGGTTTGTGGCTCTTTGATGCTCCCGCAACTATTATCAACAGCACCTTTTCTGGCAACGAGGCAGGCGGTGGACCGGGGGATGTGTTCTCTCAAGTGGGGGGTGGAATCGCCGTCTACAATGCACCTGCTTCCATCGTCAACACCACTTTTGCCAACAATAACGCCGATTGGGTGGGAGGGGCGTTAGTCACCAGTAATACATCAGTCACCTTAACTAACTCGCTCTTCTCGAACAATACTGCCGACAACCAGTTCCAAATTCAGCAACACGCCGCAGGCACCTTTGTGGATGGGGGCGGCAACTTGCAATATCCAGCGAAACTCACCAACTTTTTCAATGATTACAATGTGCTTCCTGGGATTACGATCGCCGATCCCGTATTGAATCCGTTGCAATTTGTGAATGGCGCATTAGTGCATACTCTGGGAACCGGTAGTGCGGCGATCGATGCCGGGGTCGCGACTGGGATCGGTACGGATCAATCTGGTGCGCCTCGTCCGCAAGATGGGGATTTGAATGGATCGAATTTGATTGACATTGGCGCAGTCGAAGCCCCCGGCATCCCGATTCCTGAAATTACGATGCAGGATGGAGCCACCAATATTCTCGATGGCAGCACAACCCCAATCAATTTTGGGAGTGCATTTGTGGGTGATTCCCTGACTCGCACCTTTACCCTGGCGAATATTGGTACCGCCCCTCTGTCCTTATCTGGATTGACGCTGCCGATCGGATTCAATCTTGTTGGTGCCTTGCCTGCCACAGTGAATGCAGGCAGCTCTACAACCTTAGTGGTTCAAGTCGATACAACCAGCGCAGGGACGTTTTCCGGCACGCTCACCCTGAGCAACAATGACAGCGACGAAAATCCGTTTGACTTTGTGATTCAAGCATCCGTGACTACTCCGGAGCCTGAAATTGCCATGCAGGACGGAGCCACCAATATTCTCGACGGAACAACCACCCCGATCGATTTCGGGACAGTCCTGATCGGTGGCACCCTAACGCGAACCTTCACGATCGCCAATTCCGGGACAGCAAACCTCTCGCTCTCCGGCTTAAACCTGCCCACTGGATTTAGCCTGGCATCCACGCCACCTGCCACCCTAGCGGCGGAAACCTCGACATCACTGACGATCGCCGTAGACACGACGATACCTGGAAACTACTCTGGCACCTTGCTGTTAAGCAATAACGACAGTGACGAGAACCCCTTTGACTTCGTGATTCAAGCGACCGTTCGGGCAACCAATAGTGATCCAACGGTGACTGTCCCCCTGGTGGATCAAACAACCACTGCCACCAGTTCGTTCCAGTACACCATTGCCCCAAATACTTTTACCGATTTAGATAACGATCCATTGACGCTGAATGCTGCCCTTTCCGGTGGTGGAGCGCTGCCCACCTGGCTCACGTTCGATCCGGCAACCCTCACCTTTAGCGGTACGCCCACGGCTGGCGATGTTGGCACTGTGCTGATCGATCTCACAGCAACGGACATTTTTGGCGGCACTGCCACCGACACCTTTGTAGTCACGATCAATCCTGCTCCAATTCTCCCCATCAACGGCACGAACGAATCGGACACGATCGTCGGCACTGCCACCAACGATCGCATTTTCGGCTTGGGCGGACACGACATTCTCTCTGGCGACCTGGGGGATGACGAAATTTGGGGCGGTGTCGGCAACGATCGCCTCTACGGACAGTACGGAAACGACCAACTCTATGGCGAATCTGGCAACGACCAGCTTCACGGCGGGAGTGGGAATGATTGGCTGGTTGGAGGCGAGGGAGATGACCTGCTCTATGGGGGTGAAGGGAACGATCGCTTGTATGGCAATATCGGTAACGACATTCTCACAGGCGATGCTGGCTCTGATATTTTCGTGCTGGCAGCGGGTGAAGGAACCGAGTTAATCCGAGACTTCCGCCTGGGCGAAGACCAAATTGGGTTAGCGAGCGGGTTGACGCTAGGACAGTTGAGCATCACTCAGCGCAGTAGCCAGACCTGGATTCGAGATACCACCACCACCGAGCTATTAGCTCGTCTAGAAGGGGTGAGTGCGGCTAACTTAATCGCTCAATCTGCCACAGCATTCGTGATTGTATAACTAGGGTTGACGCAAACCTCGGAACCACAAATTGTAGGATGGGCACGGTCCAGAACCTTTGCCCATCCCAGTCCAGTTAGCAGATGGACACTCAAGCTTTGCCCATCCTACCTTGGGTATTTTGTTTGCTAAAAATCTCAAGAGACTTTGTTGTTTCTCACGTCAGGAATGAGCTAGAGTAAGTGTGTTGTCACTCTTTGTCATGCTATACATTTTCAGCAGGAGGTGGACGATGACTGTATTACTAGCTGATCGGGTCGCTCAGGCGGCTTCAGCACTTCACCAGCAAGGTACAGAGAGTCTCGTTTACTCTTGCATAACCTGATTGATTGACACAATTCCTGAAACTCCTTGAGCGCCGTAGGTTGCGGTTAGCGACAGCGTAACCCAACAGGATCAGGACTATCGTTGGGTTTTACGCTGTTCAACCCAACCTACCAAAGAAGATGTGTCAGTCAACCAG
>JANRIN010000312.1:0-64761 GCA_033764965.1 Leptolyngbyaceae cyanobacterium bins.302 | reverse complement strand
ACGAGCGTGGGCTTGAATTTGGGCTTTCTTCTCAGCGTCCATAAGCGTTATCGACCAATGCAGGAATGCTCGAAGTTTAACGCTCCTTTCCTAACATAGCTCTAAGCACTTATACTCATCGCAAAAGTGGGATGCACTCGAATAGTGTCTTATTCTCTACAAGGAGATCCCGTGACATCTTTCCATATTAATCGCGCTTACCCAGAAGACTTTCTACCAGTAATCGATGTGCTGAGACATCTTGAACCGTTTTCGATTATGGATCCAAAAGGACACATTAATCCTGGGCCATTACTATATACGATTGATGACTGGATTCAGAAGAACTACGAAGAGGAATACCCATTTAATTATGACGGATGAAGTTACAGTCAGTTAGCTCATTCAGCATCTCGACTAACATATTGAAGCAAACTCAAAAGGTTGATCCATATTTAAGCGTAGGGTGTATTTAAGCGCTCAGTAGGAACGTGCGGCGACCTACACATGTTCTGTTTTCTAATCAGGTGAGCCATAGACGGAGTGCTGAAGTCTTCTGTTTAGCTATTCTTGTACCCCAGCAGGGAAAAGACCATAAGAGACTTGGAGAATGGTATGACGCATTTTGTAACTGCTCCTGTAAATTCCAAAACGTTTACTGCCTTAATTCATTGGGAAGATGATGTTTACGTAGCTAAGTGCCCTCAAATCGGCACAGCTAGTCAGGGAGAGACTTTTGAAGAAGCACTAGCCAATTTGAAGGAAGCAACTGAATTATATCTCCAAGAATTTCCGCAAGCAGAGATGCCCTCGCGGCTGATGATTACCACCTTTGAGGTAGATTGTGCCTAAGTTGCCAAGAATTCGAGACAGCGAAGTGATTCGAGTGTGTTGTACCACTTCACAGAAAGACAATCGCAGTGGGAACCTTAAAAAGCATTTTGAATCAGGCTGGTGTTTCAGTAGAAGAATTTTTAGAAAATCTTTGAACAATATTGATTCTTCTTACTGAGAACAAAATCGATGCAGAAATTTTAGATAATTACAGCAATAAATCCCTATCGTCCCAAATCCAGCAAGCTATTAATGGTATCGGCGCACTGCTGAGTCAAGGCATCTAATTCTTCGCGTTTGGATGTGGCAGGAGGGAGAATTAGATCCCCAACGCGGACAGTAATTGGGACAGGACGGGGAAGAGCCGATCCCCTACGAAAAATCTGGTCTGTACCCCAAAGGCTCACTGGCAGTAAAGGAACCTGAGTTTTAGCCGCGATCATGGCAGCCCCCAGTTTAGGATTGGTGACACGTCCATCAGGGGTCCGAGTACCTGAGATGAAGATCCCCACTGCCCATCCTTGGTCGAGCGAAGTCATCGCGGCTCGAATGGCACTGCGATCGGGAGAACCACGTTTCACGGGATAGGCACCATAGAGGGTAATCGCTTGTTTTAACACAGGCACCTGAAACAGTTCCTCCTTTGCCATGAAAGCAACAGGTCGCCGGATGCAGTTGGCTAGTAACGGCGGGTCAAAATCGCTGGCATGATTGCTAACAACGATGAGTGGTCCTTGCTGCGGAACTTTTTCTGCTCCAAGAATGCGCCCCCGAAAATAGGCATGTACCACAGGATTCACTACTGACCATTTAAGGAGGTGGTAGAGTGCAAGGCTGGCAACGGGTTCGCGGTCTTTACCCATGAGATTTAAGCCGGAATATCGGATAAGACGCTAATGTTAACCAGGGCTAAGTCAGGGGAGGTGCGTTTGATTAAACCCGTTAGGACTTTACCAGGACCAATTTCGATCGCCCGCTCCATACCCAATGCTGCCAACTGAAGCGAAATTTCGCGCCAACGAACAGACCCCGTCATTTGTTGGCTCAGGCGTTGTTTCAGTACCTCCGCATCCGTCGCTGGAGTGGGATCTACATTCGACAGAACCGGAACTTGAGCCGTGGCAAAAGCGGCATCATCGAGAACTTGCTGGAACTCGATCGCCGCATCTTTCATGAGCGGAGAGTGGAAAGCACCGCTTACATTGAGTTTGACTGCCCGTTTCGATTTGACAGACTTCATCACCGTTTCAACGGCTTCTGATGTACCGGAAATTACTACCTGCCCAGCGTTATTGTCGTTTGCTAGCACCACTCCCGGCGTTTGCTGAATTTGCTGGTCAAGCTGGTTGCGATCGAACCCCATAATCGCTGCCATCAGACCGTCAGAAGCATTGTCCATCAGTTCGGCACGACGTTTGACCAACTTCAACCCTGTGGCAAAATCAAACACGCCAGCCGCGTAAAGCGCCACATACTCGCCCAAACTGTGTCCTGCCACCAGATCTGCCTGATGCCCACAGGCTTGGATCTCATCCACTAAAATGCTTTCCACCACATAAAGGCAGGGCTGAGTGTAGAGCGTGCGGGCAAGGTTTTCCTCACTTTGGCAAATTTCATTGACCGACCAACCGAGAATTTCGTGCGCCTGGTTGAATTTGGCGATCGTGGCTGGCAGTTCCAGCAAGTCGGCACCCATGCCCACCGCCTGCGAACCCTGTCCCGGAAACACCCATGCAGTCTTTGTCATCACTTATCCATCGAAAGCCGTTGTGCAGTTGCCTATTTTACAGGGCGAGGGTTGTCAAATCTCCGAATTCTTGAAGAAGTCGGAGATTTAATCTCTCACGCTAGCCCAACCAGCTTCTCGCTCAACTCCCACATCCGCTTGCCCGTCGCGTCGTCGCTTGCCTTGTCAGACAACTCCTGCACAAAGGATTTGCGTCCCTCCTGCTGGCGGTTGCCCCAACTCCAATGCACGCCGGACTGCTTGAATTCTGGGTCAGCCACCACTTGCGCGACTCGCTCCCCTGCCAATTCTTGAGACACATAGCCGCCCGTAATGTTCTTCTGAAACCAGGGAAACACCTTTTGGAAGATGGGAAGGCTGTTGCGGAACAGGGGCGTATCCGCCACGCATCCAGGATACAAGGAGTTAAACACAATTCCGGTGGAGTCGTGATAGCGGCGATGCAGTTCCCGTACCGTGATCATGTTGCACAGCTTGCTGTCTTTGTAAGCTTTGCCCGCTTTGAAGGGTTTGCCATCAATCATCGCGATCGGCGCTTTGAATCCAGCTTCAAACCCTGCCAGGTTGCCCAAATCGGCAGGAGCGGGAATGGGAATCTTGCCACCCAATTCCTTGGAGTTGGCGGTGACAGTACCCAGGATGATCAGGCGGGGATCAGCCGAACCAGAATGCTTCAAATCCTCCAGCATCAAGTTGCACAGCAGAAAGTGTCCGAGATGGTTGGTGGCAACGCTGAGTTCGTAGCCTTCAGGACTGCGGAGGGGTGCTTTCAACAGCGGCATATAAACCGCAGCATTGCAGACCAGTGCATCCAATGTTTTGCCTGTTGCGCGAAAGTCTTGCACAAATTTCCGCACACTCTCAAGCGAGCCTAGATCAACGTGCAAAACGGTGTAGCTGTCTTGGGGAATGCTCAGCGATCGCGCCGCTTGTTCTGCCTTTGGCAAATCTCGGCACGCCATGACAACGTACCATCCCCGCTTGGCAAGGGCTTTGGCGGCATACAAGCCAACCCCGGAGGAGGCACCTGTGATGACGATGGTGGGTTTTTGATCTTGCGCCATTTTCTTAAAACTTTATGAATCGTTGTTGACTTTTCCCATGCTCCCATAGGGTTGTGCAACCAATTTTTTCGTTTCTTTAAGGAGCGTTGCAGTTGTTCAGGATGGGGTTGGGAGAAGAGGGGATGGGGGTTAGGGGTGGGGGGTTGGAAGGGGGGCGATCGTTGGAGGCGGGAGTTCGAGGGCGATCGCGCCTAGTTGTCCCACTCGAAAGTCGTTTAACAATTGCCGTGCCGATCGCTCCACATCGTTTTGATACCGATGAGTTGCCAGAGCATGGAGATAGTCTTCTCCAGTGCGATCAGCAAGGGGAAGGTCATAACGGGTTTGCAGCGCCGATTCAACCTGGTTTTGTTGCAACAAATCGATCAGGACTGCGGCAACCCGTTGGTTATCGTAAGCGGCTTCCCCAATGTCGCCACAAATTGCCAGCTTGAAGGCGGCATCCTGATCCAGCAGTTTGGACGGTAGAACTCCGGGCGCATCCAGCAATTCAATTTGGTCAGAAATGCGAATCCAGCGCAAAGCACGAGTGACTCCAGCCCGACGGGCACTATCTACCACACGCCGTTTTAACAACCGATTAATCAAGGCGGATTTGCCCACATTCGGAAAACCCATCACAACTGCCCGGACTGGACGGGGTAACATCCCGCGATCGCGGCGGCGTTGGTTCATTTTTTCTCCGGCTGCCTGGGCTGCTTTGGTAATGGCTTCAATGCCTTTGCCGTGTTGGGCATCGGTGAAAAAGGGTTCTTCTCCCTGTTGCCGGAACCACTCTGTCCAGTGCTGCCGAGTCGAAGCTGGGATCATATCCACCCGATTCAGCACCAACACGCGCTCCTTGCTGCCAATCCATTGCTTGACTTGAGGATGTTCTGTCGCTAGGGGAATGCGGGCATCTCGCACTTCCAGCACCACATCCACCCGCTTAAGCTGCTCCTGCAAAGCCTTTTCCGCCTTGGCAATATGTCCCGGATACCATTGAATCGGAGGAGTAGACATGGATACACTCATTGATAACAAAACCAGCTTTTCGATCGTGCCATAGATTTACGACCGCCGCTCAAAAAGGAATTGTATGATGGCTAGGAAAATTGTGAGGTGAAAACGAGTGCGCCTGAGTTTATCGATCAGTTTTATCCTTACTCCTTTTCTGGTTTTCAATTTTTGTGCGGGAGCAACGACAACAGAACAACCGACTGCAATTTTTCATGCTCACGATGAACCTTATTTGCAAGTGTCAACCTATGTTTGTGAGTTGGCAAAACAGGGCTATTCCCATGTGCAAATTGCTCCAGCCCAACAGTCGAATCCAGATCCTTTACCTTCTCCCTTGGAATGGGCAGTCCGCTATCAACCCGTTGATTTTCGGGTGATTGCAGGACGGGGCAACGAGGAGGATCTCAAAAAACTGACAGACACCGCCAAACGTTGCAACGTACAAGTGATTGCAGATGTGGTGTTTAATCACATGGCAAATATGGAGGAATTTAGAGACCTGAACTTTCCCACCTTTAGCCCTGCGGATTTTAATCCCCGTTGCGATATTAATTACAGTGACGGTAACACCACCACAGAGCGATCGTGCTGGCTCAATGGGGACTTACCCGATTTGAATCAAAGTCGCCCGAATGTGCGAGAAATTCAAAAAGCGCACCTGCAAAAATTAATGGATCTGGGGGTGGCTGGCTTCCGTTTTGATGCCGCCAAACACATCGAGCCTCGCTACATTCAGGAATACGTCAACTACATCAACACTGCCAGTCAGGGAAAAGCCTGGAATTATCTGGAAGTGATTGAAGACAACGATACTCGCTCCGAGGAATATACCCCGATCGCCGCTGTGACAGATTTTCGCCTGTGTCAAAGCCTGCTCCAAGCCTTCAGTTTTGGCGGAGATCTTCGCAGTTTACGAGTGCCGATCGCCTTGAATGACACTCGCAGCGTGACCTTTGGCGTGAATCATGACACGGATGTTGAACTTAATCCAGGCTTCCCGGTTTGTCGATTTGGCGATCGCACAGATACGGCTCTGGCAAGTGCTTACGTTTTAGCGCGGGAAAGCGGCACTCCGTTGATTCTGGGCAAGGATAATTTGACCGTTCCTTACATTCGGTATGGCGTGAATTTTCGGCAGATTATGCGGCAACGCGGCAAGGAAGGAAGAGGGGTAAAGGAAACGGTTTTGGCAGCGGTGGACAAACCTACGCTGTTGCTGATGGAGCGGGGCAGTGAAGGTTTTTTTGTGGTGAACAAAGCAACGGAAAAATTTGACATTCCAGTTTTGGATCTGTCTTTGACCAAGCTGGAAGGCTGTTACCGGGAATTGCGAACCAATTTTACCGTGGCGATCGAACGCCGCAACGATGGCAAAAAATACATCACTCGGTGGGGCACCTGGAATCGAGGTGGTATGCAGGTGCAAGGACGAGATGCCCTGTACTTTATTCGCGAACCGTTTAATCAATGTGCCACAAGGTGATACCAAATTAAACAGTGCTAGTGGCACATTCTTTGCGTCGATCCCCCTCGCTCCCCCTTATTAAGGGGGATGCCGAAGGCAGGGGGATCTTAATCTGTAGCGTGTCGAACTTAAATCGGTATGCCCCTTCAACTCGTACCAGATGGAAGAGTGTCTTAGGTTTCCGGGTGGGGTAGGAGTGGCGAAGTATAGTGAGTGCATTGCTTTCCGGGGGGAGAGTCGGAACCATGATTTCAGAACGATTTCGCCGAGAATTGCGCCAAGAATCCGAACAATGGTGGCATGAAGGCTTAATTGATGCCGCACTCTACGAAAAGCTGGCGGAGCGTTATCAGTTTGCCCAATTGGAAGGAGAAGCCAGCAATCGCTTCATTACCATTTTGATGGGACTGGGAGCGGTATTGTTGGGCTTGGGCGCAGTTACCTTTGTGGCAGCAAATTGGCAGGTCTGGTCGCGATCGCTGAAGCTAGTACTTTTACTCAGTAGCTTTGTTGGCGTGAATGCAGCAGGTTTTTATCTGTGGCGCAAACCCAAGACCCAACCCGGACTCCAACGCTTGGGGCACGGCTTATTGCTGGGCGGCGCACTATTTTTAGGGGCAAATTTAGGGCTAGTGTCCCAAATGTTCCACCAGAGCGGCGATGCCTACGAATTATTCCTGATTTGGGGGTTGGGCGTTACGGTGATGGCGTACAGCTTGCGACTAGCTTCCTTAGGCGTTTTATCTATTATTTTGGTAACGATCGCGTACTTTTTCAGTTGGGGCAGTTCCACGGTCTGGCAAGCGTTTTCCGGTACCAGCATCGCCATTCAGCATTTACCCCTGGTGCTTGCGGGTGTGTTTGTGCCGCTGGCGTATTGGTGCCGCTCCCGTGTGATCTTTGGCTTAAGCGCGATCGCCCTTGCGATCGCCTTTGTGGGTAACTTCAAGCCCTACATGACCTGGAGCCAGGGCTGGCTGTTAGCGATCGCCTTTGTGCTGCCACCCGCCCTCCTCTGGAGCTACAGCGATCGCCTCTGGCATTTTGCTCCCCTTCGACATTCCAACCCCCACCCCTCCTCTCCTCCCCAACCCCCAACCCCTAACCCCCATCCCCCAAAAGATCCCTTCCAACCCATTTCTCGCAGTTTAGCCCTTTGCTTTTTAAGCATCCTGTTCTATGTCTTCGCGTTTCATTACTGGTGGCAAATGCGCCCAGACGCAACAAGTTCTATGTTGGTGAATTGGAACTGGCAACCGTTGCTTGATGCGGTGATTTTGGGGATTGTGGCGGGTTTAGGCTGGTTTCAGTTGCGATTTCAGTTATTTTCCCGCCGTCCTCAAGAGCGGGTAGTCAACACGAAATTGGTTGCCGTTCTATTACTGATCACCGCAGCCGTTTTGATCTGGCACAGCAAAGCATTTCCCGTGGCTCCCCTGATTCTCAATGTCCTGTTGTTTGCACTGGCGATCGGCTTAATCCGGGATGGACTCGCCCTGACTCAGCGATCGACGTTTTGGGGTGGCATGGTGTTGTTAGTGCTGGGCATTGTAAGTCGCAGCCTGGAATACAACACAGGCTTGCTGCTGAAATCGATCGTGCTGCTGCTGTGTGGGGTGGGTGTAATCGCGGCGGGGCTATGGTTTGAACGTCGCTTGCTTCCCCATCGCACAACTGCCTTACCCCATTCGTCTCAGGAGTCACCGTAATGTCTGCTCAACCTGACAACAAACTACCGCAAGAAGCTATTCCGGGCGATCGTCTGGCTCCAGAACTGGAACCCGTAATCGAAACTGCGCCCCGTCGCTTACCGGGTTGGCGGTTGTGGGTGCCGCTGCTGTTCCAATCGATGTTGATCATTGCGGTTCCAGCCCAGGATGCTTACACTTACGCCACAGGTAAAACCGTTGTGCTGCAAACGGTTCCCGTTGATCCCTACGATCTGTTGCGCGGCTATTCTCAAACCTTGGGCTATGAAATTTCCCAGTTTGATACTTTGACCAAGCTGCCGGGGGGCGATTTGCTCAAGTCTTCCTATGTGGGAGATGTTTACGTGGTACTAGAGGCTCCGGCAGTTTCAACCGCTCGTCCGCCGCAAGCCTGGAAACCCGTGCAAGTTAGCCGCGATCGCCCAACCGATCTCGCCTCTAATCAAATTGTGCTGAAAGGTCAATCTCAGGGATGGCGCATGGTCTACGGCTTGGAAACGTACTATATGCCCGAAGACCAGCGAGAACAAATTAACACTGCAATTAATCAGATCAATCAAAATCAACGCCAAGAGCGACGACCCTTCGTGGTGGAAGTGAAGGTGGATGGTAGCGGTAATTCCGTCCCGGTTAGTTTATGGATTCGCGATCGTAATTACCAGTTTTGATTACTCGTTTTGATTAAACACTTTTACGCCAGGTAAAGTGAAAAGCGGCTCCCTGTCCTTCTTGAGAGTCTACCCAAATGGTGCCCCCCTCCGTTTCGACAACTTTTTTAACGATCGCCAAACCAATCCCGGTGCTTTCCTTCACGTCTCTGGCTTGCAGGGTTTGGAAAATGGTAAATATTTTGTCGTGGTAGTCAGGGTGAATCCCTGGACCATCATCCCGCACGATGAATTCGTAAAAGGTCTCCTGGTCATTCACCTGCACTTGAATCCGTCCATCAGCGCGATCGTGATGTTTGATGGCATTACTCAGGAGATTGGCAAACACCTGCCGCAATAGCAGCATTTTCGTTTTGAAGGTTGGCAAATCTGGGGCAAGCTCGATCGTGAAAGTTGCTGGCGGATCTAGAGAATCCAGAATTTCGTCCACTAGAGTTGGCACTGAAACGGTTTCCAGGGGAGCATGGGTGCGTCCAACTCGCGAATATTCCAGCAAGCCATTAATCAACGCTTCCATCCGGTGTACCCGCCCCCGCAGGAGTACCATTTGCTGTTGATTCTCAGGCGGGAGTTGCCCTGCCAGGTCTTCCTCAATCCATTCCGAGAGGTTGGCGATCGCCCGTAGCGGTGCCTTCAAATCATGGGAAGCAACGTAGGCAAACTGCTCCAGTTCCCGGTTGCGGTCTTCCAGCAAAATGTTCGTTTGCGCCAAAATTGCCGACATTTGAGTCAGTTCTTTGGCACGGGATTCCAGCTTTGCTTGAGTTTGCTGGACTTCGCTCATGTCGCGAATAATGACAATCAAGCGGTGGTCATGCAATTGCACATCGCTAATTGACACAGAAATGGGAAACGTTGAGCCATCGCTCCGCAGTCCTGAGGTTTGCCAGGTTTGCCCTGTCGTAATGGCTGCTTCCAGGCTGGCATCAGTTTTCTGGGCTTCGGGTTCTGCAAAAAGTAAATACAAATCCTTGCCAAGAACTTCCTTGGGCTGGTAGCCAAATAATCTGGATGCAGTTGGATTGAAGCTATCAATTCTGCCTAACTCATCCAACACAACTACGCCATCCACAACGCTGGTGACGATCGCATTCAGCAACGAGCTACTTTCCCGCAAGCGCTGTTCCCGATCGCTCAAATCTTGATCCAACCTCATGAACAGGTAAATTGCTGCCCAAGAGCCTAAAGCGCTGATGATAGCAGTGAACCACAATGCCGCAGAGGTTGCCTCTTGAACTTTCTCCCGTTGCTGAATGAAAGACTCTAGCTGTTGCTGTTGCTGTTGCTGAAAATCACTCACAGCAAGCCGCAATCTGTCCATTGTTTGCTTACTGGTCGCAATCAAACGATTGATGCTAGGTGGGTTGATTGCCGCTTGCCCCGAAATCTCGTCAATCACTTGCTGCAAGCTTGCCATATTTTGCTGGCTAAGGCGCTTAATTGCCTGCACTTGCTCCTTTTGAGTCGATCGCTCTGCCGCTTCCAGGGTTTGTATCGCTGGTTCTAAGTTTGCTTCCGCCTGAGCAAAAGGCTCTAAAAAAATTGGGTCGCGAGTAATGGTGTATCCTCGGACTCCAGTTTCCGCATTCAAGTTTTGAGTCAAGATTTGACTGCTGGTGAAAAGATTCCCTTGAATCCCTTCAATGTCACGCCGAATCAGCAGTACTGCCTCTCTTGACCAAACCCAGCAACCCAGCGTGATCAACAAACAACTGGCTGGAATGGCAACAACAACGACTCCCCGGTAGCGCACCGGAAGCTTAGACCAGGCAACCCGAACCGTTCTGAATGGAGAGTGTCTACTCAGTTTGTAAGGCACGATCAGGGTTTCTATAGAACAAATTGCTGAAGTGAGAAGAACTTGACGTAATGAAAATATAATTCGACACTTGACCTACACATATACGTCTAAAGTGGGATTTTAAGTTCAAGAAATTTTGCTGCCAAGCGCGATCGCCCAAACCAAACCCGACCCACCCATCTCAAGGACAGGCTTCTGCTCAAACTGTGACTATGACGACTCTCCGCATTCTCCTAATTGAAGATCATGATCTAACCCGAATTGGGCTACGCACAGCCCTACAACAAGTTGAGGGGTTTGAGGTTGTGGCAGAGGCTGCAAACGGCAAGCACGGACTTGAGCTATTACAAAAAATCCAACCTGACGCTGCCTTAGTTGACATCGGGCTGCCCGACCTGGACGGCATTGAGTTGACGCGCCAGTTTAGGCAGGCTCAAAGCAGTGATAGTCAAAGCTCCACAAAAATTTTGATGCTAACGATGCAAGACGAAGAGGATGCAGTGTTAGCGGCTTTTGCTGCTGGAGCAGACTCCTACTGTATGAAGGACATCCGCATCGAACGATTGGTAGAAGCACTACGAACCACGGTTGCCGGACAATCCTGGATCGATCCAATCATTGCCAGCGTTGTTCTACAAAAAATCCGCAAACCGTTTAATGGCACCGCTGTTCCAGGTAGAAAAGTAGAAATCAATCGGGTTGAACCTGAAACCAGTGCCTCGATCGAGGACATCGGTTTGACCAGTCGCGAACTAGAAATTTTGCAACTCATTGTAGATGGCTACAGTAATGCAGCAATTTCAGAACATCTATTCATCACGCTGGGCACCGTCAAGACTCATGTCCGCAACATTCTCAACAAGTTATGTGCCAGCGATCGCACTCAAGCCGCAGTTTTGGCACTGCGATCGGGCTTGATTTACTAAACCATCAGGTAACAGACAACCGCGCAAAATTGCTGCCTGTTACCATTAGGCTACCTAGCGAACTTGAGCCATGCGCTCCTCATGCTTGGCGATCGCCCATACCGCGTGGATGCTGCCAGGAACCCAACCCAGCACCGTCAAAACAATATTAATCAACAAGGTTGTACTGACTCCACAGGTCAAGAAAACGCCCACAGGAGGTACTAAAACTCCTAATAAAAAGCGGACTAACGTCATAGTAATCACCCGTCTCAACAAACATCTTTTTTCACCTCTAGTGTCTGTCGAGACAGGAAAAGACACCTCTGCCTCAAGTCGTTATGTTCATCAACCAAAGGTAGACTTGTGAGATTTCCAAGTTCTTCAAAAACTCAGATTTTCGTAGGTTGAGTTGAGTTTGCGAAACCCAATGCCTTCTCAGATGTTGGGTTTCATGCTTCTACCCAACCTACGCAGGTTATTTAATCCACTCGGAGATATTAATCAGTTAACAACTAAGCCTCATCCAGTGCGGCAATCCCAGGTAAAACTTTACCCTCCAGCAGTTCCAAACTAGCCCCGCCTCCCGTGGAAATGTGGCTCATTTGATCTGCAAGCCCTGCTTTTTCAACGGCTGCCACCGAGTCACCACCACCAATGATGGTTGTAGTTCCGGTTTTGGTCAGCCCTGCCAGCGTTTGAGCAATGCCCAAGGTTCCCGCTGCAAACTTGTCAAATTCAAATACACCCATTGGACCGTTCCAGATCACGGTTTTGCAATCTGAGAGTGCTTCCTGGAAGACTTTGACAGAATCGGGTCCAATATCTAAGCCCATCCAGCCATCGGGAATACTTTCCACACTCACGGTTTGAGCGTTAGCATCGGCAGCAAAGGCATCAGCCACCACCACATCAGTAGGAAGCAACAATTGCACCCCTTTTTCCTTCGCTTTCGCTTCTAAGGTTTTTGCCAGTTCGATAAATTCATCTTCCACCAGGGATTTACCTACACTTAAGCCACGCGCTTTGTAGAAGGTGAAGATCATGCCGCCCCCAATGAACAACTTGTCCACTTTTTCCAGCAAAGTTTCAATCACGGTGATTTTGCTGGAGACTTTGGATCCGCCGATGATGGCAGCGAGAGGACGCTGGGGAGCCTCGATCGCGCTTTGCAGATACTTCAGTTCCTTTTCAATCAAGAATCCGGCAACGGAGGGACTGAGATACTTAGTTACGCCTTCGGTGGAAGCGTGGGCGCGGTGAGCCGTACCAAAAGCATCATTCACGTAAAGATCGGCGTTCGCTGCCAATTTCTCGGCAAACTCTGGCTTGTTCTTCTCTTCTTCAGGATAGAACCGCACGTTTTCCAGCAACAGCACATCCCCATTATTCAGGGTTGCAACTTTGGCTGAAACCGCCTCGCCAATGCAATCTTCCGCAAAGGCTACGGGCTTCCCTAAGGACTGCTCCAACCGCTTGGCTACGGGCAACAAGCTGTTTCCTTCTTTGACGATCGTGACTTCACCCGTTTCCTTATTTTTCTTAATCGGACGACCCAGATGGCTCGTTAAAATAACTTTGGCACCTTTGGAGGTTAGCTCTTGAATGGTGGGCAGCGCAGCCCGAATCCGCGTATCGTCTGTAATATTGCCCTGATCATCAAAGGGAACATTAAAATCTACCCGGACTAAAACTCGTTTGCCAGCTAAATCGGCTGTTGATAAATTTGCTACAGTCTTTTTGGACACCAAACCAACCTCCTAAATGAGTCTATTTACCTATTTCCTATTTTTCCATGATTTGGGCATCTGAGAAAAAAGGATGATAGAAGTGGGTGAGGGGATTAGGAGTTAGGGGATAGGGATTAGGAACTTGCTTTCAATCGCTCTAAATCCAATTCTCAATTCCTGGTGCTATCCCCAACCCCCAACCCCCTAGTTCTTGGAGAGATTTGAAGATGTTTAAGACTGTGCTATTTCCCATTGATCAAAGCCGTGAGTCGCGTCAGGCAGTGGAAACGGTCGCGAAGCTCGTCAAAGTTCACGGCAGTCGATTGGTGTTGTTGTCGGTAGTAGAAACGCCAGAGGAAGAGGCTACGTCGGAGGTGATGACTTCTCCAGAGGCGATCGCTGAGTTGTTACAAGGCGCAAAAGGGCTGTTCTCGCAAGAAGGCATCGAAGCAGAGGCGATCGAGCGAGAAGGAAAACCTGCCTTCACAATTTGCGATGTGGCAGATGAAATTTCAGCCGATTTGATTGTGATGGGGTGTCGTGGGATTGGTTTAACGGAAGAAGGAGCCGCCGACAGTGTGACGAATCGGGTGATTAATCTTTCTCCTTGCCCCGTGTTGATCGTGCCGTAACTTACATCTTGCACCTCACGCAACAGCCGCCCTCGAGTAGACTCTGGGCTGATAGCTCAAGTCCATTGAAATGGACTGAAAACTCTACCCAGTCCTCTTCAATCGTCACGATCTCGCCCACCCCTGCCCTGTTGTTTGACGACTTCATTGAGTTTCTGCCGTTGCTCTGGGTTCAACACATTACGAATTGCCAGCATCACTTCCATGCGAGTGTTTCCCAGTTTTTGCTTCAAATCCTGCAATTGGTCAAATTTCTGGCGAATTTGCTCCGTTGAAGCTTTACTCGCCATCAACTGCTTGAGTTCCTGCTGTGCCTGCCGGACTGCCTGCTTTTGTTCTGCCAAGCGCTCCTGATGTTGGTTACGAATCTCCTGGATTTTTTGCACCTGCTCTGGACTGAGGTTCAGATCCCGTAACCAATCAGTTCTGGCAGAGTGGGGTCGTCTTTGGGCGAGGCGTGGGGATGGTTGATTGGGATTAGCGACAGCGATCGCATCTGTGAGCACTAACACGCTTCCTCCGGTGAAGAATAATGCAGCGATCGCAGCCAGCGAACGAACAAACATAAGAGGCTCCTGGAAAAAAGAAATGGGTAAAAGGGTTAGGGATAGGTGGGTGAGTGGGCGAGTGGGTGAGTCGATCGCTCTATTCAATTCGTCCTTGATTCATCCATGAGGGGATAGAGTTCTTCAGTTTCAGTCGGAGGTTGCTCGGCAAGGGTTCCCTGCCAGGTACTTTCGATAAAACTTTCCAACTCCGCGAGTTCGGCTTCACTGGGTTGGGGTGGCAGGAAACTTTGGTAGCTCACGATCGCCACCAATCCTGCCGCGATCGCCGAAGGGAACAGCCATGCTGCTCGTCGCCACGGGCGGTGCCGGGTGGAAGGTGTTGGCGCGATTGCCGCAGGAGCATCCATCACCAGGGACATCAGGCGATCTTCCAACGCAGCAGAGGCTGCGGGAGGTTCTGGACGATGGTGCTTCAGAAACTCTGTCAAACGGGGATCTTCTTCAGGAAACGGCTTCATAACTGGACTCCTTCTCTTTCCAAAAACTGGCGCATCGCAGCACGGGCATGAAATAAACGAGACTTCACAGTGCCAACGGGAATTTCTAAAATTTCGGCAATTTCTTTCTGTGGAATTTCTTCTAAATCATGCAGCATCAAAACGGTTCGGTGATCCAGGCTCAGGTGGTCTAATCCTCGTTGCACCAGGTCTTGATAGTGCAGGTGCATCATATCCAGCGAATTCTGCTGTCGCGGTGCATGGTGGTTCAAAATCTGGAGTTGGGTGCGTCCTTTGACGATCGCCTGCCGTTGATCTGCGGCAACATTCCAGGTAATGCGGTATAACCAGGTCGAAAATTTGGCACTGCGGCGAAACTTAGGTAGTCCCTTCCAGGCTCGTAAAAACACTTCCTGTACCAAATCATCCAGCATTGAAGCGTCACAAAGTTGGTAGAGGATCGCTCGGACTCGCTGCTGATGCCGTTGATAGAGGAGCCGAAAACTCTGAGTATCTCCTCGAAGCGATCGCTGCACCAACTGACTATCATCATCAGCATGGCTGTCGTCCGACCCTGTCTGCTTCACAAGCACCTGCAAAACAATTCTCCGTCTGAATTAATGAACCACAGAATTAGACTGAGTACTCGCTGCAATGGTTCACTATTCAGCTTGCTAATCCTAACAAGCCGTTGAAAATCAGAGCGACACGGGAATACTGAAGAGAGAAGTTTTCTCAACCCAACTTCGATACAGTAAACCTATCGTCTCTCTATTTTCTGCCATCTTCCATGTCTGCTGCCTCTGCCTTGAATGAATCGGTTGTCCTGATTACGGGTGCCTCCACCGGAATTGGTGCTGCCCTAGCAAAACAACTTGCCCAACGATATTTGGGAATTCGGCTGATTTTGGCTGCCCGGAGCCAGGACAAGCTGGAAAAAGTTGCCTCAATTTGCCAGCAAACCGGAGCCTCAGTGCTGATTGTCCCTACGGATCTGGCTCAAGTTGAGCAGGCTCAAGCCCTTGCCCAAACAGCACTCGATCGCTTTGGGCAGATTGATGTGCTAGTGAATAATGCGGGTTATGGACAGATGGGACCGCTGGAACTGATGTCGCCTGAGGAATGTCGCCGCCAGTTTGAGGTGAATATTTTGGGACCGCTGGCGTTGACCCAGGCTGTTATTCCGGGAATGCGTGATCGTGGCGGCGGCAGAATTGTCAACATTAGCTCGATCGGAGGTAGAACAGCGTTTCCCTTTGGGGGACTGTACAGCGGTTCCAAATTTGCGCTTGAAGCCATCAGCGATGCGTTGCGGATGGAATTGGAGCCATTCAATATCAAGGTAAGTGTGGTTGAACCGGGAGCTGTTCACAATGAATTTTTGGACGTGGTGAAACAGGAAATTGAAACGGCTGTCCCCAACCCTCAAAGCACTCCCTATCGCGCCGCCTTTGCCATTTTCGGAGAATTAGATCAGCGCACCAAAGCAACCGCCTGGACATCGGATCAGGTTTCAGAAGTCATCATCAAAGTCTTAAATGCCAAACAGCCTCGTCCCCGTTATGTCGCGGCTACCGCTGGCGGATTTTTGGTCTTCTTATTAACAAAATTGCTACCGACCAAAGCGGTCGATCGCTTCTGGCAGCGCTTCTATGGCATTAACCTGGTTGCAAAAGAATGGAGGCAACAAAAATAAACATAGAGAAAAAATCTTCCTATCATTTTTCTGATTTTTTTCAAGTTTTTTCAATAAGTTCTAAAGATTTGGTGCAGAAATAGGTTGCCACCCGTGACAAGTTCCCTTCGATCTGAGTACCATCATGACTGAAGTAGTAGAAGCGTTGAACCTAAGCTCAGGAACCTAGATCTACCAACTATTCGGTTTTTTGTCCATCTACAGAGTTGAGTTAGAACTGTGGTTGAATCGAACGGAAGCGATTATCAAGTAACGATTCTAGAGAAATCTTGCCGAATGAGCATCCCATCCGTCTTTACCGTGAAAAAGGCGTTGGAATTTAAGCAAAGTTTTCAGCAAGTTTGTCAGAACAATCCAGATTTGACTCAGGTTGCTCTAGATTTTTGCGAAACAAAATTCATGGATAGCAGTGGCATTGGGGCGCTCGTTGCCAGCCGCAAACTTGCTCAAAAACAAGGCTTTGAATTAATTCTGCAAAATGTCTCTCAGCAAGTTTTAACGGCTCTATCCCTGGCGGATCTGGACAAATTCTTTGTGATTGAGCAAGCTCCTACCATTTCCCCCAAAATCAACCCCTCCTCAACTCTGAAAAAATCAGCCTCGCCAGCGATCGGTGAAAATGCTTCCCTCACCAGACAATCTGCCCAACCCAAGCCAAAGCGGTTGATGAAGATCGTGAAGCCGGAGGATCAAGTTTTTATTACCCACCCTTCGGTCAAGTCGGTTCCCAAGCGAGTGATGGATGTTGTGGGGGCGTTGATTGGGCTGTCGATTACAGCACTGATTTTTCCATTGATTGCGATCGCCATCAAGCTGGATAGCCCTGGACCGATCTTCTTTGGGCAAATCCGCTGTTCCCAGATGGGCAAACGCTTCAAAATGTGGAAGTTTCGCTCCATGAGCATCGATGCTGAAGCTAAAAAACACCTGGTTCAAAACGAAGCGGAAGGAGCCATTTTCAAAGCCAAAAACGATCCTCGCATTACGCGCGTCGGTCGGATTTTGCGAAAAACGAGCCTAGACGAATTACCCCAGTTTTGGAATGTGCTGAAGGGGGAAATGAGTTTGGTGGGAACTCGCCCCCCCACACCGGATGAAGTCGAAAAATATGAGATTCTGCAATGGCAGCGGCTCGACATCAAACCGGGCATGACGGGAGAATGGCAGGTAAATGGGCGCTCTTCTGTCAAGAATTTTGAGGACATTGTGCGGCTGGATCTGAAATATCAGGAAAACTGGAGCCTGAAGTACGATGTTGAACTCATCTTCAAAACAATCTGGGTCATCTTCAATAAAAATTCTGGCGCAATGTAGGCTTAGAGCACTATCAGCAGAATCGAGGCAGAGTACAATTGATCCATGTCTACGCCTCCCTCGACTTCTGATCCCCCGCTCAAACCGCCAACCCTGCGCCCTTATCAACTTCAGTTGATCAAGGATCTTTACAACAAGTTGGGTGAAGGGTATCGCCGAGTCGCGATCGTGGCGGGAACTGGTGCCGGAAAAACAATCATTGCCGGACGCATTTGCTCCGATACGCGATCGCGGGGGTTTCGCCTGTTATTCCTCGTCCATCTAGATGTTTTGGTGGGGCAAACCTACGAAAAAATGAAAGCTTTTGGCTTGCCCTGCGGCTTCATCAAGGCGGGCTGGCGCGAAGATCCAGAAGCTCCCATTCAAATTGCCAGTGTGCAAACGATGCTCAAGCGCACCTGGTGGCAAACCTGGCACGCGGATGTCGTGCTTTACGACGAAGGGCACACGACGATCTTCAGTCAAGTTGGGCAGCAACTTCTTTATGAGACCCACCCCAAAGCGGTGCATCTCGCCCTCACCGCAACGCCCTATCGTTTAGGCAAAGAGCAGTTAGGCGACCACCTGGAAACATTAGTTGCCTCCCCCGTTCCTTCAGAGTTGCAACGCATGGGCTTTCTCGCTCCGATGAAATATTACGGGATGCCGATCGGAGAGGGGGCTGATTTAACTGGAGTGGGAACGGTGGCAGGGGATTTTGATGAACGGGAGCTAAAACGTGTGTGCGATCGTCCTGAACTGATTGGGCGGATTGTGGAAGAATGGCAGCGATTGGCACCCGATCGGCGCACGATCGCGTTTTGTGTGGATGTGGAACACGCCCAACACGTTGCTGAAGCCTTTCGAACCGCAGGCATTGCAGCCGATACTGTGGATGGCAACACCTCCATCAAACAACGCCAGAAACGGTACAGAAATTTGCGTGATGGGAAAATTTTAGTTTTGACCTCTTGTAATGTGATCAGCATTGGATTTGATGAACCCAGTGTGGAAGTTGGATTGTTGTTACGTCCGACTCAATCCCGCGCCCTGCACCAGCAGCAAATTGGCAGAGTGATGCGAATTTCGCCTAAAACGGGCAAAACTCACGGCATTATTCTGGATCAGGCAGGAAATTTACAGCGACTTGGGTTCCCCGAAGACATCCAGGGTTATACCCTACCCACCAGTTCCGAGCCAGATGAACCAGGGATTGCGCCCAAAAAGCTTTGCCCAGTCTGCGCGAGAGTGGTGTGGGCAGCCGCTCTGGTTTGTCCGGAGTGTGGGCATCAATGGTTAGTGGTTGAGGCGGAATTGCACACGGAAGACTTGGTGGAAGTGGTCAGCGAGTCGCGGGATTTGCTGAGTCTACCGGATCAAAAAACCCTACTTGCCCATTTCCATTCCATGCGGCGGCGAGTGTTTGAAGAAGGGTTTGCCCCCAACCTGGCGATGCGGTTTTTCTACGACAAATACGGGTTCTTGCCGGAAGATTCCTGGTGTTTTGGTTCCACCTTTGGCTTGACTCCTTCCCTGGAAGATAAACACGCCTACAAAAAGTACCTCAGTAGGATCGCCAAGCGGCAAGGCAAAACGATCGCGTGGGTGATCAGTGAATTTCAAAAAGAGTTTGGAGACTCTGGCTGGCGCGAAATTTTCTTCTAGCTCTACCGTCCCCACTCAAATATTGCTGCCCCCCAGGTTAACCCAGCCCCGAAGCCAGCAGTGGCAATGATGTCATCTGGCTTGATTTCACCCTGTTGAATCGCTTCATCTAAAGCCAAAGGAATTGAAGCAGCGGAGGTATTCCCGTACTTTGCCAGGTTGCTAATCACTTTTTCTGATGGGATCGAGAGACGATCGGCAACAGCATCCAAAATTCGCTGGTTGGCTTGGTGGAGCAGGAGCCAATCGATAGCCGCAGGGGTCAGGCTGGCACGGAACAAAGCTTTTTCAATCACTTCCGGGACTCGACGCACGGCAAAGCGATACACCTCCTGCCCGTTCATCGTGATCGGTTGAAAAGCACCTTGCCCAATTTCAATGCCCTCCACGATCGTCCGAGCTTCAGGCTGGTAATTCAAATTCAGATAATGATTCTGGCTGCCATCGCTGCGAAGCTCAAACCCCAGTAAACGATCGCGATCGTTGGCTTGCAGCACGACGGCTCCGGCTCCATCGCCAAACAGAATACAGGTGCGGCGATCGTCCCAATCGACCCAGCGCGACAGCACATCCGCCCCAATCAAAAGGACATTTTGATACACTCCAGTGCGAATATATTGAGCCGCTGTCACCAAGCCAAACACAAAACCAGAGCAAGCCGCAGTCAGGTCAAAGGCAACCGCTCTAGTCGCACCGATCGCCGCTTGAATTCGACAGGCAGTGCCAAACAGATCATCTGGGGTTGAGGTTGCTAACAAAATTAAGTCAATATCAGTCGGTTCCAGTCCTGCCGCCGCGATCGCCCCCTGAGCCGCTTTCGTCGCCAGAGTCACCAAAGATTCCGTAGTCGTGGACACTCGACGCTGGCGGATTCCAGTTCGAGCAGTAATCCACTCATCAGAGGTTTCCACCATTTGACTTAACTGATCGTTGCTGAGGGTAGTATTCGGTACAGCAGAACCGCTGCCCGTGACTGCTACTCCTAACCCTGTTTGTTTCAAAGCGTTTCTCCGTGGATTGGTGCGGCGAACAATTGCTGTGGTGAATGATTAGTGGAGTGAACGACTGATGGGGTGAACAACTGATGCGATCGCGAAATTAGCCATCGATTTTCTGGCTGGCGACGGTTGACTCCTGGCTCACCTCTATGTAGTTAGATCGGATGCGATCGGACACCTGGTTATCCACTGCTTCTCTTGCCAACCGAACCGCATTAAAAATCGAAGGAGCTTGAGAACTGCCATGACTAATAATGCACACACCGTTGACTCCAAGCAGCAAGCCGCCACCATGTTCAGCATGATCAATTCGTTGTTTGATCCGCTTTAAGTTTGGCTTCAGGATGGAAACACCTAGTTTGCCGTGCATTCCCTGGGGTAACTCTTCGCGTAAGATTTGCAGCACAACCTCACCCACCGCTTCGGCAAATTTGAGCAGGACATTACCAACAAATCCATCACATACGATGACATCAAACCGCCCGGAAAGCACATCTCGCCCTTCCGCATTGCCAATGAACGCCATGCGATCGCTTTCTTGCAAAAGTTGATGGGTTCTGATCGCTAAATCATTGCCTTTACAATCTTCTTCCCCGATGTTGAGCAAGCCCACTTTGGGTTCCGCTACGCCCAAGACGTATTGGGAATAGATCGAACCCATTACAGCAAACTGCTCCAGAAATTTGGGCTTACAGTCTACATTCGCTCCCACATCCAGCACAATCACAGGTTTGCCGGCGATGAGCGTGGGAAATACAGCCCCGATCGCAGGACGATCGATTCCAGGAAGTCGCCCCAACCGCAACAGAGCGGCTGCCATTGCTGCGCCGGAGTGTCCAGCCGAAACCACTGCATCGGCTCTGCCCTTTTTGACCAGATCCATTGCCACATTGATAGAAGCTTTCGGCTTACGACGAAGCGCACTGAGCGGCTCCTCACCCATTTCTACAGTGCCTTCCGCTGGAACAATTTCCAGAGGAGAAGACGTAGAGTGGTGACGCATTGCCGCTTCAACTTGCTCCAAATCACCGACTAAAAGCACTTCAACACCCAGTTCTTCTCGTGCTCTCAGTGCTCCAGCAACTACCTCGCCGGGGGCGTGGTCTCCGCCCATGGCATCAATTGCAATCCGTGCTCGCGTTGATCCCATCAGTTAGCGTTGTTAAAAGTCCTACAAACAAACCAATCGCGATTGTATCGCTTCAACCATTCTTACCTACAAGGTGCTCTCTGCCTACCCTTTGATTAATTTTTTTGGCGAAACTGCCTTAGCTGACTGGTGAAGAGTCGTTGGTCATCGGTCATTGGTACTTTAAAGAACGCGGAATGAATGACGAATGATTCTTGGATTGAAGTTCATTTTTGTCTAATTACTTAATAATCGCAAGTCAGCCATTGAAGGTGGGCATCCTGGATGGAAGATCCTTTATTTCTTGTCATCAGCCGTGCAACTCCATTTCTTCAGCGCATCAATTGGCTTTGCCATATTTTCTACAGCTATCGTTCTGGCAACAGGTGGGTGTCAACCCGAAACTCCGCAAGTGATTCGCCCAACACCTTTGCCACAGGACAAAAATATTCAGGTTTTCATGAATCACGATCCTGCGGCAAGCTATACAGAGCCTTACCGGGGATATACTCGTGCTGGCTCCAACCTGGAACAAGTTATCATCGACACGATCGCAACTGCCCGTTCTAGTGTAGACGTTGCGGTGCAGGAGTTGCGCTTACCTGGAATTGCTCAAGCACTTGCGGAGCGCCACAAAGCTGGCATCAAAGTGCGCGTTGTTTTAGAGAACACCTATGCTCGTCCTTACAGCCAATTTACCGCAGAAGACGTTGCGAACCTGCCCGAACGGGAGCGCGATCGTTACCAGGAAGCGCGGCGTTTAATCGACCTGAACGGCGACGAACAACTTGGGCAAAATGAAATCGACCAACGAGATGCCCTGGTGATGCTGAATAATGCCCAAATTCCACGCATTGACGATACGGCGGATGGCTCGGCGGGAAGCAATCTGATGCACCATAAGTTCCTGGTGATCGATCAGCAAACTGTCATTGTTTCTTCCGCAAACTTGACCACGAGTGACGTGCATGGCGACTTCAAATCTCAACACAGCCGAGGAAACGCCAATAATTTATTGAAAATAAATAGCCCAGAGTTGGCAACTGTTTTTACTGAAGAGTTTAACTATCTGTGGGGCGATGGTCCAGGTAACAAGTCAGATAGTTTGTTTGGAATTAAAAAAACTTTCCATCCGGCAAGGCAAATTCAAGTTGGGTCAACCACGATCGAAGTTCAGTTTTCCCCGTCTAGCAAAACAGTTTCCTGGGAGCAAAGTACGAACGGGCTAATTAGCAGAACCTTAACAGGGGCAATGAAGTCCATTCAGATGGCGTTGTTTGTCTTTTCTGATCAGCACTTGGTGAACCAACTGGAGCCTGTTCAACAAAAAGGAATTACGATCCAGGCTTTGATTGATCCGGGTTTTGCCTACCGTCCCTATAGTGAAGCCTTGGATATGATGGGTGTTTCGTTGCTGGATGACTGCCGCAGCGAGGAAAACAATCACCCCTGGAAAACCGCGATCGCCACGGTTGGTGTGCCGCGCTTGACTCCTGGTGATCTGCTCCATCACAAATTTGGCATTGTAGACCAGCGCACCACGATCGCAGGATCGCACAACTGGACAGATGCTGCCAATCGGGGCAACGACGAGACGCTACTGGTGATCAACAACGAGGTTGTGACGGCTCACTACCAGCGAGAATTTGAGCGGCTTTACACCAATGCAATTTTGGGGGTTCCACCCGCGATTCAGAAAAAGGCGATCGCTCAAGCGCAAAATTGCCCGGTAACAGCCTCAACTCAACCGCAGGCAACTCTAGTTCAAACCACCGCCCCCGCAGCGATCGCACCCCAAACCAAGCCACCATTCCCCCCAAAAACTACTCAGATTCGCTCCCTTACCCCAAAAACAACTCATCAAGCGACTTCCACGCCGAAACAGCAGATTAATCTCAACACTGCAACCCAGACAGAACTGGAAGAGTTGCCTGGAGTTGGTCCCGGGCTGGCAAAGCGAATCATGGCAGCTAGACAAAAAAAGCGGTTCACGTCTTTAGCTGATCTGGATCAAGTTTCTGGCGTGGGTCCAAAGTTGCTCCTGAAGCTGAAAGATCGAGTGACATGGTAGTTCTCGTTACCGTAACAAAAATTAAACGGTGAATTTGGTTGCTCTCATGAAACTTCTGGTAAAGTTCTTTTCACCAAACCTTAAGGATGAAGCGCTTTCACGGCATTCTCGTTAGGATAAATATTGTGAGAGTTAGCTTAGTTTTTCTAAACCAAAGTCTTCTTATAAATCTATGACCAATAGTGAGTTTACTCAATCTTTAAACCTTGCAAGAGCACTCGACTTAATTATTTCCAGTCGCATTGTGAACGGGGTTTTGTATGTTTATACTGCAACAGGACAGGCGCGACCCTGGGAGAGTTTTTCCTCTGACTTTCCCCTGGAACGGTTGCAAGCGATGGCTAACCGAGTAAATCTTCGGCAGAAACCAGCAAATTAACCGTGATTCTGCCCTGCAACTGCCATAGTCCTGAGTCTCCGAGCGTTTTAAGGCTGATCTGCTTTGAGCATGGCGCGGACTTCATTCAATAGTTTGTCTTGTTCCTGTTTGAGAGCTTCTAACTTGTCCAGAATTGTGATGAGTTGCTGGTGTTGAGTGGGTGGTTCGGCGGTGGTCAGGTCGGGAGAGCGGTTCAGCAATCTAAAAATCACCCCAAACAGACGATTTACCAGGAATACGGGTGCCCGTAGAATGGCTAGCCAGATCCATTCAGTTAAACGGGCAACGGCATCTAGCAACCCTCTCAAAAGTACGATCGCAATTAGCAGAATCCCCAAACTGATGAGAGGATGAGTCAGCGACCAGGCGATGATAGGATGCTCCTGCATCCAGGTTTGCACCGTCAATGCGATCGCTCGTTGGGGTGCTTCTGTAAAGATCGATGTATCCATCCCGATTGGTTTAGTGAAGCTGTGGCTCTAGCTTAACCCACGCATTCAACGCCATGACTGCCAGCACTTCAAAAACAGAACTCAGACGATCGTTGCTGACACTGCGGCAATCCATGAGTGTTGAGCAATGGCAAACAAACAGTCAGCAACTCTGTAAACACTTGCAAGCCTTGCCACTGTTTATCCATGCCCAAACGATTTTGGCGTACTTCAGTGTCCGGCAGGAACCAGATTTAAGTTCGCTATTTCACCTTCCCAAAACCTGGGGATTTTCCCGATGTGTTGAGACTCAGCTAGTCTGGCATCAATGGTCGCCCATCGGTTCCTTACCGCTGCAAAAAGGACCTTTTGGCATTCTAGAACCCGATGCAAATGCACCCTTGCTGGAGGTGGAGCAAATCGATTTAGTGTTAGTCCCTGCTGTGGGGTGTGATCAGCGGGGATACCGCTTGGGCTATGGTGGGGGATTCTACGATCGCCTCTTCGGTTCACCTGAATGGACAGGCAAACCCACGATCGGCATCGTGTTTGATTTTGCCCACGTATCTCAGTTGCCGCACGATCCCTGGGATCAGCCTCTAGGGGCAGTTTGTACGGAAACTGGTATTTGGAAATCCCAAAAAGGATGAACCCAGGCTAGTCGTTTTCCCACTCTTCTCGACCCAGAAGATCTCCAATGCGATCGCGCAGCAGAAAATCGCACCGTTCCAGTTCCCCTTCAATGCACGCCCATTCGCGAGCGGGGATGTATTGACACAAAATATAAATTGGCTGTTGTCGGCTGATGAGTCCTTTTTGAACAAGCTGACGAGCCTCGTCCTGGATAACGTCCAGAGAGTATGGAATAGATTGAAGCATAATCACCCTTTTTTAGCTTCGTAGCAGGTTGAAGTGTTGTAGCGAGGTGGCGTTACAGTAGATGAGCATTCAGGCGTACTGCAACAGAAATAACAGAAGAAGTTCAGACTGCTGTCACTTTTGGAAAAGGATCAACAGCTTTTGATTTGTAATCTCATATACTGAACAATTTGTATTTTCACGCTAAACACTATTAGATTATATTAAGAAGCGTTGCGAAAGTCACTAAACCTTGACCAAGAACTGTTTAAGGTTAGTTGACGAGATCGCCGGTTGAGCCGCTCCAGATCACTCGGATTCGACAATTTGAATCAGTTGATTCGACAGGTTGCCAGTCCTTTTCCTTTCGCTGATGCCTGAAGTCCCGTGGCAACTGCCTTTACTCGCTGGGCTGGAGTGCCGTGATGCTGCCGACTCCATTGGGCATAGTCTCCAATTCGATAAGCAAAGGTGGCAATCTCTTGTACATCTCGCTCGTCCAGCCCCAAATTAGGAATGGATCCCAGGTAAACTCCCGCTAAACAGTCCGCTTGTAATTCAGCCACAGGCACACTTCTGGGCATAAACCCGTGGGCAACTTGCATGGCATGGGCATACTCGTGGGCAATGATATAAGCCAGGGCTGCATCCCCGTGCTGGTAAGCCAACCGAATATCCTGTTGAGCAATATAAACCGTATGGTTGCGCCCACAATAATGGCTACCCCGTACCGCCCCACAACCGCCCCGTTGTCCGTGAGGTACGTTCCAGACTAGCCTGGGCGTTGCTTTATAGCCGTGAATATGTTGAATTCCTTGATAAACACCCTGGGCGACGGTTTCGGGCGAGAGTTCTGCTTTAGCAGGAACAGTTGCTAAAACACAACCCGTACTGACCAGTGCGGTGACAATTGCTTTCAGTTTTTTCATGGTGAGTGGAGGAGCAAACACTAATACTGATGTAACGAAGCTATGTGGCGCTGGGATGACAACACAGCTTCCTCCTTATGACAGATGTCGAGGGCAATTTGCTCCCGTTTTTTTACCGAATCTAGTTTCTTTTAAGCCCTAACGACTTTGGTTCGCAGCCCGATCGCGCATTTCTAGCTTGGCGCGAAGTTCATCTTTAATGCGGCTAAGAATTGAGCTTTCGTCGAGTGAGGCAAGAATCCGCGTGACCACTGCTTTCGGTCCGTCGGGTCCCCAGGATGCCCCGTTTGCCAGGTAAGCTTTGGTGACTTGACCGATCGCATAGGTGGAAACTCCCGCCACTCCCGCCTGAGTCACGGCAACAGAAGCATAGGCAGCCAGCGAAGCCCCACCCGTTGCCGGAGCTGCCAAGCCGAGTAAACTCTTTAAGGAACTCAAGCCCAAATTTGCCAGCATTTCACTCAGGCTGATCCCGCCCATCGTCAGGGCAATTTTTTGCAATAAACTCAATGCGCCCTGCTGAGTCATGGCAATCCCGTAAAGACGAGACAAGGATAAAATCATTGCCACATCGATCACCGCGCTACTGAGGACATCGACTACCGTGATGGGGTTGAGGGCAATCGCCACGGCTTTGGTCATCACTGCATTCCAGATAATCCGGTTGGCACTGCGATCGCGGATCAACATTTTGCGCTCAACCAGTCGCTCGTTCACATCGTCGGCAAATAGCATCGAGTTGATCGCCACCAGGGATTTTCCTTCCCGATCGAGAATCTCCAGAATCTTCAGCTTTAAAGCTTCCACTTGCGGTTGTCCGGCACTCAACTGCGCTGCCACGCGCCCATCTGGACGGCGGACTGCCTTTGCTACCAATGGAGAGGCGGCTGCCATCACAATCTCCTCTGGCGAAAGCAGTTCCTTAACGCGCTCATCGCGGATTTTGCGGTAAATGCTCAAGCGATCGGTATCGGGATACTGGTCAATTTTGTTAAACACCAAGATGATGGGCTTGCTTGCCTGCCGTAAATCGGAGAGTGCCTGATACTCAACCTTGGTCATGTCCCCGGCAATTAGAAACAGGATCAGGTCAGCGTGTTGGGCAACCTGTCGCGCCAGGGCTTCCCGTTCTTCCCCATGCACTTCATCAATGCCAGGTGTGTCGATCAGTTCAATACAAGAGCCACCCACTCCGGGAAGAGCTAATCGGGTCAGGGAATGATCGCTGCCTGCGATCGCCTCATGGGTTAAACGCCAGTGGGCAGTTTGCTGCGATCGAGTTACGCCATGAATTGGACCCGTCTCAAATACAGGTTCACCCAGTAAGGCGTTGAGCAGGGAGGATTTGCCCCGTCCCACCATGCCAAACACAGCGATATGAACAATTTGGCGATCGAGCTTATTCATCATGGATTGCAAGCCCTGGATCTCAGGCTCTAATCCGCGTCGCTCCTGAGGCGTTAGATCGAGTCCTTCCACCAAATCATGCAGGGCGGTTTGTGCCTGTCGATAATTTAGCTCTGCCTGAATCTCTTCAAAACTATGGATCGCTTCTTCCAGCGATCGATTTTCGGCATTTAGGTCTGGCGAATTCAAGGGGACAAGGTCAGACATGGAGGCGCGATGAATAAATTCCTGGAGATGACGATGAACAAGTCACGGCATAAGACAATTTCATCCTAAATAATTTCTCACCCAGATGGGGAGCGATCGCGCTTTTAAGTTGCTGACAGGGCTGCATCGGTTTGGCTGGCGGTTGCCCCAGCGTAGACGACTCCTCGCTGCATATCCAGGGTGACGATTTCCCCCTCACGGATTGCCGTCGTGGCATTTTGTACTCCCACAATTACCGGGACTCCTAGTCGTAAACCAATCACGGCGGCATGACTGGTTAAACTGCTGTCTTCAGTAATAATCCCAGCCGCTTTGCGGATGGCTTCTACCATGTCTACGCTGGTGCTGGATGCCACCAAAATTTCACCCGAATTGAAGTTGCAGGCTTCAAAGCCATTTTGAATCACACGAGCACGTCCACTCACGGAGCCTTGCCCAATGCCAACGCCCTTGCCACGGACTGCGGTGACAACTTCGACTTTAATCAGGTCTGTGGAGCCGGAAACTCCCTGTAGGGTGCCTGCCGTCATGACGATGAGATCACCTTCTTGTAAAAGCTCTTTCTCCTGAGCCACATTAACAGCAGCCTGGAAGGTTTGTCCGGTAGAGGGTAAGTCAAGCACCAGCAACGGTTTCACGCCCCAAACCAATTGAAGCTGGCGAGCCACATCTACATGGGGGGTCACTGCCAGGATCGGCTTTTGGGGACGAAACTTGGACACATTTCGAGCCGTAGCACCAGTTTTAGTCAGCGTCATAATTGCTGCCGCCCCAAGCTGTTCTGCAATATTGCCTACTGCCTCGCTGATGGCGTTCGGAATCGATCGCCCACTGGTTCCTAAGCTGCGTTTCAAAGGTTCTTGCTCAATCCGCAGGGCAATCTGCGCCATTGTGGAAACGGCTTCGATCGGATACTTGCCCACCGCCGTTTCGTTCGACAACATTACAGCATCGGTGCCGTCTAAAATGGCGTTGGCAACGTCAGATACCTCTGCACGAGTGGGGCGGGGGCTATGCACCATACTATCCAGCATTTGCGTTGCAGTGATCACAGGAATGCCCATGCGATTGGCAGTCAGAATCAACCGCTTTTGCAAAATCGGCACATCTTCTGCTGGCAGTTCTACCCCCAAATCACCTCGCGCCACCATCACGCCATCGCTAATCGAAAGGATGGCTTCCATCTCTTCGATCGCTTCGTGCTTTTCGATTTTGACGATAACAGGAACTTGCTTGCCAGCCGCAGAAATTAGTTCTTTAATTTCCAGCACATCGTTGGGGTTCCGCACAAAGCTGAGGGCAACCCAGTCCACGCCTTGATCCAACCCGAATGTGAGGTCTTTGCGATCCTTGTCCGTCAGCGCTTTGATTGACAAATACACGCCTGGAAAGTTGACCCCTTTGTTGTTGGAAAGCACGCCACCCACTACGACTTCACAATGAAGTTCCCTGGCAGCAGATTTCACTTCTTCCACTCGCATTTCCACTCTGCCGTCGTCCAGCAGGATGACAGCACCTTCGGGCACTTCGTCTGCCAGCGGTTCGTAGGTAACGCAGCTCATCTCCTGAGTGCCAGTCATCATGTTGCTGGTGAGGACGAAGCGATCGCCTTTCTTGAGTACGATCGAACCATCGGCAAACCGACCCAGCCGAATTTTGGGTCCCTGGAGATCTTGCAAAATCCCCACAGGTTGGTTTAACTCGAACGAGGTTTGGCGAATCAGGCGAATACTGCGCTGATGATCTTCATGAGTTCCATGAGAAAAGTTGAGCCGCAGGGTTGTTGCACCCGCTTCGATGAGCGCCCGTAATACGTCCGGGTTACTGGTGGCAGGTCCGATAGTTGCAACAATTTTTGTTCGACGCTGAGAGGCTGACAATTGCATGGACGGCTAAGGGTAGTGAAACTCGCGAGATTCAGTAAATCCAGCAAAGGGATAGTATCACGATCTCAAACTTATTATCGGGGTAATTCGGTTTTCCACTCACGAAGCGCAACATCAATTCCCGCTTGTAAGCGTTCTGGCAGGGGAGAGGTTGCTTGCAATTCTTCCAGGCGGTTGGAAACGATCGCTGGATCGAGCATTTTTAAGGCAGCGATCGCGTGTAGCTGCACGCCCCTATCGGCATCTGCCAACAATTGAATCAGCGGATCAAGGGCAAGGTGCTGTTTCAGTTCTCCCAGAGCGGTGGCGATCGTGGATCGTAAGGTAGCTGCCTGGGCGACGTTGGGTAAAGTTTCTAGGGCATCAATCAGAATTTGAGCCGCGATCGGTTTGAGATCAGAATGATCCCAACGTCCTAGCAAGGTAAAAATCTCTTGATAGAGCGGAGTAGACAAATGCGTTGAGACCTGCGTCAGATACGTTTGTAAGCTTTCCAGTGCTTTCTGAGTGCCAATCCAACTCAAAGCCCGGAGGAGATCAAGTTGGAGCGGTAAGGGAGTTGGGGCAACCATCAAGGCTTTTTGCAACCACGGAATGGCTGCATCCTGTCCAAGCTTGCCCAGTGCCAGGGCTGCCTGCTGGCAAACTCCCAAGTTCACATCCGACAAAGCCTCTCCCAGCAAAGCAACCAGGTTCCATTCCTCCGACAAGTCCGCCCTGCTGCTTAAACCTGTGATTGCTGCCTTCCGCACGGCGGTTGAGGAATCTTGCAAGGCTCGAACCAGCACTTCAGGAATGCGGGAGTCGCGAAAATTACTCAGGGCTTCCAGCGCGATCGCTCGGATGGCAGAGCTAGGATCATTGACCACTGACAGCAACGGCGTAATGGTTTCTGAGTGGCGAATTTGAGTCAGTGCTTGCACCGCAAATACGCGAGTTTCATCCGTTGCTAATAACTCTGTTAGGGCGGCGATGGTGGGAGTTCCTAAGTTTGCTAATGCTTCTGCAACAACCTGATTCAAGTCTTCATCTTCTGAGCTTTGCAATTGCTCAACCAGAGCACGAATGGCATCAGGGTGATTCAACCCTCCCAAAATGCGGGCGGCAAACCAGCGAGATTCCAATTCTGCGGTTTCGTCTTCTAATAAGGCAATCAAGGGCGCGATCGCGGACTGCCCCAGTGCCGGGAACACTTTGGAGACTTCCCATTGCTCTTGAAAGTCGCCCTTTTGCAAAACCTGCATCGCCAAGTCTAACAACTGGAGCCATGCGCCCTGATCAGAAGGGGCAGTTTCAGCCAGCACTATTCGTTGCAATAACGGCACGACATCTGACCAGTTTTCCTGAGCCGCTGCTGCCTGAGCCTGAAGAATGAAATCCGACATGGGTTAAAACATTGCACCACTCATATCAGCCTACCGTTTTCCAAGGAAGCTGAAAGCACGAAATTTTCGAGCTTGCTGTTCAATTCTTCGAGCCAAACGATCGCACACTAAATTACACAACTCAAAAATCAACTCGTCCTCTACTTTGTAATAAGCCTGGGTGCCTTCAGTCCGCCGACTCAAAATTCCTGCCTGCACCATAACTTTCAAATGTTTAGAGACATTTGCCTGACTGCTTTCCGTTGCTTCTACAAGATCCTGAACACACTTTTCACCGTCCCGGAGAAGGTTCAAAATGCGTAACCGTGTTGGCTCACCCAGAACACTGAAGTATTCAGCCAGTTGCTGAACAACTTCCTGCGGAACAGATTGGGAGGTGGTCATGTGTATGAAATTGCTGGAGGAGACTTGATCCCCAGATTCTAACGAGTCCCCTTACACACCGCAAGGGCAATCTGCGTGATTTAATTAACCTTTTTCGTAAGTTTGGCTGAATTTAGATAGCGATTGGAGCAAACCTACGATCGCCCAGAGCGGAGAATGCTGCCGTTGAAGCGATCGCGGAGAGACGTGAAATAGTGCCCCACTCGCCGACTTTGCTTGCGTTCAGACACCAGTTCATCGTAGAGAGTCACCACCTTGTTGATATTGCTGCTTAAGGTGTACCGTTCCTCAACCCTGAGCCGCGCATTCCTGCCCAGCCTGTCCGTCCATTGAGTATGATCCCGCAGCAAGGGCAGCAACGTTTTCAACTGAGTTGCAACCGGTTGATTTCTCAACAGCACCACTCCCGCTTCCTGTTCCAGCACTTCCCCATCCGCACCCACATCCGTTGCCACACACGCTACACCACACGCCATCGCTTCTAACAGGGAAAGCGACAATCCTTCCACCAGGGACGGCAACACGAAGACATCCGTACCCCGCAAAATCTCGATTCTGCGCTGTTCGTCAGCAATGAACCCCAACCACTCAATCCCGTGTTCCGAGCCATAAAAAGGCATTAGAGAATTGGCAAGCGCACCATGATTTCCCACGATAATCAGTTTGGCGGTTTCTCCCATGCGGGCGTGTTTCCAGGCTTTAAGCAGGGATTCTACATTTTTCTCAGGAGAGATTCGTCCTTGATAGAGAAAAACTCGTTCTGCCCCGATTTCCGCTTTGAAGTTGGATTTTCCAGGAGCATACTTTTCAATATCAACTCCGTTGGGGATGACCTCAACTCTCGCTGGGGGCACGCCTAACCGAATCAATAAGCGTCGTTGTAGTTTCGAAAAAACAATCACCCGATCGTACTTTGCCAGCCAGGGCGCATATAGCTGGTAACTCAAGTATTGGGTGCGAGAGCTCAAGTTGCGTTGCTCGCGATCGAAAGCAGGATGGAAGGTTGCCACCAGCGGAATGTTCAAATCCTCACAAATTTCTGGTAGGGCAAAATCCAACGGAGAAAGCGTTAGAGAAGCATGAACAACATCCGGGCGTAATTCCTCCAGCGCCTGAGTGAGTACCTTGCGGGATTGTAGAGTCGGAATTGTGTAGATCTGGTACTTCAGCAAGTACGGAATTGAGATTTCCTGAACTGCATCCTGTGTTTCAGGTTCTTCGGGAAAGTGATCCGGAGCGGGTTCATCCTGAGCAAAATGAAAAAAGCTGACCGTATGCCCAAGATCCTGAAGGGCAGAGGTTACTTCTCGGCTGTAGGTAACATTGCCACAAAAGGGAGATTTTTTTCCAAGCCAAGCAACGTGCATGCGGTTCTGCCACAAAGGACGGGTAACGGCTCAAACTTTAGCACTACTCTAAGGAATTTTGAAGCTATTCGTAGAACTCTAACGCTTTGTTAAGCCTGTGCGGGAAGTGTACCAGGTTAAGCAGCCCCCTGCGATCGCCAAACCAGCCAACCCCCAAAAAACCACCTTCAGACCCAAAAATGTTTCCGCCACACCCGCCAAAGCTAGAGGCAAACTGAGGGCAATATTAATCGCATTGTTTTGCAGCCCAAACACTTTCCCCCGCATATCTTCAGGCGTTTCTTCTTGAATTGTGGTTTGCATCGGCACCCCGATCACCGCTGAAAAAGTACCTAGCAGCGTAATCAGCAGTAATGCCGGAAGCAGGTGATTGGAAAACAACGATAATCCCAATAATGCGCTTGCCATGCCAACGGAGCCGTAGAGACTTAACTGAGCGTGGGGGAAACGCTGTCCAAATTGCCCCACAAAAGCCGCCCCGATCGCCATACCAACACCACCCGCCGCTAACAGGAATCCGAACTGGGAAGCTTTGATCTCTGGAATCACTTCTGCCAAACGCACAGAGAGCACCGCTAAGGCAGCAAATACCGAAAACAGAATGACCAGTTGGATCATGGCGCTGCGGACTCGATGCTGCTGGCTCAGATAGCGCAACCCATCTCGAATATCTTGAAAAACGTGGGGCTGTTCCTGCGGTACAGATGCATCGTTGGAACCGTTTGTCACAGCCAGACTATTGGCTTTTTCCTGGACTCGCAGCAGCAGCAGAATGAATCCCGCGATCGCGTAACTGCTGGCAACCACAATCTCTTTCCCTAAGCCCACAGCCTTTAAACCCAGGCTTGCCGTAAGCGCATCCGCAGCCGCAAGTAATGGCTCCCCGACGGCAAAGCCGATAATCACCGAAGCCATCATGGTTGTGGTGTAGAGGGAGTTTGCTGACAACAAATGCCGCTTTTCCACAACCAAAGGAATCGCCGATTGTTCGGCTGGAGCAAAAAATTGGGTCAGCGTCGAAACTAAAAATGTGATCCCCAAAAGAATATAAAATCCAACGGGCAAACCCGACCAGGGTGCCCAGCCTTTAGTCAACCACAGCAGGAAGGGTAGCAAAAATACAAAGCCACCCCGCATCAGGTTTGTGACCACTAAAACAGTTTTCTTTGACCAGCGATCGACGTACACTCCCGCGATCGAGCCAAACAGAACAGCCGGGATCGTAAAGGCGATCATGATGGACGACACCCAACCGCTAATCGTTTGATCCTCCGCCTGAAACCGACTGGCGATTAGGGCAATCATCAGAACCAGATAAACTTTATCTGCCAACTGGGAGAAAACTTGTCCGCTCCAAAGGGTCAGGAAGTTGCGATTCTTCAGAACTGGCAGAAACCCCTGCTCAGGCTCCAAATCGTTCCCACCATTGCTAGACGGGTCGGGAAATGAGTTCTGAGAATGCCTACTCGCCTCCGTACCGTTCGTTCCGATTCCTCCAGTCCGGTCTTGCAAGGATGCTGCCAAAACAGAACCCGAAAAATCTTCATTCAGTTCAAACGCTTCTTCCTCGGAACGAAACATGGGCAGAGCGTTCTCCTCATCTCTATGAACAGTTTGAGATAAAACAGGGTTCTGAATGCTTTCAAAACTCTCCATTCCTGTTGCGGATTGTATCAAAGGTTGGGGTAGCTTGAAATCCGCATGGTGATTGTTTGGGCTGGAAGATGAACTCTGCCGATCGGCAGAGTCGGTTGGGTCAATGGATGCCATCAACATCGCTTGCAAATCGGGCTTTGACAATTGCATCATGACCTACACACCTTAAGAAGATAAAGAAAAGCAGGTGTCAACCAGGGCAGCAGAACGAATGGGTCGATCGAAATGGTACTGGGCATACTGGCGTAGCAATCGTTCAACGGTTAACCAATCAGTTTGAGTGACGGCGGGGTGGACAGCAGTTGCGAAGGCTTGATCGAGAGATGGGTTAGCCAGATCAACAGGATCTAGCTGGGCGATCGCCTGCAACAGAGATAATTCCAAGGCGGAGATCGATCGATGGGACGGTGCGCCCCGCTTGAAAGACTCTGAATTATAGTGCACTCGTTGTTCTCGCGCGACAGGAGTTTGAGCCGACCTGAGAATGGGAGCAGGTTTTTTCTGATTTAACTGCTGTAACGCCTCCAGCGAGACAGTGCCACCTGCCGCCGCACTAAAACCAGCCTGCCAGTTTGGTGTGTTGACATCCGGCAGCAAGGGAGCCTGGGTAAGGCAACACCGATAAACCTGGGGTGCAACTCCTTCCAGAATCAACAGTTGAAAAATGGCATAGGTTAAGTAGGGCAAAATCAAGTGGGAGGGCGATCGCTCCAATTGCTTTAGGTGCTGATTCAGGATATCAAATAGTTGTTCCTGAGGCTGATCGCTCAATGCTTGACATAGGCACAGCTCCGCCAGGTATTGGCTGGCAGTTAACTTTTTTAAGTCCTGCGCCAACTTGGGAAACGACTCGATCGTTTCTGCCTGGGTTAATTTATCCAAGGTTTTACCTTTAGCAATCAGCAAGTGATTCACCACAAATAATCCACTCCGCCCCGATAAGCTGGAATTATGTTTGCGTGCCCCCATTGCCAGCACTTGTACCAAGCCAAATTCCCGCGTTAAAACCGTTAGCAGCCGATCGGACTCCCCCATTGGCATACTTTTAAGGTTGATTCCGATCGCTTTGTAGGTGCGAGACATGAACTACTCTCCGTTCCCCAGTCCTTCCAGGCTAACGCGCTGACGCACCAGTTCGGGTCCACGCGAGGTGCCAATTCGGGTTGCGCCAGCCACAATTAACTCTAATGCCTGTTCTGCCGTGCGAATGCCACCGGATGCTTTAATTTCCACGCGATCGCGGGCGATCTCCTTTAAAAGACGAACATCAGCAACGGTTGCCCCACTATATAAACCCGTGCTGGTTTTCAGAAAAGCCGCTCCCGCATCCATGCAAATTTCGGCTGCCAGTTTTTTCTCTGCCTCTGTCAACAATCCCAACTCCAGGATGGCTTTAACCGTTTGCCCTGTTTCTTCTCGGATTTCGGCAATTTCTCGATGCACATCATTCATCATGCCCGCCTTCAAGTAACCAATATTGATCACGACATCCAGTTCAGTTGCCCCATTTTCCACAGCATCTGTTGCCTCAAACAGCTTCACAGCCGAAGTCGTTGCTCCATAGGGAAACCCAATCACGGTGCAGACTTGAGGGCGTTTATTGTGCAACAAATTGACAGCTTGCTTAACGTGACAGGGATGCAGGCAAACAGCAGCAAAATTAAAGCGATCGGCTTCCTCACACCACTGCTCCACCTGGGCTGGGGTCGCTGTAGGAACCAGTAGAGCATGATCAATAAAGGGGGCAATATCAATATCTGGATGCGCTTCCAGCATGAATCTATTTCACTCCAATCCGATAAAAGCCAATCCGGAATAGCTGGAAGCAGCTATCTTAATACATCGTTGCCCTAAATGGATGGTGGGCGATCGGGAGATGTCGATAGCTCGTTGTTCTCATACATCTGACGAAACAGTTTGGGGTAAACCAGCAAAAAGTAGCTCATCCATACTAGAACCAGCATAATAGCCAATCCCGTCAGCCAACGTTGATGGAACATGACCCAACTTCCCACCCCGATGCTAATTCCCGTCAAAAGAATAGACCAGGGTTGGCACCACCAGGGTTTGTAATCCCACACACTTAAAGGCTGTTTATCGGTTTCATTGGGCATTGATTTAGCTCCTTCGTCCTCATGGTAAGAGGCAAATGGCGAGTTAAGTTACTGATTGGATCTTCTGTACCCTGACGACACCCAAAAGGCTTGCAAATCAATCCAGGGACTCGTTTTTTGTGGACTTACCCCGTACAATGACTGAGTGAGTACATATACACAGACGGATGACAGTATGGCTAGTGGCGAATCCCAGGTGCAGAGTTCTTTGTCGGAACGAGAACTGCAAGTGATTGAACTCGTAGCCGCTGGCTTAACCAACCAGGAAATTGCTGAAAAACTGGAGATTAGCAAGCGCACAGTCGATAATCACATTAGCAATATCCTGGATAAAACGGAGACGGAGAATCGAGTTGCGCTGGTTCGTTGGGCGTTGCAGTGGGGCAAGGTGTGTATTGATAATGTAAATTGCTGTCCCTTGCCGATCAATGAAAATTTGAACGGAACCAGAAATGGAAATGGAGAAGTACGTTGAGATTCCAGGCTCGCTGCGCCAATTTGCCCCTCACTGTTTATCGCGAAGTTGCAGCCCATCTTCAGCTTGTGGATGGTGTTCAGGTTGAACTCGTACCTCAACAGTCGCCAGAATTTAGTTATGCGCAAAGCCAGATAGATAGCCTTCAAATTTATTATGCGGACGATGCGTCTTCTGTCATCACAGAACGAGTTCACCAGATCTTGGCATATTACGCCGATCGCTACGGTCAGTGGGAGACGATCGAGTCGATTGAATCATTATTGTAGAGAGTAGTTCATGGGTTCGATTCAAGCACTGCGCGGCACACGAGACATTTTGCCGGATGAAATTCGTTACTGGCAGCAAGTGGAAGCCAGCGCACGAGATATTTTGAGCAAAGCCGCTTATCAAGAAATTCGGACTCCCCTGTTTGAGCAAACTTCATTGTTTGAGCGCGGCATTGGAGAAGCAACCGATGTCGTTGGGAAGGAAATGTATACCTTCAAGGATCGGGGGGATCGCTCCATTACGCTTCGACCTGAAGGCACCGCAGGCGTGGTGCGATCGTTCATTGAGCATGGGTTAGGCACTCAGGGTGGAGTGCAACGACTCTGGTACTGCGGACCCATGTTTCGCTACGAGCGCCCCCAGGCAGGACGACAGCGGCAGTTTCACCAAATTGGGGTAGAGGTGTTGGGTAGCCCTTCCCCCCGTGCTGATGCGGAGGCAATCGCCATCGCAACCGATATTTTGAGAACTCTGGGGCTTAAAAACCTCACCCTAAACCTGAACTCGATCGGCGACAGTGGCGATCGATCTCGGTTTCGGGAAGCCCTGGTTCAATATCTGACTCCCTTCAAAGACAAGCTGGATGCAGACTCCCAGGATCGCCTCACTCGCAATCCCCTTCGCATCCTGGACAGCAAAGACGAACAAACTCAAGCAATTCTGGAACAAGCCCCTAGCATTCTGGATTATCTCAGCCCTGAATCCCAAGCTCGATTCGAGCAAGTAAAGTCTCTGCTCTCCAGCCTGAATATCCCTTACACGATCAACTCTCGTCTGGTTCGGGGATTGGATTACTACACGCACACTGTATTTGAAATCCAGTCTAGTGATCTGGGTGCTCAGGCAACGGTGTGTGCGGGTGGACGCTACGACGGATTGGTTACAGAACTGGGGGGCGCGGAAACTCCCGCTGTGGGTTGGGCGATTGGTATGGAGCGCCTCGTTATTCTGCTGCAACAGCTACAACCCATTCCTGAATCTTCTATAGATTTTTATGTTGTGTCCAGAGGCGAACAGGCGGAAGCTCAAGCCTTAGTCGTGGCTCAAGCTTTGAGACAACGCGATTTCACAGTAGAACTGGATATGAGTGGGAGTGCTTTTGGGAAGCAGTTTAAACGAGCCGACCGCAGCCATGCTGTGGCTTGCCTCATTTTGGGCGACTCAGAAGCCGAAAACAAAACCATGCAGCTTAAATGGTTAGCCACAGGTGAGCAAGAAGAAATCTCTCAAGCAAACCTGGACGCGATCGCGACAGACTTGCGACAGCGCATCCAAACAATGAAACAAGAACATTAACTTTTCTAACGGTCTGGGTTGTTCTATCCCGTGTCGCCCCCCGCTGGACGTAGAATTGGTTCAATCTTTTGTACGCTGTTTAATCAAGGAAATTCAGAATGTCTGACCTGATCAAACCTTATAATGGCGATCCCTTCGTGGGGCATTTGTCCACTCCGATCAGTGATTCCGGTTTTACCAGAGCTTTTATTAGCAACCTACCTGCTTACCGCAAAGGCTTATCACCTTTGTTACGTGGTTTAGAAATTGGTCTAGCTCACGGCTATTTCTTGATTGGTCCCTGGGTAAAACTTGGTCCCCTACGCGATTCCGAATTCGCAGCAGTGGGTGGACTAATTTGTGGTATGGCAATGATTCTCATTGCAACCGCCTGTCTGTCTGCTTATGGTCTAGCAACCTTTTCTGGACAGGCTGAAGAAACGGATGGACGCTCTTTGCAATCCGCAGAGGGTTGGAGTCAGTTTACTGGCGGTTTCTTTATTGGTGGTTCTAGTGGAGTATTAGCAGCGTTTTTCCTGCTACAAAATTTCTCCACCGTCGACTCCATTTTTCGTGGCTTAGTCAATTAGGAAGTTGTCTAACTTATCTAACTGAGAGTACTCCGATATTCCTACTTGATCTTGTAAAGCCTGAATAATTTCAGGCTTTTTTATTGAGTAAGTTTCTTACTGACAAAAACCAAAAAGCCTGATGAGATTTCTCAATCAGGCTCTTCAAACTCAATCAATCGGATTTGGATCGAATTTAACGAATGTATTCTTTAAGAACGCTGTTGCGATTGGGATGGCGTAATTTACGTAAGGCTTTCGCTTCAATTTGGCGAATCCGCTCACGAGTTACGTTGAAGATCTGACCGATTTCTTCCAATGTCTTCATGCGTCCATCGTCCAAGCCATAACGCAAACGCAACACATCACGTTCACGTGGACTCAGAGTGTCTAAAACATTTTCCAGGTCTTCCCGCAAAAGATTTTTAGCAACTTGATCTTCTGGCATTTCTCCATCAGATTCAATGAAGTCTCCTAAACGAGAATCTTCTTCCTTACCGATGGGAGTTTCTAGAGAAATTGGCAGTTGAGCTGATTTAGCAATAAAGCGCAACTTCTCGATCGTCATTTCCATCCGGGTTGCAATTTCTTCTTCTGTGGGCTTACGTCCCATTTCTTGAGACAACAACTTAGTTGTTTTCTTAATCCGAGAAATCGTCTCGTAAAGGTGGACGGGAAGACGGATAGTCCGAGACTGATCAGCGATCGCCCGTGTGATTGCCTGACGAATCCACCAGGTTGCATAGGTGGAAAACTTATATCCCTTCTCGTGGTCAAACTTCTCTGCGGCACGAATTAGACCCAGGCTACCTTCCTGAATCAAGTCTTGAAAAGACAATCCCCGGTTCATGTACTTCTTGGCGATGGAAACAACCAAGCGCAAGTTAGACTGCACCATTTTATCCTTAGCTCGCCGACCTAAATGAAGGCGATGGCGAAAGGCAGGCAGCGACATATTTACAGCATTTGCCCACTCTGCATCTTGAGGAATGCGATCAAGCTGCTCGTGAAGCCCTTCCCGAATGCGTTCGAGTTCCAACAAATCAGCAATTTTCCGTGCTAACTCGATTTCCTCATCTGCTCTAAGCAACCGAATTCGACCAATTTCCTGCAAGTAGAGGCGGATCGAATCCTCGGTGTAATGCTTCTTCTTAGCTTGAACACGACGGCGACCAGGTCTTGCTTTACCCGCTTTACCTTCTTCATCAGAAGCAAGGTCGGTTGCATCATCCTGATCATCCTCTTCCTCCATATCGAAGAGATCCATTTCCCCGTCTGATAAATCATCTGAAGGGTTACTTATCAATTCAAGTTCGAGTACTTCATTGGCCTGGGTCATGCCGCGTTCCTCATGCTCCTTAACTAACAGAACTAAAAACTGGTCATTGCTGCAAAACGAAAGCCTTCGCCAAACACGCAACCTTAAAGCTTGCGAATTTAGCCATCGTTGTAAGTCAGATACTAAAGTATACTCTTGAGCTTACAATTTCTGCCTTCATGCTGGGAAAAACTGATGCGTGGACTGGGTATGAGGTTGATGAAAACTTTTTGATTGTAGCCTCTTTGAAAAAGACCAGCCACCAGTAAATCAAATCTATTTTTGATACTTCGCCCTGGTTTCAGCTAGTGCTTGCACACTCCTTCAGGCGAACTCGCTCAAACAACTTGTAAACAGAACCTGGCTAGCAACGTAAAAAGCTTTCTGCTCCTAAATGACTTTCTGATAAAGTCCTTACTATTGGGTTGCTGTGGATCCTGCTCAAACAATTTGCCTAAGCACAAAGTGACGGAAAAACCTACTGATTCGAAGTCTGAATCCTAGATCTCCTCTGCTACGTTAACTTAGATTACTCAAGTTTAGACTTAATTTGAGTATTAAGTTACATCACAACTCAAAGATAATCCGCATCTACTGGAGCGCGATAGTCGTTATGGCTGAAAAGCCTCAGCCATTGTTATGAAATTGAAATAGTTATTTTTGCTGCCTGAAAAGATGGTCATGATGCAGCATATATTCTTATGTTTGAATTCTTTTGGATATGAAAGATTTATAGGGCAACTTAATGGTTTCGCTGTTGCTGATCTGCGCTTAGAAAAAACTTTTACCGTAATTTTTAGTATGGCATTAATGTTCTGTGTTGGATAAAGACGGATTTGTAGAGTCGTCTGTGAAGTAGCTGGCATGAAGCTTGGCAGGATTGACCAGAAGTTGCTTAACAAGTTCGTCTCTGAGACTTCCCCAAACACAACACTGGCTAGGTGAACAGGTGATAACTAAGCGAACTCCTTGCTGAGCGAGTTTGCACGCTTTTCGATACAGCCGCGATCGCTGATCAACATCAGCAACTACAAGCTGACAAAATAGCTCATTCTGAAATTGCATCCCGGTTTGAATTTGCGCTTCAAACCAGAATTTGAATGTAAAAACCTGTTGTTCATCGATGACCAGAGGAAGCACTGGAGTACCTTCTAGTAAGTTTTAGATAACGAATGAACGAGCGAACCATGAATACACCCCAAACTAACGAACTAACGAACGGTAGGCAATTGCTGCCAAAGTTGATCGATCGAGACAATGGCATACCCTTGTTGTAGTAGTAGCGGGATCAAATAATTTGCCACTTGAGCAACATCCTCCCCACCACAGTTTCCATCATGCAGCACGATGATTGAGCCGTTTTTGACTTGTTGCAAAATTCGACTGACCACAACAGCAACTCCGGGCACAACCCAATCTTCTGGAACAACACTCCACATCACAGGACGATAATTCCACTGAGTTAATAAATTCAATGTTTTAGGTGTAAATAAGCCATTTGGCGGACGGACATCCAAAATGTTGGATGGAGCAAGTTGACAAACCTCAGAGATTGCCTTTTGTGTTCTTTGGAGGCTGGCTTTCAACTCAGAATCGGATAGGGTTGGAAACGATCGGTGGTCATAGCCATGCAGCCCCAACCAATGACCGCGATCGTATACCGCTCTGGCAACCTCAGGAGCTTGTTCAACACAGGCTCCTAACCAAAAAAAAGTTGCTTGCACACCATATCGATCTAGCACTTCTAACAATTGCGGTGTGTGTCGTGGATGGGGACCATCATCAAAGGTCAGGGCAACACTTGGATGCTGGTTGTTCCCCCCCCATAGACAGTTTGGGAATATTGGCTTAAGGACTCGATGAACAACTGGATATATAGGAGCAAACTGTAAAGATGAAACCATTAACAGAGCAACATTATAGAGTCATTTCATTCTAACGAAAAGAAAAGCAGGCTTGTCGAGTATGAGCAGACTGGACTAAAGACAACAAAACTTCGCTACTAATTGGACTGACTAAAAATCCATCAAATCCTGGATTTTCTTCCTGCGGAATCCAACTAGGGGCGTGGAAATCGGTCAGTGCAACCAGGGTGATGGGGTGAGTGGTTGCCTGAGTCCGGAGTTCATGCAATAGTTCCTGCGACCAGGAAAGATGATCTCCCGCCAGTATCACTAAAAATGGAAGTCTTTCAGTTGCTTGCACAACCGCTTGTTCTTCAGTACACGCCACTTGCACTGAAAAGCTAGAGCGACCTAGTAAGGACATCAAAAACCGCACTTGCCGGGGATGTTTAGCAAGTAACAAAATGTAGCCTGGTGTCCCATCGATATCGGAGTCCAACGACTTTTTCATGCTCGTCAATATACTCTTTGTAGGAGCGGCTTACCTCTGAAGAAAAAGAGAAAAAGTGCTGTCTAGCCAGCTTTTCAGGCTGAAGGCGATCGATAAACTGCTTCAAAATTTCTTAGGTTTCAATCCTGGCAGTCAAACCAACTCCTAAACATTGCTCGGAAAGTTGCCTTTAGAAACCGAAATAGGGCAGTCAAGGAGCAAGACGGGCTTTCTTCAAACGATTATCCTCGTACCACTGGGCGATCGCGGGTGTCCACGCTTGAAAGTGGGGCCAAATAACCTCACAGAGCTTTTGGGCTTCCAGTTGAGCATCCAATTTCCAGCGCAGATCAAGTAGATGCATCAGGGAGCGAATATTTGCAGACATTACCCAATGTTGCCGGACATCAAATGGAATCAGTCCTCTGGCGTGTTCTTCTGAAAAGCCCTGCTGCACCCGCTCAGTGTATCTTTGGCACGCTTCCAGGCACCATTCAATATCCCGCTGGCGCTGTTCAACGGTGTAGTCGTAGCGTTTTCCCTGGCGATCGCTATAGGCACCCACAGGACGGAGATAAAAAACTTCCTCCACTTCTCGCTTCCCCATCACCACATCTATAATTCGGCTGCCTGTGTAGCGGAATGACTGCACATCGAAGCTGATCCCAACTCGATGAGTACGAATTTGTTGCATAGTGCTGTGGGGAAACCAGCCACAATTGAGCACAATTTGAGGATGTTCCAAAGGACCATAATGCCCTCGATTCCCAGCCAACAAACTCTTTACAATGATCTCGCCGCACTTCTCCTCGGATGGAAAGCGATCGCGATCGTCCCAAACAAATCCTTCGGCATAGTCTTGGTGCATGGCGGCATAAACAACTTGTTGGGGATTGGGAGTTTGAGCAATCACCTGAACAGTAAAGCGATCCATAGTTAAGCCATGAGTACGATTTGAGCCTTCCAGCATAAAGGCTCCAGGTTCAGATCGCCTCTGGATTTCCAATTTCTTAAACCATCCAAGATTTTCCTAAGCTCATCATAAGATTTGTGCCACGATAGGCTGATATCGACTAAGCTATCAGTCAAAACGTGTTGAGTGAAATCGTCTACTGTGTTGAAGCGTACTCTTTCTATCTCTGTCCTGGTTTTAGCCAGTTGCTGGAATATTGCCCTGCCCGTCAAAGCCCAGGCTTTGCTGCCCCATACGTTACGATTAGATGCAACAAAGTTGGATCAACAGGGGATTAGTCTGGCGCAAGAGGCTTCCCAGTTGGCGCAGTTTCAGCAGTATGAGCTTGCCTTGCAACGAGCCAGATTAGCCACCCAGTTAGCCCCCAAAAGTTCTGAAGTGTGGGCATTACTGGGGGGGTTGTATTTGCAAACAAATAGCTTGGATGATGGAATCACGGCTTTAAGAAAAGCTCAATCTCTGGACAGTAAAAACTCTGCGGTTCTGTTTGCGTTGGGATCAGCCCATTTTCAGAAGGGAAAGTATACTCAGGCAGTAGAATACATTTCGTCTGGGTTGAAAGTGAAGCCAAATGTTCCGGGAGCGCTGTTTGACCTGGGCAACGCTTATTTGATGCTGCGTAAGTATGGTGATGCGATTAACCAATACGAAAAGGCGATCGCTCAGGACAAGAATTTTTGGCCCGCTATCAACAACATTGGGTTAATTCAGTACGAGGCAGGGCAGAAAGAGGATGCCCTACGTCGCTGGCGGACAGCGGCAGACATTGATGCCAAAGCCGCAGAACCTCGCCTTGCGATCGCTGTTGCTTTGTTTGCTCAAGGCGATCGAGACCAGGGTTTAACACTGGGAGAGGCTGCTTTGCGGTTAGATAGTCGGTATGCTGATGTGAAGTTTTTGAAGGAGAATCTGTGGGGCGATCGACTGCTAGAAGACACCAAAAAACTATTGGACGCGCCAAAAATTCGAGCAGCGATTATTCAACTTCAAGAGCGTCCACCTCGAACCCAGCGCCCAAGCAATCCGTGACACGGCATTTGACAAAGCGTAAGAATCGTTTCGCTAAACTAGGCATTTTTCTCGGCACGATCGCTTTAATTCCATCCGCCTGGATCGGCTATCGAGAAATTAAGAGCTTGGTTGATCAACCCAAAGCGATCCTTGTGCTGGGTGGCGATCCAGAGCGAGAAGATTTTGCCGCAGCCTTCGCCCGTCAGCATCCTGACCTGCCCGTCTGGATTTCCAGCGGCAGCAACCAGGAATATACAGAGGGAGTTTTTTCCGATGCTGGGATTGATTTCACTCGACTCCACATCGATCGCACCGCTGAAGATACCGTAACGAACTTCACCACCCTAGCCGATAAATTGCGATCGCAGGGTATTTCCAGCGTTTACCTGATTACTTCTGATTACCATATGCGACGTGCCCGAATTATTGGCGAGATCGTTTTTGGAAGCCGAGATATTTCCCTAAAGCCTGTGCCCGTCCCCTCTGAGAAAAGCTCAGAACCATTGCTAAAATCAGTCCGAGATGGAGCTAGAGCAATCTTATGGATTACAACCGGACACACAGGTTCAACGTTAAATCAATCATTTGGTAAGCAGTAAGAAAATAACCTTAAACCTGGTCGTCATTGGCTCGTGGTTATTCGTTCCTCGTCTCTTGTCTTCTTCAAATGACCACGAACCGAGGATCAAAGACAGTCCCAATTATTTTTCAGACAGATTCAGCCTCTACTTCCTGCACAAGCACATAGGGTTGGACGATCAAGGCGTTAAACCGTTTATTTTGCTGCTGCATCCAGTCATTCAGCTGAGTAGAAGAAGGTTTTTGAATGAGCGCTTCCTCAATCCATCGCTGAACGTAAAGCGTATTATCATTGGCGATCGCCATCCCCACATCCACGAGGTTCAAATCAGAATCAACCACAATTAAGGAATCTCGGCGGGCATGAGGCTCTAGCCAATTCCATTCAGCCTCGTCAACCGCTTCTTGTAATTCCGCCCTGAGATCTTCCATTTCAACATCTTTCCTACACAGACTGCCAGAAAAAATCCTTCAACAATCCACTTAACTTATCACAGGACTGAGTACTGCTGCCCCGCTCCAAAGCCCGATGAAGGACTAAATCGATCGTTGCATATCGTTTTTTGCTTTAAAGAGGAAAATTCGTGAATTTACGGGATCTTGAGCGAATCCATACAACCCCTTGGGAAAAGGACTTTTTGACTTCGGTAATTTAACGCTGGCGACTCACCCCTTTTACTTGACATCCTATATGGATGAAAAGCATTAAATTAAGCATCTGCCATGCGTCAAATTACTATTGGATTATCAATTCTTGCCTTACTGTTTTCAGTTGTTGAACCTGCTTTTGCGGGTCGTGATGGTGTTCCAGGGCGTAGAGTTGGGGGAGGGAGCCGTTGGACTCAACCCAAAACTAAACAATCGCCTTCAGCTCACACTCGACTAACCGCCATAGCATTCGCCTCTAGAAATAACCTGCCTGTTGCACTGAGGTTAAAAGCAATCTATAGCTAACACAATGTCTCTACGTCGGTACTTATTGACATTTCACTATCACTAATAGAAACAAAAAACATTCGATTACAGTAACTTCACCAACCGTAATCCATCGTAAGTCCCTCGATCGTTTCTTAGTTCAAAAGCCAATTTTGCAGGGAACCCTTGAATGTAGGGCACTAAAACTGCAATTAGAGGTTAGGACTAGATGGCTGACGAAGGGCATCTTGCATTACTAAAGCGGGGAGTGGTCAATTGGAATGATTGGTGGCAAAGTCATCCCAAAAGTGCGGCAAATCTAGAAGGCGCAAATCTTCGAGACCGCAACTTGAGGGAGATTAACCTGCACAATGCTGACTTGCAGGAGGTCACTTTTAGCCAGGGTGATCTCAGCATGGCGAACTTAGAGGGTGCGAATCTGAGAGTTGCAACCCTGGATGAAGCCACCCTCTACACAGCAGTGCTTTACAAAGCTAATCTGCGAGAGGCAAATCTGTACAAAGCTGATTTGCGGGAAGCGGATCTGAGCCAGGTTGATCTGAGTATGGCAAATTTGCGGGAAGCAAACCTCTGTACAGCGCTGCTAGAAAGCGCCACTCTTTACACCGCAATCCTCTACAAAGCGAATTTGTGGGAAGCAAGTTTGTATAAGGCTGATTTGCGGGAAGCTGACTTCAGCATGGCAAATTTGCGCGAGGCTAATCTCAGCATGACGAATTTATGTATGGCAAATTTGTGTATGGCAAACATGGTTGGAGCAACGCTGTATGGTGCCAGTTTGCGAGAAACAAATTTGAGTCTATCAAACTTGTGTATGGCAAATTTGTTAAATGCAGGGTTGCAACGGGCTAGTTTGGTCGGAGCTACTATGATCGGAGCCAATCTCTACAAGGCAAGTTTGGTAGAAGCTACGCTCCGGGATGCAGATCTGCGAGAAGCTACCCTCAGCATGGCAGACTTGCAGAATGCGAACTTGCATGGAGCCAATTTATCTCGGGTGAATTTGCGGGAGGCAAACTTGCAAGGAGCAAATATGAGTCTTGTGAATCTACGGGAAGCGAATTTGCACCAGGCAAACTTGAAAGGAGCAAATTTGAGGGGGGTTGATTTAACGGGGGCTTGTTTGAGAGAGGTGATTATGCCAGATGGCAATGTGCACGACTAGGTTCTTTAATCACTGCCAAGATAGGCGGTGATCACGGCGGGATTGCTGCGAACTTCGGCTGGTTCCCCTAAGGCAATCAGTTGACCAAAATCAAGAACGGCGATGCGATCGCACAATCCCATCACCAACGGAACATGGTGTTCGATCAGCAACACAGTTAAATTAAACTGGCTGCGGATGGCTCGAATAAAATCGCTCAATTGCTGTTTTTCGTAAGGATTCATCCCAGCGGCGGGTTCGTCCAGCAGCAGCACTTGCGGGTTGAGGGCGAGGGCTCGCGCGATTTCTAACCGCCGCTGATCTCCGTAAGCAAAGTTTTTGGCTTGCTCCCAAGCTCGATCGCCCAATCCCACCAGATTTAGTAACTCCAGGGATTTTTCCCGTGTTCTTTGCTCTTCCGTGGGGGCGGGTGGTAAACGGAGAATACCTGTTAATAGACCGCTACGAGTGTGGACGTGGTGGGCAATCATCACATTTTCCAGGGCTGACAGTTCCCCAAATAGGCGAATGTTCTGGAAGGTGCGGGCAATTCCTCGTTTGGCGATTTGGAATGGACGCGATCGCGAAATTTCTTCCCCCCGGTGTAGCATCTGCCCACTTGATGGTTGAATCAAACCTGTAAGCAGATTAAAGACGGTTGTCTTGCCTGCCCCGTTGGGACCAATCAAGCCAAAAATTTCTCCTGGCTGCACTGCAAACGACACGTTGTTCACAGCCACCAACCCTCCAAATCGGCGGGATAACGCTCTGGCTTCCAGGATATAGGGAGGGTTGGGTTGAGCGATCGTGTCTATTCCTTGCGCCTGATTCATGATATTCAGCAGCGGGTCGCAATCAAGGTAAGTTTTGGGAGTGTTTTTTCAGTGACAAGTGACAGCGAGTAGCAAAAAGTTGCAGGCGGTTAAATAAACACGCGGTGTTGCAAGGAGGGCATCTGGCGGCGGACTTGATCGAGGCGAGTGGGGTTGATGGAGGCGATCGCGACTCCGGGCTTATCGCCTGCATCTGCCAGGATGGTTCCCCAAGGGTCGATGATCATGGCGTGCCCGTGGGTTTGGCGCAGGTCATAGTGCCGTCCGGTTTGGGCGGGAGCGATGATGTAGCAGGTATTTTCTACAGCACGAGCTTGCAGCAATACTTGCCAGTGGTCTTTGCCCGTATAAGCCGTAAATGCCGCAGGTACGAATAACACTTCGCCCCCCATTTGGGACAAATGCCGATACAACTCTGGAAATCTCACGTCATAACAAACCGATAGCCCCAAATTGCCCAACTCTTTTGAGGGGTACACGGGAGGCATCCGCAATCCTGCCAGGACAGTGCCCGATTCGCGATAGGTGTTGCCATCTGGCACATCGACATCAAACAAGTGGACTTTTTCATAACGGGCAAGTTCTTCTCCCGTGGGGCTAATCAACAATGCGGTGTTGTAGACCTTGCCATTGCCCACAGGAACGGGAAAGCCACCTCCCAAAATCGTTACCTGAAAGCGCTGTGCCATCGTTTTGAGAAATTTTTCGCTTGCCTGGGCGATCGTGTCTGCTTGTGCCAGTTTCTCGCTTTCCTCTCCCATAAACGAGAAGTTTTCTGGCAATCCGACTAATTCGGCACCCTGCCGAACTGCCAGATCAATTAATTCTTCTGCCTGAACCAAATTCTTTTGTAGGTCAGGTACACTGGTCATTTGAATGGCAGCCGCCAAATAAGACTTCATAGACGGAAAAAAGCTGAACAAATTGGATTAAAGCCAGTTTACTGCGTTGGTTCGCCTCTGTAGCTAATTAATGCGCTCCACACCAATCCGGGCAAGAACCGCCCTCATCCCAGCCAAAGGGATGAAACCCGCAAACCAGAGTTGTTCGGTTCTCGCGCGTATAACCGTAGGCGACTCCGTGATAATGCACACAACCCTGACACACCTTGGGACGAGATGAACTGGTATCAGTTGTGAAACCTAGCTGCGATCGTAAAATGTGGCGTTTACTCTGCATCCGATGCCAGTGTGCATGATCAGCTTTACGGAAAAAATAGTGGATTTTCCCAAACGGATATTGAGCAGCATTCATGGCAGTTGAGGGATGAGGGATGTTTTAAGCGTACCCACATTCCCCCCCCCACTTCCTCAATCCAGGAGGATAAATACACAAGAATTTATAGAAGGTAGATGGTAAGCAGGTTAGGTAGGTGGGTAGAGGGAGTCGAAGAAGCCGCATAGAATAGCTTCATAAACAGCAGTAGTAATCTGGCGATGAATTTTGGTGTCTTACCTGCGCGAGCGATCGCCTTTCAAATTTTGTTTTTGCTGGTGGCGATCGCGCTGGAAGCACTGGTTTTGTATCGCCGCCTGCCCTACAGTTACAAAGCCAGTGTGCGCTATGCAACAACCCTCAACCTGTTGTCTACTTTTGTGGGATGGGTGGTTTTTTTCAATGTGCAGCAGGTACTGCCAGAAAGTTTACGCATCCAACTGATTAGCTTTTTCTTTTTTGAGAAATTCTTCCCCAACGATTGGGAGGCTGGCATGGCTCCGATGATGGTGACTACGGCTCTAGGCACCTTTTTGGGAGTGATTATGGCAGAGTACCAGGCGCTGACTCTGTTGGAATTTATGCTGGAGACCCGTAAACCAGAAGAAACAACGGACACTATTCTCAAATCTCGTGATCGCTTCAAATTTCGTCGCCTGGAAGAAGGGGGCATTTTATTTAAGAAAAACGATCGGGCTTATACCTTGTTGATTGCCAATTCCCTCAGTTTTAGTGCAGTGTTGTTGCTGCTACTCTTTCGCTGGCTAGACCAGACCTACCTTCGTTAATTGCATGGATTTTCTCTCCCAACTGTTCCCAATCCTCGCGGGACTGGCTCCTATCGTCATCATTCTGATCGTCATTGCTGCCTTGGGGGCTTTAGCATTTGTGGCGTTCCGGTTGCTAGTGCTGAGACGGTTCTTTCAAGAGTTTGGTGGCATCCTGAAGGACTTGTTTGGGCTGGTCATCCCCAAAAAATGGGACTCACCCAAGACCTTGCTGGCGCTGGGTGCGTTCTCCTGGGCGGTGTCGGTGATCGTGGGAACCACGGCTCAAAGCATCATTGCGTTTGTGGGCTGGATTTTTCTGATTGCTGGGGTTCATTGGGTGATGCACGACGAGAAAGACCTCAAAAAAACCCTGACCATTAATGGGATTTTTATCGGTCCCTGGATTACCGGAGCGTTGATTTGCTATTTTCTGTTTGCCACGACGGAGGGCATTCCCGCGATCGCCTTCATCCTGTGGCCCGTTGTCTCAGCGATGATTGCTGGCATCCCTAAATTTATTGGCTCCAACTCTGCCCAGCAAACGCCGATCTGGGTGAAGCCAAAACCGGACGATCGTCAATTCCTGGTGAATCTAGCGCTAATTAATTTGCTATTGAGTTGTTGGTTGCAACTGGGCTTCACGACGCGCCAGTGGTTGGCAGACTATCCCACCCTACAAACCGCCAACCTGAGCAATAGCCCGTTTATGATTCAGCTTCAATCTGGCTCCCCTACCACTTCGCGCGGAGTGGAAATCTTGGCACGCACAGAAGCCGCCGTGAAAGCCAGCCTCCAAGGACAATCCTGGTCTCAGGTGGAGCGCTGGTTATTGAATTTCAATGACAACCTGGAGCAGATCGAAGCCATGGTCATGAGCCAGATGAGCAAAGCCAAGGAAAATGACTACTGGCAGGTGCAGGGGCAGATTTTGCCAGGGGAATACAACATTCGGTTGGCTTCGGTCTGGCAAGGTCCTTCTGCTGATGCTGCGGGGTTTCACTTTGCTCAAACCTGCCAAATTTCCCGCGTTGCGCCCGTGGATATTGCCGGTCAGACTGCCAACACGACTGCACCCCTACCTGCTGTGGGCAATGCTCAAGTTCAATGCCGTCCGATCGAGGGTCCGATCGAGGGGCAACCTGGCAGCGGAGACTTGAGGAATCAGGAGTCTGAGAATGGCAATCGAGAGCCAGAATTTAGAAGTCCGGAGAGCGAAAGAGAAAGAGGAGAGGAGCCAGCGGGCAGACGATATTGAGGTTTAATAAATGGTGGTGGTTGCAGGGAGCGTGAAGGGATGAATTTAGGGAGAACGCTGGTCATCGCTGCGAATGTGTTTCGAGAAGTGATTCGCGATCGCGTGCTTTACCTGATCATTTTGTTTGCGTTATTTATGGCGGCAGCCGTGCGGTTACTGCCAGAGCTTGCCGCTTCAACCGAAGACAAGATCACCCGGGATGTGGGTTTGGCTGCCATGACACTGCTAGGCTTGGTGGTGGCGGTATTTGTGGGCACAGGGTTGGTGAATAAGGAGATTGAAAAGCGCACGGTGTTGGTGATGATTGCCAAGCCGATTAGCCGCATTGAGTTTATTGTGGGGAAACATTGGGGCTTATCGGGCGTGTTAGCAGTGCTCGTTGCTGCCATGACCGCAATTTACATGGCAATTTTGGCGGTGAATAAAATCGCTTTTCCGGCAGCCAGCATTTTGGTGTCGTCGGTGTTTTTGTGGTTGCTACTGTCGCTGATGACGGCGGTGGCGATCGCGTTTGGAGTGTTTACCAGTTCCTTGTTGGCAACGCTGCTGACTTTCACCGTATTTTTGATGGGAAGTTTCAGCGCCAATCTGGTGGTTTTGGGTGCCCAGAGTAAAAACCCTACGGTGGAAGCCATCACTCGCAATCTTTATTTAGTATTGCCCGACCTTTCCCGCCTGGATCTGAAAAATCAGGCAGTTTACGGGTTGCTTCCCAGTCCGGATATTCTCCTGCAAAATGCCCTCTATGCGGTGCTGTATATCGTGCTGCTGCTGGCGATCGCCACGCTGATCTTCTCCCGCCGCCAGTTTTAAAAATGGGAGAAACAGATTTGCCAGAACAAATTTTCCCGGTTGGTTGTCCTTATGCGTTGAGCGAAATTTTGAGCGATCGCTTTTACCCTGGCGAATCTAGTTCACTGGTCAGCATGCAGACAAGTGAGGGCGATTTCTTAGCGCGGCAGCTAACACCAAAGGGGAGCCATTTACCTCTGTAGCTTCATTGCCTTGTTAGGCTCCTTCATTATCTGTAATCCTTTTTTCGATTTCTTGCCAGGAATCGGCTATATTCTCAGCGACATCAGGATGCATTCCAACGAAAGGGATTTTGAAAACCGCGCCAGTGCGATCGAACGCTAGCATCTCTCCGCAACCATCGCTTCCGAAGCCAAGATAACCCGGAGCGTAATCAGGAACCTTATACTCCGCGTTTATGCTTTCGATTTCTCCAAGATCCCAAAGCTGAAAGTAGCCCGGTTCGTCATTAGTCAATGCGGCATCGCTTCCACCAGAAGCTACATACGCTAGATAATCAGGCGGAAGTTGGATTTTCATGATTTCTGCTTAACAACAGGTTAATTAGATAATTGTCTTAGCACAATCTGACCGAACTGTTGCAAGATTTGCAGAACAGTGCCTAACTCGTGTCGTCGCGGCACAAGCGAAAAAGTGCGGGAAACATCGTACAAAGGATTGGCTCCGCCTACTAACTTCAAGAAAATAAATTCATCTCCATTGGTTGCCATGCCAAATACTGGATTTGTGGTGGAACTTGCCAGCATATATCCCAACAGTTGTGGCAATGCGGCAGGAACGGAAATGCTGGTCTTCTTCGATTCCACAACCAGTATCCACAGTCGCTCCTGAACCACTAGAGTATCGATAAAGCCCCGCACTGTCTCCTCTGAGTCTTGCAGTTCTAGCCCGACTCCATAGGGCGCACGAATCCGAAACGGTGGATCTAAAAATCCTGCCAATTCCAGCAGGGGAGACACCACAATTAAGTTGATTGTGCCTTCAAGCAGCAGTCCATCAACTCGGTGGTAGTCGTAGCGGTGTTTGATTTGCTCTACTCCCGTTTGTTGAGCGGGGTGAAGTTCAGGCAAGGTTTGAGTCCATTCTGAAAAAAAGTTGGGGCTATCAGACTGACGCAATCCACAGCGTTGCTGCAACTGACTCAAACTCTGCAAATTTTCTGTAATGCCTGCACTGGAAACCATTCTGTACCCCTTTCTACTTTACTCGGTCAAGTATTCGTAGGTTTCAATCAGCTTTTTGATGGTGCGCTGGTGATCTCGCATCACGATCGGTGGCGCAGAACCTCGTGCTTTGATCACCGTTTCACCCACAATCTCTTCAGCGAGTTGGTTGATGGAGTCAATTAATTCGCTAGGGGTGGTGAAGTTGTCTTCGGCGATGCGGTTGAGCACAGGATTGGGGTTGGGGTCGTGGGCGATCGCTTTCAATGCCTGAAGTTCGTATTCCGGCAACTGCACCATAAACTCTGTCCACAGTTCGGAAAGTTCTTGCTCAGTTGTGTCTGGAGGTTCTTCCTCTGATTGGGGCTGGGGACGACTAACCGGACGTTCAAAAGTCGGTTTCACTTTGCCATTTTGCCCGTTGGAAGAGGAAAGTTCGAGCTGGCGATCGCGAGGTTCAGTGCTTCCATTGATTAACGTGCCGTTGGTTGCAGGGGATTGACTTCTGAGGGCTGTTTTTTGTGCCTGGAGTTGGGTAATTTGCCGCTCTAGCGATTCCTTTTCCTGCCGCCGATCGCGGATTTGCTTCTCTAACTTTTGCAACTGGTCTTGCGTCGATTTCAACTGGGTTTGCTGCTGTCGCAAGCTCACAAGCTCCTGCTCTAGCTGAGACTTTTGGTTCTCCAGGCGTTTCAGGTCTGCCTGAGATGTTTTGGCGACTGTCTGCTGCTGGCGCAAACTAGCCAGTTCAGTTTCAAGGCTAGATTTTTGTCGTTCCAGGTGGGGTAAGAGTTGTTGCAGGGCGATCGCCTGCTCCCGCTCCTGTCTCAGCCGGGAAAGGTCTTGCTCCAACTCAGCTTTTTGTCGTTCTAAGGCTTGTCCTGGATTGGGCGAAGGCTTAACCATTGGGGAGGATTTGGAACGATCGCTTGGTTGCTCTAGGGCAGCTTTTTCTTGCCGCTTGATGGTGACTTGTTCCTCCAGCGATCGCAATTCACCCTGAAGCGCTGTCACCTGGCTTTGGAGTTGCTTCAGCGCTTTTTGCAGAGGGTTTGCGCCAGCCTCCAATTCTTGCTTCTTCGCTTCCACCTGTATCACGTACCGATCCAACTCATGGCGGCAGTGTTCTAATTCCTGCACCTCCTGGGTCAGGTTTTTGGCGGTGACTGTCAACTGTTGCTTCTGCTGGTTCAGTTGGTGAATGTCCTGGCTCAACTGTTCTCGCTGTTGCCGCTGTTCATGCACCTGGGCATTGAGTTGGTTTAATTCACTCTGTAAATAATTCAGGGTGGCGGTAATTTTTTGCTTGGTAGCAGCCGCTTCGGTGATGAATTGGGTCAGGGAGGCGGGATGAAACTCGGATTGCAGGTCTAACCGACTATCGGCGATCGCCACGGGTGCTTCGGACTCTGCCGAGTCTGCCAAATTCCAACTGAGGGCGGGTCTGGCGTAGGGGTTGGTTCCGGGCAACTGGCGTTGACGTAGTTCATCTTGCATGGAGTTAAGCGACAGCACCACCCGCTCTTTTTCAGCAGACAGTTCCATCACCGCTTGCTGCTCCTCAGCACGACGACGTTGCAACTGACGAATTTGATGTTTCAGGGCAGCAATCCGGCTATCCGCAGCCCGATTGTGATGCCAGTTGACTGCCCCCGCCGTGACAAATCCAGTCGCCATGGCAGAGGAGCCTGCAATCAACGCCGCCCCCAGATCGCGGGTCATGATCAGGCTCAAGATAAAACTGGCAACGAACGCCACCGTTCCAATAACTAACCAGGGATTTAGCATAGGCAACGCGATCGGCAATTGCGTAGCTCAATGGTACGCCTTGAATTGGAAAAGTGTGGCAATTCTTACGCTGATTACGGGTTTGGTTGAGCAGGCACGGCTCGATCGTTCCAGGCAATTTCGCCAGAAACCCCAATCTGGCTCCGTTGGGAAACCTTTAACCCGGTTGCGCCTGCGATCCCTTTTTCCGCAACTTCGGTAAATTTCATCAACTCTGCCAGAGCATATTCCAACTGCGCTCCGGCATCCATCGCCACCCAACCATCGGGAGTCAGTTCGCGGTACTCAAAGTGGAGGTGCGGTCCGGTGGAATTGCCGGTACTGCCGACTCGCCCAATCACTGCCCCCTGTTTGACGGTTTCTCCGGCTTTGACGAACACTTCGGAAAGGTGCCCGTACAGAGTTTGCTGTTTTCCTTTGTTGTGGTCGAGGGCAACCGCAAGCCCGTACCCGCCCAGAAAATCAGCCATCACTACTTGTCCCGCGTAGGCAGCCAGGACGGGAGTACCGATCGGTGCGCCGATGTCAGTACCAGAGTGAAACCGGGGCGTGCCAAAGATGGGATGGACACGCCAGCCAAACAGAGAGGTAATAGGAGCGGGAACTGATAGGGGAAAAACGAGGCGGATGTTGCCGTTGCCCAGTCGTCCGGGAGGGCGCAGGGTACGGCGGTAGAAATCCTTGAGGGACGGCGTAGAACCGATCGCATCACTGAAGCCCATGACGCTGGGAGCCGCGATCGCGCCCATCGGCACAGAAGGAGCTTCGGCGGAGAAACCACGTCCCCCTCCCACGGAAGGCACAACATCTGGAGTTCGCTCTGTGGCACCAATGCCGTAACTGGTGGAGTCGATGTAAGACTCATTGGGAACGGGAGCCGGAATCACTTCAACGGGTGCTGGGATATAGGTTGGTTCTGGCACAGCAGCGGGGGGTTGTTCAACGGGAGCGGATTCCAGCGGCATGGAGCTATCAATGGAGTCCGATGTTTGGGCGGTGAGCGTTCCAGCAGTGATGCCCAGAACACTTGCGAATGTCATACCAGACACCAGCAGCGATCGCTGGAGGGTGCTGATTAACGGGGTGGAGGATGGGAGAGGTCGATTCATGGCGAGATTTAGGGATGGAAACTGGTAAACGAGGACGGAAACAACCCACGGACGGGCACAATCTCTTATAGCTGCACCGGGGGAAGCGTTGGCGCTGGACCTGGCAACGAGGGAGTTGTCGATCCGGTGGGAATGGGCAGGTTGGTGACGGCTCGCTGCAATGATGCAAGCGAACGGTTGTAGCCAATGATGGCAGTTACTAAATTACCTTCGGCTCTAGTCAGGTCATTTTCTGCATTAATCACCTCGGTTTGGGTGCCAACTCCCGCCTGAAATCGCAATCTAGCCAATCGCAGCGCTTCTCGCGCCTGGGCAACTGCCTGACGGTTGGTGCCAATGTTTAAAAATGTAGCTTGCAAATCAGAAAATGCGGTTTCAACTTGAAGTTGCACATTTTCACGAGCTTGGGCAAAGCGAACTTCCGCGATCGACTTGTTGGCTTCCTGCTGGTTTGCTTGTGCCCTGGCAGCTCCGCCGTCAAAAAAGTTCCAGTTCACTCCGGCGGAAACACTGTAACCATCACCAAATCCCAACGTATCCCGCAAGTTGTTCAACACATTGTATTGAACTTGTAACGTCACCGTTGGTCCAAGCGTTGCCAGGGCTGCTTTGCGTTGCTGCTCTGCCAGTTCTCGCTGTGCCAGTTGTTGTTCCAGTTCCGCCCGATTTTTCACTGCCAGGACGATCGTCTGCGGTAGGGTCAAGTTCCAACTCCCAGCAATTGCCACCGGATCGGCTGCTGCCAGGTCAATGTAAACGGGAACTGCCAGAATTTGCACTAATTCTCGGCGACGGGTGCGTTGGGTTGCCAGGGCGTTGGTGAGATCCTGTTGCGTGTTGGCAAGCTGCACCTGCGCCCGTAGCACATCAAATCGAGTTCCCAAGCCTGCCCGTTCTAGCGCCTGGGTATCTCGCAAGCTTGCCTCAGCATTTCGCACGGCTGACTGTTGAATTCGCACCGCTTCATCCGCTTCCTGGAGGTTATAGTACGCATTCGACACATCCAGGCGAATTTGTTGCTCAGTGATTTCGACCTGAAGCTGGTCTGAGCGAGCTTGCTGGCGTGCGGCGCGAATCTGCGCGGGTCGTCGTCCTGAGGTGAACACGTCGTAGCTTAAGTTAACCGCTCCATTCAGGGACAAGTTGTCGCGATCGCTATCATTGCCGCTGCGTAAACTTCTGGGGAGTGCCTGCTGTGCCTGGTTTGCGCCTTCCTCCGAAAGCTGCCCCGATGCCGATTGGCTCTGGGTAATGGTGGCTTGCGTTCCCAGGGTTGGGTAAAGGGCGGCTTCGGCTTCCCGCAGGGCCGCACGGCTGCGTTCCAATTGCAGGACGGAAACTTGTAAGTCTCGATTGTTGCGCTTGGCGAGTTCTAGTGCCTGTTGCAGCGTAATCGGTTGAATTCCGCGTAATCGCACATCTTCAGGACGAGTGGGAATTGTGAGCGGATTGGGGTTGGAGTTGAGGTAATCGGGTGCGGCTCCTTGCTTCGCGGGACCGATCGGTTGTGAAGTGGTGATGCCATCCAATGAAGCTGGAGTGGTGGGAGTAGAGGTGCTACTCGCAGGAGTGGCAGGAGGGGGAGCTTCACTGCCCGGAGTGAAGGGAGCGACTGGAGGGGTAGCAGGAGGATTCTGGGCTTTTTTGAAATCCTTCAGATTAATCGGTTTTGCCAAAATTGGCTTGGGGGCGGGTTTGGCACGACCCGGTTTTGCTTTGCTGGAAGGTTTGATCAAGCCAGGTTTGGCAGTTGAAGGGGCGATCGCAGTTGGTTTAGCAGGTTCTGCTTCAGGCACGTCCGCTGCCTGGGACGGCGCTACCGCTGTGGATGGCTTCTCAGGGATTGTATTGGGTTCCGATACTTTGGTTTGGGCGGATTGAAGTTCTGATATTTCTGCGTCAGGAGCTTGTGTTGCTTTAGGTGCTTCTGCTTGGGGAGATTCAGTTTGAGCCGATTGAACCTTAGAAGAACTTTCCTGCTCTGGCGTTGTTTCCTGATTCGTTTCCTGATTCGTTTCCTGATTCGGTTGAGCCATGCTAGGGGTTGCCTGTCCCAACGCCACAAATACTCCGATACTAAGACCAATAAACTGGTGAGACAGTCTCATGCGTACCTACCACTCCTCTGACAACATATTCTCCGCTGAATGCCTTGGGGAAATAACCTCTAGCAGAATAGCGGGTTACAGTTTGATTTGCAAAATGATTATCCTCTGTCTTGAGAATGAAAGCTGCGCTTCAAACTGTCTCTAAAAGCATACTGAACAAATGAGGTTCAAACGTTTTGATTCTGGCGTGAAGGTTGGTCTGAAAGATTCACCCAACTGAGCGAACTTAATAGTCGTAAGGATTTTTGGGTTCCTCGATCGGCTTAATTGCCGCTGCCTGAATCACGAGTAAGCGCTTGCCCGCCAGGGTTTCCGTGATCATTTTTCCTTCCACCTCCAGCCAGGTATCCGGTTTATATTTGTCCCGTGACTCTGGCAACTTGACTGCAAGACTGACTGGGTAAGCATCCGCCGCGCAGCAGGTCAAAATGAAGCGGGAAATTAAAAAGTACTGGCTGGGCATATCGTTGGGATGAATCACAAAGCCCTGCACTTTGGCTTTTTGTCCTGTGTAAGCATCTGGTTCTGGATAAACGGTGAGCGTCCTGACCCAATCAATAATGGATTTGTCTTCTGAATTGGAGGAGGCTCGAAAGGCTTGAGGTTTAACCCGCGTTAGGGTTGGACCGTCCTTTACGCCTCGTTGAATTGCCGTTTGGCTGGCAAACGCTCGTGGCGTGATCAGTAAACCCAGAATTGCCGTTGCTAACAGCAGAGTGCTACTCCAGCCTGTGGGCAAAAGCGTCATGTGGGGAACATCGTTGTTGGAGGTGCGCCGTTTGGAGCGACGAACGATCGCCAGGGCACGCCATCCTGCCAGAAACAGCAGACTGACTCCAGCGGCAACCGTCAACCCCATATAGTTGGGATGAATCAGCAAATACAGCTTGCCTGTCAGCCAATAGTTGAGGAATAAAATTCCCCAGGCAGCGATCGCCAAAACATCAACCCAGGCACCAATTACACGAGCAGAACGAGAGGAGCGAGCCATGAATTCAACCCTATTGCGATGCAACTAACCATCAGAGATTATACTCATCCCTTCAAGTCATCGGACTGCAAACCGTAGCTTTAGACGGGTATCATTTACTGCAAGTTCACTCATCAGTGCCAGCTACAAAAACCCTTCCTGTTCCAGATCCTCGATCAGTTGTAGCCCTCGCGGATCGCCGACCCGCAGCAATGCCCCTCTAGCATCTTCCCGCACGCCTAAATCCTCGTCTTCCACGATCGTCTCCAGCAGCGCATCGATCGCAGTAGCGTACACCACATTGGAGGGCAACTCGCGGCAAAGTAACCCAACCGACCAGGCACAATTACTCCGGACAGCGGACACCGGATCTTTTCGCATCGCTTCAATTAAGGGTGGAATCGCGGCAATCACAGACTCGTACCCAACCGATGCCATTTGCGCCAGGGAACTCGCTGCCCAAAGCCGCACCGCAGAAATATCTGTTTTCAGGGCATCAAGCAGGGTGGCTAAACTGCGACGATCGCGGCAATTTCCCAATGCCCACACCACGCCTTTACGAACATAACCATTCCAATCGCTAGTGTATTGCTGAATTAAAGCTTCCACCGCATCCTGGCTGGGGTTGCGACCCAGTCCATACGCCGCACTAACTCGCACCAGAGGGCACCCATCTTTGAGCAGGCGAATCAGATGGGGAATTGCTCGATCGTCTTGCAACTCACAAAAAGCCCTAGCTGCCAGCATTCGTTGATTTGTGTCGGCTGACTCCAGCAATGCCAACATCGCCTCCGGATTCGGCTTATCGGCTGGATCATCTACGGGATCCAACTTATCCAGAGGGCTTTCCAGGTCGTCGTCGCTGAATAGGGTTAGCTCATCATCTTCGTCATACATACCGTCAACTTTACAGTACCGGGGGTTCGCTGTTCGACAATCTGCGGAAACGAATCCTGGGCTGATGTAGTTACCATCACGGTTGCTTAAGAACAGCAATGTTCATCTCAACAACCGCAAGTTTTAGCAAATCAGGGTTTGTTGCGCTAAGGCAACAGCGATCGGGGCATCCGGCGGGATGAAAACCCGGACAAACTGACCTACCACTCAATACTGTTAACCCCTGCCTGACCTGTTCAGGTGGATATTGCCGTAGCCCTGTGCGATCTGATGTGACGTGGTGACGGCAAGCCAGAACGCCTATCCAGCATTGGCTTTGCAGCTTTTCCTTGTCTTAAGCGTTCTGACCAAAGCTATACTTTCATGGAGTTTTTCGAGGAATGAAACGGAAATCTGTTGCGATCGCGTCTGTTTTGGCAATCTTGACCGCTATAAATGCTGGAATGACAGCGACCTATGCCCAAACCCCCATCTCGCCCAAAGTCGGTTGGGTTGCCCCGAAAGCAGCGACAATGCGCCTCACCCCAACCACCAAATTCACCTCAACTGGAGAACGTGTTCTGCACTTAGATTTGTTCGTAGATGGCAAGTTAGTGCAACGGATACAAGCAGTATCTGGTAAGCCCGGTGTGCAGCGGTTTCGCTTGGGACGAGACTCGAAAGCGGGGTCACGCGAACCCCTGCCTCAAGGAGTGTACCGCGTGGGAGCGGTCGATCGCAATGGAGGGTTGCCCTATGCGATGGGCGACACCTTCATCCCCATTACTCCTTTGTTTTCCACGGCTCGTAGCGGCATTGGGATTCATCGCGATGCCGATCGCCATCTTGAGGGAGGTTCGGGCACAATTGGGTGCCTGGGCGTGTTGAGTCAGTCAGGTATTGATAGTGTTGCTGACTTTGTGAACACCTACCGCGTCAAAACTCTAACCGTCGATTATGGTCTGGTTTCAGACACGATCGCCGGACGGTAGCCCTTGAATCCATTCAAAATCTGCTGGGTTGATGGGGGGAACGGGTGGCTGGGCGTAGTCGATCGCGAACTCCAGTGCTGCCTCTTCGTACACTTGAGCCAGTGCCCAATTCAAATCCATGATGGGTTCCACGCCGTTCGCCTGTAGCGGTAAAGTGAAGCGTGGGATCTCTCACGCAAATGGAAGGCATAAAGATCCGCCGCAGGACGAGATGGACTGCGGCGGATCAAAATCCGGTAATTGGACGAAATGCCACCCGCAACGAGTTTGGGTTCCCCCGATCGCAGCAAGTCAATTTCCACCAGATGGGTAGAACTGTTGAGAATTTTTTGGCGCTTGCTATCGTACTGCACCCGACCTTCCCCAGAGCGCTTATTGTTAGGCGATAGCACTTCCAGAACAGTCACAACCCGACGACGACCAACCTCTCGAATTTCCAGGTATGGCTCCTGCACCTCTTCAAACATCGGAACATTGACCGTTATAGGTTTCGGTAGGGTTTCAGTCGCAACCCTAGACTGGCTTGTTTCAGGTAAGCTGTTTTCTCCTCCCGGTTGAAAGACCGTGACATCAGGAATGCTAATCAGTAGGGCATCTGCATAAACCCTTTTTTCTACAGCGGCTTGATATTTAGGTGTGATTTGGGGGTTGAACGATCGTGCCAGCACTGCAATCAATCCAAAATGAACCTCTGTCCATAGGGCAGGATTTTCGAGATAGGGATTTATTCCTGGAAATTGGGGCTGCATGGCTGGTTAAGTTCCCTTGTTGCTCCAATCTTAGGGCGGTGATGTGAACTTTTGCAGAAAATGTACGCGATTTGAGATCCCTTTGGTACATTGGAGCATTCTGCACCGCAGCAGTTGCAGCGCATCTACCGAAGTTGTTCCATTCCAGCCTTCTTCAACCCAAAAAATTGCTCCCAAATTGAATTCATCTTCTATACTGCTGTCGTGCTATTGAACCTTTGCCCCTAGATTGCCCTATGCTCCAGGACACCAGTACCGATTCCGTCCTTTCCGCCTCCACGGCTGAGGAGACGAATCCCTCCCCGCCGACCCGATCGCCAGAAGCGCAGCAGTTTTCTGCCAATACCTACGCAGAACGGTTAATGGACGATTTATTCCAGGACGTTGAACAACTCCTGGATGTGAAGCCATCCAACCTGGCAGAACCAATCGCCCAAACCCCGATCGCCACAGCAGAAACCGCTACCGCGGGAGGATTGCAACCTTTTCCTGAAACCGAAGTGCAAGAACCATCTCAACCAGGAATGCCCCTGGTCCCACGGTTAGCAAATTTAGAGTTGCGATCGTTGAGCGCATTCAACGAGCATAGTTTGGCTACCCCCCTGCCCGATGCCCTGATGCCTGATGCAGATATCCTCACTACTGCGCCGCCATCTACCCCCAAAAAAATCAACTACCTTTTAATGGCAATCAGTTGCCTCTCGGTTGGAACCGCTTTAGGACTGTGGTGGTTGTATCAAGATGGCAGACAGCGCCAACCCAGCGCGATCGTCCCCCCCACCCCCGACTCTGCCTCAGCCGATTCAGTTGGCAATCAACACTTTGCTGCCTATCTTCAAAAGTCTCTGCAAAATATCCAACAGCAAGACCAATCCGCGATCGCCACTGGAGCAACTGCAACCAACGCCGCCAGCCATGCTGGAATGCCAACTGTGGTGATTCCGAAAACGGGCATCCCCGCCCCGGTATCCAATCAACCAGCAACGGGATCAGGACGAGTTTATGTTCCGGTGTATCAGTTGCCGCCCAACCTCTACCCGCCGGGAACTCCCGTCTCGCCTTTACCAAATGTGCCGAAGCCAGGTGTTCCTGGATCAACTAAAGGATCGCCCGGAGTGGCAGCATCGACACCCACAGGAGTTAGCCGTAAATTGGTGGGTGTGTTAGATCAAGGGAATAATTCGGTGGCTTTGTTTGAAATCAATGGGATTACACAACGCTACGAAATGGGGGAAAGTATCGGCTCTTCTGGCTGGACACTGGTGGAAGTGACGAAAAACCAGGCAATCATCCGCCGCAATGGAGACGTGCGATCGCTGTTTGTTGGCAATAATTTTTAGGGATTGGCAGTTGGGAGCGAGGCATCATGGGGATTTTTGACGACTTCAGCAAGTTTCTGGAGGATCGGCTGGATGAATATCTGCGGGCTAATCCCCATTTGGAATTGATGGCGATCGAAGAAAAGCTGCGGGAGCAAGAGGAAGAAACCCTCAAGCTGATGACCGAGTTAAAGATGAATGAACGCCAGTTGCAGGATGAGATTTTAGCGATCGCCCAGGATATTCAAGTCTGGCACGCTCGGATTGAAAAAGCCCAGGCAAAAGGACGGCTTGATCTCGCCCAGCCCGCTCAGGAGTATGAAGCCTCCTTGCTGCGTCAGGGCAATCAAAAATGGGGACAGATGGAAATGCTGAAGGAACGTATTCAGCAAACCCAGGAGTTACAGCAAAAAATTCAACAACGCCGCAAAGAAGTACAGGCACAAGTCTCTCAAGCTCAAGCCACCCGCCCATCGACTCAAGCCTCAGATACGAGCTGGAATCAACCCAGTCCCAACCCCAGTTCTCCATCTGCGGCTCAACTAGAAAAACAATTTCAACGCTGGGAAGCGGAAGAAGAACTGGAGCAATTGAAGCGCAATCTTGGTAAGTAAAAAACTGGGGATTTAGCGACCCAGTTTTGTCAAAATTTTTCCGACCAAACTTTGGCTTGGTGGCTCTGTAGAAACAACTTCATCCGCTGTCCGGGAGCGAAAGACTGTAGAGTGATAGCCTTTGCCTTCTTTTAACTCATGGGCAGGGCGACCATTGCTGTAGTAATACAATGCCAGGGATTTTCGCGTCATCCCTTCTGGGCAGGTCAATGGATCGGGGTGCCCATGATAGGAGTAATCATTGGTGTTAAAAATGACGCACCGATTAAAAACAGGCAAAATGCGCTTGTGGCAATGGGTCATCTCTCGATCCCATAGTTCTAGGTGCCCCCCGTATTCCTCTTGCCAGTTGCGATTTAAAAATAGGATTAGGTTCAAACGGCGATCGAGCTTCAACCGACTATGCCAGTTAAAATCCACATGAATTTTTAGATAACCACCCCGCTCAATTTGATGCAGTCCACCCCCTTCAAAATGAGGATCAGGCAGGATACCTTGAATTCCAGTTAAGCTTTCTAAGAAGGTTACAAAAGTGGAGGAATTTAGTTGGTGCAGCAACAATGCTGTTGCATCTCCCATCATTTGTTCTTCACAAGATGCCAGTTTGCGCTCGGCTGGATTTTTAAATGATTGCCACTCAATTTCCTTAGGATTGGGAAACTCTTTGAGAACTTCATCTAGAATCGATTCCGGCAGAAAATCATCAATCACGATATGAGGAAAGGGACTGGCAGATTGAAAAGTACTTTGATGCAACTCTGCCAGAGATGTCAGGTGGGTCTGGTCTAAGCGAAATAGCAAGCGTTGAGCGGTTAGCATTAAAAACCTCAACTTCATCAACATGAATGGACAACTTGGCACTGGTTCCGCTAAGTGGGGAGACATAAAGCCTTAATATTGTTACATTAG
>JANRIN010000300.1:0-2527 GCA_033764965.1 Leptolyngbyaceae cyanobacterium bins.302 | reverse complement strand
CCCCCAATTGAGCAGAAACCATCACTGCTGCAACGGGTGATTCGGGGATCAGCCTGGACGATCGGTGGACATACTGCCAACCAAATTATTCGCTTAGGCAGCAATTTGTTGCTGACCCGCCTTCTTTTTCCAGAGGCATTTGGTTTGATGGCGCTAGTTTTTACATTTATTACTGGCTTGCATATGCTATCGGACTTTGGCGTGCAGCAAAGCATTATTCAAAACAAGCGGGGAGACGACCCTAAATTTCTCAATACTGCCTGGACTCTTAATATTGTTCGAGGGTTTGCCCTGTGGGCTGGTGCGTGTTTGATCGCCTTTCCGGTCTCCCAGTTCTATAAAGAGCCAATCCTAATGGCACTCTTACCAGTGGTTGGCGCAAGTTCAATCATTGAAGGATTTGTTTCAACCAAGTGGACAACCTCCAACCGCAAACTCGATCTACGACGCATTACTACGCTAGATCTGACTATGCAAACAGTGGGAGTTGTGGTGATGCTGGTGCTTGCCATACTCGCTAAGTACTTCAATGCCCCTAAAGATTTAGCAATTTGGGCACTGGCAATGGGTTCTCTCAGTAGTTCTCTGACTCGTTTAGCACTGAGCCATCTCTGTTTAGAAGGTGAGAAAAACCACTTTGAATGGGATAAAACGGCTCTGGCGGAAATATCATCTTTTGGGCGCTGGATATTTTTGAGTACCCTGCTCACCTTCTTTGCCATGAATGCCTCAAACCTGATTGTTCCTCGCCTGTTGGGGGTTGCGTTCTTTGGCATATTTTCAGTCTCTCAAAGTTTATCTCGGCTGGCGACTGAAATCGTCAGCACGCTGGGGTCGCGAGTTCTTTTCCCTTCCTATTCTGAATTAGTGCGCGATCGTCCAGAGCGCTTGTATCCCGTATTGAAGCGCTCTCGTAAAGTGCTGAATATCATCACAGTATGTATCTGTGTTATTTTCATCGCGTTTGGCAAGCCCTTAATTGGCATCATGTACGACCCACGATACGCCGATGCGGGGTGGATTCTGCAAATTCTGGCTTTGGGTAGTATGGTGGCAACACCTGGAACTACCTATGGCAACGTGCTTCTGGCGCAGGGAAAAACCTTCGTGATGACGGCATTGATGGGTGTGCAAACGGTAATCCAATTCGCCTGTATTTTTGTGGGGCACTGGCTTGGTGGTGAGGCGGGAGTGATGATTGGAGTGGCGGCGAGTGGATGGCTGCTTTACCCATTTCAAGCGATTTGCTATGCCCGTCTGCGCCTCTGGCAACCGGAGGTGGATTTGCCCGTCATCGCTTTGGCTTCTGGTTTAGCGACCCTGGTTTATTTTCGTCTCATTTAAATCTAAATCTCTTACCCACCAATTTGGGACATGGTGCGGGAATAGCGCCCTGCTGTACCAGAACTCCGCTCTTTATAGTTAATCTCCGGTTTGAGCTGGATCAAGTCGCGAACTTGTTGCCGCAATTTGGGTAAAGGCACCCCCGATCGCAACTGAGTTCGCAAATCAATCTGCCCTACCTCGTTCAACAGACAGGGACGCAGCCAGCCGTCTGCCGACAAGCGCATTCGATTGCAGCGATCGCAAAAACATTCAGACATTTGGCTAATAAATCCTAAGGTTCCTTTTGCGCCTGGAATTTGAAAAACGTCTGCCGGACCGTTGCCCCGAATTTGTCCATCCGTCAGTCCCCAACGATCGCGAATGCGTTGGCGTAACGCTTCCGAATCAACCCAACCGCGATCGTGAAACAGGTGATCATTGCCGATCGGCATAAACTCAATAAACCGAACGTGCCATTCTCGCTCAAGGCTCAGGGCTGCCAGATCCAGCACTTCTCCATCGTTGACCCCTGGAATCACAACCACATTCAGCTTGAGCGGATTGAACCCAACCTGATGCGCTACTTGAATTCCCGCCCACACCTGTTGCCAGCGAGACCGACCCCGGTTGCCGATAATTTGATCAAACACTTCTGGCTGCAACGAATCCAGACTGATGTTAATCCGCCTCAAACCTGCGTCATACAAGTCCTGAGCCATTCCTGCCAGCATGAACGCATTCGTCGTCATCGCCAGGTCTTGAGTGTCAGGCAGGCTGGCGATCGCTTGCACCAGTTCCACCACCCCCGGACGCAGCAGCGGTTCTCCTCCCGTTAGCCGAAACCGCGAAAACCCGACTGGTATAAATACATCTCGCACCAGGGTCAGCAGTTCATCGTGCGTCAACAAATTTCGCTGCAAGGCATAGTCCAAATCCGTGCCCTCTGGCATACAGTACTGGCACTGAAAGTTGCAGCGATCGATGAGGCTGATTCGGAGATAGTTGATGTCGTTCATGCCCTCATTGTGACGGATCCTCAAGGAAGGCGGAAGGTGGAAGGGGGAAGAAGAAACAAGCGAACTGACTACTGAGCTGCTTGATCGGACGCAGCCCTGGCTGACTTTTGACCCGGAAACAGGGTTCGCATCAGTTGGTGGAAGGATTGTCCCCGTTGTTCATGCACAAATAGCAGGGGAATTAG
>JANRIN010000293.1:0-7876 GCA_033764965.1 Leptolyngbyaceae cyanobacterium bins.302 | reverse complement strand
CCTCATCCACCGCTCTGTCACCCACCCATGCTCTATTCCGCCTATACTGAGACAACTTAGAAATTAAAGTGTCAAAATAGTCAAATACCCTTATCGGATTGCCAATGCTTTTTAACTCTGACAGCGCTAATTTTTTGAATTCTGATACTGAAGAGGAAGACGTTAATTCGTTGTTGAAGTACCTTCAGCTTCAGTCGCCCGAAGTCTTAGCTCAGGTGGCAAAGTCCGTCAGTGCAGATGTTAAGCAAATCATTACTCACAATGTCCAGGGTTTGGTTGGAATGCTTCCATCTGAGGCGTTCAACGTAAAAATCACCACCGATCGCGATAATCTGGCAAACTTGCTGGTTTCCGCCATGATGACGGGTTACTTTTTGCGGCAGATGGAGCAACGGATGCACATGGAAGACATTCTCACCAACTCCCTCTCGCTCAACGATTCCGCAGACGAGTAATTTGTCTAACGTGGTTTAGCGCTCAGCTCATTTTTCAGTGGGAAACGCACCCGGTTTAATTTGAATTTGTCGAAGTTGACCATTTCGGATGATTTCCAGGTTTAGCGTCTCTCCAATGCGGCTGGCTTCCACCAAAGCCTGAACATCTCCGGCTGTTCTCACCGATTGTCCAGATACTTTTTGAATAATGTCGCCTTGTTGAATGCCTGCCCGCGCCGCAGGAGAGTTTTCCATCACGCGAACAATCAGCACGCCTTCATCCTGATTGATCTTGAGTTTAAAGTCTTGATTTTCGTTGATTTCTTTGCGAATTGAGGGAGTCAAGTCCACCATTTGCACGCCTAGATAGGGATGGTCGGCTTTGCCCTTACTAAATAGTTGATTCGCAATGCGTTGCGCTGTTTCGATCGGAATTGCGAAGCCCAAGCCTTGAGCATCTGCCCGAATCGCTGTATTGACTCCAATCACTTCACCGCGATCGTTGAGTAAAGGTCCACCCGAATTGCCAGGATTAATGGCAGCATCGGTTTGAATGAAGCTAACGCGCTTGTCCGGTACACCAACCTGAGTGCTGGAACGCCCGATCGCACTAATGATTCCAGCGGTGACGGTATTATCGAGTCCTAACGGATTGCCGATCGCGATCGCCCATTGTCCCGGCACTAAGTTTTCGGACGTGCCCATTTTTACCACGGGTAACTGTTTGGCATCAATTTTGACCACTGCCACATCCGTCACCGAATCCGAACCCACAACCCGTCCTTCAAAGGTGCGCCCATCCTTCAGCGTCACTTCCACCGTATCGGTTCCAGACACCACATGGGCATTCGTCAGAATTCGTCCATCTGCTGTCAAAATAAACCCCGACCCGGTGCCCCGCTCCACTCGTTCCCGTTCCACTGGAGCATCATTGCCAAAAAAGCGGCGGAAAAAAGGATTTTTGAAGGCATCCGGTAAGTCGCTGGAAACTTTGCGGGCTGAATCGATCCGAACCACTGCCGCACCGACTCGTCCCACGGCTTGAGCGATGAAGTTGGGATTGGTGGGAGGAAGGGCAACGGCGATCGATGATTTTGTGCCACTGGCTAAAGGCTGCGCGATCGTCCTTGGCTCCTCCAAGAGTGCATGATCTGGCTGCGGCTTCAACCAATATTGACTACCCATAATGCCTGCACCACTACCCACTGCAAGTAAGGAAGTGTAGATCGCCAATTGCTTAAACGACAGATTCATACGCCCAAGATGGAAAATATTCAGGTAGCCTAACCTTACTGTAGCGAGAACCAGAAAAATCAGAACAGGTTTGTCCTGAAAGCCAGGCGTAAAAAGTCAGGTTTAAGCGACAAAGAGTAGACTAGATGAACCGTTTTGCTTTTGCTTCACCCGATGATTTGCCTATGCAGCGTTGTTGGTTAGTTTCATTGATGCTCGGCTGCTTTGCTCCACTTCCTGCTTGGAGCGCAGTTCCACAAGTCCCTGCATTTTCACGAGCTATGCCGAGGCAATTGTTAGCTCAGGTTTGTCAAGCTCCAGCCCTCTCACGGGTCACTCGCCATACCGTTGCATCGGGTGAAACCCTGGATAGCATTGCCCGCAGATATAATCTTTTACCTGCCACGTTGATGGGGTTTAACCCCGGTTTACGTGGTGGTAGGGCATCGGTTGGTAGCCAGGTTTTAATTCCACCGTTTAATGGGATTCGAGCTGAAGTTCCACGCGGACAAACCTGGCGTGAGGTGGCAAAGATTTACAAAGTGCGTCCGGATGTGTTGTTTGAGGTGAATGGTTGCCAGCAGTCGCCGACAGTCGTGTTTGTGCCTGGGGTGAACTGGTCGCCGATCGCCCCGTCTAATCAGCCTCCCCCCCGGCAGGCAAGTCAGCTTTTGACCGGATCTCCCCTCGGTTCAACTTCGCCTCAAGTGCTGCTGGGTTACGGCTATCAGGTACAACCGGGAACGAGTCAGGTGGCGTTTCATAGCGGCGTGGATTTGGCAGCAACCCTGGGAACTCCCGTGCTGGCAGTGGGCAATGGAACGATCGCCTTTGCCGGACAGCAAGGAATCTACGGCAACCTGGTCGTCATTAACCATGCCGAGGGATTGCAAACGCGCTATGCCCAGTTGCAAAACATTCAAGTCAAAGTGGGGCAACGAGTGAGTCAGGGGCAAACGATCGGCACGGTGGGTGCATCGGGTCGCCCCAGTTCCAAAGAACCTCATCTCCATTTTGAAGTGCGATCGCGCTCCAATCTTGGCTGGGTGGCAGAAAATCCTGGACGGGTAGTGAAGGCTGTAGGAGATGGGGCTGGGGATTAGGGATTGGGGATTAAGGATTAGGAGTTGGCTGCGCTCTGCCCGTCGTCCGGATCAATGCCGAGCGATCGCAGTTGGGCGGCAAGGCGTTCGGCTCGTTGCCGTTCTGCTTCTGCTCGTTGCCGTTCTACTTCTGCCCGTTGCCGCTCGGCTTCGGCTCGTTGCCGTTCCTGTTCCTGTCCTTCGGCTCCGGTGGGAATGGGCTGTCCATCGCGATCGCACCAGCGCAACCAGAGCCTTGTCACGGCTTCTTCAAATTTCCCTTCCCAGAGCATCAGTCCCAGTCCAACGGTTTCCAACCAAACGGACTGCCCTGCTTGTTGGATTCCCGCTGGAGGAGTGAGTTCGGTGTAGCGCCCAGCAGCGATCGTCCAAACTCGTAAGATGGCTCCATTCATGTCATCTTTGCCCTGAACTTGCTGGAGAGGATCAAACACCACGTAGTAAGGCACCAAAATTTGAGCGTAGATGTCTTTTTTGGAGTGGGTTTTGCCGTCTTGCTGCCCTTTTTTGCTCAAGCTGACTTCGTTGCCTTCCTGATTGGAAACGATTTCAATACAAACCTCTGGCACCTTGCCAAATTCCCACACAAAATAAGACCGATTGCGCCGCTCCGAAAAATCTTCGGCTCGTTGTACCCCTAAACTCAAGAACACGTCGGGCACAACGGGATCGCCTTTGAGCTTGTAAAACAATCCCACGTTAGCCGCAGCCAGGAATGGTGCAGGCAGGGCTTTAGCACTGTAAAGCGGCTCTACGAGCAATCTTTGCTGAACTTCCGACTGAAAATTATCCAAGGGGGTATCGTCCTCAATCACCAGATGGCTGATGTCAAGCTCTGTAACAATTTCATCCGACCCTTCCGTATCCAAAAGTTGTTGCGAGGTCATAGGCAATGCCAGAACAACGTACTTTTATACTACTGCTATTTTTGAAGAGATTTCTGGCGCTGGACTCCAGGAGGGTGGCTATTGCATCCGATCGATGGTGCGGTACTGAATTGCTTCGGCAACGTGTTGGGGTTGCAAGGTTTCATCCCCTGCTAAATCAGCGATCGTGCGGGCGACTTTGAGGATGCGATCGCTAGCTCTGACGGATAAGCCCAACTTGCGAATAGCTGCTTCCAGCAAATTACGTCCGGCATCATCCAACTTGCCCCATTGGCGTAAATGGTTTGCCTGCATTTCAGCATTACACCGCAGCGCCGTGCCACTAAACCGAGCATAGGCGCGATCGCGTGCCGCCTGCACCCGTTCTCGCACCGCTTCCGAGGCTTCCCCTGTGGGCTGTTGGGTAACTTCCTCTGGCTTCAACCGATTCACCGCAATTTGCAGGTCAATTCTGTCCATTAACGGACCAGATAACCGCGCCCAATATTGCTCTCGCGATCGCGGCGTGCAGGTGCAGGGTTGAACTGTGTCTCCATAAAAACCACAGGGACAGGGATTGGTGCTGGCAACTAGAGTGAATTGAGCCGGAAACGAAACTGATTGGCGCGTGCGAGAAATGCTAACGTAACCATCCTCCAAAGGTTGGCGCAGAAATTCCAGCACATCGCGCTTAAACTCGGTCAATTCGTCTAGAAATAAGACTCCTCGGTGGGCGAGAGAAATTTCACCCGGACGGGGGAAACTGCCACCACCCACCAGCGAAGGACCGGATGCCGAGTGGTGCGGGCTGCGAAAGGGGCGTGCAGTGACGAGGGAGCCTTTGTCTTTCAGCAAGCCTGCAACCGAGTGAATTTGAGTGACCTCTAGTGCCTCTTCAAAACTAAGCGGTGGTAATACGGAGGGTAATCGCCGCGCCAGCATGGTTTTCCCGGATCCAGGTGGTCCTACGAATACAATGTTGTGCCCACCGGCAGCGGCAATTTCCAGCGCTCGGCGGGCGTGTGCCTGTCCTTTTACGTCGCGCAAGTCGGGTCCGGCAAAGCGCGATCGCTCCAATTGCTCAAAACCGTTTACCGCAGCAGGCAGGGTTTGTTCTGGAGCCGCTAAAAACTCTCCCACTTCACTCAAATGCTTGAAACCAAAGACTTGCAGCCCTTTGACCACCGCCGCTTCTTGCACATTGTCCGCCGGAACGACAAGCCCTCTCATGCCCATGCGCTTGGCGGCGGCGGCGATCGCCAACACTCCCGCGATTGAGCGCAGGCTCCCATCCAGGGACAGTTCTCCCAGAAACAGCAACTCATCCAGCAAATCGGTGTTCACTTGCTCCGAAGCCGCCAAAACGCCAATGCTGATAGGCAGATCAAAGCTCGGTCCTTCTTTTCTCAGGTCTGCGGGTGTCAGGTTCACGACGACTTTTCGCATGGGAAACAGGAAACCTGCATTTTTGACCGCTGCTCTCACCCGCTCCTTGGATTCTTGCACTTCTTGGGAAGGCAACCCCACCACCACAATGCCGGGTAAGCCGCCAGCAATGTCTACTTCAACACCAACTTTTACCGCATCAATCCCGACGATCGCTGCACTCCAGATCCTTGCCAGCATAGCTACCCTGACTCATGACTCCAACCCGTAGAGTGCCCTTTTCCTCTGAGCAATACAACATTACTGGGTGGGAATGGCTCTCAATGTCATCCCTCAGCCGCTTCTGCCTCAATGTCTAGTTCAACTTCTGCGTAGAAAGCAGAATATTCTCTCGGATCAGCCGAAACATCTTTGCTGCCCTGCTCCAGCCGAATTGATGTCGCTTTGCCTTGATTCGTGCTAATTAAGTACTCCTCGATCTCTCGTTTAATATCTTTCTCCGTCAAAATAATCTTTGTAGTCATACCATTCAGCCTTTCAGTCAAGTTAGAACTGGACAAATTTTTGCAGATCCCCACTGGAGGGCGTTCTCTCTAATGGCTTAAAAGAAAACAAAAAAGGCTGAGGGACGAAGCCGATCAGCCTTGGGTTTAGTTATGGAGTCTTGAAGTGAGATTGATTGACGCTTGGATATTGACTACTTAGATTCGGTGAAATCTGCGTCAATTACGTCGTCATCAGAGCTACCGCCACCTGCACCGGGAGGAGGGGGAGCGCCCGCACCAGGATCGGTTGGATCTGCACCGGGAGCCGCTCCGCCAGCCTGTTGATAGATATTGCTACCGATCGTGTATAGGGCTTGTTGAAGTTCGGTGGTGAGAGACTTGATGCGATCGAAGTCTTCTTTTTCTCCGGCTTCCCGCAGATCCTTGATTAAGCCTTCAACCTTGGTCTTGTCGGCTTCGGGCACTTTGTCACCCAGTTCACTGAGTTGCTTCTCTGCCTGATACGACAGGGTATCTGCCTGGTTCTTGAGATCGATCTTTTCGCGCCGCTCTTTATCAGCGTTGGCATTGCGCTCGGCATCTTGCACCATGCGTTCCACTTCATCTTTGGGCAAGGTGGAAGCCCCGGTAATGCTAATGGATTGTTCCTTACCCGTGCCCCGATCCTTCGCGGTCACTTGCAGAATGCCATTGGCATCGATGTCAAAAGTAACTTCGATTTGGGGCACGCCCCGGGGAGCAGAAGGAATTCCATCCAGGCGGAAGGTTCCCAGGCTCTTGTTGTCGTTTGCCAGTTCCCGCTCACCTTGCAGGACATGAATTTCCACATTGCTCTGCCCATCGACGGCGGTGGAGAATACCTCTGACTTTTTGGTGGGAATGGTGGTGTTGCGCGGAATGATCTTGGTCATCACGCCACCCAGAGTTTCCACACCCAGGGAGAGAGGAGTCACATCCAATAGCAGAATGTCCTTGACTTCGCCTGCCAGTACGCCTGCCTGAATCGCTGCACCCACAGCGACCACTTCATCCGGGTTCACCGTCTGGTTAGGATCTTTGCCCAAGGTGCGCTTCACGATCTCTAAAACAGCGGGAATGCGGGTCGAACCACCCACCATCACCACTTCGTCGATGTTTTCTTTGGCAAGCTTGGCATCGCGCAGAGCATTCTCAACGGGAATCCGGCAGCGATCGATTAGGTCAGAACACAACTCCTCGAACTTGGCGCGAGTCAGGGTGGTGTCCAAGTGCTTGGGACCATCTTGAGTGGCAGTGATGAAAGGCAGGTTAATTTCTGCCTGAGTCACGCTAGAGAGTTCAATTTTTGCTTTCTCGGCAGCTTCCGTCAGGCGTTGTAGAGCCTGTCTGTCTTTGCGGAGGTCAATGCCTTCTGATTTGCGGAATTCTTCTGCCAAAAAGTCCACAATCTTTTTGTCGAAGTCGTCACCACCCAGATGCGTGTCTCCAGAGGTTGCGAGTACTTCAAACACACCGTCGCCCACTTCCAGGATGGATACGTCGAAGGTTCCGCCTCCCAGGTCAAATACCAGAATGGTTTCGTTGCTCTTTTTGTCTAAACCGTAAGCCAGGGAAGCAGCAGTGGGTTCGTTGATGATCCGCAATACTTCCAATCCGGCGATCTTGCCTGCGTCTTTGGTGGCTTGCCGTTGGGAGTCGTTGAAATAGGCGGGAACTGTGATCACTGCTTGGGTGACATCTTCGCCCAGATACTTACTGGCATCCTCCTTTAGCTTCCGCAACACTTCAGCGGAGATTTGCTCTGGGGCAAACTGCTCACCCTTAGCGGGACAGTCTAACTTGACGTTGTTGCCCACGTTCAATACTTTGTAGGACACTTCGGTCATTTCATTGCCGACTTCTTCAAAGCGGCGACCGATAAAGCGCTTGACCGAGTAGAAGGTGTTTTCAGGGTTCATGACGGCTTGGCGCTTGGCAATCTGTCCCACCAGGCGATCGCCGTTCTTGGCAAATGCCACTACCGAGGGGGTCGTCCGAAATCCTTCAGCGTTCGCAATGACAGTGGGTTTGCCACCTTCCATTACAGCCACACAAGAGTTCGTAGTACCAAGGTCAATTCCGACAACTTTTGCCATGAGTGCTTCGGCTCCATTAACTACAAAAATGAGAAAAGTGCTGAGGGCTGCTGACCGTCACGCTGAAGAGTCGTGAAGCGGTTGGGTCTACTGACAATACCAGTTCGACTCACCCCGCATGGCAAGACACGCCTCCTTATATACTGGGTGCGATCGCGCCTTCTGATGAAGGGGTATTTACCGTACCTATTTGGGGGGTAGGGAGTGGGCAGGTGGATGGGTGGGGGAGTAGAT
>JANRIN010000288.1:0-3134 GCA_033764965.1 Leptolyngbyaceae cyanobacterium bins.302 | reverse complement strand
AGTTTGAATCGAGATTGGGGCTGAGGCAAGGCACCCTATCCACTATTCACGGTGGAGACATTGATGAGGGATCTGCTCTTCAACTGACATTCAATGCCCAAGCAGGTGACACCTTAACGTTTGATTGGAATTTCCTTACCAACGAGATAGAGTCTGATCTGGTTGGCTCCAGTAATGACTTTTCTTTCGCAGTGCTGCAATCGATAGGAAGTGGACAACAGCCTTTGGTCTATGAGCTAACGGATATTCATGAAGTCCCCAACACTTCTCGAACAATGTTCACCAATGAGTCAGGATACAGAACATTCTCCGCCGCGATCGATACTTCCGGCACTTATACCCTAAGCGTTGGTGCAGTCAATATCGATGACCCTCTATTCGACTCTGTATTGTTAGTGGATAACTTTCAACTGACTTCTGCTTAAATCACTAACCACGTCAATGTCGAGAGAGGCATAAACCTTTCATGAATCTCCAATTAATTCTAAATTCTGTTTTCTTAGGAGGATCTTATGGCTCATAAAGTCGCTCAATCTAGTGTGGATATTGCGGTTCACTGCGCTTACGAATGTGAACATTGTGCCGATCAGTGCTTGGGTAGTATGGCAGAGTGTGCCCGCCTCTGCATTGACTGTGCCCAAATCTGTTGGACTTCTGCTGCTTACATGAGTCGCGGCTCACGCTTTATTCCTCAGGTTGTCAAATCTTGTATCGAGATTTGCGAAGCCTGCGCTACCGAGTGCGAAAAGCATGATGCTGAACACTGTAAGAAGTGCGCTCAGGCATGTCGGCAAGCGATCGAGGCATACCGCAAGGTTGCTAGTGTTGCAGCGGTTGCATAACTCAGTGAAAGCAACAAATTAGCAGGAATGCTGTCCCGTTTCTCCTTCAGTGGAGAGATGAATCAGGGCAGTATTCCTGTTTCTAATTGAAGAGTTGGCTATTTTCAACAATCAAATCTATTTGGACAGTTCTCGAAAACTCATGAACACAAAATTTGCAGGTTATACTCTGGTTGCTTTGCTCGCTGGGAGCATCTTACCAACAGTTACTATCAGCGATCGCGCTGTTGCTCTCGACCAAGAGCAAGCTCCTCGCCCAACCACCTCAGCCCAAATGCAGCCTGGGATGAGCAGAAGTAATGAGGTTGACAAATCATTTATTGAGATGATGGTGCCTCATCATCAAAGCGCCAACGAAATGGCTGAAATTGCGTTAAAGCGTGCGAAAAATCCGCAAGTGAAAAGGCTGGCACAATCTATTATTGATGACCAAACTAAAGAGATCAAACAAATGCAGACCTGGTATCAGCAGTGGTACGGCGTTGAAGTTCCCACCATGAAAATGAATAGGGGCAGCAGCATGAGTGGTCAGATGGCACAACTCATGATGATGTCGATGCAACAACAAAACCAAATGAGTCAGGAAATGATCAGCATGGTGCAAAAGGCATCTAACGTTGATCAAGAATTTCTCCGCCAAATGACTCGTCATCATCAGATGGCAACCATGATGGCTGGTATGGTAGTTGATACTGCCACTCATCCTGAAACTCGTAGTCTGGCTCAAGATATTGTGAAAGGACAGACTGCCGAAATTGCTCAGATGCAGCAACTGCTCTTGCAAGCTAGAAGGCAGTAACTCATACAACGCCCTGTCTATATCTAGGTTAAGAGTATAAAAGCTCCTCCTTCGCTTCTCCTGGTACTAACTTTGAAATCAGGAGAGATGAAGGAGGATTGCCTGTATAAAAACATTCATCTTGAGAAAGGTTATCTAACCCCTTGACTCTCTAGTCTCCTGGAGAGTTCAAAATGGCTTTTAGAACAAGTTAAGTTCTTTTTTGAGTCCTATCAGAACGAAGAAGGTTAATCCAATGACACTACAATTCAAAGTCCCCAACATGGCGTGTTCTGCTTGTAGCGAAACGATTACCAAAGCGGTTCAAGCGGTTGATCCAACCGCCAACGTACAAGCCGATCCAAAAACGAAACTGGTCAACATCGAAACGCAGGCAGCGGAAAACGCTATCAAAGAAGCAGTGACTGCGGCGGGTTACACCGTTGAGTAATGTTTCTCCAACATCACAAGGAGGAATGATCTAATGGAAAACACAACACTCAAACTGCGAGGCATGAGCTGTGCTTCTTGTGCAAACAATATTGAAGATGCCATTCGCTCCGTTCCAGGCGTGCGTGAATGCATGGTCAATTTTGGTGCCGAGCAAGCAACCGTAACCTATGACCCACAACGAGCAGACTTAAAAGACATTCAGGATGCAGTTGATGCGGCGGGCTATTCTGCGTCTGCGATCGAGCATGACACATTGACCGAAGAGGATGACGAGGAAAAAGCAGTACGACAGGCAGAGAACCGAGATTTAACTCGCAAGGTTTGGGTGGGCGGCATCATCAGCATCGTTCTGCTGGTGGGTTCTCTCCCAGCCATGCTGGGGTTGTCCATTCCGTTCATTCCTGGCTGGCTGCATAACTTTTGGTTCCAGGCAGTTCTCACGGCTCCCGTGCAGTTTTGGTGCGGCAAGACATTCTACGTCAATGGCTGGAAAGCCCTCAAGCGTCATACGGCAACGATGGATACGTTGATTGCTTTAGGAACGCTGGCCGCTTACTTCTATTCCTTGTTTGTCACGATCGATCCCGGCTTTCTCACAGCTCAAGGGATAATGCCAGGTGTCTACTACGAAGTCTCTGCGATCGTTGTCACGCTGATTCTGCTCGGACGGTTGTTTGAGAACCGCGCAAAGGGGCAAACCTCAGAAGCCATTCGTAAGCTGATTGGCTTACAAGCCAAGACCGCACGAGTGATTCGTAATGATCAGGAAGTCGATGTTCCGATTGCCGAGGTTATGTTGGGCGATGTGATTCTGGTCCGACCCGGTGAGAAAATTCCCGTAGATGGTGAAATCATTGACGGAGCTTCCACTCTAGATGAGTCGATGGTGACGGGAGAAAGTGTTCCAGTTAAGAAGCAAGTTGGGGATGAAGTCATCGGAGCGACAATCAACAAAACTGGAAGCTTTCGGTTTCGTGCCACACGAGTTGGCAAAGACACCTTTCTAGCTCAAATTGTGAAACTAGTGCAGCAGGCACAGGGATCGAAAGCCCCCATTCAGC
>JANRIN010000314.1:0-6047 GCA_033764965.1 Leptolyngbyaceae cyanobacterium bins.302 | reverse complement strand
AACCACAGGTAAACGATGAACATTGCGCTCGTGCATCAATTGGGCGGCATCTCGGAGGGGTTTGTCTGACGTTATTGTGATGACGTGATGATCGGTCATCACTTCTCTGACGGTTGCACCGAGCGCTTTGTGTAGTTCTCGCTCATAGCGGGCAGGATTTTCCAAATAAATCACACTATCCAGCAGCATGATGTATGGCGGCGGAGTCACACCGCTTTCTCGCCACATTAAATCGGTTTCAGAAATGACACCGATCAGTTTGCCAGCCTCGTCAACTACAGGCAAACCACTAATGCGCTTCTCCGCCAGGATTTTGATCACTTGATTCAACGGAGTTTCTGGTCGTGCCGTAATCGGGTCACGAGTCATCACGTCCGCAACTATTTTGGGCATAAGGACTTTCGCTTTTTCCTACATTACCTGAACTCATTGTAGGGAATCGCGGGGATCAGGCTCATCCGATTCAATAGGTTGTTACATCGCGTCAAAATTAAGGTTAACGGCTAGAATTCAGAAGGCTTTGCGAGGGTGTTCTACCAGTGACTTTGCAAAGAGCATGGTACTTCTGTTCAATCCTGCCAAAATTGAATAGAAGCATGATGCAATTAGACAACGACGGAGTATTCGTGGCGCTGAGCGACCTGGCAGCACAAGTAAAGACGATCGCGGACATGATCATTTATGTCTGGTTCTTTGCATTGGCGATCGCGCTGCTAATGGGCAAACATTTTAATCAATTTGGGTTTACTTTTCGCACACTGCCAGGTTTGTGGATGCCGCCCACCTCCGAGTCAATTAACCGCACTAGCTACGTGTTCGATAATGCGGAAACCTTGCTTTTATTGGGAGGGTTGCTCCTGCTGCGAGGCACCCGCGACTTATTTATTGTGAGCGTTGTTGCAGTGCTGGTGGATTGCTTGAATGGCTTGCTCTTTCCCAAAACCGCGATCGCATTCAACAGCAACAATATTCTGTTTAGCTACCTGGGGTTTCTTTTGTTAAGAGGGTACTTTGAGCCAGGAATTATTGCGGTGTTAGTGACGATCCTGGTGGGTTGTGTGTGTACTCGAATGCTGTGGGGCATGGTGCCCTCCCCAGGAGAGGATAGCTGGAAAACGCATTTGATTAGCTTTGGCGGGGGTGTTTTGCTGGCGCGGTTTTTGGACACGATCGCGGCTTTTCTACCGATTAGCAAGCTGTGGTAATCCACATTCAGTATTGCCTTAGCCGTAGGTAATGGTGGCAATGGCTAACCCAGCATTGAGCGTTCTGAGCGGGTTTGCAATATTGTTAGGTTTTAGGTTGACCGACTGGCGATCGCTCCTGTTGCAAAAGTATTCCATAAATTAGCAAGATCCTGAGCTTGTTTGCGGCACTCAGGATTGAGTTGTAGCATTCGTCGAGGACGACCCCGTCCCTGAAGTTTCTTCCAAAACGAAGAAATAAATTGTTCATTCTCCAGGAAAGTCACGGCTGCGTAAAGCACAGGATCAGAAATCCGAAAAATTGGATACTCCCGCTCTAAGTTTTGAATCAGCTCGGTTCCATAAGACTCTTTCTGTAGCAAAACAGAGAGAACATAACAAACAGATTGCTCAACGTTCAGATAAGTTGGGGGTAACTCTTCAAAAAAGTTATAAATGTCCTCAAAGTCCATACAGGTAGCAAAGTTAACTCAGAGTTCCATGCCATTGTATGGACTTTTGAGAAATTGCACACGTTTTTAGCTATGAAATCCATAGCATATTAGCTTTTTTTGTGATAAAAAATTTTAGTTTCTAGGTAGATTAGTCGGAAAAGAGACTACCTCTCGTACTCGATTAAGCATATCTACCCATTCAAGCGTGCGATTAACATGATCAGGACAGTTTTCAAACATTGCCCCCCAAGTGTTGATGGTGTTCTTTGAAATACCCGTAACTCGATGAATTTCATCGATGCACGTCTTGCGATAACCCCGTTCCTCTGGCTGTAGACCGTACAACTTAGGAACCCAGTGACTAAGATATTCCTCAGGCTTCAAAACTATTACCAGAAAGCGTCTTTACCATAATGGCTAATTATTCCTCAGGTGTGTGGAAATAAATAGTTTTTCTTTTCAACTATGAAAAACATAGCAAGCCGATCGCCACAAATTTGTGACGACAAGAATCTGTAAGGACATAAATTGGCGGTAGCAAGAATGTGTTGCAGACCAGTGGATGCTGGTCAAATTCTTACGCCAGGACGAGAGGTTTACTTTGCAATGAAGTGTGCAGATTGAAGCTTAGAAGGGCACTCTGTGAGTAGAGTTTTGTCTCATAAACGAAACCATTGCCCATTCATGATCATGCCCGCTCTACTCAAATGTTTCTACCTCTATAACCAACGGATCAATGCAGGGGTGCAGCAACGCGGTAACAAAACTTGTGTCACGTTTGACTCGTTGAACTCCCTTACCTTGGAGATTGGAATGACCCAGTGTGTTGATTTTCGTGTAATTCAGCCTGATGGCATCTTATCTGCATCGGTTGCAAAGTTGATGCTGCAAGAATTTGAACAGTACTATCAGCAGCACATTAAAGTAATTTTGATTGATTTGCAGAATGTCGCCATGATCGACAGTTTTGGGCTGGGAATTATTGTTTCAATGCACAATAAACTCAAACTGGCAGGCGGCAAGCTCTACATTTGTGGGTTACAAAAACAAGCCCGTTTTCTGTTTGATATTTCTGCCCTCGATCGCTTGTTTGACATCCTGCCAGATCAAGACGCTTTCCACCAGGCGCTTCGAGAAAACAGCCTAGTGTAAGCTACTTAAACTTTTGCGGCATCAGCAAAGCGAATTTTTAGATAGTCCTCTTCCATTTTGGCTCCAGCGGGTTGCAGCGCTGCCAGTGCCTGGGGAAGCACCAGATTGCGGCGGTGATTGCCAATGCGAATATTGAGTTCATCACCTGTTTTGCTGAGTTCAATCTGATGTTTTTCAATTCCTGGCAGGTATAGCTCCAGGCTGTACTGCTGTTGCTCCTGCACAACGCGCAACGTCGTTTCTTTGTAGTAAATCTGGGTGGGGTCTTCGTTCTTGGGAAAGAGGGTGTCTTTCAGGCGATCGAGGGCTGCCAATCCACACATTTCCTCAGAGAATAAGGGCACTTCCTTTACCGGCAGGGGCAAAAAGTTGTCGTAAATTTCCTGGCGATGCTGCTGCTGTAGTTCTTTCCAACGCTGGAAGAAAATATCATTGACTGTATCGGGAATGATGCGATTAGCAATCACCAAATCCGTCGCCACGTTGTAGAGACTCAAGTAAGCGTGGGCGCGGAGGGATTCTTTGATCACCATCTTTTCTGGATTCATGACCAAGCGCACAGACGTTTGGGTGGGATCGGTCAAAACTTTTTCCAACGCTTCAATCTGCTCGTAAAACTCGTAAGGCGCATCCATCACTTCTTTGTCGGGCAGGGAGAAGCCCGCGATCGGGCGGAAAATTGGCTCTACCAGGGGACGTAAGGCGACTGAAATCCCTTGAAATGGTTTGTAGAAGCGGCGCATATACCATCCCCCCACTTCCGGCAGACTGAGCAAGCGCAGGGCAGTTCCAGTGGGGGCAGAATCAATAATCAACACATCAAAATCGCCTTCATCGTAGTGGCGCTTCATCCGTACCAATCCAAAAATCTCGTCCATGCCAGGGAGAATTGCCAGTTCTTCCGCTTGTACGCCCTCTAAGCCCCGTGCCTGCAAAACCTGTGTAATATAACGCTTGACGGCTCCCCAATTGCCTTCCAATTCCATCAGGGCATCTAGCTCTGCGCCCCACAAGTTGGGACGAACGAGTTTCGGGTCATGCCCCAGTTCCATATCAAAGCTGTCTGCCAGAGAGTGGGCAGGGTCAGTACTTAACACCAGGGTTCGATACCCAAGCTCTGCACACCGAAGCCCGGTTGCGGCTGCTACAGAGGTTTTGCCAACGCCGCCTTTGCCCGTCATCAGAATTACACGCATGAATATTGAAGCCTTTCTGAGAGTTGTTTACATTCTTTTACTTTATCACTGAGTTTGGGTGGAAGGCGGGAATGGGGAATCGGGAATTAGGGAGCCAGGGATAAGGGGATTTCTGGAAAAGAAAATACCCCCATCCTTGCCGCAAGCCCGTCTGTGAGTGAACTAAGGACTTTGATGGAGCCATTTATTCCTGCCCCGCTTCGGTTCCGGCTGCAAAGTGTTGTTTGAGGACGTTGAAACGGGAGCAGTGCCAGTAGTCGATATGGGAAATGATGAGTCCCTGATCATTGAGGGTGAGTTCGCTCCATCCAGAAATGGAAATAGGTGGCTTCCAGGGCAGAGGGGTGTTCCAGCTTAAGGTCCAATCGGAACGAATCTGGTTGCCGGTTGGTTCGAGATTGTGAACGTTCATGTGGCAGTTGAGAAACCAGGTTTGGATGAACTCAATCATTTTCTGGTAGCGATCGCGCCCTCGAAACGCGGTCATGGGATCTTTGAAGTACACGTCTTCTGCATAAATGTCGTAAGTTTGAGCGTAGGGAAAGCGATCGTAATCGGCTTTGAGAATGGCAAGGATGGCAGTCATTTGGGTCACTTGTTGGTTACTTCCTGAAGCTTGAATGAGGGTATTGTTAAGAATTGTTTTTGAGTTTCACGCCACGGCATTTGTTTGGGTTGCCTGATAGTAGTTTGGGTTGTCTGAATAGTAGTTTGGGTTGTCTGAATAGTAGTAGTAGACCATTTGCGATCGCCGCTTGATCTCAACCATTGCGCTAGGTGAGTATGATACGACGTGAGTTTAAGCCGCATCGGGCAAGATCGGAACCTCAACCCGTGCTCAACCACTCCCAATCAACTACTCAGCAGCGGAGATTGGTGTTGCTAACCGCGTTGTTGCCGGGGCTAGGAGCCGCACTGGTGGCGATCGTGCTGAGTGCTTTCAAATTTTGGCAACCATTAGAACACGCCGGATACAACGCACTGGTGCAAACTCGTGCTGTTGTCTTTCGCCCTCGGTGGGATGCTCGCGTGGTGGTGGTCGCGATCGATGCTGCCAGCCTGAAACAGTACGGCAGGTTTCCCTGGTCGCGCAGTCGTTACAGTCAACTCTTGCAAGCCCTGGAACCTTCCCTGCCAGCGGCGATCGGCTTTGATATCCTGTTTGCTGAACCTGTTCCAGAGGACTCAGCATTGGCAGAAGCGATGCTGAATAGCAGCAATGTGGTGTTGGCGATTGGGGCAGATAGCGAGGGAAAGTCGATCGATGTGGTTCCCGCTCTCGCCCAAGTGACTCGTCAGGGACACGTGTATAATTCGCCGGATCAGGACGGCATCAGTCGGCGCAGTTGGCTCTACATTCAGCAAGTGCCTAGCCTGGGAATGGCGATGTTAGATCTACACAACGAAAACGTTCGCGGTGCGATCGCCCAGGGGAATTCAACGTCGCTGCTGCCGTTACCGCCTGCTATACCAGGACAACCAGAGCAACAGACTTGGCTAAATTGGCTCGATCGCACCGAAGCCATGCCTACATTTTCGTTTGTTGATGTGGTGCAGGGCAGGGTTGCGCCAGAAGTATTTGCCAACAAATTTGTTTTGGTCGGGATTACGGCAACCGGATTTGATCCACTACAAACTCCTTTGAATCAACAAGCTCCCACGGCTGGAGTCTATGTTCATGCTGCGGCGATCGATAATTTGCTGAACCAACGCTTTCTCAAAACTCTTCCCGATCTGGCGGTTTGGGGCTTGTTGCTGGTACTGGGGGCTGCGACGAGTTGGATGCTGGACAAGCAACAAACCAGAGGACGCATTGCCAGCGTGATTGTGATTTTGGTTGTTTGGTTTGGGGCAGCCGTGAGTGTGTTGCATTTTGCTCATCTGTGGATGGCGATCGCGGCTCCCCTGGGCACGGTTTTGCTGAGTGCTGCCGCCGTTCAATTGCGAGAGCAGCATGAAAAACAACTCCTGATGCACCTGTTTGCCAAGCACGTTGCGCCTGAAACAGCTCAAATGTTGTGGCAGCGCAAGGCTGAAATTTTCCATGATGGCGAATTACA
>JANRIN010000280.1:0-3785 GCA_033764965.1 Leptolyngbyaceae cyanobacterium bins.302 | reverse complement strand
CAAGTCCAGCTCCAGGAATGCACCCCATTGGTAATGTGGTGGATGGGATAACCGGGAAACATTGCCTGAGAGACTTCTTCATGCCGCCTAGCAACCCCGTTCACATAATGACTGACATTGAGTCCTAGCAAGGTCATATTTAGGCGACTGGTGCCGGAGAGCATCTGCAACACCTCGAATGGGACAATTTGCCCCAAGACTTGCTGTACCAGTTCGTAGCTAAACTGGTCATGTCCTGCTGGAACAGGCGTATGAGTTGTGAAAACGCACTGATTTCTAATTCCAGTGAAGTTCCAGTGGTCTGGTTGCTCTCCGTTATCCCTTTCCAGAAGCTCTAGAATCAGCAGACTGGCATGACCCTCATTCATGTGAAACCGCTGAATACTGCTATAGCCAAGGGCACTCAGCATCCTGATACCGCCAATGCCTAGCAATGCTTCTTGCGCCAGTCGATAGCGATCGTCGCCTCCATAGAGAGAATCTGTTAGCGATCGATCAAACTCACTGTTGCTATCAACATCGGTGTCTAACAAAATTAGGGGAACGATGTAGCCACTTAGACCAACAATGTCATACTGCCAGGCTCGCACCTGAACCGTTCGCTGCTCAATTTCTATTTGGATGGTTTCTGGTAACCGTTGCAAGTAGTCCTCTGGATGCCACTGCTCTGCTCCTTCCTGCTGTCCGCCCCCCTGGTCGAGCTTTTGATGAAAGTAGCCTTTGCGATAAAGGAGCGTTACACCAACGGTTGGTACGCGCAAGTCAGCACAGGACTTTAGGGTGTCACCTGCTAGAATGCCTAATCCACCGCTGTAGGTGGGCATTGCGGAACCCACTCCAACCTCCATTGAGAAGTAGGCAACCTGCCGATTTGCTTTGGCTTCGTCTTGAGTAGTGCTAACCAGGTCCACAGAGTATGCCTCTGGATGTTGAAAAAATCGATTACGGCAAAATTCTGAACAGAAATGAAGTTTTCGATCCTGGTAGAACGCCGTTAACTCCCGTTCAGGCTGGATCGTCATGCCGCAAACTGGGTCTTTCAGAATCGTAATCATATAGTTATTCCTCGTTGCGGGAAGTGATTAACTAATTAACGGGTTGGTTGCAGGTTGCCTACGCGAATCGCCAGGGAAACGGTCTGACTACCCCGTCGGACTTTTATTTGCAACGTCTGATTCACCTGGCTGCTTTCCACAATCTGTTGCAACTGCTCTGCTGTTGTAATGGTTTGCCCATTAATGTCAACAATTACATCTCCTGGACGAATGCCTGCCGCACCTGCTGGGCTATTGGGAGGGGCTTGTAGTACTACCGCACCATTGATCTCTGGCAGTTGTATTGGAGTATTGGGGGCACTGTTGTTATCTCTAGCTAAATCGGGTGTCAGAGTTTCAATATGAACACCAAGATAAGGATGAGCAACCTGTTTTCCAGCAGCCAAAGCAGTTGCAGCCTCCTTAGCTTTATTAATTGGAATAGCAAACCCAATTCCTTGAGCTTCGGCTCGAATCGCAGTGTTAATGCCAATTACTTCGCCAGATTTATTTAATAGCGGTCCGCCTGAGTTGCCGGGATTAATGGCTGCATCTGTCTGAATGAAGTCAAGCCGCTTGTCGAACATGCCAATTTGAGAACTGGAACGACTAAGATTACTGACGATTCCTAAAGTGACTGTGTTGTTGAGACCCAGTGGATTTCCGACTGCGATCGCCCAATCCCCTACCTGTACTTTGCTAGAGTCTCCTAAAGGCACAACGGGTAATTCCTGATTTTTGGCATCAACCTTCACAACTGCCAAATCTAAAAGTTCATCGGTTCCCCGAACTTCACCCCGAAAGGTACGCCCATCCGTCAAGGTGACTGTTACTTTATCTGCCCCTTGCAACACATGGGCATTGGTCAAAATTGTGCCGTTGCGGTCAATAATGAACCCGGAGCCGATACCCCGCCGCAACTTCTGCTGAGACTCTGGTGGAGTATCACCTAACCCCAGAAATTCTCGCAAGAATGGATCGTTGAGAGCGGGATTGGGCGCAAGTCGAATCACCTGCTCTGTGTCAATCCGCACCACCGCAGGTTCAACTTGTTTAGCAGCAACCGCAACAAAATCTCCACCCTGAGTGGTAATACTGGAACGTTGGACAGCTTGAGGTGTGGCTGCCACTTCTTTCGGTAGGGTTCCTTTCAAACTGACGATCGCGATCGCGGCTCCAAAGAAGCCAGCCAGCCCATAGCTCAGCACTGAAATCCAGGGAAATTTTTTAAGTTGTTCAGGTTTCATTGATAAACCTCATCAGTCACATATAAAACTTATTTAAGAATGGCTCTATAGGGGAATCAAGGAGGTCGAACTGGTAAAAAGGCTGGGATGCTTGATTCGCAGCAAGTTCAGGAGCTTGTGACCTCCCACACTCAAAGGCTTTACCGGCAAAGCTTTCAGCGTTTTTCTCTCCACCACCTCCCTGGAATCCGTATAGAGCCTTAAGAATTAGTATTGCCATTTCCAGGTACGGATTTCCGGCATATCTTCGCCGTATCGAGTAATGTACTGTCTGTGTTCGATCAGTTTGTCGCGGATGAACTGTTGGGTATACGCTGCTGTAGAGCCAAGCTTGGGTACGCGATCGATCACATCCCGCACGAGATGAAAACGATCCAGATCATTCAGCACCACCATATCGAATGGGGTGGTGGTGGTGCCTTCTTCCTTATATCCCCGCACATGAATGTTCTTGTGATTGGTGCGCCGGTAGGTTAGTCGGTGAATCAGCCAGGGATAGCCGTGATAGGCAAACACAATTGGTTTGTCAGTTGTGAAGATGGTGTCAAATTCTTTATGGCTCAAGCCGTGGGGATGCTCTTCTTTCGGCTGAAGTTTCATCAGGTCTACCACATTTACAACCCGCAGCTTTAAATCGGGGAAGTGTTGACGCAGTAGATCAACTGCTGCCAGGGTTTCCAGGGTTGGTACATCTCCAGCACAGGCCATCACCACATCCGGTTCGCTGCCTCGATCATTACTTGCCCATTCCCAGATGCCAATACCCGCAGTGCAGTGTTTGATCGCGGCATCCATATCGAGCCACTGTAATTCGGGTTGCTTTCCGGCAATAATCAAGTTGACGTAGTGACGACTCCGCAAACAATGATCCGCTACAGAAAGTAGGGTATTGGCATCGGGAGGCAGGTAAACCCGAATGATATCGGCTTTTTTATTAACGATGTGATCAATAAAGCCAGGATCTTGATGGGAAAAGCCGTTATGGTCTTGCCGCCAGACGTGGGAGGTTAGCAGGTAGTTAAGGGAGGCGATCGCTCTGCGCCAGGGAATGTGGCGAGTCGTGTTGAGCCACTTGGCATGTTGATTAAACATTGAGTCGATGATGTGGATGAAGGCTTCGTAGCAGGAGAAGAAGCCGTGTCGCCCGGTAAGCAAATACCCTTCCAGCCAACCCTGACACAGGTGTTCGCTAAGTACTTCCATGACTCGACCATCGGAAGACAAGTGATCATCGCTTGAAAGGGTTTCAGCCGTCCAAGCTCGATCGGTGATCTCAAACAACGCATTTAGGCGATTCGAGTTCGTTTCATCGGGACCCATGACCCGGAAGTTGCGGCGTTCTAGATTTAGCTTCATCACATCACGCAGAAATGTTCCCAGCACACGAGTGGATTCGGCTTCAACCGTACCCGGTTTAGAGACCACTACGGCATAGTCTCGGAAGTCCGGCAAATTCAAGTCTTTGAGCAAGAGACCACCGTTGGCATGAGGATTGGCACCCATA
>JANRIN010000279.1:0-26717 GCA_033764965.1 Leptolyngbyaceae cyanobacterium bins.302 | reverse complement strand
GCTGACCCTTCTCGAACTCAGCTGTGAAACATTCCCGCGGCGAAGATAGTTGGACGGTTGCGTCCCGCAAAAATAGCTCGATGCCAGGTTCCTATTCTCAAAGCCCCTCTATCCTTGAATCAAAAAAGGTGGAGGGGCTTTGCTTACTCTCTTATTTCTGTGAAAAAAGTTGAAGATTTAGTTGGAGAATTGAAGGGAGTATTAGAATCGCCGCCCTAGCAGCCGTTGTTTAACTCCTTCTGCAATTTTCTGCCCTAAGTATTCGGGAATAATACTTTCATTTGGACCAAGTAAGTACAGAATCAAGCGGGTACGTCCCCGCCAAACTAATAAATTCGCATTGACAACCATCAGGTCTTCTTGCCAGATTGCATACATTACTTTGTAAAACAGTCCTGGTTGGTTGTCAGCCTCGATTAGCAGAGCAGGTAGGTGAAACACGGGATCAACATAAAATTCTGTTTCAACCTGTTCTAGTCCTGCATCTAGGTTAAATTCGACTGCTAGCATTTCTTCGACTTCAAAGCGCCCAGCTAAGGCTTCTCGGATAGCACGGCAAACATTTTCAGCCGTTTTTTCGGTAAGCGCTTTGCCGCTGCGAGAGACAATTAGCTTAATGAAAACCAGCATGGGAGGATAGATCTGCCCATATAGACTTAAGCTGTGAATGGTTAATCCGTAAGCTGCTAGGACACCGAAGATATCACTAAGCAAAAAAGACTGGTTGCGGTATGCGAAATGAAGAGCACTTTTGCTACTTTCAGGCTTTAATTCAATAACGGCTTGTTTGGTGCGGTAGAGGTGGTAGGCAAGCCGTAGGTTCTGGAGTTGAATTTCGCTGCTAACAAATTGCTCATAAAACTGGGGAAACGCTCGATTGAAGCGTTTCAGAAGTTCTAGCGTGGATGACTTTAAGCCTAAAGCCATAATCAGAAGAATCTATGGGGTGTTGATAAGGGTGAAAGGGATAGAAAATACAGAAAATACTGCTCCATAAGGCTTTAACTCTAAACGAAATCAGTCATCTTGACTACGAATTCTTTGAGGAATCCTCTCAGCACGATGAACGAATTGTAGATTTCCTGGCAAAAGAAGGAACATTGGGGATTTCTTGATGGGGGCTATACTAATATCTACACTGTGATCTAACTTCTACTACCTTACCTTCGCTTTCATGGGTTTTTGGAAAAGCCTATTTAGTACTACTGATACTCCTGCTGCCTCTAGAGCCGTATCTGTTGCCGGAGAAACCGTTGAGCCATCGAGCGATCGCGGTTCTCAGATTGTATTTAGCACTGATCGTGAGATTGACCTTTATGAGCTAGAAGAGCTGTGTGATGCGGTGGGTTGGTCGCGCCGCCCTTTGCGTAAAGTCAGAAAAGCAATTCAGCATAGTTTTTTGGTTGTTTCCATGTGGGAGCAACGAGGGACTCAGCGACGGCTCATTGGGTTTTCGCGGGCAACTTCAGATCATGCCTTTAATGCGACTATTTGGGATGTGGTTGTTCACCCAGATTTCCAGAGTAAAGGGTTGGGCAAGGCACTGATGAAACATATGATTAAGAAGCTGCGAAGCGAAGATATTAGCAACATTACCCTGTTTGCCGATCCTCATGTTGTGGATTTTTACCGACGGCTAGGATTTATTTCCGATCCCGAAGGAATTAAGGGTATGTTTTGGTATCCAGATTAGCTCATCTTAACGGGACTACTCACGAACCGACGAAGAGGGGTATACTAAGTAGGTATGTTTACGGGATGTAGCGCAGCTTGGTAGCGCGCCTGCTTTGGGAGCAGGATGCCGCAGGTTCAAATCCTGTCATCCCGATTTGGGTTTTTCGTCCTGGGGCGAAGCAGGCAGTTAGAGAGATTGATGGTTAGTGCGATGACTGCGCGATGCTTGCTTTGCTCTTACTGCCCAGAGACGGCGATCGTTCCGATTGTTTTGATTCCACCACCAGGGGTGATTGTCCAGATATCGTAGCTGCCTGCAACATCACCTAGATTATTCAAATCAGAACTACCGCTTGTCCCTTCGTAATTGATAGATTTTCCAGCCCGAATTAGGGAAAGCGCTTGACAGACATCTGTTACAGGTTCTCCTGGAGGATTGGCAACCTCTAGAATTTTGCCTTTGATTGCGTCTGCTGTGGAAGATTTGGCAGCTTCAGTCGCCAGGACGAGTAAAGCAGTTGCGTCCCAGGTGTTGGGATCATAAATCTTGGGCTGTCGTTTGAAAGCGACTTGATAAGCCTTTTGAAATTGGCTTAGCCCTGCACCTCCAGCACGAGGGGCGCTGCCCAGCATTCCAGCAGCGATGTACTTTCCAGCGGCATTCTTGCCGATCGCCGCAGCAATACCAGGTTCTTTCATGCCGTCGGTGAGTAACACCTGCGTTTTTTTGCCTAACACTCCTTGTTGATAAGCCGTTTTCAGAATCAAGCCTCCAGTTTCTGGGTAAGCAATTAGCAGGACAGCATCAGGCTCATCTTTGAAAGCAGATCCTACTTCTGAATCAAATACGGAGCTATCAGGAGGGTAGCGAACAGGTTTATCTTTGTTGACGATCGTGCCGCCTAATCCTTCAAACGCTGGAATAAAGGATGCAACCAGCCCATTGCCATAGTCGTTATTGACAGCGAGGATGGCTACGGTTTTGAAATCCTGCGTCTGTGCCAATCTTGCTAAAGCTTCTCCCTGGTACGTGTCAGGAGGGGCAGTACGGAACCAGAAGCCTTGAAAATCACCCTGGCGCGATCGCTCTGTAAATATAGGACTTGTACTAGATGGCGAAATCATCACCACCTGGTTTCGCACGGCAATGTCTACGGCAGCGCTGGACACTGCACTGGAAGCTGCTCCAACCACGCCAGTGACTCGATCAACCTCTGCCAACTTCGTCATGGCAGAAGCTCCAGCAGAGGGATCGGTTTGATCATCTTCAGCAACCAGTTCTACGGGTTGCCCTAAAACCCCACCGCACTGATTCACCTGCTGCACCAGCAATTGAGCACTGTCTTGCATGGAACCACCATATTGAGATAAATCTCCAGTGACCGGTAACAGCGTACCAATTTTGAGGTGAGTAGAGGGGGGCTGCGTTTGGCAGGCAGCGACTCCCAGCAGAAAGGCGATCGAGCTTAACCGGGCAATCTTCTGAGATTGTCTTCTACTACCACTGATTAAATGCCGAACTGCTTTCATCGGTATCTTTGGAACAATTTTGCTGGAGAGATTGTCAGCTTACTTGAGATTGGGCAAATGTCAAGTTGACAGTTTCCCTACTTGTGTTGGAGACTAAGACTCTCTTCACCTGTTTTGTTTTGAAGCCTCTTTTTATGGCGTTAAATGCTTGTTTCGAGTAGGGTTGCAATTTAGACTGTCACCCTATAATCTTGCAAAGAATTCTTGGATTGCGATCGATGGGATTGCGATCTTAGAGTTTACAAGCTGCGACCAATACCGCAGAATAAGTGGGTATAAATTCTTAGTCGAGCTACTGCTAGCCACATTTTTTGCTAGTGTCGGGCATCAGAGGTATATGTTGGCTTCCTTTTTAACCCTTTAGTATTGCCAGGAGCAGTCATGAAGTCATTGATTCGCTGGAGTGCAACCCTTGGTCTGGTTGGAGCAACCCTTGCGGGGGCAGTGTTGTCAGGTGCCCTTGAGGTACTCGCTCTAACCCCTGATCAAATTATGCAGAAGCTGCGCCCAGTTCCCGTGTTTACCATTGCCAACTCGGAAGGTGCTCCTTTGGTGGCTTCTCCTCAAAATGGACAAAAAGGCAATCCGGTAGCAGGGGTGTTTATTACTCAGCAGGACGCTCAAGCTTTCCTAAACAATCTGAAAACTAGAAATCCGGACATTGCTAAGAATGTCAAAGTGGTTCCTATCTCTCTGGCAGAGGTATACAAGCTCAACACTGCGAATCAGGGCAAAGCAGATAAAGACAAGTTGCTGTTTACGCTTGTGCCTTCTCGGCAGCAGGTTGACACCGCTCAAACGTTGCTGAAGCAGAGCGGGGAGAAAGAGCAGTTTAACGGTACGCCGTTATTTGTGGCACGGGGTGGTCCAGACAAGGGCTACTTGACGATTCAGCAGGGCGATAAGGCTGTGATTCCGATGTTTTTCAAGCGGGAAGAATTACAAAGCTTGATCGATCGCTTCAAGCAGCAAGATCCTAAGATTGCTTCTACCCTGGAAATTCAGGTACTCAACCTGGAAGGGGTGCTGGAGGTGATGCGAACCAAGAACGATCCTCAATTGGATCAGATCATGCTGATTCCTCCTCGCGAATCGCTGGAGTTTGTGCGCTCTACCCTGGGCAATCAGCAGCCTCAAGCCAAGCCCGCATCTGCACCCGCCGCTAAGCCTGCACCGAAGAAGTAGAAATTAAGTTTGAGTTCATGGCTCAACCCAGTTCTAAGCAGGATGAACTCTCGTTCTTGGATCAAGAGCGAGAGTTTGTTGTTTCGGGAAAAGACTTATGGGATTGGTGGCAATGGGCAAGACAGGAGGCGATCGCCTATGAAATTTCTCCCAATGAAGCAGATTGGTTGTTGCAGGCGTTAACGAACCTGGATCGGTTAGCACTTCGACTCGGCTCGTTTCAGGATCGTGACCAGGTACAGCTTAAGGTTCCCCAGCATACCCTCAAATCCCTATGGCAACAGCGAATCAAGCAACGAGTCCCGGTTCAGTATTTAGTTGGAGAAACAACCTGGCGAGAATTCTCTCTGCAAGTGTCTCCTGCTGTTCTGATTCCCCGTCCCGAAACAGAGCTATTAATCGATCTGGCTATTACCCACTCACCGACTCACTCATGCTCCCACTGGACAGATTTAGGCACGGGCAGTGGCGCGATCGCGTTAGGGTTAGCAACCGCGTTTCCTGATGCCACGATTCATGCCGTGGATGTGAGTGCGGAGGCGTTGGCGATCGCTCAAGCCAATGCCGCAGCTTATCAACTAATTGAACGGATCCATTTCTACCAGGGTTCCTGGCTAGAACCCTTAAGCCATCTCAAGGGGCAGTTGAGCGGAATGGTTTCTAATCCACCCTACATTCCCAGTCAGCAAGTGTTGGAACTTCAGCTGGAAGTGACCCAGCATGAACCTCACCTGGCATTAGATGGCGGTACGGATGGGCTGGATTGTATTCGTCAGCTTGTCGCGGCTGCCCCAGATTATCTTCAGTCGGGCGGTCTCTGGATGGTTGAAATGATGGCTGGGCAGGCAGAAGCAGTAGTTGATTTATTACAACAAAATGGTAATTATATCGATATTCAAATTCATCATGATTTGGCTGGCATTGAGCGCTTCGCGATCGCTCGTAGAACTTGAAACTATCAACTAAACTTCCCCCTACTTGCCAAAAAACATGACGTGTTGTTGGGGCAAATTGCTTTTCGTTTCCAGCCACTTTAACCCGATCGCTGCCATTTCTTTACGGACTTGGCGCTGACTCATCTTGTGCAGAGGTTTGATAAAGACTAAAGGATCTTCTGCCCGATATTCCACCAGGACAACGCGCCCGTTTGGCTTGAGGGAGCGGGCGATCGCGGTCATCATTTCCCTGGGATACTCAAACTCGTGATACGCATCCACCATCATCGCCAGGTCAACACTTTCTGTCGGCAAATTGGGATTATCCACGGTTCCCAAAACTGGTTCCACATTTGAGATTTGCTTTTCCTGTTTCAAGCCCTGCAAAATTTCGATCATTTCGGGTTGCACATCGACCGCCAAAACCTTGCCCTGAGAAACTAATGGTGCCATCCGAAAGCTGAAGTAGCCCGTACCAGCCCCGATATCAGCGACCACATCCGTTGGCTTTAGCCCTAAATCATCCATCAGGCGTTGCGGTTTTTCTTCCTGCTCTCGGCTGGGACGTTCCAACCATCCCGCCCCTTGGTGTCCCATCACCTGAGCAATCTCCCGTCCCAGGTAAAACTTGCCAATGCCATCAGGACTATGTTTAGCCCGCTGTTCGTAGAAGCTGGAAGGTGTTTGGGTGGGTGCGGCGGTGCAGGCGGAGATGGTCAGAATTTGCAAGAGCAAAATGCTCAGTAGCAGGAGCAGCGATCGCCAAAGTCGAGATTGCACAGATTCAATCTTGCCGGAAAGGTCAGCCTAATGCTACATCCAAAAACATCATGATCACAAATCCCACCATGATCCCGATCGTGCCTTCCTTTTCGTAGCCCTTTTGGTGAGACTCTGGGATGATTTCATCGCTGATGATAAATAACATGGCACCCGCCGCGATCGCCATGCCCCAAGGCAACACAAAATTTCCCAGGCTGACCACGCTTGCTCCCACTAATCCGCCCAGAGGTTCTACCAAACCTGTGAGCAGCGAAACCCGTAAGGCATAAGCAGCAGAATAGCTTTGCCCCAACAACGCTACAGCAACTACTAACCCCTCTGGCATATTTTGCAAGCCAATGCCCACGGCAACAGGTAAACCCTCACTCACGTTGCCGCTCCCAAAACCAACCCCAACCGCCAATCCTTCTGGGAAGTTGTGCAGGGTGATGGCGATGATGAACAACCAGATCCGAGCTAAATTAGTGCGTTTGGCTCCTTCTGCGCCCTTGAAGAAGTGTTCGTGAGGAAAGTGGGCATGAACCCAATTTAACCCCCATCCCCCCAGGAGAATGCCAATCACCATAATCAGGGCAGCAGTTGCCTTGGGGTAACCCAGCGCGATCGCGGCATCCGTTCCCGGCACAATCAGGGAAAAAGCGGTTGCTGCCAACATCACGCCGCCACCAAACCCCAACAAAATGCCTTGAGTGCGTTGGGTGATGGTGGGTGTAAACAAAACTGGCAACGCGCCAACTGCGGTAAACAATCCTGCAATTAAACTAGCGAAAAACCCAAGAGCAACTGGCGGCATATAAGTCGTACTCATTATGACTTTGTATAAGTCTAGCGACTTTTCTGGCAATCCACAACATCTGCTGCCTTACACTGTATCTGAAGCTTGAAGAATCTGAAGCTTAGAGAGGCGTTGGCATGAAGGTGGCACTGGTGCATGATTGTTTGCGAGAGTACGGCGATGCGGAACGGTTACTGTCCACGCTGCACTCTATTTATCCTCAAGCTCCGGTTTATACCGCATTCGTCGATCGCCCGCGCTTGAACCAGATCAATTTCTGCACGAATTGGGATATTCGCCCAACGTTTGCTCAATGCTTGCCGGGAGTGGCGCAGTTTTATCAGAACTACCGAGTTTTGTTGCCTTATTTTTGGGAATCGCTAGATTTGTCCGAGTACGATCTGGTGATCTCTGTGTCTGGGGAGTATGCCAGTCACTCCGTTTTGACGCGATCGCAAACCCTACACATCAACTATTGCTACACTCCACCACGGGCATTATGGGAGCCAGTTCCACCCTTTCAGCCAAATCGCTGGCAGCAATGGAGCAATCTCCGAGCCAGACAGTATGACTTTTACGCGGCTCAGCGAGTCGATCGCTTTGTGGTTAACTCTGAAACTGTGGTGCGCCGCATTCGCAAGTTTTATCGACGGGGGGCGGAAGTGATTCACCCTCCGGTACAGGTGCGAGGAGAAGGAACAGCAGGCAAGGATTATTACCTGTATGTGGGAGAGTTGAATCCGCTGCAACAGGTTGATCTGGCGATTCGTGCCTGCCAACGGTTGGAGCGTCCCTTGTGGGTGGTGGGGACTGGGCGGGAACGCGATCGGTTACAGCAAATGGCGGGCAAAACGGTGCGCTTTTTGGGAGCCGTTGCCGATGATGCAATGGCGGATATCTATGCGGGAGCGATCGCCCTCATCTATCCCACCGCGTATGAAGATTTTGCCGTTTCCCCGGTGGCAGCAATGGGGCATGGAGTTCCGGTGATTGCGTCGGAACAGAGCGGCATGAAGGACGTTATTCTCAACTTTCGGACCGGATTGCTATTTCCCGAATCGACGGTGGAGGGGCTGTGTGAAGTGCTGCTTCAGTTTGAGAAGCTGAGGTTTTCGGCAACCGCTTGCATTGAGCGGGCAGAAGAGTTTGCCGCATCCACATTCGTCTCAAAATTTGAATGGTTTGTGGCAAAAGCCCTGGATGATTACCATTCCCATGCGGCGATCGCGGTTGAGTCAGTTTGAGTATTCATGGGACTCAGACGCAACTTTTACGCCAAACCATTAAATTTTTTCCGAATGGCTTCAATGCGCTTGCGGTTTACGCCTAAATCGGACTCGCCCAACCGAGAAGCCGATCGCACTTGAATCAACTTCGTGTCGGGTTCGATGTAAAACTCCACATCATCCACAAACCCCATTAGAGAGCTAGTGAACTCAACATAGAGGTAATTATCTGTGGCTTCGATAATTTCAGTTCGCGGCAGGTCGGTAATAAGAGCTTGCAACTGCTGCATCGCTTCTGCTGGGGTGCCTTCATAGCTGAGTGGCTCAATTCGGTGCTTGCCGTCCTGGCTTTGGCTACTCACGCAGTTGGGACTGGCAGGGCAGGGAGCCAGGGCACCATCTGTAACCCCTAAACTGGTGGGACGTTTGCCAGAAAAAGCAAACAGGCTACTGGTCGCAAGAATCGATTGATGCATGGGTTGAGCACTCACTGAAATGGGGATCAGAATCACTGACGCGATCGCAAACAAAATTGAGGTAAGCAAAATAGCTAATGCTTTAGCAATTTGATTGAGCATGGGAATTGGTTGTTTCACTGCCTATCTCCGATGGGGCATTCCCGGATCACGCCGCACAGTAGAGTCTACCTGAATTTGTTGCCGTCCGTTGCGAATGATGCGGAGCATTTCAGCAAGTTGCATTTCCATCTCTTGCAAGGTGCGATCGGCATAGTCATCGGCACCCGCCTGAATTTGTTCGCATTCAACTAAAGCCATGCGCTGCATATCTTCCAGTTCTTGCTGTGCCTGTCGCCGCATCCGGTCAATTTCGGCGATCGTTTGTTCTCGAATTGCCTCGCATTCCTGCTGCACCCGTTGGCGAATTTGCTGCGCCTGCATTTCTGCCTGCCGTACAATGCCCGTTTCGTTCATCATCTGGGCGGCGCGGCGTTCAGCGTTTTCGATAATTTCCTGCGCGTATTGCTCGGACTGTAAAAAGATTTCTTCCTTGTGGCGCGTGATCGTTTCCGCCTCGTGAAAGGCTTCTGGCAGGCTGAGGCGAATCAAATCCAGTTGCTCCATGATCTTTTCCTCACTTACCACAGTGCCCAATATGGGCCAACGTGGACTGTCGAGGATCATTTCTTCTAACCGATTTAGCTCCCGTTGAATGTCTACTCCAGGTCGCCCGGTGTCTCTCGGTGCGACTCCATTCTGGGATGCTGCAACACTGGGGGGATATCCGTGTTCGGAACCGGTACTGGAAGGATCTTGGCGTAGCATCTGTAGATTTCCGGGGCGACAGGTGGTGGAACAAGGTGATCGATCGGACCGCCAAACTTGGCTATTTCTTTCACTAAACTACTACTCAAAAAGCTGTATTCGTTAGAAGTTGCCAAGAAAACAGTTTCAATTTCTTCTGAGAGGGTTTTATTAGTATGCGCCATTTGAAGTTCCATCTCAAAGTCGGATAGGACTCGCAAGCCACGCAGGAGGACGTTCGCCCGGCGCATCATGGCATAGGAAACAGTCAACCCATCAAAACTATCAACTTCAACATTGGGCAAGTGAGAGGTGGCTTGGCGAATCTGGGTTATGCGTTCGGCGACTGTAAACAGCGGCGTTTTGTTGGGGTTCCGCAGGACAGCAACAATAACTTGCTCGAACAGGCGACAACCCCGTTCAATCACGTCCAGGTGCCCAAGGGTAATGGGGTCAAAACTGCCAGGGTAAATCGCAAGCACAGGTGAGGACTCAAACGGTTGATGAGGGGATTATACGAGCAAAACACAGTTCAGGCGAATGGAAAATTACAATCGAAAGACTCCATTACATCACAGAAATAACAAAACTTGGCAGAATTCCTCATAAAAAATACTGCAAATGTAAATTAATTTACCAAAAAATATTCTCGGGCGATCGGGCTGGTTTACCGTAGAAAGAGTCTGAACTATCAGTTATGAGCACGACCACGACAATTAAATTTCTGAAGCAACCGACTTCTGCTGCCTGGGTAGAACAGGCACTAGCCAACCTGGACATGATTTTGCTGGATCATTCCCATTGCGAACGCAAAGCGGCGGGAGTGGCGCTGAATTTGATGTTTCGCTATCCATCAAGTACAAAATTGGTGCGATCGCTGACTGCCATTGCCCAGGAAGAACTGGAACACTTTGAGCAAGTCAATCAAATTTTGGAGGAACGGGGCATTCCCCTAGCGCCCCTGGCAGCTCCGCCCTACGGTGCCGGATTGAACAAACAAATTCGCCCCCAAGAACCCGATCGCCTGCTCGATACGCTCCTCGTGTGTGGGCTGATTGAAGCTCGCAGCCACGAACGTTTGGGCTTATTAGGGAGCCATTGCCCCGAGCCTCAGTTGGCTCGATTCTACCGGGGATTAATGGCATCCGAAGCCCGCCACTACGGCATCTACTGGCTGCTGGCAACGACCTATTATGATCGTGAGGTTGTTTCCCAACGGCTGGATGAGTTGGCGATCGTTGAAAGCAACCTACTTTCAACCCTTCATCCAGAACCGAGAATTCATAGTTAAATCGCTTCAACTGGGGCGCTAGGATTCGAACCTAGGAATGGCGGGACCAAAACCCGCTGCCTTACCACTTGGCGACGCCCCAACACAATCGCAACATTAGAAATTCTAACAGCTACCGTCTACAAAATGTCAACTTATCCCAAGAAATTTGCGCTAAGGCGATTTCCAGAAAAGAGTTTACCTTTCGACTTCGCTCAAGGTGCAAGCTGGTTGAGCGGAACCGAAGATAGCGGGTAAATTATTTACCAGAAATCTCCTCCTAAGGAACGAGAATTAAAAAGATCGACTTTAGTAGGTTGGGCTGAGGTGACTAAACCCAACGTCTACGAGGGTGTTGGGTTTCATGCTTCAACCCAACCTACCCAGGTTATTTACTCCACGTTCCTAAAAAGCGGTTTTAGCTGCGATCGTCCTTAGATTACTAAAAAATTTAAGAACTGTCACAGGGGTAGCGTGCAAAGCGGCTAATTCATGCCAACGGTCTAAAGTTTGATGGGTGTAGACAGAATTTGTAGCCTGCAATACGGTCACTCCTCCGACCTCTTCCTGTTCAATAGGGCTGTTATGTGTTCCGGATTGCCAAGGATTCTTAGCTTAAGCGATGGCATCCCGTGGCGAGTTCTGTAAAATGCTCTCAAACCAGTTGGATTTAGACCCGTGAATTTTAACGACTACGATCCAGGGGACTTTTATGATGAGTTGTTTGTAACTCAGGGACAGCCCCGCCCAGAAGCCATTCCACTGATAAACCGCATGACCACCTTGGGCATGCCAGAAGTTCTGCGGCGACAGCAAGCGGCTCAAACTGCTCTGTTTAAGCTGGGCGTAACATTCAACGTTTACAGTGACGAGCAAGGTACAGAGCGAATTTTGCCCTTTGACATTATTCCTCGGATTGTGTCAGCGGATGACTGGGAAGTGCTGGAGCGGGGGTTGAAGCAGCGGATCCACTCGCTCAACCTCTTCTTGGCGGACATTTATTCAAATCAAAAGATTTTGAACGATGGGGTGATTCCATCGGAAATTGTGTTTTCTGCCAGTGGCTTTTTGAAACCTTGCATGGGGCTGCAACCCCCGGAAGGAATTTGGTGCCACATTACTGGAACCGATTTGGTGCGCGATCGCAATGGTCAGTGGTATGTGCTGGAAGACAACCTGCGATGTCCGTCTGGGGTGTCTTACGTGTTGGAGAATCGGCGTGTGATGAAGAGTACCTTCCCGCTGGTATTTGACACGATGCAGATTCAGCCTGTGGAAGAATACCCCAGTCAATTGCTAGAAACGTTGCTGAATCTGGCTCCTGTCCATTTGACTGATCCAACCGTCGTCGTCCTCAGTCCAGGAATCTACAACTCCGCCTATTTTGAGCATTCCTACCTGGCACAACAGATGGGAGTGCAACTGGTGGAGGGTCGAGATCTGGTGGTTGCCGATGGCTTTTTGCAAATGCGGACTACAAAGGGATTGCAGCGAGTAGATGTGGTGTATCGTCGCATTGATGACGACTTTATTGACCCAACAGTGTTTCGAGCCGATTCCATGCTGGGCGTACCGGGATTGATGGAGGTGTACCGATCGGGACGGGTGGCGATCGCCAATGCGCTGGGAACGGGAGTTGCCGACGATAAGGTGATCTACTCCTACGTGCCTGCCATGATCCGCTATTACCTGAACGAGGAGCCGATTTTGCCCAATGTGCCAACTTACCTGTGTTGGGAATCCAGTCAGCAAGAACACGTGCTGGCAAACCTGGATCAACTTGTAGTGAAGTCAGCGGGAGAATCCGGCGGGTACGGAATGCTGATTGGACCTCATGCAACCCAGGCAGAACGGGATGCCTTCGCTGAAAAAATCAAGGCTTTTCCACGCAATTACATCGCCCAACCCACCTTGTGTCTATCGCGGGTGCCGTCCCTGCTGGATAACAACTTTGAAGGGTGCCATGTCGATTTGCGCCCCTATATTTTGTATGGTAAACAGATTTTTGTGAATCCTGGCGGGCTAACTCGTGTCGCCCTACGCCGGGGTTCTCTCGTCGTCAACTCCTCTCAGGGCGGCGGCAGTAAAGATACCTGGGTGGTCTGTAGATAGGAGATTTATGCTAAGTCGCGTTGCTGATTCAATCTACTGGCTCAATCGTTATGTGGAGCGGGCGGAGAACGTTGCCCGCTTTGTGGAGGTGAATTTGAATTTGCTGCTAGATTCACCCAATGGTGTGGCTCAACAATGGGAACCAATCATTTTGACCACTGGAGATTTGCCCTTGTTTCAAAAGCGACACGGGCAGGCAACGGCGGAAAAAGTGGTGCAGTTTCTCAGCTTCGATGCAGCGTATCCCAATTCCATTGTTTCCTGCTTGAGATCCGCACGGGAAAATGCCCGATCGGTACGGGAAGTGATTTCCTCGGAGATGTGGCAGCAGGTCAACTCGTTTTACCTAATGGTGACAGAGGTAGCAAATTCGGGTTCCTTGCCTGATCTGTCAGCAGTATTGAAATTTTTTGACGAAGTGAAGCTGCAAAGCCATCTGTTTGCTGGGGTGATGGATGCCACCATGACCCATAACGAAGGCTGGCACTTTGGACAGATTGGGCGCTTAATCGAACGAGCGGATAAAACGGCTCGCATTTTAGATGTGAAGTATTACATTTTGCTGCCTTCTGTGAATTATGTGGGCAGCACCCTGGATGAGTTGCAGTGGATGGCGTTGTTGAAGTCTGCCAGCGCTTATGAGATGTATCGCAAGCAGGGCGGACACCGCATCACGCCGAATGCCGTTGCCGAATTTCTGATTTTAGACACCGAGTTTCCCCGCTCCGTCCGATCGTGCATTCTAGAAGCCGAACGATCGCTGCACCAAATTACCGGAACTCCTGTGGGTAGTTGGCGCATCCCGGTAGAACGCACGATGGGTAGACTGCGAGCTGATTTGGACTACATTACGATCGATGAAATTTTTGAATTGGGACTCCATGAATACCTGGATCGTCTGCAAAGTCGCATGAATGAAGTCGGCGACAAGATTTTTGAAACCTTTTTTGCCCTCCAACCCGTAGCATGAGGGTATGAAGTATCAGATCAGCCACAGCACCGAATATCAGTACAGTGACGCGGTCATTCTGCAACCACACCTGATTCGATTGCGACCTCGGAGTGATAGTGGTCAGATTTTGCACGTGTTTGAGTTGCAAATTTCGCCTCAACCTCAACATATCTCGCAGATTGTTGACCTGGATGGAAACACGATCGCCAAAGTCTGGTTTGCCCCCGAACCTACGCGATCGCTGGCGATTCATGCCCTGTCGCAGATTGAAACCACTTGCACCAACCCGTTTGATTACCTGCTGGAACCCTGGGCAACCCAATTACCGATCGACTATCCCGCCCTCCTGCTGTCTCAACTCCATCCTTATCTAGAAGGGCAACATCCCAGCATTGCCGCCGGGATCGATCCAGCCGTGGTGCAACTGGCTCAAGAATTGTGGATGACGGCAGACGGGAATCCCATTAGTTTTTTAAGCCATCTGAATCAGCAAATTTATCAGCAGTGTGAATACAGCCTGCGAGAAACGGGTAATCCCCTGCCGCCAGGGATTACCTGGTCCCAGAAAGCAGGGTCGTGTCGAGATTACGCGGTGCTGTTTATGGAAGTATGCCGTGCCGTAGGGCTGGCAACCCGATTTGTGAGCGGTTATCAGGAAGGCGATTTGGAAAAAACTGCCGAATTTCATCTCCATGCCTGGGCGGAAGTGTACCTACCCGGTGCGGGATGGCGTGGCTATGATCCCACTCAAGGATTAGCCGTGAGCGATCGCCACATCGCCCTAGTTGCCAGTGCATTTTCGGTCTATGCTGCCCCTGTCGCTGGTTGCTTTAATCCTGGTGGCACATCTTCTAAAATGTCTTACCAGTTGCTCATTCAAGGGCTGTAGTTTCGGCAATTTCCGTTGAGTGAAATTATGTGCCGCAGTTTTTTGCAACCTTTTGAGGCTATGTATTTATCGTCCTGCATCACTCTGTATTTTCAACGAGGACTCAACTTAAACTAGCTAAAAAATGAAATATTTCGATGATGTGATTGATTGATAAACTCTGGAAATCACTCGATCGAGTTAAGCTGAGGCATTTCGATCTATCTTCGCTGCAATTCTGTTTCATACTAAAATTTGCATCTTTGTCAATTCTAGAACTGACAAAGATGCAATTTAGACCAGATGAAAACTGCAACAGCTTTTGATTCTAATTCGCACGCAAGCCGACGAATACGTTGCAATTCCATTTTTCTATGATCTGGAAAAGTAATGTGGAAAAGATGTTCTGCTGCTCCTCCCTTCATTCTTACTCCCTATCCCTGTGTAAACACTGATTAACTCAATCTTTACAATTTTCTTGCCATTTAAGGCAAAGTCTCACTAAGAATTTACCTGGTTTATCAGCTAAACCCATTAGTTTAGATACATTGGTGCTGTTCATCCGGGATTTGTGCTGACTCGCCGTAAATCTACAGTAGGTGGAGTTAGTGCGTTGCACGATCGTCTGACATAGACTGCGTTGCAATTACCAGTCAGGATGTTCAAAGACACGACGCATTGCTCTACCCAGTGCTGTTTCAGGGTGTGTGTCCATAGGCTGCGATCGCGTTCAATGGCAATCCTCAAGTTGTCTAAAACATCGCGACTCCATTTCAGGAATTTGTCGTTCAGTATACTGTTTGATTCCCTGTAACTCGGCGATCGGGTTATGCGGGGAATGTTTTTGATTTGTGCGGTTGAGTTGTTTTATTTTCGTCTGCTGATTAGGAGCATCCAGTGAACATGAGTGCAACGAGCCATCTTGTAGAAGAGGCATGGAATTTGTTGGAACAATCGGTTGTGCATTTCCAGGGAAAACCTGTGGGTACGGTCGCTGCCCGTGACCCTTACGTGGAAGCATTAAACTACGACCAATGCTTTATGCGTGATTTTGTACCCTGTGCGTTGCTGTTTCTCATGAAAGGGCAAACCGACATTGTTCGCAATTTTTTGATCGAAACCCTGGCACTGCAAAGTAGCGACAAGCAGATGGACTGTTTCAATGCAGGACAAGGCTTAATGCCAGCCAGTTTCAAGGTTGTAACCCATGACACGTTCGAGCATTATCTCGTGGCGGATTTTGGCGAACACGCGATCGGTCGGGTTACGCCTGTGGATTCCTGCCTGTGGTGGCTAATTTTGTTGCGGGCATACGTCAAGGCAACGGGAGACATGGAACTCGCCCATCGCCCCGATTTTCAACATGGCATCATGCTGATTTTGAAGCTTTGTCTTGCCGATCGCTTTGATATGTATCCCACTATGCTGGTTCCCGATGGTGCCTTCATGATCGATCGACGCATGGGGGTATACGGACATCCCTTAGAAATTCAGGCATTGTTTTATGCCGCATTGCGATCGGCGCGGGAGTTGCTGGCTCTCGATCGGCGGGGGGAAGTGTATCGCCAGATTGTGAATCAGCGGTTAAGCGTTTTGAGCTTTCACATCCGCGAGTATTACTGGATTGACCTGAAGCGACTGAATGATATTTATCGCTATCGGGGAGAAGAGTTTGGCGAAGCCGCCATCAACAAGTTCAATATCTATCCCGATTCGATTCCCGATTGGATCACGGAATGGATTCCTGAAACAGGAGGCTATCTGGCAGGCAACCTGGGACCGGCTCAGATGGATTTTCGCTTTTTCACGCTGGGGAATTTGATCGCCATTTTTTCTTCTCTGGCAAGCGATCGCGAATCCCAGTCCATCATGCACCTGATTGAACAACGCTGGCAGGACTTGATCGGGTATATGCCGATGAAAATTTGTTTCCCCGCTGTAGAAAACCTGGAATGGAAAATTCTCACAGGTTGCGACCCGAAAAACGTGCCCTGGTCGTACCACAATGGCGGCAATTGGCCCGTTTTGCTCTGGGCATTTGCCGCAGCCGCCCAAAAAGCCGGACGAATTGATCTGGCGTGGAAGGCGATCGGACTGGCAGAAAAACGCTTGAGTGAGGATGAATGGGCAGAATATTACGACGGTCGCAATGGGCGGTTAGTGGGGAAAGCCTGCCGCAAGTTTCAAACCTGGACGATCGCGGGCTATCTGTTGGCGCGGGAATTCTTGGAGCATCCTGAAAAATTGAACTTGCTGAGTTTTGACGAAGACCCAGAGATTTTAGAGTGGGTTTGTCGCGTGAAGGAAGTCTATTAGTCACTGGGAAGCCCAGTGAGTGGATGTTCTACACCCCACGTAAGTTCTATACTAAACGTCGCCACAAAACGCTTAGTGATAGGAGTGATTTATGAGGGGTCAAGTCTGGTACGTTGCCTGCCTCATCGGTTTGATGTGTATGATTCGGTTCAGCCTGAGTGCAGTGGGATACGCGAACCCGCAATGGCTCATGGCACAATTGCATATTCCGATCGCAACGAATATCCAAATGCCCTATGTCATTCGAGTTTGGGCAATTCGGGATATCGTGCTGGCGGTACTCGTGGCTGGCGCAACTCCTAATGTTGTGAAAATGCTGTTGTTGGCGTGTGTTGCCATAGACACCACGGATATTGTGTCTGCTCAATTGAGCGGTGCCGCTGGTTTATTTGACGCTGCCGAAACCTGGTCACTCCAGTTAACGGCGATCGCCGCCCTGATACCTGAACTTCTGGCGCTGGTGTTACTGACAGTTCGCAAGTCACGGAAACAAGGTGAAATTGTAACAGCCACGATCGAGTCATCTGAAACTTAAGTTCTATCCCGAACGTCACAAAAATCAGTGAATGAAAATCATCAGAGTCGAATATCATTCAGGCTCGGATACCATGTCATAGAACTGAACAGATAACCACCATGAAACGTTCAATGGGTTCGCATTTAGCCCTCCTCGCCGCACTTGGACTTAGCAGCGTACTGTATCCAATCGTCGCTCAAGCGGCTCAATTCGACAGTACCGAAGTTGCGGAGCAATCTCGTTTCCTTGTGATGGCTTCTCCGATCGGCACCACAGGCAGCTACAAATTATTAATATTTGAACAACTAAATAACCGTCGCCAGTGTTGGGGTGAGATTGGCAGCAACCCTACGGTGGTTGATCCCTTATTCATGCAATTCGACTTTACCGGTATTTGTGGTCGTAGTACCGATAGCAATGCTTATTCGGTGCGGGTGGCTGGAAAAGACCTCGCCGGACGCTACAACTTGCGTTTAGTGCGGAAAGCGAATGAATTAATTCTGATTGGCTTTTCCTTGCTGGATAGAGACGTTGAATTTTTTGAAATTGGTCGCACTCGCGGACTCGCAGAAGGCTACCTCAAGATTGAACTTGATCCGGGTTGGCGGCTAACTCGCCGATCGTTCCAGGGCAAACCCGTCGGGCACCTGTACCTGACCAACGATCGCACCCTGCCAGAAATTGCCAAGACCGCTGCCCCCCTGACTCCACAAGTCCCTGCGCCCACGCCGATGCCGCAGACTTCCCCTTTGCCCATCACGCCTCCCCCGACCTCGTCCGAAAATCCAATTCTATCTCCTCCGCCTCCGCCCACGCCCCAATCTGCCCCGCTCCCTGTTACTCCGTCAACGCCTCAAAATCAGCCTGAAAATCCAGTTCCATCTTCTTTCCCGCCAGCCTCTCCGGAGCCGATCGCGCCTCAATCTGCCCCAGCCTCACCGGGGGGGTATGTGGTGCCCACGGTGCCTGCCAACCCTGACCCCTCTACACCTTCTGCCGCGCCGAAATCCTTGCCATCCGGGTGGAATAGTCGTCCTCCAGGTTCCGTTGTGGTTCCCGTCATCGCCCCATCGGGAAGTCTTACCCCGTTTCCCTCATCGGGTTCTGGTGTGTCCCCAACACCGGGCGTGATTCCAGTGACTCCAACACCGGGAGTGTCTTCAACTGCAGCGGGTTATCGAGTGGTAGTGGATATGTTGAATCCAGAGCAACAAAATCAGGTGAAGCAATTGGTTCCGAGCGCATTTCGGACGAGTGTGAATGGGCAGTCTGTGATGCAGGTGGGAGTGTTTCGCGATCGCACGACTGCCAACTCGCTGCAACAACAACTTGCCGCCCAGAACTTGAATGTGCGAATCTTGCCTGCGACGATCGCCGCCTTACCCCAACCTGCGCCCACTCTCGTTACTCCTGGCTCACCTCTGCCTCCAAGTTCCACAGGCGGAAGATTCAACTTGCCCCAACCCGTGGCGGCTCAGTTGACTCCTACGTTACTCTGGTCAACCTACTACTACACTCACCGAGCAGAGTCAGTCTGGAATGCACCTACCGGGAATGTGCCCCCGTCTACCTATCCTTTATTAGATTTGGCTGGCAACAATTTAGGTGTGACCTTATCTCATCGAGATTGGTGTGTAGCGGCACTTCAGGGGAGTGTGCAAATCGTTAACGGGCAACGGTTACTCGGCACCTACGATTTCGCAGGACGAGGAGACAAGCCTCAAGTGGATTGTGTTAGTTTCTTTCCCAAGTTATCCACGATCGCGCTAACCAATCGAGTCCGCTTCAAGCCCTCTAGCAGTTTGTATGGTCAAGGTGCAGGTGGCAATAGTCTGGTGCCTTACCGGACGATCGCTGTTGATAAAACTCGCATCCCGATCGGTTCAGTGGTTTACATTCCCGATGCGCGGGGCACTGTGGTGACGCTTCCTTCCGGGCAGCAAGCGGTGCATGATGGCTACTTCTACGCGGGAGATGTGGGTGCTGCCATTAAGGACAATCACATTGATGTGTTTATTGGCGTGGCTGAACGCAATCCGTTTCGGTTTGTGAGAAGCACTCCGACGGCAACCTTCACGGCTTACATTATCCAAGATCCGCAAATTCAGGCACTCCTGGCAGCAGAACATCGCTCTGGGACTGTTGCTACTCGATAAAGCTTGAGACTTCCGAGATCGTTACATCTCGGAAGTCTTGGGGTTTATTCATGCACTCGTCCGTCCGGCAAAATAACTCCAGAGAGAATCGCTCCCGTGAGTTTGACCATGATGCGATCGCCCGTGCCGATTTTGGCATCCGTTAGATCGGCTCCAGTCAAATCGGAGCCACTCAGATCGGCTCCAATTAAGTTGGCTCCCCTTAGATTTGCCTGCCTCAAGTTGGCTTGCAATAGGTTGGCACGAAACAGGTTGGCACGTTCCAGATTTGCGCCATTTAAGTTGACCTTATGCAAAAACGTGTCGCTCAAATCCGCATTGCTTAAGTTGGCATGGCTCAAATTGCGGTTCGACAAATCTTTTTCGCTCAAGTTTGCTCCGCTTAGATCAACCCCACTCATGTCAGGATGGGACGATCGCGCAGGAGAAGCAGGGGGTTGGGGCTTGGGAGGCGCAGTCGGATTAGAGGCTCCTGAACTGGATGCAGCTTGATAGTACGCCTGGTAGGACGAATAGTGTTGACGTTCTGTGTAGTAGTTGGCAGTGCCCTGGTTTGAACTGCCTGAATTCGTTGATCGATTCGAGTTGCGATAATCCGGCGAGTTGCGGTAGTCCGGATTGCGGTAGTCTGGTTGGGAATTTGCCTGGTAGGGTGGCTGATAGCTGGATTGATTTGCCTGATAAGTGGATGATTGCGATCGTCCTCGATCTCGCCCTTGGTCGCGTCTGTTCTGGTCGCTGTCACTGGAATGGGACTGCGATCGCTCCTTGGGTTGGGTCGATTGCGACTCTGAACCATTCGCTTTAGCAGCCTGGTAGTGCTGGTGTGGGCGGGGATAGGGCTGGTAATAGTAGCGTCGGGATTGGTTCGTCGTTTGAGCTGCTTTTGCCTGAGTCTTAGAACGATGTGCCCGGAGTTGATCACGGGCATGGTTCAGTTCCTTCATTTTTTCCTGAGCTTCCGCCACTCGGTGAGGCTCCTCGGCGGCAATGCGATCGGGATGCCAGATTAAAACCAAGTCCTTATAAGCCTGGTTGATCTCCTCCAAAGAAGCACCAGGCTTAAGCCCCAATAATCTGTAACACCGTTCCAAGTTGCTCATTGGCATCACGATAACATCATTTTCTTAAGTAGGGGGATGGGGAAGCTGAACGTCATTGGTCATTAGTTCTTCGTCCTTTAAGCACAACCAATGACCAATGACCAATAACCAATTCCCTAATACGTTACTGTACGTGCCAGCAAAACAGGGCAATTCGCATACACTCGGACATAATCGGAAAGGGATGTGCCCAGTAAACGATCGAGGTCGGGCAAGCCTTTGGCGATCGAGGGACGACGATCGGGAGACCCTAACATTAGTAGATCGACCTGGCTATCTTCCGCCAGCCCACAAATAATTTCCCCCGCTTTCCCTGTCGCCGAAATACATTGATAAGACACTCCGGCTCGTTTTGCCTGAGCGATCGCGTCTGCCAGGGCTTCGTCTTTCTCGGCTTCAGCGCCGTATTTAGGTTCCTCCTTCCCGGTTGGCTTGGGATCAACATGCACCAGGGTAAGCTGCCCACCTTTAATGTCTTTCAGCAGGAACAGAGCGAGTTCGAGGCTTTTTTTAGCGGAAACGGACTTGTCGATCGCCACCATAATGCGCTTAATCTTCCGGACATAGATATCATCCTTGACCAGCAACATGGGGCGGGATGATAGCTGAAAAACGTATTGACTAACAGAATTTTCCAGGATTGAAATAATTCGAGTCAAACCACGAGACCCCATAATAATCAGGTCTGTGTCTATTTCTTCTGCAACTTTAACCACCACATCTTTGGGATCACCCTGGCGCAAAATTGCTGTAACGCGGCTGGGATCAAGGTTCAACGCTTGAATAGCATTTGCCAATATTTTTCCACCTTCTTCCCACTTATCCGTCATGGCATCCGTGGTGATTTGATCCGGTACAACGTGCAGGATTGTCACTTGAGCCTTTTGGATTGAAGGGATTTCCAACAGGTTTTTCAACATTTCTTCAGAATGACCCGTGCCGGAAGCTGCTAAAAGTACTTTTTCTATCATGGTGTTGCCTCGTGTTTCAAGCCTGTTCTTATTAATAGCTCCATCCCTGGTTCCCCTCAATCGGATGCTTTTTGACTCACATAATTCGTCACAAATGGCATGGTTTTCTCCAGGAACCGGACAGGATTAAAGTAGTAAAGACAGTGCCCCTGTCGTTCTACACACGGATGAGCTTGAAGCATGACCAATCCTGCGGAGATTCCCCAACTGCCTGAGACTGACGCAATTGCTCCTTTAGCCCAAGCGTCGGGAGGTTGGTTTACCTATCCTGTCACTGCCCATCCCCACTACACCGACTACGGTGGCATTGTTTGGCACGGCTCTTACATTGCCTGGATGGAGGAAGCACGGGTTGAATGCCTTGAAAGCATTGGCGTATCGTTTGCAGAACTGGTGAAGTTGGGCTGTGATCTGCCTGTTGTGGAGTTAGCAATTCGCTATCATCTGCCCATCCGCATGGGTACGAAGGTTGATGTGAAAACTCGCATGGTGGACATTTCTGGAGTCCGAATTAACTGGGATTATCAAATTCAGTCAGCCGATGGGCAAGAATTGTATGCGACTGCTCGCGTCACTTTGGTTGCAGTGGATTCAGAAAAGGGCAAGATTATGCGGCAATTACCTTCCACTGTCAAAGATGCATTATTGAAATTAAGTGATGCTTAAGATTTTTTTTCCAACTTCCCTGAAAAGGTTTGCTTTGCTCAGTATGTTGAGGTAAGACAAGCTTCCTGGTTGTCCTGATTGTTATCAGTGCAGTATTAGATTCTCTATTTCTAATTTGCTAGAACGGAGAAGAAAGAAACCATTCTCCTGCGTGTGTCCATCTAGCGATCGCCCCTCCCCCAAGCAAGCCGAATGTTTAATGCTACTGAACTGCTGATCGAAGATTTTGTCAAAAAGCTGAAGGAAGGCTATCGCCGCACCTATGGCGGACTCAAGTCCGACTATGAAGACATTATTGGTTGGGTGGGAGCTATGGCAATGGAAAATATTGCCAACAGCGATGCGCTTTACCACAATGTGGAGCATTCCATTTTAGTGACGCTGGTAGGACAAGAAATTCTCCGAGGCAAACATATTCGGGAAGGTGGAGTATCTTGTGATGACTGGCTGCATTACACCATTTCTCTGGTTTGCCATGATATTGGCTACGTTAAGGGGGTTTGTCGTCAGGACAGTAACGGGATGTACGCAACCGGACGGGACGGCAAGATGGTGAAGCTGAGTTCAGGTTCCTCCGATGCAGCGTTGACTCCTTACCATGTCGATCGTGCCAAGTTGTTCATTGATGAGCGTTTTGGTGGTCACAAGCTGATCGACGCCGAGGTGATTAAGCACAATATTGAACTGACCCGGTTTCCGGTGCCTGCGGCGGAAGATCATCAGGACACCAGAAATTATCCTGGTTTGATTCGCGCTTCTGATTTGATTGGACAACTCAGCGATCCGCGCTACCTCAAAAAGATCAGTGCGTTATTTTACGAGTTTGAAGAAACCGGAGTGAATAAAGCACTCGGCTACCACAATCCAGCAGAGCTACGCAAGAACTATCCCAAGTTCTACTGGCATGGCGTGTATCCCTACATCCAAAATGCGCTGGAGTATCTTGCCCTTACCCAACAAGGCAAGCAGATTATTGCCAATCTTTACTCCAACGTGTTTGTGGTGGAACATGAGCAGTCGATCGAACTAAATTAATCTTGAATTTAGCCACGATGGGGTCGTCCCAGGGTTGTGATGTAGAGGACGGCTTCATCCGTGGGGATGCCTAACACTTCGTTGACCTGGTCATCAAAGAAGCCGCCAATCCCGCTTACCCCCAAGCCCAGATGAATTGCTGCCAGGTTCAAGCGTTGTCCCAGGTGTCCAGCATCCATGTGTAGATAGCGGTAAACCCGATCGCCGTAGGCTGCAACTGCCGCTTTCAGATCCGCCGTATGGAACAGGGCAACTGCCGCATCCCGCCCCAACTCCTGCCCCAAGCAAAGAAAATGAAGTTCCTGGCGAAAATTCTTAAATCGAATTTGGCGTAGCTCCTGGGCTTTGGGGGCGTAGTAGTAACAGCCTTCGTCCAACTCTTCCACCGAGGAGACGACGATGAAGGTTTCCACTAAGCTCAGGTCAAAATAGTCGGGGGTACTGTCCAAACCTTGATCGCGATACTGCTGGGGTTGGTAAGTGAAATTCAACAGATGATTCAATTCTTTGAGGGTGAGGGAATTGCCCGTGTAGGCGCGGGTCGATCGCCGTTTCAGCATCGTTGTTTCTAAGTCTGTCAATTCTTCCCCCCAAACAATTGGAGTTGCCACCGTCGAAGTTTTCGTGCAAAAGGGAAAGTTGTACTTGTCGATGCGCTGTCCATCGGTGGTGGAAGACTTCCAATTGACTTTTGCTGTGGGATTAAAGGCAATTTGCGTTGCTTGATGAAAGTAGTGCAACAACTCGCCATCGGCGATCGCGGGATAACTCGTGTGAGTAGGGGCAGGCGTAATCGTTTTAGCCAGGGGCAGATTTTGCCGCACATCCAACAAGTCAGCCAGGGGAATCACGGCGATCGCTCCTTCTTGCTCTGGATCAAGATAGAGTGCCTGGTTGACGGCTTCATCCATGAAACTGCCGATCAGATGGGGACGAAAATCATTCACCGCCCCCACCAGTTCGATATTGCCTAGCAAATGACCCGTATCCAGACAAATGCGACGATAAGCGCGATCGTGATAGCGCCACGCTGAACGAAAGAATACTGCACTGACTACCAGTGCCATCTGGGTGTTTTCTAAGATTGGATGCCAGAAACAGGCAACTTGCAGTTTCGTCCAGACATCGTTCTCCCAAAAATTAATCAGGGAATGGGTGCGAGCATGGTAGTTGTACAGTCCAGCAGGCAGCAGAGGAGTACCCCGTGAAATCAGATACAGTTCGGCAGGATACAACCCCCCTGCAGAGGGGGCGGCTCTCAAGTAATGGGGTTCTCCCCCGGTTTGGATCATGCCCGTCAACCCGTAACTACAGAACAGTAGCTGGGAGAGCCGCTGCCACCATTGACTATTGGAGTCGCCAGCAAATTTTGCTGGGTTGTCCGTTAGAAAGGGTTTTAAGTCGATCGATGCCCCAATTTTGTACTCTTTAAAAGGCATCGGTTGCTGACTCCAGTCCAACGGTTTACCCTTGGTCTGAATCGTCTGAGGGTCGTACTTCGTGCGTTCATGATAGTGCTGAGCGATCGAGTCAGGCAATTCCGGCATAGGGTTTCGGAAACTCTGTTCTCCAGCTTCATCTTGACACTCTTATCCAGAAATGTGGTAGGTCTTTAGCGAGGATTTATCTCAAACTTACGCCGCTGCCCCTCTCTCAAAACACAGCGCTAAACCCCATGTCTATTCTGATTCTTGGCAGCCTGAATATGGATCTCGTGAGTCGCACTGCGCGATTGCCCTTCGCTGGGGAGACGATCGTGGGATCCGATTTTTATACCACTCCCGGCGGGAAGGGAGCTAATCAAGCTGTGGCAATCGCCCGCTTGGGTCTGCAAGCCAGGATGATCGGACGGGTGGGAGGCGATCACTTTGGACAGGAACTCCTGGCAACGCTGCAAACCTCTGGAGTCGATACCAGCGGAGTCACAGTGGACGAGTCAACTCATTCTGGTGTGGCGATTATCACCGTTGCCGACACGGGCGAGAATCAAATTATCGGGGTGCTGGGAGCCAATGCTCAGGTGGGCGATCGGGAGTTAGCAGCCTTGCAACAATATCTGCCACAAGCCAAAGCTTTGCTGCTGCAATTAGAGATTCCACTCGCGATCGTCAAAGCAGCAGCAAAAGCAGCCCATGAGGTTAACGTGTCTGTCATCCTTGATCCAGCTCCGGCACCAACTGATTCGATCGCAAATTTGTACCCATTCGTGGACTACTTGGTGCCGAACGAAGTCGAAGCGGGACAACTGGCAGGTTTCCCCATAAATTCGCCAGAAACTGCCGCGCAAGCTGCTGCCACACTGCAACAGGAGGGAGCAAACACGGTAATTATCAAATTAGGTGCTCAGGGAGCGTATTGTGCCACGCCAGAGGAACAGTTTTTTGTCCCTGCCTTTGCCGTCAATGCGATCGACACGGTTGCGGCTGGAGACGCTTTTGCCGGAGGCTTCGCGACGGCTCTCGTCGAAGGATTACCTTTATCAGAAGCCCTGATTTGGGGAAATGCCGCAGGTGCATTAGCCACAACCAAACTTGGCGCTCAATCTGCTATGAGCGATCGGACTACATTTGAAGCTTTTTTGAATAAAAATAACGGTTGAACTTGATTGTCATTAGTCATGAGTCACTCGTCCTTTGCAAATGACCAATGACCGATGACCAATGACATCCCCTTGAATGACCAATGTCATTCAACAACTGAATCGATTAAGGAACCAGGTGGAACAAGTCACGCACAACGCTGTAGCCAGCCAAATCCCACAAGAGGTAGGCAAGGAAGCCAATCATTGCCAAACGACCATTCCACAATTCTGCTTGGGGAGTGAACCCGAACAGAAACGCATTGCGATCTACACCGTTATAAGCATTAGCGACGGGGGGGAGATCTTGAGAGCTACGAGATTCCATGATGAAAACTCCTGATTCGTTGAGTGAGTAGTACTCCTATAACTTAATGTTTCTCAACATGGAAGCTATCCATCCTGAGTTGTAGATTGCAGAGCGCAGGGGCAGGTTTATCAAAGTTGTCTGCGTTCCCAGAGGTTTGCTGTCAAACCTGCCCGTACAGTTGGTTATCGTAAAGTCTCCCATCCCTTCAAGTAATCATCGTCACCATGCCACTATCCAGGTCGTAGCGTCCTCCCACAATTTTCAATTTGCCAGACTGCACGCGCTGGGAAAGCAGCGACGATCGCTGCAACCGTTCAATCTGATACTGCACATTCGCAATCACGGCATTGTCTACTGTATCCCCTGGTTTATCTTTAGTCCGCTTCACGGCGGGGAGAATTGCTTCGACGAAAGTGCCAATGTCTCCTGGTAATGGCGAATTTTGAACGGCGGCGGTAACGGCTCCACAACGTTCGTGTCCCAGCACCATTAG
>JANRIN010000313.1:0-4615 GCA_033764965.1 Leptolyngbyaceae cyanobacterium bins.302 | reverse complement strand
ATTTTCTAAATCGTAGTGTTGTTGAGTTTGAATGGGTTGAACTCACAAACGATGAGGATTGTCATCGAGAATTGGGGCTTTCAACGCTGAGTGATCTTCAATTACCAGTGGTTGAGTTTCCTGATGGAACCCGGATGTTTTCACCGACAGTTCGAGAAATTGCCCAACGGCTGGGATGGGTGACACAACCTAGATTTAAAGAATATGATCTATCGATTTATGGGGCGGGTCCTGCTGGGTTAAGTGCAGCGGTTTATGCTGCATCTGAGGGATTACGCACCGTTTTAATTGAGCGACACGCTGTTGGTGGACAAGCTGGCACCAGTTCATTAATTGAGAATTACATGGGGTTTCCTGAAGGCATTCGGGGTGCAGAATTAGCAGAGCGAGCACGTCAGCAAGCGGTCAAATTTGGGGTGGAATTGCTGCTACTGCGTGAAGGAATTAAAGCCGAATTTAGAAACAATCGCATTTATGTAGACCTAGCAGACGGTAGCGAAATGGTTGCCCGTACTAACATTTGTGCAACAGGCGTAGAGTATCGACGGATTAATTTGCCTAACGAAGATCGTTTTCTTAATTTGGGGTTGTTCTATGGTGCGGGTGTGAGCGAAGCATCCATGTGTCGGAATCGGCACGTTCTAGTTATTGGTGGTGGCAATTCCGCAGGTCAAGCAGTACTGCATTTCTCGCGTTATGCCAAGAAGGTGACAATGATCATTCGTGGAAGTACCTTAGCTGCTACGCTATCGCATTACTTGATCGATCGCATTATGAACACCTCCAATGTTGAGGTACTTTTTAACGTTCAAGTAACTGGGCTAATCGGTGAGGAAAATTTACAACAAGTTGAGATTACTAACAGTAGTGATGGTTCAGTGCAAACAGTTGATACTCAATACCTGTTTGTTTGCATTGGTGGTGCGCCCAACACTGAATGGGCAAAGGACACTAACATTATGCGAGACGATGCAGGCTATCTGATTACAGGGTCAGACTTGCTCAAAGATAGTCATTTACCCGCTTGCTGGACACTTGAGCGCGTCCCCTATTTTCTTGAAACTAGCGTTCCAGGCTCTTTTGCGGCTGGCGATGTGCGGCACGGTTCGATCAAGCGAGTCGCTTCAGCCGTTGGCGAAGGCGCGATGGCCGTGACCCTTGTTCATAAATACCTGGCAGAATCAGCTTGAGGCTATTGTTCTCCATTTGAAGTACCTGTTCCTATATGTGAAGAGCTATCCAAGTTATTCATACTAAAACTATTACGGAGGGTTGAATCATGAACCCTACAGAGAAACGCGCTATTGTTATTGGCGGATCGTTAGGCGGTTTGTTTACCGGAATCATGCTGCGATCAATTGGTTGGAACGTTGACATTTATGAGCGATCTTATCACTCGCTCGACAGTCGCGGCGGTGGCGTTGTGCTGCAACCGGATGTGATTGAAGCCTTCCAACGGGCGGGGATTCCTGATGATTCTCTGGGCGTAGTGGCACACGAACGCTATTACTTAAACCGGGATGGCAAGATTGCCCAACGGATGCCCATGCGTCAAACGTTGACCTCCTGGAATCTGCTTTATGGTTCTATGAGGCGACATTTTCCAGCAGAACATTACCATACAGGAAAACTCTTAACTAACATTCAGCAAACCGATAAACAGGTTACCGCAATGTTTGCTGACGGAACTTCAGCTACTGGAGATTTATTAATTGGCGCAGATGGGCCTAACTCAACGGTACGTCAACTTTTCCTACCCAACTATCGCTATCATTACGCTGGATATGTCGGCTATCGGGGACTGGTGGATGAACCTGATCTTGACCCAGAAACAGCCGCTTTGTTGACTGAACGATTTGTATTCTTTCAATTTCCCAACTCTCACATTTTGCAATACGTGATTCCGGGTGAGAATGAGTCGTTATTGCCTGGAGAACGCCGCTTTAACTGGGTCTGGTATGTCAATTATGATGAAGTAACGGAACTTCCCCGCGTTCTGACCGATAAGAACGGTAGACAGCGGGATTATTCCATTCCACCGGGACTATTAGCACCTGTGATCGAGCAGGAGATGCGGACATATGCTGACGCTGTGCTAACTCCACCATTTCAAAAGTTAGTTGCAGCAACGATTGAGCCATTTGTCCAGGCAATTTTGGATCTGGCAGTTCCTCAAATGATGTTTGGGCGAGTGGCGTTAGTGGGCGATGCTGCCTTTATTCCCCGTCCCCATACAGCAGCTAGTACCTCTAAAGCAGCGGCAAATGCGATCGCCCTTGCAGATGCCTTAGTTGCACACCACCATAACGTTCCTCAAGCCTTGGATGCGTGGGAACCTGAGCAGCTTGCATATGGATTAGAGTTAATGAAACATGGTCAATTTCTGGGCGATCGCTCTCAATTTACTTACGGTACAGATCGCTTTGGTGAGTATGCAACTGCTGTGCAATAAACTTAAAGAAGGTAAAGATTTAGAAACTCAAACAACCTGGAAATGGCGATCTGCGCTGACGCTCTTGAACGTCGCTACCGCGATAGCTAACGCTATTGTAGCCTAACCAGTCGATGAGGCGAACGATTGAGGGATACTGGTGGGGTTGCATCTAGAGTTTTGAGATAGCTTTTAAGTCATTCCTAATGCTTGCTTGAGACGGTTCTGAGTTTGAGGAGTTATAGGTCTTTTGCCAGTTTCAATCATTGAAACCGTAGATTTCCCCATCCCTGCAAGTTCAGCTAGTTTAGTGACGCTCAACCCCTGTGCTGTCCTCAGCTCTTTAACTCGTTTACCTGTAAGCTCGATGCAGTCTTGCGGCTGATTAAACAGGGGCGTGGTGTTGCAAGGAACAGATTTTGAAGGCGTTTTTTGCCGACGCTTTCGAGTCAAATTTGGTTTTCTTTGTTCATCAATCTCATCTAGTTTCTCAGCAATTTCTGCTGGCGGTTCTACCCAGAGTCTGCCACTCAGCAGCCGCTCAAAACTCCCGCGTGTGCGCTTCGTGATATCAGTCAAGCGTTTCCCCTCACTCGACGAAGCATCCTCAGCCCAGAAGGAAGCTGCTTCTTCAGGGTCATCAGGGATGCCTGTGAGTGGACTAGCGTTAAGCAACTCCGGCCAATACTGTGGCGGGTAAGTTACAGAGTCGGGTTGGAGACCCCACCCTCTCTTTATTAGCATCAAGAGTGCAGTTTCCCAGCGTCTGACCAGCTTCCTTCGCTCTTTTGATGACGCAATGGCTGCTTCAACCATTTTCTCACCGAAGGCGACTTTCATTAGCGTTTCAACCGTCAGCGGGCTGTTGCGGTTAACCTTAGTTTTGAACAGCAGCCATGTCATCAGCCGTGCGGCACCTTCATGGTGGTACCACATGCTCATCAACTCATGTAGCAGTCCCGAAGATAGGATACCGTATTCGTAGTAACCTGCTTTTTTCTGGCGTTTTTCCTCATTGAGGAAGTATTGCGCCCAGTTCCCACATCGGATTTTGAGCGTGAATCCCACAAGTGTCTTCTCACCGATGGGATTTCCCTGCTCATCGTGAAAACAATCTTGGTAGTGCAAAATTGGCTCTGCGATCTCCCAAAGCCAAGTGCGGCTGACGCTGAACGCTCCTACAGCTCCCTTCTCCGGCCAAGATACATACACCAAGAGGTGACAGGGTTGTTTTGCCAAATCCAACAATAGCTCTAACTTCTGCTGTTTGTTTTTCAGATTCCTGTTTTGGTCTAGACCCAGATATCGTTCCAGCTGCGTATCGCTCACAACGAACTGCTGTTCCCAAGGACGGTCTAACTGTGTTGCGTAAGAAGCGTAAATTAGGTGAATGCAGGCAGCTCGGATATCAAATTGATCGATCAAGGCTAGAGCTGCTTCCCCCTCCAGTACGGCAGGAGGCTTGGTATGCAAATCATTGGTAATCCAGAAGGACACATAACCCTGACCTTTTGCGACAGGACTTTCGTAATAAGGCGACCCAAGACCAGAGTCAACCCAACCTAAATCCCGACCTTGCGTCAGGATGTTACATCCCTCCCAGACTAATCTGTTCGATGCCATGCGCTCAGTTCTACCGTTGGGGAATAAATCACGATTTGTTGGTGGTCGAGAGAAGGAGCGGTAGCGCCCCCTACGGGTCTGTTGGCTGGTGCCGTTGGTTTGAGGAACCTCTACAAGCGCGATTTCTAGCTGCTGTGAGACCCCTGGTGGAGGATTGCTATCCCTTTTATCATTGTCTGCTCCTGGCATCAGTTTTGTCCTCCCCCGAAATGCCAAACAGTAAAGCGAGAGCCTTGCGCTGCTGCAAACCGCAGATCGCTACGGCGGGGCGAGAATGCTTGGAGAATACCAGTAACGCCATCAGTGGCATCAAGCCAGACGGTTATCCCTTCCAGTAGTCGTAATTTGTTTGGGTTGAATCCCGGAATCTTCGGTTGTCTGGCGTTCATAGTGATAAAAGCGATGCACTTTGTCATATTGAAAGAAGACGGCTAGATTTATGCTCCACGCATGGCAATGAGGGCATAGCTTTTGTGAGGTGACAGCGATCGCGTTTGACCGATGGAAGTCGGGAGCGATACGTTGCTCTGTTCAACGCGATCGCGAAGCTCTCTTCGAGTC
>JANRIN010000261.1:0-49591 GCA_033764965.1 Leptolyngbyaceae cyanobacterium bins.302 | reverse complement strand
TCCCCAACCCTCCTCTCCCAAATCTGGGTGAGGAGGGAGTTTAACTCCTTTCTGGCTCCCTTCTCTCAAGGTTGGGAGAAGGGCTGGGGATGAGGGCAGATGCAGAGTATGTGGGCTTTTCAGAAAAGTCGCACATTGCGTCAACGACCAATGAACTACTAACTCTGCAAAATTCCTTTGGTAAACCACTAGATTATTTTTCTACTAATTCTAGAAGCCATCCTGATGATTCTTTAATCGGTTTCCTTCACTCAAATTCTGTATTGTTTCTCCTTGTTCATCGAAATATCATGATCGCCAGAACTAATTTACGTATCTGATACGTACTGATTGGGAAAACTGAATAACAATGAAGAGATGGGGAACCTTTTTGAATCGTCACTATCATGTTGCGTCGCCATCGGCATTGGTTTAACCAATGTGTTTTGTTCCTGCTGAGTTGCTTAATCTGTTTGGGAGTGGGGGGCTTTTTTCCAAAAGTGCCCAATTTGCAAGCAGGTGCTTGGGCTGTGGCAGCAGAACGTTTAGTCGATCGAGGTTTAGAAGATTATAAGGTTGGTCGATTTGCAGAAGCGATCGCTCAATGGGAAAAAGCCCTGACTCAGTCTCAATCATCACAAGATCGAGCGATTTTGTATAGCAATCTGGGGCAAGCCTACCGCCAGATTGGCAACTCGGAACGGGCAATTCAGTATTGGGAGTCGGCAATTCGGCTTTATCGTGAAAAACGATCCCCAGCCACGAACTCAACCCTCGCCCAACTGTTGACCGAGCAAGCTCAAGCCTATAGCGATTTAGGACAGCATCAAGTCGCAGTTGAGCGATCGCAAGCGGCGGTTCAACTGGCAAAAACCATCAACGATGAGCCTACTGAGGCAGCGGCGCAAGGAGTGCTGGGCACGGCTTATTGGGCAATGGGAGAGTTTGAGAATGCCTTCACGGCTCATCAGCAAAGTTTAGCGATCGCCTGTTCCCTGAGTAACGCAAACTTTACCGCCACCGCATTGAATAACTTGGGCAATGTGTTTGTTAGTCGAGCCGAGCGGTTTCGCTATCAGGCAACAGTGTCACAACAAGAAGGCGAAACCACTGAAGCAACGGATCTCAGTCGGCTTGCCGATCGCAACTTGCAAATTGCCTTGGCAGCGTTTCAACAGAGTGCCGAAGTCAGCCGTAAAGTTGCCGATTCGACTGAAACAACTGCGCTACTCAACCTCAATCGCTTGTTGAAAGAATTTCCCCAGTTTGCTCCGATCCCCATCATTCCCGAACTCACCTGCCGTCAGCTCAATCTTGCGGCCCTGATCAAATCAGACATTACCCCTCAGGGTGTTGCGCCCACTCCGGGCAAAATTGCCTCTTCCGTCCCCAATCCGCCCCCCAAAGCCGAGGCAGTGCTAGATCAAAACCGATCGCAAATTCTGACCCGTTTGGCGGCTGAACCCGACTCTCAAGATAAAGCTTTTGGCTACATCAATCTAGCCAATCAACTGCTGCAAGCCACGTCAGCCCAACCGCAACTCACCCCCTCCGCAGATCCTAAGAGTTTGCTCGAAAAAGCCTTGTCCGTTGCCCGAACCGTGAAAGACAAGCGATCGGAATCCTTCGCCCTGGGCACCCTCGGACGCTATTACGAACTGAGCCAGCAGTATCAACCTGCGCTGGAACTCACACGGCAGGCGCAGTTTCTCGCCCAATCGGTGAATGCGGCAGATAGTCTTTATCGCTGGCAGTGGCAAAGCGGACGTATTTTCAAGGCAACTGGGCAGACGCAAGCGGCGATCGGAGCTTATGAACAGGCGATCGCTACCCTGCAATCGATTCGCAGTGACTTGATCATTGCCAGCAAAGACCTCCAGTTTGACTTTCAGAATTCGATCGAGCCCGTCTATCGCGAACTCATTGGGCTACTGCTTGCCAGTGACGAGAGGGCAACGGGTCAGACAACTGCTCTTGCAGCAAAGCCCGATCCGGATCCAGTTGCTCCCCGGCAAAAATCTCTTAATCCCTCATCAAACTCCCAAGCGGCAGAATTCCAACCTTTTCAAGCGGCTACCAACTCCAGCAACGTTGAAAAAGTGCTGGACATTCTAGAACTGTTCAAACTCGCTGAGTTACAGGACTTTTTTGGTGATGACTGTGTGCAAGCGGCGCAAGAAGGGATCGCAACTGAAGTCAAAACAGGTTCAAAACCGGGACGATCGCCCACCGCGATCGATCCCCAGTCCGCTGTTGTCTACTCAATCGTGTTGAACGATCGCAGCTACGAAATTCTCAAGCTCCCAAATGGCACTCTGAAGAAATATCCGATTCAACTCACGGTCGATCGCCAATCCATGCCTGCCACTCGTGCCACTCTGGGAACTCGCATCGATCGACTACGTGCGTTGCTGGAAAAACGGTCTACAGACGAGTATCTGACAGAAGCACAAATCATGTATAACGCCTTGATCCGTCCGCTGGAGTCGGATCTACAAGCCGCCAATCCCAGTTCCCTCGTTTTCATTAGCGATACTGTTCTGCGGAAAGTGCCAATGGCAGCCCTGCACGACGGACAGCAATTTTTGATTCAGAAATACCCCATTGCCACCACCCCCAGCCTGACTCTAACCAGCCGCCGCCCCTTTGATCGCAACAACCTGAAAGCCCTGGTTATGGGGCTAACCCTGGAGCAACCGCCCTTCGCTGCCCTGCCTAACGTCCGTAGCGAAGTACAGGAAGTGCATCACATTCTGGGGGGCACAAAATTACTGGATCAGGATTTCACCTTAAAGAGTGTGCAGGATCGGTTAAAGGGAAACCGTTATCCCATTGTCCACATCGCCACTCACGGCAGGTTTGGCGGAGATGCGGAGAACACCTACCTGCTGACCTACCGCGATCGCATCACCCTCAACACCCTGGATCAAGTGCTGCAAACTCGCAAAACAGATCATCCCGTTGAACTTCTAACCCTGAGTGCTTGCCAGACGGCGGCAGGAAACGATCGATCGGCACTGGGGATCGCTGGACTTGCCGTCAGAGCGGGGGTCAAAAGTGCGGTTGCAACCTTGTGGTTTATCAATGACGAAGCAACCGTACCTCTGATTGAAGAATTCTATACCCAACTTTTGAAACCGGGCAGCACCAAGGCAGAAGCGCTCCAACAAGCTCAAGTCAAGCTAATTGGGGATCTGCGATACAATCATCCTGCCGTCTGGTCGCCCTTTGTTCTGGTCGGCAATTGGATGTAAGTTGTGGCAGTGAGATGACCAAAAATCAACAATTTGCTGACCGACGACTTGTGGCTGGAAGAAGTGAAAAAAGTAGCGTCCAGTGGGACAACACCACAGGCGATCGTCCGGCTTTAGCCACGGTTGCCATCCATGCAGCAAGTTGTGATCCACAATCTCATCCGTCGCGCTACCACACACTAGCAGGGGAACCGTTACGCCCCCCGGAAAAAAGCTGACCCGTTGATACAGCGTATGGGGAGATAAAGAACTGTTGAGATCGCGTTCAAGCACCTGCTGAAGTTCCCGCATGACTGGAGAAGACTGGTAGCCGAACAGGTTGTAAACCGTCTGTTTGAGTAGAATCTCCCGCGAACAAGGCAGTAGCTGCAATTGGGCATAGTAGTGAGCTTGCCAATCGACCGCTGGATGCACCCCAACGGATAACAATGTCAGCGATCGCACTCGTTCAGGATGGCGACGGGCATACAGCAAAGCTAATAATCCACTGGTTCCATGCCCCAACAAATGAACTTGCCCTGGATGATGCTTCAAATAGTCGTGCAGCAAGACCAGTGCAACCTCCAGAGACAATGCCTCATCCTGAGTTTGACAATACTCCCAGCGGGCAATAGAAACATGGCGCGATAACTGTTTCAGCAGTGGGCGATCGAATCCCTGTAACGCAGGACTCACGCTTAACCAAAGGGCATCAGACAATTGGGACATCGGTTTTCCTTACTTAACTCGCAACACATGAACCGCAGCAACAAAGTGAGAATTTCTTTCAATAGTTCGACTAGCGCAACGCAAGGGAACTGGCATCGCCTGTCTACAATGGGTGCAATACCAATACACGCCAGCGCGATCGATATGCCGAAGTAACGTCCCAGAACAGCAAGGGCAATTCATAGCTCAACCACTTTCAAGCCAAATAGGTTAGCAATTCGGGCATTTCTCGCCCATTGATCGCTGCGATCGGTTGGATTGTCGTATGTTTTCATAATGTCAATCAGTCGAGTTTCGTCTTTTGCTTATTGAGAAAAGAACTCAATAAGCTGGCAAAAGTAGTTTAGTATAATTCCTGGCTTTCCCAGGATTAAGTTCTGTTAACTTACGTCTTGCACGGTTAGTCCACGGTTCACTCGCCACTCGCAGACGGGCTTGCAACCAGGCTACGAGTATTTTCTTGTGTAGAAATCGCCTGAGATCGCCGTCTAGTTTTTTTGCCGGGGAGTAACATCACAGATTTTTTGAGTCATTAACAGATAGAGTGAATGGTTGTATTGCTCTGGAATGTCAGTTGAAGTATGGCAAGACCTTTTGGCAAGGGGCGGTTAGAAGCATTCAGTGATGGCGTTATTGCGATCATCATCACCATCATGGTGTTGGAACTGAAAGTGCCTCACGAAGCGACGATCGCCGCACTCCAGCCCTTAATTCCCATCTTTTTCAGTTATGTTCTGAGTTTTGTCTACGTTGGAATTTATTGGCATAACCATCACCACTTGTTTCAAATCGTTCAACAGGTCAACGGACAGGTACTCTGGGCAAACTCCCACCTGCTGTTCTGGTTGTCGTTGTTTCCGTTTTCAACTGCCTGGATGGGGGAAAATCATTTTGCAGCTTTGCCCGTAGCGCTGTACGGGGTGGTTCTGCTGCTTGCGGCGATCGCCTACTTTATCCTCTCCCGGTCGCTCCTCGCCATTCACGACCCCAACTCATCTCTCGCGATCGCGCTAGGAAAAGACTTTAAAGGCAAACTCTCCATCGTGTTGTACGTTATGGGCATTCTCCTGGCTCTGGTCAATGCGTGGATTGGTGCGCTGCTCTACGTTGTGGTTGCGGCAATCTGGCTCATCCCCGATCGTCGGATTGAGAAGCTGTAATTGAAAATCCCTAAGGAGTGGAAACTAAACAAAATCGGATTTCTTGGGTTGGGGCATAGCACTGCTATGCCCTTACAGAACGAGACTTCTTGAGATTATTGACTTTGTATTTCTAAGTTGGGGTGTGACGGGTCAAATCTAAACTTTATGCGCCCATGCCGGAATATTGCCGCAAGCCTCGTCGCCAAAGCCAACGGTAGAGTAGATAAAACACGATCGACCAGCCCAACATGACCAGCAAGCCTCGACCCACATCCAGGGGCAAACCAATCAGCAAACTGGCAGGAAAATGAATCAGATAGGGAAAGGGTGTCCACAGAGCAATGTCTTTCACGATCGGTGGAAACACTTCCAGCGGAGCAATAATTCCTGACAAGAACAAATAAAACAAAAAGCCAAATTGTTCTAGCGAACTTGCCCGTTCCGTCCAAAATGCCGCCATTGCCAAGGTGTACTGCATCAAAAATCGCAGGGCAAAGGCAAACAGAATCACGACCATTGCCAGCAGCAGGTTCAAAGGATCAGGAATCCAAAGCGCCTGTGGGTAGAGCCAGAAAAAAAGTACCACCAGGACAAACGCAAAAGGTAAGCGGGCAAACCGTTCTGCAAAGTGAGAGGCAAAGTGGTGCCAGATGGGATTCAACGGTTGCAGCAGCCGAAAGGACAGCTTGCCTTCAACAATTTCTCGCTCAAACTCCCAAATTACCCACACCACGGTAAATTGCCGCACCAGAAAAACCGCCAAAAAGTACCGGGCAAACTCTGCCGGAGTCAAGGCAAAGTCTCCTGTTTGGGATGCCTGAATCCAAATGCCCATCAAGATAATCGGCAAAGAGCCGGACAGCACCCACAGCAGCAGTTCTGCCCGATATTCCAGCATATAGGCGTAGTAAACCGATACCAGGGTGCCTATGATGCGAAAAACCTTGCGGAATCCTTTCTCTTCTTTTTGCTTCATGGTTTCTGCTCTTTGCCTCTAAATCACTGCGCCTGATCGCAAAACTCGCCCAATCACCTCTTCGATCGGCGGTTCGGTCACTGCCAAGTCAACGACTTCTAAGTCCGCCAATAGTTTGGCAACGGTACGAGTCAAATTCTCCTGGGGTACTAAAAACTTTGCCATGCGTCCCTCGATCGCTTCCACATCGCCATAAAGTGCTAATTGCTCTGGTGCGTAGGGTTGCGCCAGTTCCACTTCCACTTCTCGGCAGGGGGCAAAGCGATCGACCAAACCTTCCAGACTGCCATCGTAAATCAGTTGTCCCTGATGGATGACGATCACGCGGGGACACAGGGCAGTAATGTCTGCCATGTAGTGACTGGTGAGCAGGACAGTTGCCTGGTAGCGCTGGTTATACTCCCGCAAAAAATCGCGCACGCTGACCTGAGCATTCACATCTAACCCTAAGGTTGGTTCGTCGAGAAATAGCACTTGAGGCTGGTGAATCAAAGCTGCCAACAATTCCGCTTTCATCCGTTCACCCAAAGAAAGCTTCCGCACAGGCTGAGTTAGCTTGCCTTCCAGTGTCAACATCTCAGTCAATTCGCCAATTTGCCGTTCAAAATCACGATCGCCAATACCGTACACTGCCGCGTTGATTCGTAAGGAATCCAGAGCAGGCAAATCCCAGATCAGTTGTTGCTTTTGCCCCATCACCAGAGTGATTTTTTTCAGAAAAGCAGACTTGCGTTGAAACGGAATATACCCCGCCACAGTCACCTTTCCCTCTGAAGGATGAATTAAACCCGTCAGCATTTTGAGGGTCGTTGTTTTGCCAGCCCCATTCGCCCCCAAAAAACCCACCACTTCCCCTGGTTCAATTTGAAAGGAGATGCTCTGAACCGCTTTAACAGTTCGGTAGGAACGGCGGAAGAAATGCTGGAATGTGCCCTGTAGTCCCGGTTCTTTGACGGCAACCGGGTAAAATTTGCTCAAGTTTTCAGCCAGGATGGCAGACATAGTTAAAAGGCTTCACCGCGATACTGAATCGCATTATCGCGAATTATCAACAAAGTTCGCTGACCCTTCACATCTTCCCGCGCCTGAATCGTTGACTTGCCATCATGACGATAAACGATGCCATTGCTGGTGTTGACTCGCACCACAGGCACTTGTTTGAGGTCGATGGTTTCGGTCTTTTTGTTGTAAAGGTTCATAAATAGACTGTCCTGTTGCTCGAACACCCGCACGGTGTATTCCAGCGTTTCAAAGGTGGCGATCGTCCTTCCTGGTTGCGCCGCTTTTGCCTGAATGGGTTTTGTCTGGGTAGGTCGCTTACGAAGTGGCGGCAGTGTGGCATATTCTTCCCTGACCCGTCTACCCGCCAGCGTTACTTCGATCGCCGCTTCCCCGGTCGGACTGACTCGCACGTATGCCAGGTAATCCCCAGACACAGCGCTATAGGTCGTCCAGTCATCCGCAACCCCTCGTGCAGCCACCACTTGAGCACGCACATCAGACAACACCCGCCAACCGTTGTTGCTCACCGTCATGTAAGGAATTCCCCGTCGCCAAATCACCTGGGCAACATAATTCTTCGTCCGAAAAAGCACATTCTGCCCTTGACCGAATGGATCAATGCTGGGTTGGGCTTGAGTGGGCTGCGGCAAATTGACTGCCGCCACCAGAAGTAGAGTCAACCCACTCATAAGAACTGCAAGCTTTTTCATTGCACAGCGTGTCGTTGAAGGTTGGGATGAGCCGGGGAATACTTCAGCCAGTTTCCAAAACTGTAACTCACATTTCCATCCAGGAATTCGATGCCAGAGTAGGAGCATTCTGATCAAGTGAGGAGAACTCAACGGATGCAACTGCAATCATGGAAATTTTGGACGGCGCTGATCGTGGGAATGGGTTTGGTAGGAATAGGCTTGACCTATCCAGCGATCGCTCAAGAAAAGATGCTTCGCACCCTGACAGTGACAGGACGAGGAACAGAATTAGTCCCTACTACCCTAACGCAAGTGCGCTTAGGCGTGGAAGCACAGGGTAAAACCGCAAACGAAGTCCAGCAAGAGATTGCACGGCGATCAAACTCAGTCGTGGCACTGCTACGATCGCGGAACGTCACCCGACTGGAAACCACGGGCATCACCCTCAACCCCAACTACCGCTACGACAAAGATATTCAAACCCTAATCGGCTACAACGGCAGCAATATCGTCAGCTTCCGAGTTGAGACGCAAAAAGCCGGAGACATTCTCGACGATGCCGTGAAAGCGGGTGCAAGTCGGATTGATGGGGTTAGTTTTGTGGCATCGGAAGCGGCAATTTCTACTGCCCAAAAAACCGCCCTGCGAGAAGCGACCCAGGATGCTCAGACTCAAGCAGATGCTGTGCTGGCAACCCTCGGACTCAATCGCCGAGAAGTAGTGAGCATTCAGGTGAACGGAGCATTTACCCCACCCCCTCGACCTCTGAACGTAAACAACAAATTCGCGGCAGAAGCCCTGGCAGATGCCGCTTCCTCTCCAGTGGTGGGCAGCGAACAACAGGTAGAAGCCTCGGTGACGTTGCAAATCAGCTACTAAGGATCGAGGATTAATTAACCTGGAATTTCTCGGTAGGGGCGCACGGCTGTGCGCCCCTACCGCAGATCTAACTTTATATAGATTATTTCGTTCAAGATCCTAAGGAAATTTCTGGCAAACAATCTACCCACCGCCTTCGACTCCGCTCAACCAGCTTGTCTCTTGGGCGAAGTCGAAAGGTATACTTTTTTCTGAAAATCGCCTAGGTTAAACCGATTAAAACTCGTCGTTGTAGCCACCACCTGACATTTCAGCTTCGTTGTCTCGTTTAGAACCCAGTAAATCCATGCGTTCAACGCGAATGACGGGCTTCGATCGGGTGGCTCCAGTGCTGCGATCCTTCCAGGTGTCCAACTTGAGAGATCCAGTCACCCCAATCAGGCTACCCTTACGGACATAGTTGGCTGCAATCTCCGCCGTTTGCCCCCACAGTTCCAGATTAAACCAGTCTGGTTGGTCATTGTTTCGGGACTGGCGGCGCACTGCTAAGGTCAAATTACAAACCACGCTACCCGACTCAAAATATTTCACATCGGGATCACCGCCCACCCGACCAACCAATGTCACGAGATTTAAGCTCATAAGCAACCTACTCCAGAAGAAATGAAGGATTCCGAATTACGCTAGCCCATTCTAAGCAGACGGGCACAGAAGTTATAACTTTGGTCAGAACGCTTAGGACAAGGAAAAACTGCAAAGCTATCGCTGAATAAGCGTTCTGACTCATCTGAGCCATCTTACACACGGCTACAGCTACAAATAGTACAAACGATCGTACCATTTAGCTCAATTTTCTCCAAGCAATCTTTTCACACAGAACGACTTCAAGCACGCCAACGAAATTTGCCTGCTAGTTAAGCTAGCAATTGCCATTTTGAAACGTTTGTATTAAAACTCCCTGTCGTTGCTGAATTCACCCCTAGACCAGCCGCAAAGGAAATTGCGGACTAACCCTTTGAAGTTCCTTTGGAACTGGGATCTGGGCGATTGAGTTCTGAAGGAACTTGGTTGGAATAGCCCGTAGTTCACTCGCGGGCGAGCGTTATTGAATAGCCGTTTCCCATAATGAGAATTGCTGTAGTTAAGCTTGATTCTTGCTTTAAAGTGCGGATTTTGATGTAGATTTAAAGCCTTGAGGGTATTGCCAAAGCTAATAGAATATTCACTCAGGGTTGATTTTACTGTTGGCATATTCAAATTGGTACATTCAAAAGCAATCTGTTTCGTTGGTTGGAATGGCTTTGCTGATTTCCATTGTTTTTCCCTAGTGGAAGAGACAACTTTTTCACTAGACTCATGATCAAAAACGTAATAAAATCCAACTTTGATTTCGATTTGTTACGCAGTTCGTCGTTTAGAGGCATAGAGGCTAGTGGGACTCTTCAGTCGTTTCTCCCTCTCACGGGATATGGGCATTGACCTGGGCACAGCAAACACTCTGGTTTACGTGTCGGGTAAAGGAATTGTGCTACAGGAGCCATCTGTGGTTGCGATCGACCAAGATGAAAAAGTTCCTTTAGCTGTTGGAGAAGACGCAAAGCGGATGTTGGGTCGAACTCCGGGTAATGTGGTAGCCTTACGCCCCCTGCGTGATGGCGTGATCGCCGATTTTGACACTGCCGAGTTGATGCTGAAGCACTTTATCACGCGCGTTAATGAAGGAAAAACTCTGGTTGCACCCCGGATTGTAATCGGCATTCCTAGCGGCGTTACAGGTGTCGAGCGGCGGGCTGTGATGGATGCAGCATCCCAGGCAGGTGCAAGAGATGTCTATTTAATTGATGAACCTGTAGCAGCGGCGATCGGCGCAGGCTTGCCAGTGGCAGAACCAACGGGCAACATGATCATCGATATTGGTGGCGGCACTACTGAAGTTGCTGTTTTGAGTTTACAGGGCACGGTTCTTAGTGAATCTGTGCGGGTGGCTGGCGACGAGTTGAGCGATTCCATCTCTCAATACATGAAAAAGGTGCATAACCTGGTGATTGGGGAACGAACCTCAGAGGAAATCAAGATTACGATCGGTTCTGCCTATCCGATCGATGATGATGCTGAGATGGAAGTGCGCGGTTTGCACCTTCTATCCGGATTGCCACGCACTGTGAAGGTTAGAAGTGCCGAAATCCGCGAAAGTATGTCTGAACCGTTGGCAGTGATTGTGGATGCAGTGAAGCGGACTCTAGAACGTACTCCTCCTGAACTAGCAGCCGACATCATCGATCGTGGAATTATGCTGGCTGGAGGAGGTGCCCTGCTGAGAGGGCTGGATACCTTGATCAGTCACGAAACTGGTATTGTGGTACACGTTGCCGCCGATCCCCTTAGTTGTGTGGTGTTGGGCACAGGGCGTGTGCTGGAAAACTTTAAGCAATTGGAACGAGTCTTTAGTGGGCGTTCTCGCAATTTCTAGCCTTACCTTGCTACAAAAATCTGTTAGGTATTGGCGATCGTTCTTTTGTGGTTTAACCCGTCCCAACCTGATATCTTATGTTCACGCTCCGTCGCTGGGGGGATCGTCACCGTTTGCCGACTGTTATCACTGGTCTGTCGCTTGGGGTTGCGCTTTTTCTGCGTCAGTCAGAAGGAGCCATTCTGTATGAGCTGTATCAGTTGCTTGTCCGCCCCTTTCAACCCAATGTAGAGCGGCAGGCTGTACTCGAAAATGCTCAGACTCAAGAGTTGCAGCAACGGCTGACTGAGCTTGAAAGCCAAAACCAACAGCTTCGTGCCTTAGTTGGATATGCCAGCGAGATTAAGAAACCTGGAATCACAGCTCCGTTGGTTGGCAGAAGTGCGGATCATTGGTGGCAGCATATTCTTCTGGGGCGAGGGCGGCAGCACGGGATCCAGGAGGGATTTGTGGTTATGGCTCCGGGGGGCGTTGTTGGGCGAGTGGTCGATGTCACGCCGAATACCAGTCGTGTGTTACTTTTGAGTGACCCTTCTAGCCGAGTTGGGGTCACAGTGAGCCGTAGCCGATTTATGGGTTACATTCGAGGGCAATCATCCAATCGGGCATTGATGGAGTTTTTTGATAAGGTGCCTGATGTGCGTCAGGGGGATGTGATTACGACCTCTGCCCTCAGCCAACTTTTTCCAGCGGGTTTGCCGATCGGACGAGTCAAGTCGGTCAACATGAGTAAAAGTCCAGCACCAGAAGCTGTGATTGAGTTGACAGCCCCAGTGAGTTTTCTGGAGTGGGCGATCGTGTATCCTCATACGCAAACTAAACCTGGTAAAGCGGTCAATTAGCAGTCAATCTTCCTATGAAAAATGAACCCTTGACTGTTGTTCTGCAAGAGCGCCCAGCAACCCGTGTAGTTGTGAACTGTTTAGTAACTGCGACTTCGGTTCTACTCTGTTTATTAATTTCACCCACTCGTTTACCAGGGATGGAACTGGCAGGTATTGGTCCAAACTGGCTGCTGATTTGGGTGGTGGCGTGGAGTGTAAAGCGTACTGTTTTTCAGGGTGCCCTGGCTGGAATAACCTTGGGACTAATTCAAGATGGGATGACTGCCCACACTCCAACCCATGTACTGAGTTTAATGCTAGTGGGTATTTTGACTGCACGCCTACGGAAAGAACGTTACTTGAAAGAAGATTTCATCTCGATCGCCCTGATTGTGTTTGCAATGGCAGTGATTGCGGAAACTGTAACCGCGATTCAATACACTTTTCAGGGCGATCGTACTTTAGTAGAAATTTGGACTTACCATCAACTGATTGCATTGGGCTCCGCCGTACTCAGCAGTTTGTGGGCACCGATCGTCTACTACCCACTGAACCGCTGGTGGCAACATATGTACACTTTAGAACAGCAGTCTTGACTTTAGAACAGCAGTCTTGAGTGAATGGCGCTTTTGTCATTCGTCATTCACCGTTTGTTCTCAGGACTCAGCAAGGGTGGATGAGTAGGCTCCTGAGATTGAGCTAACAACAATCGCCTCAGGTCTGCTGGCGTGTTGCAGTTGAATAGCATTTGAGATTCCTGCTGGGATTCTTCTGGCAAGGGGCTAGGAGTAATCGCCTGGACGGGCACCTGGGTCAGCCACTGTTGAAAAGAGCGCCCACCCTGGTTGATCAATGGCACCAAAGTAGTGAGACAGGAGCGGTGATAAAACCCACAAAGCGGCTCCCAGCCTTTCTCTGTATGGGGTAAAAGCGCGATCGCGGTGTCTTCTGGGGGGATTTGCCCCATCCAGCGTTGCAGAATGGGGGTTTGTAAGTAGGGTAAATCACACGCCAGCAGCACCGCCCAGGGCGTTTTGACAGTCGCTAGAGCTTGAGCAAAGCCGACTAATGCGCCATGAGGTCTTGGATCGTCCGCTTGCTCATAAGCAAGGGGTTGTTCTTGCAGCAAATTACAACACGGTGGCACGATCGCTTGATATTTGTCTGGGTAGAAGGTGATAACTGTGACCGATGCCGCACATTGCCGAGCAACTTCGCAAGTTCGCTGCAACAGCGGCACCCCATCTACCGGAATCAGGGCTTTGTCCTGCCCCATCCGAGAGCTGCGTCCCCCCGCTAGAACGATCGCAGAAATCGGCTCCTTCATCCCAGCCTAATGAGTTGCCTGTTGAGGAGAAGGTAGCTCTTGCGCGGGGACATTTGGCTTGAAAAAGACACTATTTCGTAAAGAATCCCACAGCATCTTCGGCGGGTCTCCATCTGGCTTGCGCTGAATCGCTCGGCGAACCCGCCACAGCCCAAACCCGACCAACCACGATATATCCGCGATCGCTGTATAGAACCAACCGTAGTTCTTCATAAAATAGCGCCGCCTGGAGTCATACCAGTATTGTGGTAGCCGCTTGGGAGCCTGATTTTTTGCTGTCACTCCAGTACTTTGTCCCAAAATGTGCATAACACGGCTTTGGGGCACATACCAGCAACTCCATCCTGCCCGTTGGGCTTGCAAGCAAAAATCAGTTTCCTCGTAATAAAGGAAATATCCCTCATCCATCAATCCAACCGCTTCAAACACCTGGCGACGAATCATCATGCTGGCTCCGGGTAGCCAATCGATCGGCTGTTCCCGGTCTTGATCCATCACGTTAACGACTTTCCATCGGGCGAGGAGCTTAGAAACAACGCCAAGCCGCAGTCCATTTTCAAATTCGCTAATAATTCCTGGAAAATGGAACGCGTAGGGCCAAAGTTTGCCATTTTGTTCTTCAAAACTACTGCCAGCAATTCCCGCTTCAGGATGCTGATCGAGAAAGTCTACCAGTGCTTTCAGGGCACCCGGACGAACCTGAGCATCGGGGTTGAGCAGCAGAAAATAGTCTGGTGGTTGAGGAGTCTGCAAAGCGGGGCGGATGGCGTAGTTGTTGCCGTAGGCAAAACCACCATTAACGCTGGAAGGCATGAGAATTGCCCAATCTCCCCAACCCTCTGCGGCGATCGCGGCGGCAATCTTTCCGGCTGAACCGTCCCCAGAGTTATTATCCACGATGGCAACCTTCGTGCCTGGAACCGATTGAATCTCCGTTTGCAACGATCGCAAGCTCTGGATAACGAGATCAGCAGTCCGGTAATTGACAGTTACAATTAATAACCGAGTTTGAGGCTCAAGCGGAAGTGCAACAGACATAGAATTTGAGAGTTAGGTTGAGTAACGCGATCGCCAGCCATTAACTGGGAGGCTGTAACCGTTGGAAGACTATAACCGTTCACCAGGTTCAGAATCACCATTCTGCGACAGGGCATATTCCGGTACATCGATCATGGGCGACCAATAATCAATGCCATCTTTCAGCGCACTGCGTTCTGGTGATTTTTGAATTACTTTTGCGGGGATGCCGACGACGGTCGCACCAGCGGGTACATCGTGCAGAACGACAGCGTTAGCTCCAATGTTAGAACCATCCCCAATGCTGATGTTGCCAAAAATCTTGGCACCGGCACCCACATTCACCCCAATGCCCAACTTTGGAGCATCTAAGGGTTTGTCGAGATAACGATTACCTAAAGTAACCCCTTGCCGCAGGATACAATCGTCGCCAATTTCCGATTCACCATGAACGACGATCGCGCTTTGGTGTTCGATCACTACTCGCCGACCTAACTTGACCGTGTAGGGTAGCTCGATGCCGTAGGTGTTTCGAACTTTGCGGAACCACATCCGATAAAGAATGGAGAAGGGTGCCCGCAACAGGCGTGGTTGAATTCCCATACGCCACACCCCAAAACGATGGACAGCGACCGCTCGGAATCCAGGTCTCGTCCAATCTTTGCCGTGAGCATTCCAGTCCTCGACGATCAACTCCCATAAGCTCAGAGAGTCTGGTAGAGCACTGGGCGAATTTGCTACCGATTTAGAAGTGTCAAACATTTTATGATTTTGTTAGGTCGTGCGACAAAATACTGCTCTTATCAACGAGATGCAACTCCTTCTAACAATACTAAGAGTGCCCCCTGGTTTGAAAAGATAAACATATTACTGCACCTCAGTTTTACGCCAAAATTCACAAACTCTTCATATAAAGAATTCTTACGTATAACGAGTAAAGTTGATGGGTCTGCATAGGGTTTTGAAAAAAAACCTCCTGAAAGCTTTTGCCAACATACTTCAGGAGGAAATTTAAATTTGATAATTTAGTTTACTTGCGGCGGCATGATGGGCAGATGTTGGAACTCTGGTTGGGGTAGAGGATTAGATGCCAGTTGTTCTGGTTTTGGGGTCTCGTAGCCGTCGAAGGTCATGAATTTCCGTTGCTGAACCAAACACAGGTTGGCTTTTTAACTGCTGGTAGACCTGCTGAGCCGAGTCAGGGTCTAAAACCAGACACCACACTTGCGGCTTGCCATGTTGTTGACAGCGGCGACCAACCTGGGTGGGAGGAAGGTTGGCAGTTTGCAGGTAGCGTTGAAAAGCGCTCCGCTGGGTTGCAGAGAGCTGCGCTTGATCGAGCATGACAGCTTTTAGTGGACCTTTATAAGATGACCGGGCTGTTTGAGCCAAGGCAGAGGGGGTTGCGCTCAGGGCGATCGCGCCGATCGAAAAAAGTGCGAATAGCTTGTGAAACATGGTTACTGCTCCTTTTGTTGTCAAGAAGGATGAAATCCTGTTCGTCCCAGGGCATCCTCCTCATTTCACAGTCACCTGACATCACTCAGGAGTAATGCAAAAATAATGCAGGAATTCTCAACCAATTTAGTTCATAAGTACTACTTTTTGCAAGCATCTCTTCAGGTCAGAGAGGTGCAAATGTAAACTATTGCTGCAATCGCTATCTCAAGTGCAGCGATTCTTTAGACAATAGCCGCTGAGATTTGAGATTAAGGAGAGAGTCAATTGTTAAATTCAATCGTATTGGCTGCTGCTTTTAGAGCCTCCAACTGGAGTCCTTCGGTCGCGGTTGTGATGATTATTGCCAACATTATTGCGATCGCCATTAGCAAATATTCGATCCAACGTCCCAATGTTGGACCCGAAATTCCCGGCTTAGGACTCAGTGTCCCTGCATTTATTGCAGCAGCTTGCTTTGGGCATATCCTCGGTGCTGGGGCAATTCTGGGATTGACCAATACAGGCGCTCTGTAGCAAACAGTCTCAAGCTAGAGTGTCCAGAATTGCGTTAAGGGCTTTGTCAGCCAAACAGCCAGAAAAACTTCTGGCTGCTTTTTTGGCAGCACTGCATCTGTTCCATAAAGCTTGGGAAAAAGGATTTCTAGCCTTCCCGAATTTGGCGACGTAGCTGCTCTAGTTCAGCATCCATTTCAGGTGTATTCAGTTCAGCCGCAGGCAGTTGAGCTGATTGGGTTCCTGGTAAAGATTGCCCGGTTTTCATGGCGGCAAGCTCTGCATCAATATCGTCCGCCTGCCCCAATTGCTCAAACCGCTTTTCCAAGTCATCCATCCCCAGTTCAGAGACCGCTTCTGCTTGTGCCTCCATTTGCAAGACCTTTTCTTCCATCCGCTCAAAGGCTGCCATTGCGCTGCCCGTTCCCACGTTCCCCAGCATTTCGTTGATTTGCTGACTGGCTTTTGCCGATCGAGCCCGGGCAATGTATAGATCCTTTTTCGTTTTCGCTTCAGAAATTTTGCTTTCCAGCTTCATCATGTTCTGCTTGAGTTGCGCCACCACACTGACCTGTTGATCAAGCTGAGTTTTCATGACGGTCGCCGTTTCCTGATAGGACTTGCGCCGAGTCAACGCCTCTCGCGCCAGAGTGTCATCCCCTTTCTGGATTGCCAACTGAGCACGCCGATACCACTCGTCTGACGTGGTCATTGCCTGGGAGTACTGACGTTCGGTGCGTTTTTGAGTAGCGATCGCCTGCGCCACCGCTTGCCGTAGCTGGATTAAATCTTCCTGCATATCCAGCACAGTCTGTTCCAAAATCTTTTCTGGATCTTCAGCCTGACTAATCAAACTATTCAAATTGGCACGAATCACTCGCCAGATTCGGTCAAAAAGTCCCATGAGGCACTCCTAAGTAGGGGAAAGATGGAGTAGTTTCCTCCAATAGTACCTTACCTTTCCAGGAGCAACGCCCACCTCATGGCTTATAGACTTCTGCTGGAATCCCTTGTTTTCGCAACTCATCAACTTGCGACTTGGCAGCGGATTCATCCTGATAGGCACCAAACTGAACTTTTGCTCCGTCAGAATAATTTTTTACGTAGGCATCCGGCACTTTGCCGCGATAATCTTCCAGAGCTTTATCACTCGTATAGGGCGTAACCACTTTATAACCGGAAGAACGATGGGTTGCAGGGGGTGCGCTGGCGGCGGGAGACGGAGCGGGTGGTAGAGGCGTGCGATCGAGGGATGGCAGCGGTGCAGCGTTGACCTTCGGTGCTGGCAAGGGTCTGGGGGCTGACGACGGTTTCGCAGGTGAACTGTAAGCTCTGGCAGGTGGAGTGTAGGGTCGAACAGGAGGGTTGTAAGGGCGGGCAGGGGGAGGATTGTAGCTTCGCGGCGCAGGTGGCTCGTAGGTGCGCGTAGCAGGGGGGGTATCAGGTGTCGCAGGTGCCAATTTCCTCGGACTGGGAATATCTCCCGCTGGTGGCTCCGAATCTGAGGCTTGAACTTGGGGCTGACCTGGTTCGAGCACCGGGGCGGACGGCTTAACCCCACTGGCAACTCCTGCCAATCCCAGGTTTGCGGCTTTAGACTCAGCTTTAGCTGAAGGTGGCTGGCTAACACTTCCCATTGCTTGCTCTAAGGGAATTGAGCCAAGATTACCCAAACTCAACTCTGGAAACTCTTGATTCGCCAAATTAGGCTGGGGCAGTTGATCTGTGGCAGTTTCGGGGGGAGTTAAGCCACCTGAAGATGCCTCTGACTGGTTAGATTGGCGAGTTAGTAACTGGGTAACACTATTGGGATTCATGATGACGAAGCCAAACAAGGCACTGGACATCAACAGCAGCAGCATGGAGCCGATCCCCAGAGGAGTCAGCAGGCTTTGCATAAACCCTTGCTCTGCCTGCACCTGAGATTCCTCCTGGGATAAGGTGCGGAGTAATTCTTCCGACGATTCCAGGTAATCATCTGGGCTACCATTTCCCGACACATCCAGATCTGAAGCTTCTGCAACCTGAGAGGCGTACTGTTCAGCCAGTTGTTTCAGTTCCAGGGAATGACTGGTAGGGGCAACAGTGGGCACAGCGGACGCGATCGAGGCTAAAGGCGGAACCGTGGCAGTAGGATGAAAGCCAGACTCACTGGTTGAAGTGATAGGTGGCAAGGTTTCCTGAGAAGTCGCTGGCATTAAATCGAGTGCCCTGGAAACCTGGCGTTGAGCGATCGTGCCAGGAGAATAACCTGCTTTGCCTAAGGCACGTTGCCGCCGATACCGAATCAACTCCGCTTCTAGCTGCACATCTAGACTTGCCAATGCAACCTGTAACACTGGGTGAAGGGCTTGCTTGTCCATAACGCTACTGGGATGCGAAGGATGAAGGCGTACAGGCGATTGAGTTGTGGAAATTTGATGCATGATAGGCTCCTAACCAATTCCTCATTCATTCACCCTGATCAGTTGTCACTGCGGAAGATTACTCTACATTTAGCGGAACCATTCCAAAAAAGATTGATAAAACGCTAATAGTGTAGCAAGACCTGCCCAATAGTGATAGATTTTGTCCAGTATTAACTCAGGCTCGTGATTTTGAATGAAAGCCGAGCTAAAGTTATACACTTCTTTACGTGAAGCGACCCATCTTCTTGTTTGGGGTTTGAATTAAGCCATGTCTTTCAAGTCTCTCCACCATGTCTTAGGCGGTTTACAAAACCAATACCAGCGCCAAAAGCGAAGTCAGCTTCAAGGAGTGTTGCAGTGCTGGGCGGAAATCGTGGGTCCTGTCGTTGCGGTTCAAACCAGACCGTTGAACATTTACCAGGGAGTTTTGAAAGTCGCAACATCCAGCGCGGTGTGGGCGCAGAATTTGGTGTTTGAACGCCAGCGGATTTTGGAGAAGCTGAATCGTACTCCATCTTTGCAGGGTGCAGAGCAAATTACTGACATTCGATTTTCTCCGGCTCGGTGGCACGAGGTGCCGCTCACATCATTTCCGGGGGAGCAGCTACAGGACGAGCTTTGGCAGGCTCACCCCAGTCTCTATTTGGGCGTGGGGAGTAGCGGAACTGCATCTCCCCCGCCTCGCCACAACTCAGCCCAGAATTCAGATTTGCAGGAATCGAAGCGTAAGACCAGTGAGGATGCAATTACAGCGTTTCGGCAGTGGTCAGTTCACATGAAGGGACGATCGCGTCAACTTCCCCTATGCCCTGAATGCCGCTGTCCTACCCCACCGGGGGAACTCCATCGCTGGTCGGTGTGTGCAATTTGTGCTGCAAAAGGTTGGTCATAATCAGGTTCACAATCTTGAAAAGCTCGATCGCTGAATACGCACCGCTACCTGGAAGCGCGGTTCACAGTCATTCCAGGCTCAGTAAATGCAACTAAAGATTTTGTTGACCTTCCGTAAATTTATTAAAAACTCCTAAACCCCACGGATACGACTTACGGAAAGTGCAGGCTAGGATTAGCACGGGGAAATCGCATCAGGGACAGTACGATTCGCTTCCAGTTTTAGTTGATCCCAGACTGTTTTTTCCATAAAGCAGTCCAGTTTGAATGAATCTACTCTAGTTGTATCAAGCTACTGATGTTTCAGTTCGCTTGATTCTGAAAACAATCTAAAACGATTTTTTGATTAAGAATCGCCACAAAGTAGATGCCACGATAGCTGCGGGCTAGAGGGCGCGAATTAGGGATAAAAAGTTTGGGTTGACAATGGGGATCAAATCCCACGCTCTGTTTGAGAGATTTTTATGAAACACAGTTCTGCTGCTATTTCCGCCTGTCGCCATTGCCGATTCTATTCACCCCAGGGGCGACGGGGGGGATATTGTAAAAAATTGAACGTGTCTGTCAAGGGTCAGTGGGAAGCTTGCAGTTTGGCAACACCGCCATTTGCAGCGACATGGAGAGAGTTAGAAAGCATTACGGTCTGGACACAAAAAGCGTTGATCGCAGAAGATAGGGTTCGGGCTGTCGAAGGTTCTCTGGCTACAGACTTATTTGAAGCGAAGCAAACGGCACTTGTACCCTGTGTTTCAAGGGCGAGTCGATCCTCCTGGATGTAGATCTAAATATTTTTCTTTTTCGTTTTTATTTGTGAATTAAAAAGATTAGGGGTGTATTCAATGCGCCCCTTTTTAGTTGCTCCGGTTAGGGTAGCCAAGGATACTGCCGGAAATTGGGCGATCGCTTCTCTAAAAACGCCTGTTTCCCTTCTGCCCCTTCTTGCGTCATGTAGTAGAGCAGGGTGGCGTTACCTGCGAGTTCTTGCAGTCCAGCCTGTCCATCACAGTCCGCATTAAAAGCCGCTTTCAGACAACGAATCGCGATCGGGCTTTTGTCTAAGATTTCCATTGCCCATTGAATGCCCTCCGCTTCCAGGTGTTCCACAGGGACAATGCAATTCACCAATCCCATCTCTAACGCTTGCTGGGCATTGTATTGACGGCATAAGTACCAGATTTCACGGGCTTTTTTTTGCCCAACGATACGAGCTAAGTAACTGGCTCCAAACCCCCCATCAAAACTCCCAACCTTGGGTCCAGTTTGTCCAAAAACGGCATTATCAGCGGCGATCGTCAGATCACACAGGATATGCAGGACATGACCACCCCCGATCGCGTAGCCTGCAACCAGAGCAATCACGACTTTGGGCATAGAGCGGATCAGTTTTTGCAAATCCAAAACATTCAGGCGCGGAATTCCAGTTTCGTCTACATAACCCGCTTGCCCCCGCACACTTTGATCGCCACCAGAGCAGAAAGCATACTTGCCATCCGTATGCGGTCCAGCCCCTGTGAACAATACAACACCAATTCCCGTATCTTCGCGGGCATCCCAGAAAGCGTCGTATAGTTCGACGATCGTCTTGGGGCGAAACGCATTCCGTTTGTGGGGACGGTTAATGGTGATTTTAGCGATGCCGTCTGCCTTGTGGTACAGAATGTCTTCGTAGGTTTTGGCGCTTTGCCAGTTAAGTTCCATAGGAATCCAGCGTGAGGTTTGCAGCAAACTGACCTAAGTTATTTTGACGCGATCGCGCATCTGCCTTTCGGTTTGTCTGAATTTCTAGAACACGAATGCCCGTATCGGGTAAAGGATTAAGGCTTTTTTCTAAGGCATCCCAAGTAGCGATTTGTTCATGCTCTACCTGGTAGGTTTTGCAAAGATCGGCAAAATTAATATTCTGCGGTGTACCAAAAAAAGTCTCGAAGGGCAGCTCGAATTTGGCAATCGGCAACATTTCAAAAATGCCGCCCCCATTGTTATTGATCAGGACGATCGTGAGGTGCCCTGCAAAGTATTGCCGCAACAGGAACCCGTTGGTGTCGTGCAGCAGCGCCAAATCACCCGTCAGCATGACAGCGGGCTGTTGACGGTGAGCAATGCCTAATGCCGTCGAAAGGCTACCATCAATGCCATTGGCACCCCGATTGAAGTATGGCTGGATGTGGAGATTGTTTGCGCTCCAGAAAAACTCCACATCTCGCACAGGCGTACTGCTACAGATGAACAGGGGTGTGTTGGGCGGCAAAACTTGAGACAACAACCAGGCAACTTTTCCCTCAAATAGTTCTGGGGTGTTCTGCATAAAACGGTCAACGGAATGACGAGTTTGGATTTCTGCCTGCTTCCATAGTTCCAAATAAGGACTGGTTGATGCCGGATCGCAGTCGATTCGAGTGGTTAAACGCTCTACAGTCAGTGGCAAGTGCAAGGTTTTACCATGCAGCGGGTCGAGGTTGCGATCGCTGAGATCAACTATCCATTGTTGGGGTTGAGTGGTATTTAACCAGGTCCGCAGTTGCTTACTGGTTGGTATTTCTCCTAGCCGGATCACAACCTCTGGAGCCAGTTTTTCCGCCAGTATCATGTTTCGCAAAATCAAATCATAGGTAGTGATCAGATTGGGAACCATATCGGCATAATTCCGCACGGGAGAGAGTCCCTCTGCCAGCACTGGAAACCCAAAGCAGCGGGTTAGCTGGGCGATCGCGGCACAATAGTCCTTGGCGGATTCTGGTTGAGCCAGTCCCGCAATGATGATGCCATGCGTGGTGGCTTTCCAGGTGGAGAAGGGAATAGCGGGGGGATTGGGAAATAAGGGGTTGGGGGTTAGGGATTGGGGGTTGGGCAAAGAGTCTGGCTGACCTAAAAAGTCAAAAAACGTTTGCTCATTAAAGGTCAGGGCTTGGGCTTGGGTTTGGGGGTCTGGTGAGGGCGCTAAGGGATCGCGAAAGGGCAAGTTGAGGTGAACGACTCCTGGAGTTGGAAGCAGAGTCCGGTTCCAGGCATGAAGGGTAGATTGCCGCAGGTAGGCAAGCAGGGTGGAATCAAGGGATGGTAGGGCAAGTTCAGCCTGCCAGTTGGGGAAGTTGCCATACAATTTTTGTTGATCGATCGCCTGCCCTGCATTACAGTCTCGCAGTTCTGGTGGACGATCAGCAGTCAGAATCAGCAACGGCACACGGCTTTCCCTGGCTTCAATCACGGCGGGGTAAAAGTTGGCTCCCGCCGTTCCAGACGTGCAGATCAACACCACAGGGCGTTTCTGCTGCCGCGCTAAACCCAAGGCAAAAAAGCTGGCAGACCGCTCGTCTAAAACTGGGATTGCTTCGATATGCGGATGGTTGGCAACGGCGATCGCGAGGGGAGCCGAGCGCGACCCCGGACAGACAATGGCGTGGGTTAGCCCTAGACGATAGAGCGTTTCCGCCAGGATGGAAGTCCAGAGCAGGTTGGTGTTGGTGAAGTCAAGCGGCATGGGGAGTGGGGGATGGGGAATGAAGGAGAGAGGATGGTTAGGAAGGTTCGCGAACCTCCTCAATCATCCTCTCTCCTGATTGCTGCCTTTTGCCTTTGTAAAGAAACGGAGCGGCGATCGCAAACTGCGGTAGCCTGAATAGTCGTTAAGCGTCTCGCGAGGTCTCAAATGTTCAAAATATCATCACTGCGGCTGCGAATTGGATTAGTGGGGCTTTTGGTCTTGTTGTTGGCGGCTCCTGCCAGCGCTCACCATGCAATGGAGGGTCAAATGCCCGCAACCTTCTGGCAGGGATTCCTGTCGGGGTTGGCGCATCCTGTGATTGGCGTTGATCATCTAACCTTCGTGGTTGCAGCGGGATTACTGGCAGTGACCAAGCGGAGTGGCATCTGGATTCCGATCGCCTTTGTCTTGGCAGCCTTAGGCGGAACTGGGCTACATCTGATGAGTGTGAGTTTACCGGGGGCTGAATTCCTCATCGCCGCATCTGTGCTGGGATTTGGCATTTTACTAGCCCTACCTCAAAGCCCCAATTTGGCAGTGATGATTGGGTTGGCAGCACTAGCGGGCATTTTTCATGGCTATGCCTATGGTGAATCGATCGTGGGGGCAGAAACAACGCCCCTGGTTGCCTATCTGACCGGGTTTAGCCTGATCCAGCTAGGCATTGCGACGATATCCGCAAAAGTGGGTCAATTGGCAGTGCGAATTGTGGATCACACCCCTCAGTCGCTGCGCTATGCCGGGTTTACGATTTGTGGTTTGGGCGCAGCTTTTATGGTGTCCCGTCTTGGCTTATGATGAATTGCCTGTGAGCTATTGAACTCTGCGATCGCCCTATGACTCAGTATCGAATTACCTTGCTTTCTGGTGACGGCATTGGACCCGAAATTATGGCAGTTGCCGTGGATGTACTCAAGGTTGTAGGGCAGCAGTTACATATCCAGTTTGAGTTTCAGACTGCGTTGCTGGGTGGAGCTGCGATCGAGGCAACGGGGGAACCGCTCCCATCTGCAACCATAGAAACCTGCAAAGCCAGTGATGCAGTGCTGCTGGCAGCGATAGGAGATTTCAAATACGACTCTTTGCCGCGTCATTTACGACCTGAAACCGGATTACTGGGACTGCGAGCCGCATTGCAACTCTTTGCCAATCTACGTCCAGCAACGATCTTGCCTCAGTTGATCGATGCCTCTACCTTGAAGCGAGAAGTGGTGGAAGGGGTAGACATCATGGTGGTACGGGAGTTAACCGGGGGCATTTATTTTGGTCAGCCCAAGGGAATTTTTGCCACGGAGTCGGGTGAAAAGCGGGGTGTCAATACCATGGCATACACCGAAATGGAAATTGACCGGATTGGACGGTTGGCGTTTGAGACGGCACGCAAGCGACGCAAGCAATTATGCTCTGTTGACAAGGCAAATGTACTGGACGTGTCCCAGTTGTGGCGCGATCGCATGATTGCCCTTGCTGCCGAGTACCCCGACGTGGAACTGACTCATCTATACGTGGACAATGCCGCCATGCAGTTGGTTCGCAATCCTCGTCAATTTGACACGATCGTGACTGGTAATTTATTCGGCGATATTTTGTCAGATGAAGCCGCCATGCTGACCGGAAGTATTGGGATGCTGCCTTCTGCCAGCGTGGGTTCTGGCAAACCAGGGCTATTTGAACCGGTGCATGGTTCTGCTCCCGACATTGCTGGGCAGGACAAAGCCAACCCGATCGCCCAGGTTTTGAGTGCTGCCATGATGCTGAAGTACGGACTCAATGAACCTGCTGCTGCTGAACGGATTGAGCAGGCGGTACTCAAAGTTTTGGACGATGGCAAACGCACGGGTGACATTATGTCTGAGGGCATGGTTGCTGTAGGCTGTAAAGCAATGGGCGAAGCCTTAGTACAAGCATTAGGTGCCTAATCACCAAGCCGTAAAAGTGTAATCGATCCCTCTGTTCCCTTTCTCCCTGACTTCCCCCCACTCCCCCCTCTCATCCTTTATCCTGGAAAGATAGGAATCAAGGAGTCATTATGCAGGGAGGTTGGCGGGTAGGCTCGCTCTTCGGAATCCCTTTATTCATCGATCCGTCGTGGTTTTTGATCCTGGCGTTTCTGATTTTTCGGAATGGCTTGGTCTGGCAAGACAAGTATCCCAATTGGGGCTTAACCTTGACTTACGGAGCGGCGGCGGTGATGGCACTGTTGCTGTTTGCGTCGGTCTTGCTGCACGAGCTGGGGCACAGTCTGGTTGCCCGATCGCAGGGAATTAAGGTCAATTCCATCACCTTGTTCTTGTTTGGTGGCGTGGCTTCTATTGATCAGGAGTCGAAAACCCCAGGACAAGCCTTTCAGGTGGCGATCGCGGGTCCAGCCGTGAGTCTTTTGTTGTTTGGGCTATTAGGCGCTTTACTGCTGACGGTTCCCGAAGCGTCTAACCCGCTCAACGTTATGGCTGGGAACTTAGCCTTTGTTAACCTGTTTTTGGCGTTATTTAATCTGTTGCCAGGATTACCCCTGGATGGTGGGCAAATCCTCAAAGCGGCAGTCTGGAAGGCAACAGGAAGCCGTTTCAAAGGTGTGCATTGGGCGGCGAAAACCGGTAAAGCCTTAGGTTGGTTAGCTATCTTTTTTGGCATTTTGACGATCACCACAGGCGGGTTGTGGCTTGCCTTGATTGGCTGGTTCGTGTTGCAAAATGCCAGCAGCTACGATCGCTTAACCGAGTTGCAAGAAGCCTTGTTGTCCCTGAAAGCCTCTGATGCCATGACCCGCGAATTTCGGGTGGTAGATGCAGAAATGACTCTGCGCCGATTTGCGGATGACTATTTATTAGGAAACTCCAGTTCAGAAGTGTACTATGCGTCGTCGGATGGGCGTTATCGCGGCATGGTGATCACCGATGACCTGCACTACGTAGAGCGGAGCGAGTGGGAAACTCAAAAGCTTTACCGCATTATACAACCGTTAGCAGAAATTCCTTCCGTCGAGGAAAACTCTCCTCTAGTGGACGCAATTCAGCAAATGGAGTCCCGCCAACTCCGCCGCATGACTGTTCTTTCTCCCGCTGGGGCTGTCTCTGGAGTGATCGATCGCGGTGATGTAGTACGCGCCCTGGCACAAAAGCTGCGGATGACTGTTTCAGACGCGATTATTAAGCAAATTAAGGACGAAGGCACCTACCCTCCCGGCTTTCAACTGGGGGCGATCGCTCAAGCGGCGATCGAGGCATCAGACGGTAAAGCCTAACTAGCTTGAAATTGAGCCATTTTGCTAGTCACTTCTGCTTGCTCCTGGGCAGAAAGTGGTTGCACTAAAAAATCAATCCCCCAATAGTCTGTCGCAACTTCAACCAGGCGATCGAGGATCAGTTCGTGGTTACTCGTGAGCAGGTGGGGAAATGTCAGCGTCTGGGGATTAACACCAAATACAGCCTGGAAAAGCTCTGGACTTTGATTCAATCGCATAGAGCCGTGTTGGAGAACAACATCTCCTCGCCGCAGTTGAGCACTGCCAATAAATTTGAAGCCATTCGCCAGGACTAAATCAGCCGCTGTCGCTGTTCCAAAACAGTTGGGATTGTGGATATAACCGCGTCCCGCTGCTCCATAAAATAATTCGATACCCAGCGATCGCCACCCTTGAATCAAAAACTCACAAAGCTGTTGATACGCTTGCTGCCGATGTGCAGACAACCCAGACGTAATCACAGCATAGGTGAGGTCTCCTTGATGCAGCACCGCCCTGCCCCCGGTGGGACGACGCACCAGATCGAGAACCACCCCTTCCCAGGCGAGAGTATGCCAATGCTCTGGAAATTGCCGCTGGTGATAGCCCAGGGAAATCGCTACAGGCTCCCAGGTATAGAACCGCAGCGTTGGCGGGTGTTGCCCTTGAACGTGCTGCTCAAACAACCAGGAGTCCAGAGCCATTTGGAAACTGCCGCAAGCACAGAAGGGAGGAATCAGCCGCCAGGTCGCCATGAAGCCAAACGACTCGAAGGTCAAGCTCCGAATTCTGCCTGCAATGGCTCATCGCTTTCATCGGCAATGGTTGCCACGATCGTAATCGCCCGCGAAATTTCCCCCGGAGACAGATCTGCCAGCGATCGGGTTGTTACCACCACAATTTCATCATTCACGATGCCAAACCGAGCTTCCAGGGTATTTGACCAGTTCCGTTCTAGCAATTGACGCATCAATTTCAATTCATCTTTGGCGGGTAACTTCAGTACCGCAGACCACACTGTTAGGGCATCTTCATCTGCCTGTCCTGTTAACTGCACAAATACTTCCACCGTGCCGTACTTAAATTTCCATAGATGTCCACTCTCGCTGTGGTTCACCATTGCGGTGTTGTCACTCGCAAGGCTAGAGATCACCGTCTCAATCACGCCGACCAGATTCGTAGAAGTTTCTTCTTCCACAATCTGATCAGCGATGGCATCATTCGAAAGAGATTGCAGCGTCATAGCAGTTTTCGTGAATTGAGGACGTTGTTAAAGGGAAAACAAGGAAAAAGCCAACACTTCATAGAGTCAATCAAGTGCGATCGCCTCTCCTTTGTGCAGGGCAGCAAACAGGTTTCTTCTGTCTACGTTATCCCTGTTTCCCCAAACTGTGCCTGAAGCTTCTGATTTCTTCAGTTTCATACCCATCTAACTTCGACACGCTTGATGGAGAAGTTGCAGGCTTACGAGCAACCCAATACTTGCTCATAAAATGGACTTCTGTCGAAATATCCGTAAAACCTGCCGCTTGCAAACGCGCAACAAGATCATCCGCAACATAGTGACGGTAGTAAGGTTCATGGAAAGATGCAGGAAAACCCTCCATCAGCACTGCCAAGTCCGGCGAGTCATTGAGCTGAATCGAGTCACAAATCACGAAGACACCCCCCGGTTTTGTCACCCGGAAACACTCGATAATCACATTTTGGCGAGCGGTAGCGGGCAGTTCATGGAACAGAAACACGGAGGTCACGCCATGAAAATAATCATCCTGATAAGGAAGTTCCTCCCCATTAGCTTGAATTAACTGAGGCAGTTCACCTGGAATTTTTGACAGGAGTTGATTGGCTTTCCGCAGATACGCATCTGACAAGTCCACCCCGTACAAAGAGGCTTGCGGCAACGTGGCTCGAATGAATCGCAGAGTACGCCCAGTGCCACAGGCAACATCTAACACCTTCATGGTGCTAGAGTTTGATGCTTCAAATGCTTGCAGCCCTTGCTTTAAGGGCGATAAGACGCGGCGACGCATGGGATCTGCTGCCCCATTGAACAAAATGTCTACCTGCAAGTCATACAAGTTTGCCGACCAATCACTCAAGTAGCCGTCCGTTTGGTGGTGAAAGTTTTGGACGTAGTAGTTGGGGAAGCGACTGGTGTCGATGTTGGGAGGAATATCTTGATATCGCTTTTGGTTTGCTCGCTCCCAGGTGGAGGGCATATCAATCCAGACGAGGGGATAGTAGCGGAAAAACTCATCCCAATCATTCTCAAACAGCACACTCACCGGATAGACTCCCTGCTCTGCATCTTGCCAATCAGTTTCATTAACGGCAGTCAGGCGTTGCTGAATCCTGAGTAAAACGTCGGGAGGAATGGGATTCGATCGCTCCTTGGGCGGGGGAGACACGAGCTTCATCAGCTGTGTGCCTAACGTTTTATGAGCCAACCCAAAGTAACTTTTTCCTTGCTGAAATGCTTGATATGCCAGCTTCGTTAGCGTGTCAGGCATGGTGATCTACAGAATAACTCTGTGAATTAGTGTAACGAATTTCTCTTATTTAGTTAATTTCTATTAGAGATCTCTAATTTGATTTCTGTCTGAAGATTGAGAGTACATTTTGCAGCAAAAAAGGCAGCGATCGCGCGATCGCTGCCTGATTCACCAACTAGACTCTTAACACACCAAATTGAACGGTTGAATTAGCAGTCGTAATAGAGTGCAAATTCGTAGGGGTGGGGACGAATGCTCACGGGGATCACTTCGCGATCAAGCTTGTAGCTGATCCAGTTCTCGATGAAGTCTTCCGTAAACACACCACCAGCGGTGAGAAATTCGTGATCTTTCTCCAGATTCTTCAACGCATCCATCAAGGAAGCAGGCGTCGAAGGAACTTTTGCCAACTCTTCAGGACTGAGTTCGTAAATGTCCACATCCAGAGAAGAACCGGGATCAATTTCGTTCTTGATGCCGTCAATCCCAGCACAGAGCATTGCCGCGAATGCCAGGTATGGGTTGCAGGAAGGATCAGGACAGCGGAACTCTAACCGCTTCGCCTTGGGGTTATCCCCGGTCAGAGGAATACGAATGGATGCGGAGCGGTTGCCCTGGGAGTAAGCCAGGTTCACAGGAGCCTCAAAGCCAGGAACCAAGCGCTTGTAGGAGTTGGTGGAAGGGTTTGTGAACGCCAACAAAGCGGGTGCGTGCTTCAGCAAACCACCAATGTAGTTGAGAGCAGTCTTGCTGAGTTGAGCATAGCCATCGCCAAAGAAGGTGGGCTGTCCATCTTTCCAGATGGATTGGTGGCAGTGCATCCCCGTGCCGTTATCGCCAAACAAGGGCTTGGGCATGAAGGTGACGGTTTTGCCGTACTTTTTCGCCACGTTCTTGATGCAGTATTTGTAGGTCATCAAGTAGTCGGCAGCTTGAACCAGTTCAGCAAAGCGGAAACCCAGCTCGCACTGACCACCCGTCGCAACTTCGTGGTGATGCTTCTCGATCGGCACCCCACACTTCAGCATGGTGAGCAGCATTTCAGTTCGGATGTCCTGCAACGTATCCGTTGGAGCAACCGGGAAATAACCTTCCTTGTTGCGGGGCTTGTATGCCAGGTTGCCACCCGCTTCTTCCCGCCCGGAGTTCCAAACGCCTTCCACACTATCAACGTGGTAATATCCAGAGTTTTGAGTCTGGTCGAAGCGCACGTCATCAAAGATGAAAAACTCAGCTTCCGGTCCAAAGTAGCAAGTATCACCAAGTCCAGCGGCGCTAAGATAGTCGAGCGCTTTTTGAGCGATCGATCGGGGATCGCGGCTGTAGGGTTGCCCAGTGCGAGGCTCAATAATGCTGCAAATCATGCTCAGGGTTGGCTCTTCCATGAATGGATCGATCCAAGCCGTGTTGGGATCGGGCACCATTGCCATATCGGAGTCATTGATGGCTTTCCATCCCCGGATACTCGATCCATCAAAGGCAACGCCTTCGGTAAAGCTGCTCTCATCAATCATGTTGTGGTAGAGCGTCAAATGCTGCCACGTTCCTGGTGTATCAATAAACTTCAGATCAATCATCTGAATATTGTCACGTTTGATCCATTCCAGGATCTCCTGCGGGGTTGCCATGAAGTACTCCTTCTTCGGTCTTTTCTAAACGCTTAAAGTACAGTAGGGACGGTAACTAAAGGAACGTTTGACTGAAAGGTTTGCCAACAACTACCGATTCTGCAAGCAGTAGTAAAGCAACTGAAGCCTATCAACATCTGAATCATCCTAAAGACAGGATTGCACGGGTTTTGTATAAGGAAATACAAAATCGCTTTCTGAATCAGTAATCTCGCTGGAACTCCGAATGAACCAGGATGCACAAAGAGTTTTACTTGCAGGTTTTCTCAACATCTCTTTACACGTCAAATGCCGACAATAAAAGGCTTGCGGGTTGTCACAGCATGATAAACTGACCATAAAACTTGACATATTAACCGTGTTCTTTGCGGGTCGAGTCAAGGATAATTAAACTTGTTTAGTTGCTGGAAGGACGATTGGGAGAAAGATTCAATGCGGGATGCAGTAACAAGCCTAATTAAGAATTACGACAATACAGGTCGGTATCTCGATCGCAACGCGATGGATCGCCTGAAAGACTACTTTTCTTCAGGAATGGTGCGGGTGCAGGCAGCGGCGGTAATCACATCGAATGCAGCAGCGATTGTCAAGCAAGCCGGACTGCAACTGTTTGAGGAGCAACCAGAGCTAATTCGTCCCGGTGGGAATGCTTATACCACTCGTCGGTATGCGGCTTGCTTGCGGGATATGGATTATTACTTGCGCTACGCCAGTTATGCTCTGGTGGCAGGAGACACCGATGTGTTAGATGAGCGGGTATTGGAAGGATTGCGGGAAACTTACAATTCTTTGGGAGTTCCCATCGGTCCAACGGTGCGCGGCATTCAAATCATGAAGGAAATCGTCAAAGCTCAATTGGAAACATCGGGTGTCGCCTCCGGCGATGTCCTTGATCAGCCTTTTGATTACATGACGCGGGAACTCAGCGAAAAGAACATTTAGGATCGGCTTCTGTCTTAGGAAACTTTGGGGTGTGAGCGATCGCATCCCTTTTTTTGTGTGATGAAATGACTTAGTCTGTACTTTGCAAGCACTCCAAATACCTTATGGCTTACCCATACCACCTGATTGTGGAGGGCAATCCCGCCATTGTTTATGTGACCCGTGGCGGTAATCCTGAAAAAATCTTGCCCGTCCTGAAACCGTTTCTAGAAAAATTTTGGCGAGAGCGAGAAACCTTTGGCGAGTTCGCCGATACCCCTGAATGTTTGGTGGCTCAGTTGACAGTGAGATTTGGCTTCGAAACTGCTGAAGATGACTTTTCCAACATTCGAGTTGGGGTGAATTACAACCTCAATGCAACTTACCTCTATCGAATTGGGCTGGATCGGGAGGTTCAAGTTTGGGTGCCAGAAGAGGCTTATCGCCAAACTCCCGCGATCGGTTTAGCGGGTTGTCATCTGTGGACACCTTGAGCCGCTCGGATAGCCGTGGCGACAGTAACTGCGATCAGCCGGACGAACAACTATTCACTATTCGCCAACAGCAACAGCCTGTCAAAAAGATGAAGTTGTTTTCTTAACAAGCTCTGAACCGCACCGAATATCGTCCGCTTTAAACGAAGAATTTTAGAGTTAAAGACGTGAGCGAGAGGAAGGTCAGGAAACCCACGGTGTCGAGGGTTGTGGTGAGAAGCGGTCCACTAATTAAAGCAGGATCAAGGTTGAGCCGCTTTAGCCCCATTGGCAGCAGAGTTCCCAGGGTACAGGCGATGCAAATATTAGTTGCCATTACCAATCCGGCGACAAGGGAAACCCAGCGTTCCTGGGGTTGTGCCCAAATTAGAGATAGCAAAGCCAGACAAGTCCCCAAGGCGACCGCCGTTCCTAAACCTGCCAGCATTTCCTTCCGCAACACCCGGAAGGTGTCATCCGGTGTGACTTCTCCCACCCCTAAGCTTCGCACCGTTACAGACAACACTTGAAACGCAACATTGCCACTGCTGTTTGCCAGAATGGGCATAATCACCGCCAGGACAGGCACGATCGAAATGGTGTTTTGGAAAGGCGCGATCGCGCTGGCAGCACCAATGTAGAGCGCAATATTCAACACTAGCCAGGGCAATCGTTTGCGAATTGTCACCTGAGGAGGAGAAAGGGCAGATTCATCCCCGCCCCCACCCGCCAGCTTTTGAATGTCTTCCGTGGCTTCCTCTTCCAGCACGTCTACTACGTCGTCAATGGTGACAATGCCCACAAGCCGATCTTCCCGATCGACTACGGGCGCTGCCAACAAGTCATAACGCTTCATCAGCCGTGCTGTTTCTTCCTGGGGAGTTTCGGTACGAACCTTGATCACACGATCGCTGGCAATGTCGCCAATGAGAGCATTAGGCAAAGAAAATAAAAGCTGCCGCAGTGACACCACCTGAACTAACTTGCGGTTATTGTCGGTGACGTAGGCGTAGTAAATCGTTTCCTTGTCCTCATCATCCAGTCGAATTTTACTCAGTGCCTCTGCTACGGTTAACCCCTGCCGCAACCGCACATACTCCGTCGTCATAATCCGACCCGTGGTGCCTTCGGGATAACCCAAAATGGTCGCAGTTGCCTGCCGTTCTTCAGAACTGAGGTTTTGAATCAACCGCCGCACCACGCCTGCCGGAAGTTCATCAAACAACTCCGCCCGATCGTCCGGGCGCATATCTTCAATCAGGTGCCGCACTTGCACATCATGCAACGACCCAATCAACTCCTCCCGGACTTCCGGTGGTAAATATTCGAACACGTCGGTTGCGTGATCTTTGTTGAGCAGCCGAAACGCGATCGCTCGCCGTTCAGGGGGCAAGTCAACAATAAAATCACCCACATCGACTGGAGGCAGGCGGTTCAATTCAATCTTCAATCGATTCCAGTCGGAAATATCCGACAGAGAAGCACGTCCTTCCTGGGTTAGCATCGTATTCTCCTCAATCTCCCACGCGCTGGGAGCCGAAGATCACCAGGCTACAGGAGGCATCTACTGTGGGGGGATGGACTCAGGTCCATGAAAATTGCAGAATTCAACATCGCCATCTAGTAACAAAGATGACGCTGACCTCATGCTAACTCCTGTAGTACCGGATTTACAAGGAGTTTGCGTGAATTTCAACCTCGCGGCTAGTTTGCCTGCTTAAATTGTTCTTGGTAGCTCTATCCTTAGTTGGATAGCACTGACAGAATCCTTGCAATAAATTCCAGGCTGAGAACTAAAGTCAGTTGAAATTGACTGAAATGCTTACGGATGAAGTATTCAACCTGTTTTAACAGGTTTGAGCTTTGAGCCTGTAATTTATTTCAAGGCGATTCCAAGATTCTTTGGTTTAAACCAGTGTTATGCACTGCCATTCATCTTTGGTTGAGCCTAAGTTGCCTGCAAGAAGATTTCAGAGGCTCTACTCCTCCTTGCTCCGACCATTTAAGTCCTGCAATCCGCTTTGTTTTTATGCTGATGTTAGGAGCTCACCTCAGTATCAGTTGGGTAGGAAATGCTGATGGGGGCGATCGAGTGGGTTAGTATAATCAGGTCTTAGAGTGAGGAGCGGGTGTTGGCAAAATCCATTAAGCAGATTGCTCAAAGAATAGAAGGTATGGCACGCAAATCTGCCTTTGTTAATTCAATCTGGTGGGTGAAGCTGAATTTGTTGAAAACCTTAGTTCAACGAGATTTAGATGCCCGCTATAAAGGTTCTATTCTTGGTAATCTTTGGCCCCTGCTCAACCAATTGGTGCAACTCCTGGTTTATACCTATGTATTTTCAGTTATTCTACAAGTCAAATTAAATGTGAAGGGACTGCCTGCCAATAGCTTAACTTTTGGACTTTGGTTGTTTGCGGGTTTGCTGCCGTGGATTAGCTTCACCAGTGGGCTAATCCAGGCAGCAACTTCAGTCATCAACCAACCCAGTTTAGTGAAAAAGGTCGTTTTTCCTTTAGCACTTCTGCCTCTAGTCCCGGTTCTTTCTACATTTATTGAAAGTTCAATGGGCTTAATGCTTCTAATTACGTTTATTGCTTTGAGTGCTCAAACTATCCACGGCACAGTTTGTCTCCTACCGCTGATCTGGATTCCACAATTGTTGTTAACCGCAGGTTTAGGATACTTGCTTGCCAGTCTTACAGTGTTTCTGAGAGACATTCCACAAACGATCGGTGTTCTGCTCAATCTCTGGTTTTATGTCACCCCCATCATTTATCCCGTTACGGCGATTCCAGAGTCATTTCGAGCCTGGGTTTGGCGATGCAATCCTATGACCACTATTGTTGAGGTTTACCGGGACCTGGTGTTGATTGGACAGGTGCAACACTTGTTACAGTGGAGTGTTACCTGGCTGGTTTCTCTCCTAATTTTTCTGGGTGGGTGGTTTGTTTATCGGCGGCTTCGTCCGGCTTTTGCAGACGTGCTCTAGTGAACTGTTGCTGGTTGGTTGAGGAATAACGCAGGCTTAATTTTGGTGTTGAGTGGGTGATGGCTGAGGTATGGCTGAGGTTGCAATCTCCTTGAGGAATGTCTCCAAGTGTTTCAAGCGCTATGCTCATCCAATCGATCGCCTGAAAGAAGCCATGCGACCGAGGAAAAATTATGCGGACACTTTCTGGGCACTGCACGACATTAATCTGGATATTGCCAAGGGCGAAACCCTTGGGGTGATTGGACGTAACGGTTCTGGCAAAAGTACCTTGCTGCAAATTATTGCAGGCACCCTCACTCCCACCGCAGGATCGGTTCAGGTCAATGGCAGAGTGTCTGCCCTGCTAGAACTGGGGAGCGGCTTCAATCCAGAATTTACAGGGCGGCAAAATGTTTTTTTTAATGGTCGAATTTTGGGCTTGAGTCAGGCAGACGTTGAAAAGAGGCTAGATTCTATCATTGCTTTTGCAGATATTGGAGATTTTCTGGATCAACCGGTTAAGACTTATTCCAGTGGAATGTTTGTGCGGCTTGCGTTTGCAGTGGCGATTCATGTTGAACCCCAAATTTTGATTGTGGACGAGGCGTTGGCAGTCGGAGATATATTTTTTCAACAAAAATGCTTTCAACAGCTTGACCAGCTAAAGTCTCAAGGCGTTTCAATTCTTCTTGTGAGTCACGATATGCAGGCGATCGTGAAACTTTGCGATCGAGCCATTATTTTGCAACACGGTCATCTCAATTACAAAGGCATCCCTAGCGAGATGGCAGCAAAATATACGGAGATGTATTACAGCCAGTTTTTTGTAGAAGCAACAGATGCAGCGGATGCAGAGACAGACAGTGAAGTTGACCTCCCATCCCTTTCAGCGACTGAACTTACCCCGTCTCCTGAAGTCTCTGAAGCACTGACTTCTAACCCTGCAGAAGAGGGGCGTTATGGAAGCATGGTTGGGTTAATTTCGGGCGTAGTGATCACCAGTACCGATGGTAAACCTCAAACCATTTTTCAGATTGGAGAAGAAGTATTACTTTCTATTAAAATCAACCAGCACAGTTCAACAATTTGTCCATTAAATATTGGGTTTCAGATCAAGGACAGATTAGGGCAGGTGATCATTGGCGCAAATACTTGTTTCCTGGCAGAAAAATTTGATCCTGAACTGTTTGGTAAGCCGTTCGTATGTCACTTCAAATTTCAATTGGCGATCGCGCCAGAACAATACACGATCGTAGTTGCTGCCGCGGAACATGACATCAATGCCCAGGTAGTTTATGATTGGATTGAGCAAGCTGGCGTAATTCATGTGATTCCTCCAGGAAAGTCCAGGCAAGACGGTCTTTATCAGCCTAAAATTACTGTTGAAACTACTTTGTTAAGTCAATCATTGATGCATTCATAAGATAGCTATTAACTTGGCAACAAAAGACTTGGCATGACCATAGGGTGCTGTTAGCAATAGCATAACGCACCGCAGTAAAAATTATTCGTGCGTTATGATAAATAAGAGTTACCAATGATTGTCGATAAGAGTGATCCAGCAGCTACAAACTCTCCAAATTCACATTTCCAAAGTGATCACTATCAACGTCATAACCATCGACGCTTGGAGCACTTAGCAACATTAGGGCTAAATATTCATAACTCAACGGTCTTAGAAGTCGGAGCAGGGATTGGAGACCATACCAGTTTTTTCGTAGATCGCCAGTGTCAGGTCACTAGCGTAGAAGCAAGAGAAGAAAACCTGAATGTTCTGCGGCTTCGCTATCCAGAGTTAGACACTCGACAACTTGATTTGGACAACCCTGAATTTCGCTTTGAACAGTCATTTGACATTGTGTACTGTTACGGTTTGTTATATCACCTGAAAAGACCGGCTGAAGCGTTAGAGTACATGGCTTCTCATTGCAGTGGAATGCTTCTGCTAGAAACCTGTGTTTCTTATGGAGATGAGGAAGCCATCAACCTGTGCGATGAAGCTGTTGAGGATCCCACTCAGAGCTACTGGGGACAGGGTTGTAGACCCACACGCAAATGGATTTATAACCAACTTCAGGGATGGTTTAAGTTTGTGTATATGCCCAATACCCAACCCAATCATGAGGAATTTCCAATTGATTGGGAATGCCCTCCACCCTCATCAGAGCGTTTAAATCGCTCAATTTTTGTTGCATCGAGAAAGGAATTGCATAATGTCATCCTTGTGCCAGGAATTCCGATGAAACAAACCCGCTACTAGATTCGTTAAAGCTTCTAATTAGCATCAGTTACAGCCCTAATCTGCCATGAATTCTTCAACCGAGGCTACAAAAATTTTTGAGAAGTTAGGAGTTGTTAAACAACACCTATCATCCTTGATCCATCCACAACTTACTCCAGTTCAACGAGACCTGGTAGGAATTCCATTTGTTGATGTGGTTATTACTCCAAATGAAGTTAATGAAATTCATGGAATGGGAGTATTAGTTCGAAAAATCTTCCCTGATAGCTCTAGCATTTTATCTCTGCGCTCAAGTGATACTTTTGCGGTTGCAAACGAGTTTGGAGCCGCAAATTTTCGTTTTTTCTATGCGGGAATGATACGACCACAGATCTTTGCCGAAGTCTTTAAAGCTTTATGGTGTATCCCAATCAAGCGTGCGTTGTGCATACCTCAGTCTTATAATGATGCCTTGACTGCGATCGCGGTTAAAGATCTGTTTAATGTGCCCTTATGTACTTACCTAATCAATAGTCAGACTACCACTTCTGAACCTATTCCTGATTACTTGATGAAGGAGCTTTTAATTAAGTCAAACTTGCGTTTGGCAATTTCCCCGGAGATGCGAGATTTCTATGAAGATAAGTATCAGCTTAAATGTTGGATCACTCCTCCGATCGTCGCTGCTGAATTGGTGCAATCTAACGTAAACTTGCCCAATCATGAACAATGTGAACTGCAAACAGGTGTTTTGGTCGGAAATATTTGGAACCAACTAGAACTTGATCTACTCCGTCAGATTACAAAGCAATCAAAACTTAGCATCGACTGGTATGGAAGCAGCAATTCTGGCTGGTTAAGTTATCAGACAGAACAGCTAGAGCAGGATGGAATAACTCTAAACGGTTTTCTACCTGAGAAGCAACTTGCAGAAAAACTAAGGCAGTATCCTTATGCGATCGTTCCTACGAGTCCATTCAATCATCATGATTATGATGAGTATGTACCTATTAATAGATTGAATCTGCCCGTTAAACTTCCCTTTATCCTGGCAACCAGCCATACTCCAGTTATCGTCTTAGGTGATAAAAATACTGCTGCGGCAAAGTTTGTAGAACGGTTTGGAATTGGGGTTGTTTGCGACTACAACTCAACCAGTTTTCGAGAGGTTGTAACTTATATTTGCAGACCAGAAAATCAAGCATCTATGCGTCAAAGGGCAGCAAATGCGGCAGCACTTTTCAGTAACGAGGACATGGCAAATTGGATATGGCAGTCTCTTGAGGCAAGTACACCATGCGATTGGAAATTTGAAGAAAGTTTTCCCCGTTTGCCAAGCGACACCACTCATTTTATTGAGCCACCATTGTTAGAAGAGATTCACACTGACTTTATTCCTATTTATCAATCACTTCGTCGGTTAATCAACCAGGGATTTAGTCCTGACTTTGTGCTTGATGTAGGAGCCTCTGTTGGAGTTTGGTCCTATATAACCAGCAAATTGCTACCTAATGCCCGATTTATCCTGGTTGATCCCTTAATTTCAAAATATGACACCACCCTCAAAGATCAGTTTTTGAGCAATTGTCCAGCATTTGAACTTGTTGAGGTGGCAGTTTCCAATAAATCTGGATATGCCGCACTCCAAATTTCTTCAGACCTGTACGGTAGCTCTTTGCTTCATCCATCTGACTTTAGAGCCTATACAACGATCAACGTCAAAGTATTAACGTTGGATGCCTTGGCTCAAGAGAAGGCTATTACAGGTCGAGGACTACTCAAAATAGATGTGCAATTCGCTGAACATCTCGTAATTGAGGGAGCACAATCCTTGATGACTCAAATCGATGCAGTTGTTTTAGAGCTGTCTTTGGTGCGATATGATGAGCGGGCAAAGGATTTAGCTGAGATGGTTCAAATGATGACGGAGTTGGGTTTCCGCTACTATGATGACGTTGGTATTTGGCGATCGCCAGTGGATGGAACATTGCTTCAGAAAGATGTTCTTTTTATCAGAAAGGAACTCTTCTTGCCTGAAACGGGTACATTATAAAATAGTTCAGTAGTATTTGCAGTTTCATATAGGATGACATCAAAACTCAAATCAAAGTATGTAGTAAAAACTGCTTCTACTATACTGTTCTATCATCTTTGTATTGTGGCTTATTGCCTTCAACTCAGATATTTCTTGCTGTCCCGGAGGAGTTTTTATGTTTTCTATAATCCGTAGAATTAAAGACATAAAGACTCTGATTCTTACTCAATTAGATAATCTGCGTGAAGAATCTCACACTTCATTGAGTAACCAATCCTCCATATTAGAAAACGAGTTTTCTCTACTAGAAGCTTCTACACATTTAATCGAGATGCTTGAGGCTCAAAACCAGGCGCATCAAAAGACTCATGCTGAGTTGTTACAGCAAATTCAACGCTTACAACGGCAACAGCAACAGTACCGAGATGCTCTTCTCTCCATGACGCTTGGAATACAGCCTCAGTTGGTGCTCCCTCATCAAGATTTACAGCATCCTGATATGGCATTGATAATTTATTTATACTCCTACTTGCCTATCCGAAGAGCGATTGATATTGGAGCGAGTACTGGTGACGCATCTGCTCAACTATTACAAACAGGGTACGAAGTTTATGCTTTCGAACCTTCTTCTCTAGAGTTTGAGCATCTCAGGAATCGCTTCAGTGACCAACCAGCTTTTCATCTATTTCAAGTTGCGATCGATGCCAGCAACTCGTTCATAGAATCACCTCAAATTCATCAGGCAAGTTTATCCAATCTGCATGAGCATGGGAAAATCCCTGCGGAAGTTGGTCTAGTCAGGATTAATACACCCACACTTGATTTAGATGTGATTCAAGGCATGGGAAGCTTCAAATATCCAGTTGTAGTGACTAAATTTTGGGATAAGCAAAATCCTCACCCTACCTCTGATACATCTACCCCATCTACTTCCCCTCCAGGAATGGAACAACTCGTACAGGAGATGAGACAACGCGAGTACTACTGGTATATTGTGATTTGTAGAAATTTAGAGACCCGTGAAGTACTGTTTTACTGTAACAATCCAAGAACGCTCGATCGCTCCTGGGGAAATGTATTCTTCTTCGGAAACTATGACCTGTTTGCCCAAGCCTTGAAGTGGTGCTCAGCAATGCTGCAACCCGCTTATTTTGCATCCTAATCCCAATTTGTATAGACTCTGAATCATCTAGTCCAAAGCTCTATCTCCTATGAAGGCGTTCAATTATGCTTCAACCACTTGCGAATTTAATAAAAATCAGCTTACGTCCCTTGTATAATGTCTTCGTTAAGCCATTACATCGAAGGGTAATGCAAGAGGTTGAAGCTGAAATTCAGCAAATCCATCAACATTATTTGGAGTTTCAAGCGAATTATCATCAAAAAGTTAGTAATGAATTAATTAGATTGAATAAGAGAATTGAGGAGTTACAAGGCTTACAACACAATGATAGCGAGTAGAAAGTTTAGCCCGTGATGCAGCTAAACGTAGAAGCTTGATAAGTAGAAGCTAAACTAAATTGCTTTTATTTACAGTCAATTCAGTAATGTAGCTGAACAGTTAGTTTCAGGCAGCATTTCTAGGAGTAGTTGAACTTCACAAAACGTATGCTCCCATCTTTTAATTATGTCAATAAAACAAAGGAGTTTACTCTTACTCGTGCAAAAAAGATTTCTGAAGCAATCAGAAGTTTGCTTTGGCAAAAAAACTTACATTTAGAAGAAATAAAGACTTTACTCAAGCATGAAGCTGAGTTGTTGAGTAAATCTAGTGCAACCATTGATTTACTTTGTCAGCAACTGAAGGAAAACCATGACTTACAAGTTGATCTGATAGAGCAAGTGAAATATTTGCAGCAGCTCCAGCAAAAGTGTTGCGATAGTCTCACTCCGCAATATTTGGATCCCACTCAAGTTAGCAACCCTGAAATTGCTCTCAGTGTTTATCTTTATGCTTTCCTGCCAAATCATATCGCACTGGATATTGGTGCCAATGTCGGTGATTTTTCTGAGCAATTATTACAGGTTGGATATGAAGTATATGCGTTTGAACCATTCCCTCCTGTATTTAATCAACTAGAAGATCGGTTAAATCTGAATGATAAATTTCATAGTTTTCAATGCGCGATCGGCTCATCTGTTAGCACAATGGATTTGCATTTAGTGAGTTGCAAGTCTAATGAAGTTAACTACGACCATCCCAGTGTGTATAGCACACTGAAACCCCATGCGATGCCTGAAGAGTTAGCTTTCACAGATACTATCCAGGTGCCAGTACAAAGCTTAGAAAACCTACATCAATCAAACCAAATCCCTGCTGAAGTTGGTCTCGTCAAAATTGATACTGAGGGCTTTGATTTAGAAGTTATTCGAGGGATGGGCACGTTCCGATATCCTGTCGTAATCGCGGAGTTTTGGAGCGAGCAACATATCTTTTGGGAACCTGGACAGCAAGAATCTGGTTCTCTGAAAGAACTGGTTAGAGAAATGAGTCAACGTCACTACTACTGGTATATAGTAATTTGTAGAAGTTCTCCCCATTACAAACTATCTTTTCATTGCAATTATCCTCAAACCCCAGATCGCGCCTGGGGCAATGTTTTCTTTTTTCAAAACCATGAGATTTTCACTCAAGCGCTGAGATGGTGTTCAGCAACACTTCCACAAACCTATGCGTTCCAATAACTCATTCTATCGCTTCAAAAAAGTACCTTTAGATTGCCTCATCAAACATGGGTCAAAATAACATGAGTGGTGAGTATGATAGTTCTAAAAGCATGAAGGTTAGTGTGATCACACCTTCATTTAATCAGGGACAATTTATTGAAAAAACAATTCTGAGTGTTTTATGTCAGGATTACTTGAATCTCGAATATATTGTCGTTGATGGGCTATCCGATGATCAGACGCATCGCATCCTAAATCGATATAAAAAGTATATTGATGTCGTCGTGGTTGAAAAAGATGATGGACAATCGGATGCTTTAAATAAAGGGTTTAAGCTTGCAACAGGGGATATTCTCGCGTATCTAAACTCAGACGATTGCTATGCGAATCCATCAGTAATTTCAAAAGTTGTGCATCATTTTCAAGCTGCTCCTGATACAGGAGTGGTTTACGGTCGGCGAGAAATGATTGATGAGAATGGTTATTTTTTCTACTGTTTTCCTTATAGTTCCTTTTCTAAAGAATATTTGTATTTAGCAGATTACATTCCTCAAGAGTGTGCTTTTTGGAGTCGAGAGATTTTTGAAAAGGCTGATCCCTTCATCAGCAGAGAGTTTGATTTTGCGATGGATTATGAACTCTGGCTGAGGTTTTTGGAGTTTGATTGTAAGTTTCTTGCAGTGGATGAGGTATTTGGGTTATTTCGTTCCTACGCATCCCAAAAGACGATCGCGCAATGGCAATCGAAAGGGTTACCTGAAATCGCTAAACTGCATCAGCAATATCTGGGTAGGAGTATTTCTGATGCAGAGATGCAGAATTACTTTAAGGCTCATGCGTTTGGAATTGACCAGAATTTGCATCCGGAGGCGGGTTTACTGCAAGAGCAATTGTGGGTTGATTTTACAACCTTGAAACGGCAATTGCTTAGTCGATTTCCCCTGGATGGATGGGTGTTCCATCAGAAAGAGAACCTGCGTCAAAGATTGCGGAAGGGTTTTAAATGAATCTACAGGCTAAACGGGTGCTAACGCGGGCTGCGTTATCCACCGCCCCATTGCGTTCCCCACAATAGCTAACTCTTGCATTAGCAGATCAAAGCGTTCTGGCGTGAGGGATTGGGGTCCGTCAGAAAGGGCTTTCTTGGGATTGGGATGAACTTCGATCATGAGGGAATCGGTGCCCGCCGCGATCGAGGCGGCTGCCATCGAGGGTACGTACTCCCACTTGCCGGTGCCATGACTGGGATCAATCATGATCGGCAGGTGGGTCAGCGATCGCAGCACGGGAATCGCCGCTAAATCCAGGGTGTTACGGGCGTATTTATTATCAAACGTGCGAATGCCCCGTTCACATAAAATCACGTTAGAGTTACCAGCCGCCAAAATGTACTCTGCTGCCATCAACCATTCCTCGATCGTGGCAGACATCCCACGCTTTAACAAAATTGGCTTACCTTGAGCACCCACTTTTTTCAACAGAGAAAAGTTTTGCATATTGCGGGCACCGATCTGGATAATATCTGCCACTTCTGCCAACGGCTCCAGATCGGCTGCATCCATTAATTCCGTAATGATCCCCAGACCACTCACTTCCCGTGCTCTTGCTAATAACCCCAACGCACTCTCACCATGTCCCTGAAACGCATAGGGCGATGTGCGCGGTTTAAATGCGCCACCACGGAGGAACTTTGCGCCTGCTGATTTCACCCGCAATGCCGTTTCAACAATCATGTCTTCGTTTTCAACAGAGCAAGGTCCAGCAACAACAACGATCGGATGATGCTCCCCAAACATTACATTTCCGTTAGGGGTAGACACAATGACCTCGCTAGGTTCCCCCTGCCGATACTCACGGCTGGCACGCTTGAAAGGCTTTTCAACTCGCAGTACTTCCTCAATCCAGGGACTTGCCTCCTGAATCTGCAATGGATCCAGCGCGACTGTTTCACCCACCAGCCCAATGACAATTTTGTGCTTACCAATAATTCTTTCAGGAGAGAGTCCCCAAGAGGAGAACTCTTCAGTCAGGCGGGTAACTTCGGCTTCTGGAGCGCCTACTTTCATGACCACAATCATGGCATCTGTCCTTGGTGTTTACCCTGAGTTTACGGGGAATCATACGCAATACGTCTACGCATCCAGATTCTCATACCAAGCTTAACAAGGGGAAATTTGATTAAAAGCTCTAAGCTCGTTACGATGCTTTCTGGCGAGCCTCTTTCCAGGAAGCGATCGCCCGCCCAAAATTAACTCTAAACTCGCTCCAGCCCAACCAGTTTCCCACCCGCCCTTCATCCCAGGATGCCGAGAGTGCGCCATAACTTAATCCCACCACTCCTAAACCGAAAAAGCCCAAACTAAGCAACAACACCACAACGGTAGGCAGCTTGAAGAGATGCTGACTCACAATGAAGTAGCTCACAATAAATGTCAACATTCCCAGGCTAGTTGGAATCCCACAAAAGAAAGCCATGCGTCGAGCCATCCGCTTACTCACTTCTTCTGGGACTCCAGTAAAAGCTCGTTGGCTGACGCTTGCTTGCTTGCGATCCCCGGTTGTATTGCCCGTACCCTTTTTCACTCCAGGAGTAGGAGCAGCCTGCTTGGGTAGCTTTTTGCGATTTTGCCCCGGCTCAAAGGGGAGTCGCGTTTTAGTCGCGTCTGTTTCCTTAGAAAGCTTTTTGGGGTTAGTATCTGCGTCTTTTGGAGACTGCTGAGGTTTGGATGCCATGCCAGACTCTCTAAATTAACCACGAATCCAATTAACCACGAATGCCCAGTTTAGTAATCAATGCCCGATAGCGATCGTTGTCTTGCTTTTGAATGTAAGCAAGCAGCCGTTTGCGATGTCCAATCATTTTCAGCAAACCACGACGAGAAGAATGATCTTTCTTGTTGCTTCTCAAGTGTTCGCTAAGGCGATTGATCCGCTCGGTCAGCATAGCAACCTGAACATCCGCTGATCCGGTGTCGGTTTCGTGAATCTGATGGTCCGAAATGATTTCTTGCTTGCGCTGTTGTAACAGAGCCATGAGTCTTGTGAGTCCCTAAAACATAAAGTCAGCAGTCTCTAATCATATCACAGCTACTTGGTCAGGACGAAGCAGATTTCATTACTAAAGTAATTCCCATGCTGAAGAAGCTATCCGAATCTCCTATTAATCGGTTGAATTCATTGGCTTAACCAGGCGATCGCCGCTCGAATCCATTCTTCGGCATTGTCGCGTTTGGAGAGGGTTGTGCTTTGCCCCACGGCTTGCAATGCACGGGAGATTTCGGAGGTAGAGTAGCCCAGAGCCAGCAAGGTCATTTCTATGTCTTCTTGAATGCTGAGAACTGGTGCGGCTGAGGGAGTGGTAATCACCCCTGCTTCCTGCCGCCACTCTGCCAGTTTTGTCCGAAGTTCCAGAGCGATCCGCTCTGCGGTTTTGCTGCCGACTCCGGAGGTTCTGGCGAGGGCACGGGTATTTCCAGCAACGATCGCCTGCACCAACTCCTGTAAGCCCAAAGTGTCGAGTAATGCCATTGCCAGTTGCGGACCCACTCCACTAACGCTGATGAGTTGCCGAAACAGGTCTCGTTCCGCGATCGAGTTGAAACCAAATACAGTGACCTGATCTTCTCGAAGATTGACATGAGTAAAGATTTGCACTGCTTCCCCCATCTCAGGCAATTGTTGCAGCAGGCGTGGTGTCACTTGCACGTCGTAGCCAACTTGATTCACATCCAGCGTTAGGACAACACGATTGCCCGTTTTTTGAACCGTGGCAACTGTACCTTTGAGATAACCAATCATAAATAAAAGTTAAATGAAATCCTTATCAACATCTTGTTATTAAAATGAGCAAAAGTGCAGGAGTATCCTAATTCATCGTGACCCTTGTTTGGTAGTGCATTCTTGAAAACGGGCAATTTGGGTTTACTTTATGAGAATTTTGGTCATTTCAAACTTGTATCCTCCACAAGTTCTGGGCGGTTATGAGCGTTCGATCGCAGATTTTGCCCGCTTATTGCAGCATCGTGGGCATACAGTAGAAGTTCTCACCTCTGATATGCCAGAGTACTACGCTGAACACCAAAGCTCCTACCGTGAGCCCGAAATATTGCGTTGCGTCAAGTTAGCTGGTAAGTGGGCACAGGGTAAAGGAGGAGAGTGGTTGTCTGATGAACAGGTTAAACAAATTTTTGCGGACAATCGTAAAGAAATAGCAGCAAGAATTGATAGCTTTTGCCCGGACGTTGCATTAGTTGGCAATCTTGATTTGCTACACACAATTCCGCTTCAAGCACTACTGTCGGCAAATATTCCAACGGTTCATTACGTGATGAATTCAAAACCGGGATATCCGCCTGAGTTAACACCCAAAACCCCCTTGTATCAGTATGCAACCTGTAGTAATTGGGTTACAGAATCGCTTCAACAAGCAGGCTTCCTGGCAGAAACTGCTCAAACAATTTATCCGGGAGCAATCATCGAAGAATTTTATCAATCTGAACTGCCTGTTCGAGATCATCTGCGGATTGCCTACGCCAGCCTGGTTATGGCGTACAAAGGTGCTGACGTATTAATAGAAGCGTTAGGGATTCTGCAAGTGTGGGGAATTCCGTTTAGTGCAACGATCGCCGGTGGTAATTTTAATCAGGAATATGTTGAGGCTTTAGAACAATTTGTGATTGATGAAGGGATAAACAATCTGGTGAAATTTGTCGGTGCTCTCTCCCGCCGAGAATTGAGCCATATGTATAAGACCCATAACGTCCTAGTATTTCCTTCACGCTTTCAAGAACCTTTTGGAATTAGCCAAATTGAAGCAATGGCAGCCGGACTTGCCTTAGTCACAAGTGGTACAGGAGGAGCACGAGAAATTGTTGAAGATGGGCAAGATGGGCTTTTATTTGAATCTGAAAATGCGATTGATTTAGCTGATAAATTATCCTATTTAGCCGCAGAACCGAATCAATGGGAAGCGATCGCTCGGCGAGGACAGCAAAAAGCGGTAACTCAATTCAATCAAACCAATGCTGTTGAAGAATTGGAAACTCTGTTTCAGAAGTTGCTTCACCTTAAATCCTCTTACTGCTAACCTTTGGAGGTTATTCCTATGGGATTTTTTGTTCCCTATTTACGCCAGAATGGGCATCTTGATCATCTGCATACCACTGTTTGTCTTGTGGGATCTCGAAAGCTATTAGAGGAAGATGATTATGGTAATGCAGGATGGTCAGTTTTGGCACCTAACCTAACGATTTATGGAGTGGATGCCGATGCTGATGCTTGCTATGAAGCCAATGCAAACATTCAAGCACGTCAAGTTTCTTGGGAGGAAGAACATTTCCCGATCGCCTTAGGAAAGCAGTCAGAAGAAACGACTCTTTATGTAACTGATCACCCAGCTTGTACTTCCCTGTATCCACCCAACATTCCATTTGCCAATCGCCTTTTCGGATTTGAGAAATCAATGCAGCTCAGCTTGACGATCGAGATTGAAGTAACAACGTTGGATGAGTTTTATGCATTGGCTGATCTTAAAGAAATTGACTTTTTACAAATTGATGTGCAAGGGGCAGATTTGGATGTTTTACAAGGTGCAACTAACTTGTTGCAGCAAAGCATTCTTGGTGTTCAAATAGAGGTTGAGTTCTCATCACTGTATGTCAATCAACCGCTCTTTACAAATATTGATTTGTATCTACGGCAGCAAGGATTTACCCTATTTGACCTTATCACTACGAATCCCTGGTGTCGTGTTCCACGAAGTTGTCTGCCAATTCAATCCTCTACTCGTGCCGGACAATTAGTGTGGGCAGATGCCTGTTATCTACGAGATCCATTGGGCGATGGAGTACCTTGGTTCGCACAGCAGAACCCCAATAAGATGCTGAAGTTAGCCTGTATTGCAGATATTCTAAACTTTCCAGATTTTGCGTTTGAAGTTCTAGTTCACTTAGCTTCAACCCATCGAAATAACCCTACATATAACACCACTTCTACATTAGTAGAAGCGTTATCAGAAGGTTTAAAGATGAGTGAACAAGATATCAAAAATATTTCTAGTTTAGCCAAACTACAATGAATCAAAGCAAAAGTAAAAATATATGACTAAACAATATAATGTTGCTGGATTTAACCTCTACTTTCCGGATGACCATTTATTAGAACGGTATCAGTCAACCTGGCATTTGTACGATCGTACATTAGGGATTATCGCTAAGGCTGTATCCACAAAATATCCCAATATGACTGCTATTGATATAGGTGCAAACGTGGGTGATAGTGCAGCCTTAATCCAAGAATTTCAACCGATTCCAACGCTTTGTGTAGAAGGAAATCCAGAGTACCTTCAATATCTGGAAGAGAATTCAAAAATAATTGGCAATGTCGAGATTGCAGATTATTTTATAGGGGATGAAGATGCATCGATCGCTTTAGATGCAGTTGAAAGTCATGGTGGGACTACCTCTATTATTAATTCAATTAATGCAGAAGGTTTTTTTATTTCACAACTGAGAAGTTTTCAATCGTTGCTGATAGAGTTTCCACTCTTCAAGGGATCAAAGCTTTTCAAGATTGATACCGATGGCTTTGACTTTAAGATTATTAAAGCTTCCCAAAAATTTATTAGGAATTCTCAGCCTATTGTTTATTTTGAATATGATATTTCTTTCGCTAAAGATGGTTCCAGCGAAGGTCTTTCAGTCATAGAGTTGTTAATGGATTTAGGCTACGTAAAGTTTGCTATTTATGATAACTTTGGAAATCATCTTATTAACCTCAGTAGTCAAGATAAGCAGATCTTTTTCGACCTGACTAACTACTTGTTTTCAAGTCGTCACGAAAGTGGTCAACCAGTAATTTATTATTTTGACATCTGTGCTTTTCCAGAAGTTGATTTAGATATCTTCCAAAGTACTTATCCCTCATTTACATTGAAGCAATTCGGATTGTGAGTAAGCAGCTTAATAGAAGTAATGCGTAGGTTTAAGTTCAAAATGAGTGGCATTGCAACAATGTTCAAGATCTTACTGTTCAACTAATGTAGCTAAACGTAAAACAAGGGACGAGTATAGGGCACAGACAGTTGCCCTTGGGAGCATGTCACCTTTGCAATGAGTAGAAATGCTTAAGGGGATTAAAGTGTTGGAAAAGTTAGGCTGTATCAGCGAAAATCAGAGCCATCTACTTCGCAGACAAAGCCATGCAACCTGAACAAGAGCAAGCTCTCCAAGCCCATCTACAAGCCATTGCCAAAATTCTCTATGACGATAGCGACCCAAGTGCCATGCAGACTCTAGAAGGGATTGAAATGACCGTCCGGCAGAAAATCCAAGCGCATGTGAGTCCAGAGTTGGGAAAATTTTTATTGGATCGTTTACAGCCACAACCGCAGGGCGACTCCGAACGTTGGGAGAGTTAGAAATTACGACCAAGCAAGCCGAAAAACTGGAGGTTTTGCCGCATCGTCAAATCAGTCCTCATCTAGAGAACTGTTGTTTACGTCTGAGTGCAACGGTCTCTTACGAGCAAGCAGAAGGAGATCTCGCTTACTTGACTGGAATCCGGGTTCCTGGCTCTATTGATTGATTGGGTAAATGAGCAACCCTTGTCTCAGCCTGTGGTTTGTTGAGGAGATGGGCATGATGGGATTTGGAATATCATCAGCCAAATTGCCACCCCTGGGCAACGCTTAGAAATTTTAGACTGGTATCATCTGGTGGAAAATCTCCACAAGGTTGGTGGCTCCATCAAACGACTCCATCAAGCAGAAGAATTGCTATGGCAAGGTCAAGTTGAAGCAGCAATGGCGTTGTTTAGCCACTGCAAACGAAAACAGGCGAAGAACTTTTGTGAGTATCTGCGTAAGCATCACCCTCGCATTGTGAATTACGAGTATTACCAGGCAGAAGGATTGTACTCAATCGGTTCAGGTGCAGTGGAATCAGCCATCAAACAGATTGGTCGGCGAGTGCAACTTTCAGGCGCACAATGGAACCGTGAAAACGTCCCTCA
>JANRIN010000259.1:0-3094 GCA_033764965.1 Leptolyngbyaceae cyanobacterium bins.302 | reverse complement strand
ATAAATAATGGAAGGAACGGCTGCCAGGTTCGCAATGTTGACTTCAATAATGTTCTCAAAGAGGCTGTCGGTGACAAACTCTTCTAGAAAAATGCCTGCGCCTACACCGATTGGGAAGGAAAAGAGAGCCACCAGCACCATGACCCAAATTGTTCCCACCAGTGGAGACAAAATCCCTGCATTAGCGGGTCTCCGAGACGGGTAACTGGTCAAGAACTGCCAACTGATCTTGGGTAACCCATCAATGGCAACATCTACTAGCAAAATAATCAATACTGACAGCGCAATCACAACGGCTGCCCAAGCAGCAAACTTGAACACCCCATCAATTTTGTACCGCGTGGGTAAATCAGGAACAAAGTCGGATTCCTTGACTTGCATCGGGTCATTCTGAAACGCTTGGTTGGGAACCGTCATTCGTACTTCTCCTGAAACCTTCTAACAAACCAAAAACTGAATACATTGAGCACCAGCGTAATCAGAAACAGCGTCGTACCCACTGCAAAAATTGACTTGTATGCTAGCGACCCTGCAGGAGTATCACCGAGGCTGACTTGCACAATGTAGGCGGTCATGGTGGCAATCGGGACAAAGGGATTCAGTCCCAACGTTGGGTTTTGCCCCGCCGCGATCGCTACAATCATCGTTTCACCCACAGCCCGCGACATTGCCAGAATAATGGAGGCAACAACACCTGACAGTGCGGCGGGTAATACCACCCCCAAGATCGTCTCCCGTTTGGTCGCACCCAGCGCGTAGCTCCCTTGTCTCAGACTGTCGGGGACTGCATAAATCGCATCTTCACTCAACGCGGCAATCAAGGGCGTAATCGAAATTCCCAACACAAACCCCGCACTCAGTCCATTAAAGCCAGAAATCCAGGGGGCGAAACTTCTAAGAAATGGAGTCACCAGCAACAGGGCAAAATAGCCATAAACCACCGTTGGAACCCCCGCTAACAGTTCCAGGGCTGGCTTCAGCCACTTTCTCACATTTCGTGGAGCATATTCACTCAAGCAAATGGCAGAAAATAGACCGAGTGGCACCGCGACCGCGATCGCAATAATGGATGTCAGAAAGGTGGCACTGATGAGCACAAAAATTCCATATTGCGCGTCTGTAAACAGCGGAGTCCATTGAGTATCTGTTAAAAAGCGCCATAGCGGAACTTCTCTAAAAAATTCAATCGTTTCAAAAATGAGCGATGCAATGATGCCGATCGTAGTGGCAACAGAAACCAGCGCGAAGAGACCAAACAAGATAACAATCGCTCGCTGCACAAATCGATTAAGCCCACGAGCAGGCTGCCACAAGGTAGAATCAGACGTTTCTGGAAAAATGGGTTGGGTCATCAACAGAACTCCAGATTAAAACACGAAGGGGTCAGCCTTAAATCTGACCCCGCATCTAGTTGCAAGTGATGAGAACTGATTTAGCCATCATCAATGAGCCACAGGGGATAGATTCACTCTTGCCTAGAGCAAATCTTCCAGTTTCACGTCTTTCGTAGACCCCTTACCCTCAAATACAGAACCTGTCTTACGCTCCGTAATCCGCGCAGCTATTTTCTGTTCAAATGAGGCGGGCAGAGACACATAGCCCACTTCATCCACTAACTTCGCATTTTCAGGCGCAACGAAGAACTTCGCCATTGCCTCAACTTCAGGTCTATCCAGTGACTTCTTCTTCACATAGATAAACTCAGGACGAGACAGAGGCGTATATGTCCCGCTCTGAATGGTTTCTGGAGAAGGTTCTACGCAACCCTTGCCACCATCGATCGCAACGAGTTTCAGCTTGTCTTTGTTTTGCACATAGTAGGCATACCCAAAGAAGCCCAGAGCATTGACATCGGATGCAATCCCTTGCACCAACACGTTGTCGTCTTCACTGGCAGTGTAATCACCTCGGCTCTTACCTTCCTCTCCGACGATCGCATTTGTGAAGTAGTCGTAGGTACCAGAGTCAGTTCCGGCACCGTATAGGGCAAGCGGTTGATTTGGAAAGTCAGAGCGCACCTGATTCCAGGTCTTAATCTTGCCTTGTGCCGCAGGTTCCCATACCTTCTTCAATTCGGCAACGGTCATGCATTTGGCAAACTCATTTTTAGGATTGACCATCACCGAAAGACCATCAAAGGCGACGGGCAATTCGATGTATTCAATATTGTTCTTCTTGCAAAGTTCCACTTCCGATGGCTTGATCGGGCGAGAGGCACCCGTAATGTCGGTTTCATCAGCACAGAATTTCTTGAAACCACCCCCCGTTCCCGACGAACCGACGGTTACTTTCACATTAGGATTTACCTTCTGAAACTCCTCAGCCATTGCCTCAGAGATAGGAAACACGGTACTGGAACCGTCGATTAGCACACTGCCTGAGAGGTTTGAAGGGGCAGTCGTTGCAGCGGGGCTAGCGGTGCCAGTTGTGCCTCCTTGATTGGAGGTCTGATTTCCAGCGCAGGCTGTCACCACCAGGGAAACGGCTGCCAAAGAAGCCAAAAGAGACTTGTGCTTTGGTTGCATAATGAACACCATAAAATCCTTTTAGATCAACAAGAATGAGATTGTTTCACGTTTGGAGCGATCGCCTGCCACACCACTTTTATGGAGCAGTCACATAAATTATTTCAAAAAAAGTCACAATGTCAATACCTTTAAATCAATTTTTCTTGTTGGGAACCGTTAGACTAAGAATTAATTATTTTGAGGTTAATTTTAGATTAAGAAGAGCGCGGCTACAGCTTTTAAGCCTTACTGAGCAGAATAAATACTACCCAAGAGAGATGCCAATTCTTAAAATATGAGCATTGAAGGATTGGGCTAAAGTTTTACGAAATGAATAAAATCGTTGGGTAATTTTCATCAAACGATTTTTCTTGAAATGTTACGGTGTAAAGAGGTTAAGTATGGTTAGCCTCTTAGATAGAAATCATGAGGCGATCACGACTTTTGTCATTTGTGCTGCTTTGAGTTGAAATTGCTTATGTTGCCGTTTGCAAATACACAATCTAACTGGGTTAACCAATCGATGTGTATCCTAATTGCGGGGTATTCAGAGCAAGCACAGGGCGAGATCGCAACCATTCTGAGAC
>JANRIN010000237.1:0-5986 GCA_033764965.1 Leptolyngbyaceae cyanobacterium bins.302 | reverse complement strand
CGAGGAATACTGCCTGTTAGCACTCGCCCCCGCTCTATCATCTGCGGAATTATTGCTGCAAGATACTCATGAAGCATTGCCGCCTCGCATCCGGGTAGAAGTGTCAGCTCTTTCGTATTCAAGAATTCTTGCTAAATCTTCGAGTTTTCTAAGCTCGGTAGATGTAACTTGGTTCGACAAAAGTTTTTGCCCAAGCCTACTCCATTCGGCAAGGTTCTTCTTGGGAGTATCCTGTAGAAGGATAATTAACAACTGAGCTTCTATTTCTTTTGGGGATTGGGTTAGGCTGCTCAATAGATAACCTAGTTTCTGCTGCTGTTCTGATACATTTGTCTGCTGCTTCTGCTTAAGATGAATCAATGTTTGATCCAAAAGTTCAGCACATTCTGAAAGTCGAGAATATAAAGTGGAATATAAACCGATTGTACTCATGGTGTTACTTCCTCGCTGGATGGCTCACTTTCAGCGATCTCGTCGCATTCCTCTTCTAGATCATCTGAATTGTTGAATTGAAGCGCGTCCTCATCGTACTCACTAGCATCTTCGCTTAGCCACCTGTCATTAAGCTTTGTCGTAATTGGATAACGGCTACAATGATCTGGCTTAGTCCAGGTCAAACTTGTTAGATAATAAACATCTTCCAAGCACAACTCAAAAGGTAAGGCTCCCTCAACATACTTGACATGCAATGGTTTAATTGTCCCTTGCCTTAAAAAGGGTTTTCCTGTTGAACAAAGGAATCCATCATTATTGACAATATAATAGGACCCAACTTCAGGATTTTGTACAAGCGGAGGCTGGTTTTTACCATCAATAACGTCAAATAACCGTAGGGATGCTGGCTCTGAGTTAGAAATTTCTAGGATAGTCAATGTTGCGTTTTCAGGCAAATCCCCCTTTGCTTTTAGTGCTGCGATCGCTTGTTTTACTCCTTCAATTTCACATTCATAAATCCGACCATCTCGATGAAGAACGATATTAACGAGTAGCTCCGTAGATTGTTCTATCTCTTTTGTAAGAATTTTGATCAAACAAGTCTTAACTTGTTCAGTTGATAATCGTTCTTTTTGCTTAGACACAACTGGTGGTAATGTCCAAATTCGTCTTCCATCCTTGTTAACAACAATGTAACCCGCTGTATGATGCTTTACATCAATTCCAATTGTGACATCCGCATGTAAGGGAGAATCTAAAACAAATAGCCAGCGTGCATTAGTAAGTAATACTTTGTTTAACGCAACAGCACGGAGATACCCTCTTAACTTACCTTGCTTCTGAGAGCGAACAGTATAATAAGGATTTCCATCATGCTTGCCGTACCGCAACTCGTAGCACTCTTTCCCTGTTGCTGAGTGGATTGTTGCGACATAAAGATCGTAATTTCTTAGCTCTCTGGTGACTAAAGCAGCAAGAGGATCGTGCTGACGTGGGAAAGCAAGATTATCAGGCAACATTACCACACCGTAACCAGGCTGTAGCCGTCGTTCTTCAACAATTTTTAGGATGGCTTTGCCCTGTTCTACGTAAGTACGGTAGCCTTGATCTGGATAACTTATGACTTGTGGATTGTATTTACCACCAGATGGATAGAGGAAATCAACAGTCTCTTTCAGATCTTTGACAAACTTAGATCCAAAGCTGTACTTAACCGTTTGAGGCAGTAGAAGATATTGGCGATCGAATGGCTCTTGGACATAAACGCCTGCTTCTGGCTTTTTCAAAAGATCTAATCGCTTCTGCCCAACTTGGCTCAGTGTTACATTTTCTGCTCCATTTGTACCTCGAACAGATAATCGGTAATCATTTCCAAAGCGATAATCTGGAAGTGTGAATATTTTTTTTGAAATCTCCTCAGGCAAACTAGAAGTTTTGAGGGTGATATTGCCAAATATAATCTCTTGAAGGTGCTTCCTGACTACTTGATGGATTGCAGAACGACGAATATCAGGATTCAGAATGGTGTGGGAATGATATCTTTGGATTGCAGGATTTCCAGTGTCATATACTAAATAGCACAATGCGGCAACTGCTGCTCGGTCTTGGTCTTGGTTATCAAAATAATGAACCACTGAAGCATCTTGAGCTACACGTACTAAATCTTCTGGAATTGGTTTACGAGAACGTTTAGTAATATACTCCAGCAAAGGTACAAACCCATTTTCGTCAGGAATTCTCACTTCTGCTGCATTTAAATCAGAAAGCTCACTCAATTGAACTTCATACCATTGATGTCCAAAATGATATATGCAATGCTGCGCCTTATATCTCTGAAATTCTTGCTCTGTCAAGTATGTAGGTAACGGATCTCGACTAACAAATTTGTGCTGGATATCAACACAAAGACCAATGCCCCCACTTTCTGTAAAAGCTGGACGGACAGAAAACCCCCGAAACATCAGAATTGAGTTGAATTCTTTATAGGGGACTTTTTCAAAGAAAGGTTTTCCAGAACTAGGTTGCCACAGTTGTATATTTCCAAACAGAGCAGACTGCACCATGAAGTGAAGAAACTGCCAACAAATTTGATTATTTTCTGGAGTACGTAATGAGTAATCAAGAGCTAAGGTTTCACCTGTCGATTTGAAATATACAACCCCCCGAATGATATGACAACATTCAGGTGGTTCTGGAGCATCCGCAGACACCACAAGATAAGGTTTTTCATTTCGCTCAACAATAGTGACAGGGTATTTTAGCTGACGACTCAGATGGCGAACTAAATTTTGTCGATTTTGATAGTATTCAAAATGACGCTTTAGTCCCCTTATTTCATACAGCCTGTATTGAGTAGCAAGTTCAGAAAGATTTAAGAACGGGAAAATATTGCTTTCAGCGCCCATTACGCAGACTCCCAACACATTGATTGATAGTTACAGGATTGACAAGTTTCAGCGGAATAGGCTGGCAGGAACTCCATTGGATCGAGCGTTGCTTTTTTCGCATCCCCCACCATTAGCTTCATAGCACTAATACTTTCGGCAATGAAGTTATCAACTTCAGAAATCCGTGCTTCATTTAACTCATAGCGTCGAATTTGGTTCCTAAGTAGCTGAACTTCCCAAAGTTGAAGATCAGATACTTTCCACTGTGACAACAGTGGAAAATCTTTGTGAGGATTTCCTTGCACTAAAGCCATTGCATAAATTCCAAGTTGAATCCAAGCTCGGTAAACTCCAAAGAAATGAACTTTCCAATCAATAATTAGAGGTGGTTTATTGGAATAAAAAGCAATCAGATCAGGTGTACCTTGTACTGTCTCTCCTGTATGTGAGAAAGATAGAGAACGTTGAGCAATGATATAGCGAGCAGATTTTAATTCTGCCCAAATTTCAGTCATCGCAAATAGATTTATTAACGCTTGATCAATTTCTTTTTTTGCTCTCTCTATCTCAACTTCAGAAATTCGTCCACCATATTCCATACAATGAAACACAGCGAAATCATTCCCTAGTTTAGAAGGAACCAAACCAGGTTGATGTAAAGGATGTTGTCGAGCAAATTTAAGTTGTCGATTAAACAAATCCAAGGCACTCTGTTGGGCAATCTTGAGCGATGGCATTTGTCTCGCTCTTAATGCGGGAACAACGACCTCAGAAATGACAGAATCTACAATGCTTCCCCTCCACGAACTGATGCTGTGCAATTTGCTTAACAAATAAGCCTTGCGACGAAGAGAATCTTTTGCATTTCCATTACCAAGACAGTTTTTGTAGTACCACTGTCGTTGGCACCGTTTAAACGTTTTCGCCGCAGATAGAGACCACATCATTAACGTTTCCGTTTGTTTTGCTTTGAACGCAGATACTTGAGGTAATCAGCTAGTTCATCTGCTTCTTCAGGAGTCACAGGACCCAATCTAGCAGCGAGATCTGTAAGTGAAGTATCCAACTTTCCACCCTCTGGAACTGGGTATCCAGCCAACTCTAGAATAGTTGTGTAGGGAACACCATAAAGATCACTAAGCTTACGCAGCATTACTGGAGAGGGTGAGCGGATTTTACCTGTCTCTAGTTGGCTGAGATAGGCGTTAGAAATTCCTGTCTCAGTCTCAACTGCACGTAATGTCAACTTTTTATGCTGACGAGCAGAAGCGAGAAATGACCCTAGCTTGCTTAATTCCTGACTCATGACATTAATTATATCGAGCCTGCTAAGTATGTCAAGCAAACTGCTAAAGATGTCAAGCAAGAATTTTCAGAAGCAGAATTAACATAGTGATTCCAAGAATCGCTTAGTTAATTTTCCAATCGCTTTGCAAGAAATACTTCCATGTCTCGGTATCCGCTCACTACCGCAATTACCTCAACTCCACTCTTTTCGCCAGGACGATAAAAAATTAGATAATCCCCAACGGGGAAGCTGCGAAGGGCAATGCCCAAGTCATCCCACGATCGCCCCAACTCTGGAAACTCTGCTAGGGTTTGGCACTTTTGCTTAATCAATGTAATGAACCTTCTAGCTGCATCTGGATTATCAAAGGCGATGAAGCGGTTGATCTCCTTCAAATCTTGTTTAGCGAGAGGGGTAAAGCGACAGCGAGCCATTCCAATCCTCAAGCTGTACGCCGTTGATCGGCTTCAATTTGCAGAACGTCGTCTTCTAACTCAGCAAACACATCGTCACCATCAATCAACTCACCCCGATCTGCCTGCTCAATGCCGATCGCCAAATGCTGCTGCAATTCTGCCAGCTTTGCCTGATAGAGGCGATCGCGCTCTTCTAACAGTCGTAATGCTTCCCGCACAACCTCACTGGCAGAAAGGTATCTGCCGCTCTTGACCTTCTCATGGACAAACTGCTCCAGTTCAGGGGTGAGAGAAACGTTCATAGACAAATCCTTGAAGATGGATAGCTCAATTTTAATGTCAAAGTTTGACATCGGGTAGTTCACTACGCCTCTAGCTCCACCAGAGGAGCCATTTTTGGGGCTTTCAAGATGATTGGCGAACTGTATCGGAAGTAAAAATACTTAGCGTCACCAAATTGTCCAAGTGCGCTTGGACAATTTCCCTACAAATAAACCAGCCCCTACAATAAGCTTGTACTAACCTTTAGCCCATCAGGGTGTTACCAAATTGCCAGTATAGTAGGGCTTGGAGTGAACTACCCGTACTGCTTGAGTGAAGGAATGCCCAGTAACCTGTCTTCTGATAGCTACATTCGTTTGTTGGACGATCTCAAAAATTGGATTCAGAATGCCCAATTACGGGCAGCAACGGCAGTCAATCGGGAACTGGTCACACTCTACTGGCGGATTGGATGCGCGGTTCTCGCCAAGCAACAGCAAGAGGGATGGGGCGCAAAGGTGATTGAGCAACTCTCCAAAGACCTCAAACACGCTTTCCCAGAAATGAAAGGCTTTTCTCGATCCAATCTGCTGTACATGAGGGCATTTGCTCAGGCATTCCCCGACCAGACCGTAATTCAGGCAGTACTGGGACAAATTACCTGGTATCACAATATTGCCCTGCTCGATAAGCTCAAAGATAACGAGGAACGGCTCTGGTACGCCCAGAAGACGATCGAGCATGGATGGAGCCGAAGTGCCCTGGTTCACCAGATCGAAAGCGGGTTATATCGACGGGTTGGGAATGCCGTCACTAACTTTGATCACACCCTGCCCCAAAGTCAGTCAGACTTAGCCCGTCAGATTCTAAAAAGTCCGTATAACTTTGAGTTTTTAGAACTAGCCGAAGCAGCCCAGGAACGGGACTTTGAGCGGGCACTGGTTGATCGCATCCGAGATTTTCTGCTCGAATTGGGGGTTGGCTTTTCATTTTTGGGCAGCCAGTATTCAATCGAGGTGGGCGGCAAGGAATATAAGCTGGACTTGCTTTTCTACCATGTCAAACTTCACTGCTACGTGGTGATTGACCTCAAGATGGTGGAGTTTGAACCAGAGTTTTCCGGCAAAATGAGCTTTTACATCGCCGCTGTCGATGACCTCTTGCGGAGTGAGATGGATAACCCGACGATCGGCATTGTG
>JANRIN010000230.1:0-6673 GCA_033764965.1 Leptolyngbyaceae cyanobacterium bins.302 | reverse complement strand
TCCATATCCACCACAAGAACTTGATAGTAATCTCCTTTCTTCTTACTCCGTTTCTTCGTCTTCACATCCAACCGCTTACAACAAGCAATCATGTAGCCAAGTTGATTGACAAGAGAGGTCTTGCCAACCCCACCAGCCTGGTTAAACAAAGCAATAACCCGACTCATGCAAGTTTCCCAAGTATTAGAATAAGTCAATTTTTGAACCACAACGTTGTGGTTCAACTACAAAGCACACTTTTGAACAGTTCTGAAACGCCCCTTCGGCATGGGGATCATCAAAAATAGCAACAAGATTTTAAGCGAAACTAGATTCACTACGAACCTGTACGCAGGACTGAGAACAGTGTCCAAAAAACCTCTTCGGGATTAATCAGACCAAATATGCCTGATAAATAGTATGTATCAAGACCAGCTTAATTGAGCATCCATCTTTGAAATTCGTCTCATTTCAACTCACTGTTTTGGGGAGGCTCTTCACCAATCGATTGATAGAAAGCCCGTTCTGCCGCTGCACCGAGTGCTCGCTTGGCATATCGCTTAAAGCTGGCTTCTGATTTATGACGAGTCAGCGTTCGAGCATGAAGGCTCTCGACCCCCCGCAAAAGCAGCCCAGTCGCAAAGGTGTGACGTAACTGGTGAGGATGCACACTCACCAGAGTCAGGATTTGTTTGAGCTCTGCCTCATTGAACTGTCCCCATCTATTCTGCGAATCAGGTTCTAGCTCTCCTTGCTCAATTCTTTGCCGCCGCTCTAATGCCAATTGAGCCTGCTCTGCTGCAATCTTACCCAAAGCTTTAACTGCGTAGTATAGCCCTTGATAGCCCAAACGCTGACCCACCCGGTTCCGTCCAATAGACAAAAACAGGGGGCTATCAGGCGATAAGTCTCCCTCCTCAGAGCGACGCTGAACTAAATACGTGTTCAACTGTTCTCTCGCCTGACGACTGAGCGGGACTGTCCCCGTACTATCATCCTTAGCTTCTCGAATCGTTAGTCGGACACCATCGTAATCTTCCACATTCAAATTCACGACCTCTTCCGCCCGCAACCCATGACTGAGAACCGCAACTAAAGCCCGATCGCGCACCTCCGCGTCCTCTCGTTCCTCCAATGCCAGGTACAGCGCCGCCATCTCGATTTCTGATAAGTCCCTGGCTGGGGGCAAAGGAACCCGCTCCATCTCTACGGCTGTCGTCGGGTCATGGGCAATTTGTTCTGGGTAAGCTGCTCGGAACCAATCAAAGAAACTCATCAGAGCGGTCAATGCCCGATTCACTGAATTAGCAGACAGGTTTTGTCCCTGCAAATAGGCTTTGAACTGAGCAATCTGCCGAGGCGTGAGATCCGACCAAGCACGATCAGTCCAGGAAAGGAACCGTTTCAATTCGCGTCGATAGGCTTTCTGAGTGTTATCAGCCAGCGATCTCGCTTGGAAATACTCCTCGACTCGGAGCCAACGTAAATCCGTCGGTTCTGTTGAGCGTAATGGTAATGGAGCCTGGGAAGCAACCAAGCGAATCGGGGGAAGCCCATCTGAGCCTGAAAACATGAGTAATCACCACACAACTCAAGTTGGCTCTTTTAGTTTAGGGCATTTCAAGTAAAATATTTATACAATATCTTTTATACGACTAAACTACGACTAGGTTCAGAGAGGTTAGGGTATACTAAATAAAAATCCTTGCACTGTGGGAGTTTCACGGATGCCGTCGCCCTTTCCTGGCATGAATCCCTATCTGGAACAGCCAGCCTTCTGGTCGTCGTTTCACACCCGGCTGATGGTGGCGATCGCGGATACAGTAGCCCCTCAACTGCGCCCCAACTATTACATTGAGGTTGAGACTCGCACCTACCAGGCTCAAGAAGAGCCAGAAGAAATCCTCGTGGGTATCCCAGATGCTGCTGTCTTAGCGGCTCGGTCAATCGATCAAGTGGAGCCATTGCGAGTTGAACCGGGTGCAACGTTAACTCAGAAGCAACCCCGCTCCATTTTCTTACCCCAGCCAACCACGATTAAAGAGCGCTATCTAGAAGTTCGCGAAGTCGGCACAGATACGGTCATTACAGTGATTGAGGTGCTGTCACCCAAAAACAAGCAGAAGGGAAAAGGCAGAACGGCTTATGAAAACAAGCGCAGGCGAATTTTGGGCAGTCTCTCCAATCTCGTTGAAATTGACCTGATACGGGCTGGCATCCCAATGACGATGATAGGAGAGGTGCAACCGAGTGACTATCGCCTCATTGTCAGTCGTAGTTCACAACGTCCTCAAGCTGACCTGTATGACTTTGACTTGCGTGAACCCATTCCCAGTGTGCCGCTACCGCTAAGGCCCGAAGATGCGGAACCGTTGATAGAACTACAGGCAATTGTGCAGGGCGTGTGCGATCGGGCAGGATACAACGAACGCATTGATTATCATCAGCCTGTCCCCCCGCCAAAACTATCGGAAGCGGATCAACAGTGGGTGGATGAGTTATTGGCTCCCTTGCGAGGTGCGTGATGGCACGTCCCGATCAGGAAAAATGTCGGCTTTGCTCGAAGCTGGACTCCCAGGAAGCCCAACAGCGTCATGGACCAAATGGAGATGGCTGCTGGAATCCGAAGGTTTGCCATAACCGTCGCTCCTACTATCGTCATCGGGGAGTCCGGAACTATATTCGCAAGCAGCGACGACGCGGACAGTTTGCAAACTTACCTTCAGTTGAAACAGACGCTGCTCCAGCAACACGAGTGGCGACTCTGGAAGTTCTGGCTCCGGCAGTCCCTGCTGCTGTGGTTCACTGGTATCGAGTAACAAAGGACTCGCCGCTTCATGCCCTGGGTGCAGAACTCTGGATAGGTAACGATCGGGTTGCCAAAGTTGAACCCGTTCACTGCCTGGGATTAACCGAATTGCAGGTTAAAACCTTGCTGGTTCGGATTCTAGATGTTTTTTCGCAGCATAGTGGGATCAAGGTAGAACGCTTCCGCTCCTCAGTGGAACTCCATCCCCAAAACTGCCCAATTCGACCCTGCCCTCTCTATCCGAAGGTCAGGCTGTAATGGAAATCCAACAGTTAGAGCTTGACCTCTGGCAATCTTTGGAGGCGGCATCTCGGTTTCCGGAGACAGCAGATTTGCGATCGCTCTGTGATGCTCTGGAACAAACCCTGTTGGATCAGTCTTTAGCAGAGCAGTTAGCAGTTGCAGGAGATGTGTTAATGCAACTCTCGGAGGTACATGCCGCACGAGCAGACCTCCTGATTTCTCGATGGGAGCGTCGGCATAACCCAACGGAGCCAATGGTGAATCTAGAGGAGTGTGTCGATCTGTTCGTCCAGTCTTTATCACTGGATGTCACCGATTTGTTTGAAGAACCAGAGCCAATGCAGTACCCCACGAACCGTAAAAAGAAGTCATCCGCTCAAGTAGATGGCTCAATCGTTGGGGAAGTAGATAAGGAGGCGTTGTTAAATTGGGTCGATCAGGTGGCAGCGGAACAACTCCTAAATGAGGCTCAGATGGCAGAGCAGATTCGGGAACTAGCGCATGGGGAAAATGTAGAGGAGTGGTCGGAGGCGATCGCCCAATATCTTCAGCATCTTCAGTCAAACATCCGTCTACCCGATTTACAGCGAGCATTAAAGATGCCGATGGTGGAGTTGTGGCTCGGTTTGTTGATGGGAGGATACTCGTTAAACCAACAAGGTGAATTTTATGATAGTCAAACTCTCTGGATTACGGGGTCTTAGAAAATACATTTCCATTTCAACGAAAGGCTTTGAAGTCATCTACAACCAGAACTGGCGATCTCCCTCAAGCAAACTGCTGGGGTAAATGCCTTGTAATCGTAAGCCAGCCACTCGATCTGCACCATAAATTGGCATAGGTAAGCGCGGTGCTTTTAACGCTCCATGATGCAGCAAGGTGAGTTTTAGTGTAGTTTCTACCACTTGCTCAATAGATGCAGTTTCTCCAGTTTGATGGACTATCAAACGCAAGGGACGTGCTAATCCCACTCGCTCAGAGACTTGAGTTGTCACGAGTACAGCTTCACAAGAGGATAGCCGTAAGGCCAACCCCTGTAAGGGCGCGACCAGAGTCTTCTGGCTCAAGTTATAAAGCCTCGGAATGCCAGATTTTCGGCACTCTACCAAGATAAATCTTGCTTGAATTGCTCGTGCCCGCTCTAATAAGTGAGGTACTTCTTGACCACAAAATCGTCCATCGCGATAAATCAGAACTGTTTTCCCTTCTAGGGTTGCGGGTAGCAGCCGTTCTAGCAGCCTCTGAGGAATCTCTTCGCCTTCCAGCAGCGCATCTTCTAAAACATACCGAATGAACTCTCCTTGTTTACCGTAAAGTCGAACACTGGCGCAGGCATTCAGAGTTCCAGCAAGTTTGGCTTTGGGTGATCGTGAAATGTTCAGCCCAATAAAATAATCCGCAATTTCCAGTGGTTCTGCCAGGATGAACGGTAAATTCCCCAACTTTGCTAACACCCCTGGAACTACTTGGTTGAGAATCTGCCCGTGTTCAACTCCGGTTAGTGTGTCATCATAAATGATTTGACTAGCAATATTGCGGCGTAAGAGCAGTGAGTAGACGAGGTGATAAAGACTGCCTCCGTCATCGTCATCAGCCTCGCGATCGCTTTGTGGCAGAAAGGTCAATACGATGTCAACTGGAACCGTGATTAACTTATTAACGGTTCTCTCCAGAGCAGCTCTTGCCTCGGCAGCACTAAGACCGCTAATCGATAGAGCTTTTCGATCAATAATTTCACTTTCAAAGCCATAGCGTTTTAGTCGCTGTTGAGCGGCTTCCAGGAAACCATTCACACTACCATCACATAACTTCAGTGCAGCAATCCGAATCATGCCAGGTTGAAAATTGGGATGACGATGGTAAACTCCACCAGTTGATAGTCCCTGCAAGATACGCCCTCGAACACCCGTAACTCCTTTGCCAAACAGCAATGGGGTTTGATATACAGGAGTTGTTGGTTGCCAGAAGAGATCAGGATGCTCCAGGCTGTTCAAACTTCGTTCAATTTCAAAACTGTAAGGCATCAGCACATCGGCTGCCTGGGCTTTGAAGGTGGTTAGCAACCGTTGCCGCTCCGTATGAGGAATTTTTGTAAATTGTAGAAACTGCCCGTAATCAAATCCAAACTGCTCTGCCGTTTCTGCCGTAATCGAAGGACGAAGAGCGGAGAGCGGGTAGTGAAACGGCTTTTTCCCTTTACCAAACTGGATTGCAACCACCAGCTCATTGTCAGGAGCAGTCTCGATGATGTGCCGTGTTGAGTAACCTGCTGCAAGTTTAAGAAGGCGATCGCGATGCTCTCTGACGACACCGACAAGCCGAATAATACTGCCACTACCGCCCATATCAAAATCCTGAACGGGCAAGCCGACTAGCAAATCTTCTGGATTCCCTTGAGCTGCATTATTGGCATAGAAATCCGCCAAGCTCCCTGAGTATGCAATCTCAGTTTGAACTGCTAATGATAATGCTGCGCGTTCTTCTCCTTGAAGTTCGATCGTTTCTGCCCAGAACTTAATTTTGCGATTTACCGCTAATCCTGCGATCGATGTGACAGAAATTGGTCGAAAGGGTTGCCTGATCCGTAGAATCTGAAACGCGAGTTTGGATAGAACAGATGATGAGGCGATCGCAGCACTCTGCTGTTGAAGCTGGAGAGATTGATCGCACAAATCTGGAATATCTTGCTGGAGTGCTGAGAGCGCTGTCTGACACTGAGATAGATTCAATACTGGTCGTTGCATTGGAGTAAGTATCCACAGTCGATACTCGTACCAAACGACAACAGACTGTTCTAGTTTTCGTGATAGATGGAAACTCAAACGATTGCCAGTTTCTTGATCAATATCAGGCACCATCGAAAAGCTGCAAAGGTTAGGCTGGGCAATGCACAGTGGAAACACTTCACTGAGGAAGACCAGTTCTTGTGAGGGAGCAGCAGTGGTAGCAGTCATGCAGAGACCTCCTGGGCAGCAAATTGGCAAACTGAGTTGAACTGGCAATATTGGCAGCGAAAGCCCGGGTTGGGTGGGAAAATGCGGTCGAACTCCGCAGGGTTTTTACGGTACTGTTTCTTCTCCGCCTCATGCCGTTGAGCCAAGCGCGCTAGCTCTATCCGAACGGCATTTAATTGGCTCGTGGTTGCCGTAATTGGTTCTGACCACTTGCAGAGTTCAAGGTTATAGAACGAGGCGATCGCTCGTTGACGGGGAAACAGATAGCTGGCTGCCAGCAGATAAACAAACGCCTGTCGTTCATCAAAATCGGATTTGCCTGTCTTGAAATCTAGGATGTGTAACGTTCCATCAGGTTCGATTAGAATGCAATCGATCGCAGCGAACAAGTTAAATGCTGTGTTTCCGTAGTAAAGCTTGATTGGCTCTGGGAACCCTTCATCACCACGACTTAAGCTAAAAATCCTTCGTTGTAACAGAATGGGGTTCTCATGATAGCTGGTTAAGATATTGAGCATCCGAGCCTGAACATCATAATTCTCTTTACCTAATTGCAAAATATCCGCTACTTTTGTAACTCCATCCAAGCTCTTTAGAAGATGAGTATTTTGATGAAACTCATAAACTCCTCTTTGTGCCAGCAGACCAACTCTTTGAGGCGCTGTGTCTTCCGCGAGGATTGCTGTAA
>JANRIN010000213.1:0-4098 GCA_033764965.1 Leptolyngbyaceae cyanobacterium bins.302 | reverse complement strand
CTTCGACTCCGCTCAACCAGCTTGCACCTTGAGCGAAGTCGAAAGGTAAACTCTTTTCTAGAAATTGACCTAGTTCCTAGCCCTAAAGCTGATCCAACTTTGTTTTCAGCGCTTCTAGCTCATCGTCTACTTCACTTTTAGGCTGATCCGCAGGCTTGGCTTGGGCGGTTCCGGGAAGTTGAGCCTGATCTTGGGAGCCACCCAGCAATTGAGCTTTCATCGCTGCCAGTTCGTCATCCACGTCATTGCCGGATTCCAGCATGGCAAATTGGCTCTCCAAATCGGCTCCGGCTAGTTCAGCCGCCGCTTGGGAACGAGCTTCCATTTGCAGGACTTTTTCCTCCATGCGATCGAACGCTGCCATCGCACTGCCCGTACTCATGTTGCCAACCACTTTCTGCAATTGCTCGTTGGCTTTTGCGGCACCTGCACGGGCTTTGAGCATATCCTTTTTGGTTTTTGCCTCAGAAATTTTGCCTTCCAGCGCGATTAAGTTACGCTTCAGCGTATCCACCATCGTATTTTGCTGGTCGAGCTGAGTCTTCAGGGCAGTCGCCGTTTCGCTGTGGGTCTTTTTTCGGAGGAGAGCTTCTCGTGCCAGGTTTTCATCCCCTTTTTGCAGGGCGAGTTGTGCCCGTTGCTGCCAGTTATTCGATTCAGTTTGAGCCTGGTTGTGTTGCTGCTGGGTCCGCTTTTGGCTGGCGATCGCGCTGGCAACTGCCTGACGCATCTGCACCAGGTCTTCCTGCATATCCAAAATGGTCTGCTCTAAAATCTTTTCCGGGTCTTCAGCCTTGCTGACCACATCATTCAAGTTTGCTCGGACGACCCGGCTCACACGGTCAAACAATCCCATGACTGTATGTTCCTTCTCTAAACTGCATGGATAAGGGGATATGCAGGCGGACAGACTGTGCCTGCAAGGGATCAAACCACCTTCACATCCAGACCTGTCAGCTTTCTAGAAGAATTCTCAGGTCTAGCTAGACACGGTTTAACCCAAACTGGTTTGAGTTCCCGCCTCTACCATAGCGTTATTTTTAGGATATTTACCCTGGTTCAGCCGCTACGGTATGGGACGGATTTCACACCTAGTTTAAGAACTACAGCGGACGATCGCGCGATTACAGAGAATTTCTTAAGAGAGACAGAATGGCATACAAAATGAATAAAGAAGGGAGCAAGGGAGAAGAACATGGTTCAAACGCCAGAAAAGATAGTGTCGCTAGAGGAGTTTTTGCATCTGCCAGAGACAAAACCAGCCAGCGAATACATTGACGGAAAAATTATTCAAAAGCCGATGCCGCAAGGAAAACACAGCACTATCCAGGGTGAATTAGTGCCAGCGATGAATGCAATCCTCAAGCCTCAAAAGCTTGCCCGCGCTTTTCCAGAACTCAGATGTACCTTTGGCGATCGTTCCACAGTGCCAGACATTAGCGTTTTTGTGTGGGAGCGGATTCCCCGTGAGGCGGATGGAAGCGTTGCCAATATTTTTCCCCTGGCACCGGATTGGACGATCGAAATCCTGTCTCCCAACCAAAGCACCATTCGTGTGATGCGAAACATTTTGCATTGTCTTAAGTATGGAACTCAGCTTGGTTGGTTGATTGATCCCTCAGAATGCCTGATTTTTGTGTACTTCCCGGATCAACGAATGGAAGTTTTTGAGGAGGCTGATGCAGTTTTGCCAGTTCCACCTTTTGCAGCGGGTTTAACGCTAACCTTGGGAGGGATCTTTGACTGGTTGATGGAGTAAATGAAGCGTGCAAAAACCAACCCTACCGCTACAGTTCTGGATTTTGGCGCTGATTGCTTTCATCAATTCTGTTAGCTTCACCGCGATCATTCCGTTGCTTTACCCCTACGCCAAACAGTTTGGACTCAGCGACTTTCAAGCCAGCTTGTTGACCACTGCCTATGCGGTCTCTCAATTTATTGCCACTCCCATTTTGGGCAGACTGTCAGATTTTTTGGGACGCAAGCCCTTACTGCTTGTGAGTCTCGCTGGAACAGTGGTGGCAGGGGCGATCGCCAGTTTGACTCCTTTTGCCTGGTTACTCTACGCTTCGCGGGTGCTGGATGGAGTCACGGGAGGGAATGTGTCGATCGCGAGAGCCGTAGTGAGCGACATCACCACTCCAGATAAGCGCCCTAGAGCCTTTGGGATTTTTGATGCCATGTTTCGGTTGGGATTCGTTGCTGGACCCAGCCTTAGCTATCTTGCCCAAACGATTCCACCCTTTCCAGGCGTGTCGCGGTTGGGTATGGGTTTTTTGGTGTCGGCAGGCATGGCGTTGGTAGCACTATTGCTCACATTCTTTTTCCTCCCCGAAACCCTACCCGCTAAACGAGCCTTTCACTTTAGTTGGCATGATTTTGGCTTCGGCAGAATTCTACAATCTGCCACGCGCCCCATCCTGGGTCCGCTTTTTTGGCTCACTTTCTTTAGCGGGTTTACTTTCACAATCTTTACGTTTGCCTTCCAACCGTTTTTCCTGATTGTGCTGGGTCAAGATGCTCAGACGTTGGCGATCGTGTTTGCCATGTTTGGCATTCTCGGTTTCATCACCCAAATATTTGGCTTGGAACCGTTAACCAGTCGATTTAAGCTGGTCAATATTCTGGCAATCTCCATCCTGGTTCGCGGCATTTTGTTCCTGCTGATTCCCACCTTTCCCACCCTCCCCGCGTTTCTTGCCTTAGGAGTATTTTTCGGGATTGCCAACGCTTATCCACTGCCCCTGATCAATTCGCTCCTGTCGCTTCACAGCAGCAACCAGGAGCAGGGCGAGATTTTTGGGATCAATGCCTCCTACCTCAGTATTTCCAATGCTTTTGGTCCAGCATTTGCAGGCATTTTGGTGGGCTTAGGATATAAGGCTCCTTTTTGGATTACCGGAGTCTTGACGCTTCTAACCGCCTGGTATGCCTACAGCCTGAAGCCCAGAGTTGAGCCATTTGTCTAACCGCCCCAAACTTTTTCTAAAACCGTTGCGGGAATGATATCTGCCATGTTTCCGGTTAGGGATTTGATGCCAACGAAGCGAGTGTCACTGGGCAACAGTTTCTCCGGCTCCGTCGGTCCAAACAACGCCAATGTGTAGGTTTTCACTGCCACTGCCAGGTGCATGGGAGCACTATCGGTACACAGCATTAAATTCGCGCCTGCGATCATTGCCGTGAGTCTGCCGATATCTCTGGGGCTGGTGACTTTGACGTTGGGATTTGCCTGCACCAGAGCTTGCACAAATGCTTTGTCTTCAGGTCCTTGCACGACGACGATCGGCAGATCCGGTTGGCGTTGCTGAAAGTCTTGAATAATGCTTTTCCAACCCTCCACAGGATAGATTTTGTCGATCCCTTTATCTTTGGCTAACTGGCTGGAGCCTCCGTGAATCAGCACATAGCCCCCACCGCCAATCCCTAAGCGTTTGCGTTCACCATCTGCCCAATCTAGGGCTTTTGCAGGCACCGCCACGGCAATGTCAGGACAGGGGGTATTGATATCTAACCCTTTGAGCAGGTCATGATACATCCAGGCAGCGTACTGATCTTTCTTGAGCGGGACTGGATTGGTCAAAAATGTGTTAGCGGCTCCAGAAAAGCCGACGCGGGTCGGGATCCCAGCCAGCCAAAGCAGGAACCCCACCAGCCAGCGTTGTCCCAGCGTCAGCGCGATGTCGTATTCGCGATCGCGCAGATTCCCCAACAAGTTACCAAAATCCGCCAGACTGTTCCGCCCTTTGAAATCAAACGGAATCACATTCTGCACCGATTTACTAACCTGGTAGGCTGCTGCGGCTCTCGGCTCCACCACAACATCAATTTGAGCTTCTGGGTAGGTTTGCTTTAAGTCATCCAGAGTTGGAAAGAACAAAACCTGATCGCCAATTCCGCCAGGGACGAGAGCTACTATCCGCATAATGTTTGTGTCACGCCAAATTCGCTCCTTATTTTAGGGGAATAACCCAACAAGTTATGTGTTTTCCACTGACTTACTAGGAAATGAATTTGAGGAAGTGGATGATGGGGCGTTTCCCGAAACGCCCCTTCATCCACTTCCTCTTTCCTGACACTGCGAAAAACCCTTGAATG
>JANRIN010000310.1:0-17104 GCA_033764965.1 Leptolyngbyaceae cyanobacterium bins.302 | reverse complement strand
ATTTTCTCTAGATAATGCGCGAGTGAGACAATATCCAGAATTTTTTCTCGATAATGTCCCCATGCCAGACGTTATCTAGAATTTTTTCGCATGATATCTCTGTAACGGGCAATATCGAGCAAAAATACGGATAGTTTTAGGAATTTTCTTCGGCAAGCTTGTATTATTTACTACATTTTGTACTGAGTGCTCGCTCCTCACCGTTAGTTTGGGTTACAGCATAAAACCCAACACATATTCACTCTTTGCCCACCTCATCTACCTCATCTACCTCATCTACCTCATCAGTGAGGGTTGTATGAGGGACAAGGTGTCAGCAGAACTATATTGGATTGGACTATTGCTAACCTAGTGTACGCAAAATCAGCATTTCAAGAGTTTGGTCAGTTAAGCAGCTTGCTGTATCGATCGTCCAATCTCGTTGGCTTCTACTTAACGAAAGTAGTTTGACGGGATGGATGTCTTCACGAAAGACTCAAGCAGCCCAACTATCCTTTCACTTGCAAACTGGCGGCAAGGTCGGCACCGGAGTGGTAAGTGATTTCGGCTTGTTTGAGACGACGCAGGGCTTCACCCAGACGATCGCACTCTGCAATCAAGCTGATGCGGACATACCCTTCTCCGCCGACACCAAAAGCATTTCCGGGAGTGACCACGACTCCTGTTTGTTGCAGGACGGATAGGGCAAAGTCTGTAGAACCAACTCCGGGGGGGCAAGGCACCCAAAGATACATGGTGGCTTTCGTTTTGGGGACATTCCACCCCAATTCTGTCAAGCCTTCGATCAGAAAATCGCGGCGGGTACGATACCGAGCTTGCACCTCATGCAGATACACATCAGGAAGCTGGAGAGCAGTTTGGGCAGCGGTTTGCAACACCCGAAAGATGCCATAGTCCAGGTTAGTTTTCAGCGTCCGCAAGCCCTGCACAATATGACGATTGCCCACCACAAACCCCACTCGCCAACCTGCCATGTTGTAGGTTTTGGACATAGTGTGGAACTCAACGCCGATATCGATCGCGCCAGGAATTTCGAGCAAACTGGTGGGTTGGTAGCCATCAAACGCCAGTTCGGCGTAACACAAGTCATGCACCAGTAGAATGTTGAAGCGCCGGGCAAAGGCGACCACCTCTTCAAAAAATTCGCGTGAAGCCGTGGCAGCAGTGGGATTGCTGGGATAGTTGAAGTACAGGATGTTAGCCCGTTCTGCCACTTCATCAGGAATGTCGCGCAGGTCAATCACCCAGTCATTTTCGGGTTTTAGCACGATGTTGTAGATATTTGCTCCTGCAATCAGTGGACCCCGATAGTGAGCAGGATAGGCGGGACTGGGAACCAAGACCACATCTCCTGGATTCACATATGCCAGTGCCAGATGAGTCAGTCCTTCCTTAGAACCCAAAAGCGGCAGGGCTTCGCTGTCTGGATTCAGCATCACCCCGTAGCGCCGTTGATACCACTCGGTGATGGTTTGGCGAAAACCTGCGGTGCCTTCAAATGGGGGATAGCCATGATTGGCAGGATTACGTAATGCCTCGATCGCCGCTTCCACGACAGGTTCAGGCGTAGCGCCATCCGGGTTGCCCATACCCAGGTCAATCAAATCCAGTCCTTGTTCCCGTGCCCGTGCTTTGAGTTCATCCAGTCGGGCAAAAACGTAAGGAGGCAAGATTTTCAGGCGATCGGCAGGCGTAATCCAGTCCAAACTCATAGCTGTACCTCGTGTTCCTGGCATTCTGGGTTTTCATCATCCCGCCGCTTCGGACTCTGACAGGGAGCAGTAGTGGAAACCATTGCTGCCAGGAGTTGAACCGGGTTGACGGCAAACGGCAGATGATGAATATCTGATTTTTCGGCACAGGCGATCGTGGCAGCCTGCTCTAGCTCTGCGATCGTGAGGTGAGACAGTCCGAGATCATGCAGGCTACAGGGTAAACCCAGGTCAGTGTAAAACTTAAGCAATTGTTGGCGAGCGGTGGTGGCAAGCTGGTTCCCCTGCACGAGCTCTTCCAGTCGTAGCTGCACCAGGATACCATAAGCGACTTTTTCACCATGCAGGATGTCGTGGGTTGCCGTGAGGTGAGTTAAGCCGTTGTGAACTGCGTGAGCCGCAACCGTCCGGCATTGAGCACCGCCTAAACCGCCAATCACACCCGCCAGCAACACAGTGGCATCAACCACTTCCTGCCAGGTGTCGCCACCCGATTCTTGCAGCGCAGTGAGGGATTTTTGGAAGAGTAGATCGCGCAAGACACGGGCTTGTTGCACCGCAGCGACAATGAGTGTTTGTTGAGAATGTCCGCTACTAACAGAAGCTTCATACCACTTGGCGATCGCGTCTCCAATTCCCGCCACCAGCGTTCGAGCCGGAGCCGTGGCAATCAGGTCGTAATCCAGCACCAGCAGGTTAGGGCAATGGGGGAGGGGAACGTCGTAGAGGAATGCGCCCTCGTTGGAGTAAACATTTGACAACGCTGTCCAAGCAGCACAGGTCGCGGCAGACGTAGGGATAGTGACCACTGGAAGTTGACACTGGTATGCCAGCAACTTGGCGGTATCCAGAGCTTTGCCGCCCCCAATTCCAACAATCACATCGGCGTGATGAGCCGTGATCGCCTCCCGCAAAGCTGCCAGACTGGTCTCGCTACACTCCGGCGCGTAAGACATTTTTGCTGATTCCAGGTTATGCTGCTCAAAAGCAGGCTGTAATCTAGCAGCAACAAGCTCTAAGGTACGATCGCCGCCCACCCAAAAAGGACGCTGACCCAGACGGGCGATCATTCCCGCCGCTTCCGCTAAAATGTCCCGTCCTCGAACAACTTGAGCAGGCGCAACGGTTAACACAGGCAACGGATGGGCGATCGTAGACATAGGAAGAAATTAACTGGAAGAACCTGAGCATCATAATCTCAGCATGGCAAGTTGAGCAAAACGTCAACCTGGAAGCGCAGTTGCTCGTCGAGTCAAATAAGACGAGTCTACGCAACGGGTTGGTTGAGTTCAGCGAGTTTGTCCGAATAAACCTCAATGTCTAACTGGGCATCTTGGCGGGACAGCAGCGATCGCTTCACCTGACCGAGATAAACTAATTTTGAAACTCCCGGTTCAGGATGGAGAATCGTCCGCACTCGGATCGTCATTTTATCAGTTCCTTGAGAAAGCCGTCCTGAAGAGTACAGATCAAGCGCAGCTTGTTCCAGAGTTGCACGAAGCTGAGTTTCATTAATCTCAGGGGCAACCGCAATGACAACATTGGTGCTGCCCATATCAAACACCCGCGAAAACTTAACTGCATCGGGAATCAGAGGGCGAGAATAAAACCCCAAACTGAGGGCAAACAGTCCACCGGTCAGCACTCCCATAAACCCAGTCGCCCCCACCAGCCGAAAGCGAATGCCCCATTTCAATAGCCAAGCCAGCAACGCCAAGCCAGCACAGAAAAGGGTGAAATAACCTGACCAGAGGGTATAGGTTTGCAGTTGTTCTGTGGAAAACATGAGATGATTCGCCCCTACTCAAACAACCAGGCATTGACACGATGCAAACTTTTCCAGTCCGGTTTGCGAGTCAGCCCATCCTGGATATTCTGCTCAATTTCTTCTCGTAATTCCGCCGCAACCATGATGATCTGTTGCACAATTTCGATGTGTTGACGGACCCCTTTTTTGTCAGCATCCAGCATGGCTAGGGACAAATTCACCCGCGCCTGCGGATCTTGAGGGTTGAGCTTGACGGCTTTTTGTGCCGCTTCGTAGGCTTTGCTGGGTTTGTCCGTCAGCAAGTAGAGCCACGCCAAACAGGTCCAGGCAGGACTACTTTTGGGAGCACGATCGCACACTTCTTTGAACACGGGAATGAGCGACTCTGGCTCTGCTCCGGCTTTATAGCGTTCAATTCCTTCATCAAAAAGTGAGTCTACGGTTTGAGTCATAGAAGCGGGTCAACAGCGGTTGAGTTGAGACTGGAAGTTTAACCGAAAGAGGCGACACGAAAAAACACCATCAATCTGCCATCCTAACTCAGATCGACAGCACTGCGTCGCAATAGATCAAATCAAGTTCGACAAAAACTAGGGAATGAGAATTAATTAACATCGAGAAATTGTCGTTCTGAGCAGTGAGCGAAGAATCGCAGAGATGCTTCACTTCGCTCTGCTTGTTCAGCACGACAAACTCCGGATCGTATTTACTTCACGATCCTAGGCTGAAAAGGATTTGCCACAGCCACAGGTCTGGTTGGCATTGGGATTAGTGAACTGAAACCCACCCCCAATCAGAGCATCGCTGTAATCTAATACCAAGCCGTAAAGGTACAGCATACTTTTGGGATCGCAAACCACTTTGAAGCCTGCGTAATCGTAGACTTCATCGCTGGCTTGAATATTGCTGGGGTCTTCAAAATTCATGGTGTAAGACATTCCAGAACAACCACCACCGCGTACACCGACCCGCAGACAGAGGTCAGTGCCCTGCTTCTCTCGCAACATCAAAACATGATTGAGGGCGGCATCCGTCATTTGGATTCCTCGCTGAGAAGCCTGAGTTGCTTGTGTCATGGATTTCTAAAACTCCCTGGCTATGGAAATGTTTGTAGGGATATTTCTAACCCCTGTCCTAAGCATAGATCACTCAGCCCAAGCCTGCTGTCCAGGACGATCGCGAATTTTAGCCCCAACGCTAAGGCAAAGTCATCCGGGGCTGGCAGGCTGGAACGTTGTCCAATGTTGTATAAATTAACCCGCATGGTTTTAACTCGCATGATTTGGTTACACTTGCCGGAGAGTCGCCACAGTAATATGAATATCTACCACGAGTTACTTTGGTCGTGCGCTACTTGCAGAGAGGCTAAAGTCCGGGGTAGGATTAACCGCTCTCCATCGTGTCTGGTTTTATGACTGCGCTGAATCACTCTACCCTTCGTCGTCTGCAACAACTCAAGCAGATTCCCAGTGTATGGGAAGGCGATCGCCGCCGATTGATCTCTAACTCCGACGGGGGCAACTGGATGGATATGGATGCGGAACTTCCTCCAGAGGGAGACTGCATTCTCTGGGTTGATGGCAGTCAGGGCATGGTGCGATCGATGGACATCGTAACTCTGCAAACGGGACCGGAAGCCGTTGTGCGGACGTTGTTGAAGGCGATGGAGCAACCCCATAATCCGGGAATGCCTGCCCGTCCCAAAAAGATTGTGGTGCGCGATCGTGAGTTGCAGTTTTTTCTGCGCGGGGTGCTTCAAGACCTGGACATTGCCGTGGAGTACGCCCCAGAATTACCCCTGATCGAAGAGATTTTTCGGGGCTTGCAGGAGGCAATGGGGAGCCGTCCACCGAACCTGCCAGATCAGTATGCTGAACCTTTGACTGCCAAAGCGTTTGAAGTCTGGGAGGATGCTCCCTGGGAAGTTCTGGCAGATCACGAAATTCTCTCGATTGAATTGAATCACTGGGACATCGGTACGTTGTATGCCTCCGTGATGGGGATGCTGGGCATGGAGTTTGGCGTGTTGCTGTATCGCTCGGTTGACTCTCTACGCCAATTTCGGCAACGAGCTATTTCCCAAGAGTCGATTGAGCAAATGCAGGAAGCTTTTTTGGGGCAAAACTGCTTGTTTATCACCTTTGAAACAGAAGAGGAGGAATTAAGCGATCGAGCTTTGCCCTTTAGTATCCCGCCCAGTGTGGAGCAAGTCGATCCGGTTTTTGGTAACTTGCATCCGCTGGAAGGGTTGCGATCGTTCCTCTACGAAGATGAAGCCGCTGCCGCCCTGGTTAGTCTGGAAGCGCTGCATCGGTTTGTGCGTCAACACCGCCAAAAACTACAAGAGGATGCCTTTCCGCCCCTCTCCAGTCGCTATCGAATTCCTTTGCTGAGTGACGACGATACAGACACAGCAACGACTCTCAATGTGAAGGTGTCTACCCTGCCTGATCTGGCAGCCGAACTGCTAGAGATGGAGGGATCAGAGGACGAAAGCACTGTTGCTTTCCCCCTGGTGCGAAATGACTTGGTGCCTGAAAATTCCTTCCTCAGCCTGGGAATGGTGCCCTGGGATGTGCTGGAAATGTTGAGAGTGGGGGCAGATCACCATCAATCTCAACCCGTGACCCAAGCGGGAGACGGACTGCCTGTGGTGATGATTCAAACGTCTCGCCCCAAAGCCAAAGCCTTGATTGAGGAAATCAAAAGTGCGGGTGGGCTAGAGGCAATTTGCTTTAACCCCGGAGAAGATCCCCTGGCGGGCGATCGCTATGACATTGGCTTGCTCCAAACCAGTAACGGAGAGTTGCATCTGTTTGGCGAGTTTGGCGAGGAAGATCCCAACCATGTGGCGGCACGTAAGAAATGGGATCAACGTTGTAAGAAAACCAAAGGCTACTGTGGCTTAATCATCGCGAAGGGCTTAACTGGAGCGGCACGAGGCAATCCTCAGTTCAAAGACATGATGGCAATTTTTGAAGCTCGCTCCCTGTCTGCGAAAGATTTGGGATTGGGAACCTTGCAACTCAGTATGGCAGTGGATTGGAGCTAGAATCGCAATTCGTATTCAACCGACGCTCGACTATCATCCGAGAAATTGGTTGAACTCCGTAGCAGCAAATTGTCATTGATCCGGTAGCGCAAGCCAAACTGGGCGGGTTCGCTGTTGGTCAAAATTTTCAACACGCTGACCGACAAAGCGGGAGTGATATCCACAGCGGCTTCTGCTGCCAGTCCAAGGGTGCTAGTGCCATCGCCAGAATCACGCTCGTTGTTGGCGGTATAAGTGGGGAACAACCGGAATTCGCTCAACCCTAAAGCTTGACCGATCGCCGTTTGTACGTTCGTCAACAAAGCTGATCCTGCCAGGTTCGCGATCCCCAGCAGCGTATCCCCTCGTCCCAAGGTGTCTACATAACCACCCCCAATGAGCGCGATAATCTCAGCTTCCGATCGCGGTGGGCTGCTGGTTAACTCCAAACTTTCGGCTAAACGGCTGGCATAGCCATTGACCTGTGCCCGGACTCTTACCGTGCGGAGAGAACCAAAGCTAGAAGCCGGAGCCGGGACATCCAAAATTTCTGACGGGGTGAGCACGGATGGCTGCCGCCGAGCGGTGACTTCTGGCACCAGCGCCACCAGACGCACATTCAGTTCTGGATCGAGTCCTCGTCCTGGAACAAACTCTGCCGTTTGGGTGTAGCCCCGATCTAACGTAAATTGGGTTGTAAACAAGTTCACCTGTCCCGATTGCAGTTGGATCGTGCCATCTGGGGTGGGGTTGTTCAAATCTCCGTTAATCGTCAACTCTCCCCGTGCCACAAAGCGCAGGATGGGCTGATAGGTAAGTACCACCCCATTCCCCAGCACCAACTTCAAATTCGCAAACTCCACAGGCGATTGTGGCTGCTCTCCGGTAGCTTGTCCAGCACCATTTTGAGCATCTGCCGCCGCCAGCAGCACTTGCCCATCACTTAAACGAATTTCGCCACTCAGGATTGGGTCGAGGGCAGCCCCCGTAATCGTAACCGTGCCATTGACCCCACCCTGATACAGTCCTTTCAGATTCAGAGAAATGTTATTCATTGCCACAGTGAGGGGGGTGTCCCCATCTCGATCGTTCGCAGGCAACGGATTGGACAGGGGAATCACTCCAGAGGCAGCAATTTTACCCTGACTAAAATCGCCGCTGAAATTGTCTACCTGAATCCGATCTTGCACAAAGCGGGCTGTGCCGTTGACATTGGTGAGTGGTTCTGGCAAAGCTTTCGCCTTCAAGGTTGCGTTCTGGATTTGTACCCCGCCCACCGCGATCGGATCTCTCAAGGTGCCTCGCACCACCACTTTGGCTTCACCCTGTCCATCGATCCAACTCACCTGATCTGTCAGCACATTCAGCAGGGCAAGTCCTTCATTTCTCACGTTGATGTCCAGGCTGATGCGATCGCTATCCGCCTTGGTGCCAAACACTTCCACTGGAAGGCTACCCACGATCGACAAGGGTTCTTGCGGCGTAAGCGCAAAGGTATTGGAGAAGTCCAGACGGGCATTGGCATAGGTAAAGCTGCCTTGAGCCTGTTGCAGCGCGGTGCCATTTAACTCGGCATTGTTCAAACGGTACTCGCCCAATGCCTGAGGATTGGCAAAGCTACCGGAAATAGTAGCTGTTGCATTCAGTTGTCCTTTCGCCGCGATCGGGATCTGCACCAACTCAGTAAGTTCTTCCACTGGGAAATTTTCTATCCGCAACTGTCCAGATTGATTCTGTCCCAGCACAGTGCCAGAAAAAGCAATCACCGCCTCGCCAGATTGTAGTCGCAGGGGCAAAAGGGTTAGCTCCCCGTTCTGGAAATTGCCCACAGCCACCACTTCCTCAGCATCAAACTTGCCCCACTGGAAATCTTTGCCACGAATATTAAATCGAGCATTGATGCCAGATTTCAAGGAACCGGCAAAGTCAACATTGCCCGTAAAGGTGCCTTTCAGTTCAGATAAGGGGGGCAGAATAGCAGCTTCTCGTTCCGCTTGCCTGATGCCTTGCAAGGCTTGAATTTCTGCCAGACGGCGCAATTGACGCTCAACAGAAATCTGAGCCGTGTTAATCGGAACGGTCTGTAAATCTCTGGCAGAGCCGAATGGGGTCGATCGTCCTCCCTGCTGCAAATCTGCCAGTTCAAAAATCTGCAAAGCCTCCAGGACATCCTGAATGTCGCCCTGAGCGACATCGATTCGCCCTTTGAATTGGGGATTTGCGGCTAACAAGTTGGCAGCGCCAGCAATCTGAAACACGGTTGTGCCCCGACGCAACTGCCCGTTAATTAAAGTAGCAATCCCATTGGCGTAACGAATTTGTCCGCTAAACTGGTCTGCCTGGTAGCCCCCCAAGCGGGGGTTCGCAATGACTACTGTCCCTTCTGCGGTCTGGCGATTCAGGTCGATCGCAAAGGTGCCGTCTAACAAACCATCAGGGGCGAAGGTGGGCGGAATGCCAGGAACTTGAGCCAGGGAGAGGGGGAACTGTTTCACATCTACCAGAAGCAATCCGCCCTGAGTTCGTCCGGTGGCGATCGCCTCTCCTCGACGAATTTCAAACGCTACAGGTTGAAGCTGAGAATTGAGTACTGCCGCAATCCGATCTTGCTCTCCGCGCAAATCTATCCGCACCCCTTGAGCAGTGTATTGCACCCGCCCAGACAGATAGGGTTCAAACGCAACTCCATTCACGACAAAGTTTTTCAATGCCAGGTTGCCATTGACACTGGGGGCGGTAGGGGTGCCTGTGATTTTGCCAGAGAAGTCTGCCCGTCCAGCGTAGGCAACATTGGCAGGAAGATCTACGTCGAAATCGCGCAGGTCGAAGTCGTTCAGACGCACGTTTAAGTTAAGCGCGGTGATGGCTGGTGTGCCTTCCAGGTTAAGCCCGATCGTGCCATTGGCATTAAAACCTTTGGCTGTTGCCTGTTGGATGACTAACTGTTGCCCAGTCCACTGCACTTGGGCAGTTAACGGTCCTTCGATCACCGACAAACCTTCTGACAGGCGAGCCGTGCCCTGGGCGCGAATGGTTTCAGGGCGGAACGAAGAGAGGGATCCGGAGGCTGTGAAATTGCCACTGAACAAACCTCGCAAATCGTTGGAGAAGCGATTGAGGGGAATTCCAGAACCCGCGACGTTTGCTTGCCAGCGTCCATCACGGGCGATCGCGTTTACGGTTGCGATGCCCCCTTCCACATTGAAACGTGTGTTGCGGAGGGTGGTTACACCATTGGCAATGGTAATTTCGCCGGAGCCTGGATAGGTGGCGTTAGGGGCTGCCCAGCGAATCGCAGTGACAGGGGCACTGGCAGAACCGGACACTTGTGCCTGAGCGTTCACCGTGCCGATCGTCACGGGGAGCGGGTTGCCATTGCTATATTGCAGCGCGATTTTGTCCCCAGGAACGTTTTGCACCAAAATATTGAATGCCAAACCAGGATTTGCCCGTCCGGCAGCATCAGTTTTACTCAGATCAACTCGCCCTGAACCAGTGATTTCTCCTCCCGCTGTAGGAGTCGCCTGGAATCGCTGTACCACCAGTTCTTCCGCCGTTGTATCGAGTTTGAATGCAGTGTTGAATTGGCTGATGGGTACGCGATCAACCTTTCCCGCTCCTACACTGCGGGCAGTTCCCGTTAAAACCGGGTTTTCAATTGCACCAGTCACTTTTAAGTTCGCTACCGCTGTTCCTTCCAGGGCAACAGGAACTGAGACTTTCAGTGTTTCGGTCAGATCCAGTAGTTTAATGGGCTTGACCTGGGCGGACAGGTTAAAGTCTTTGTTCAGGTCGATCGCCCCATTCACCACCCCCGTAGCTTTGCCATAATTGCCCACCACATCCTCTGGCAAAATCTGGGTGCCACGAAATTGCAGGGTTCCCTTCGCATTTTGAAACGGTCTGGGCACGCCCGGAATCGCCAGGGTAACTCCAGCAAATTGAGCCGTGCCGTTGATGGGAGGATTTTTGATGTTAGGACGAAGCTCCACATTAAAGTTACCTCCTGCTCGTCCCACGGGTAAATCAAAGGGGAGATTGAGCAGGCGATCAACCTCCGAAACCAGGAAATTTTCTGCTTGCACCTGGAGGTTGGTTTCTTGGGAGGGCAATCGTGTTTCGCCAACTAGCTTGATGCCGCCGCCCGTGCGCGATCGCCCCGTCAGGTCATAGGAAAATAATCGATTCTCCTCAAACAAATCCACCTTGCCATTCAATTGATCCAGCACTACAGGAGCACGTTTACCGCCGATCGTCCCCAAACCCAGTAGTTTCGCCGTCGCGTTTTCTGCCCGAATCGTTCCTATTTCGATCAAGCCTTCATCCTGTGCCGGAGTAAATTTGGTGGTAATCCATCCCTCTTTCTGCTGCTCCAGAAAGACCACCGCATCCTTCAAGGTAATATCTAACTTCAACTTGCGCGTCCACACGGTTTGCCACAGATTGAACCCCACGGCAATCTCTTCCACCGTTGCCTGATCAGTGTCTTCTGCTGTGGGAGGAATGGATGATTCCCCAATCACCAAACCAGAGAAGCTCACCCCTTTCACCTCGCCCACGTTGACCGGACGGTTCAGGGTTTGGCTCAAATTCTCGGCAACAATCCCCGGCAATTCATCGTGAATAAATCGCCATCCCCAAAAGGCAACTCCCCCTGCTCCTGCTATCACGGTTAACCCAACAGGAATGGCAATCCGCTGCCAGCGACGGCGACTGCGCCGAGGAGGGGTAGGCGGTTCAAGGTTGGGGTCGCGATCGGGCGTGGGTGAATGAGTCATAATTTTGGGGCAACTGACACACAGGCTTCTGCAAGAAATATACCGTCTACACTACTGATTCTCGTATCAGAGTCAACATCTTCAACAAATCGGTAGAATGAAAAAAACTATCTGAAGAAGGCTCCATGATTCCCACCGTAATTGAACAGTCAGGTCGCGGCGAGCGTGCCTTTGATATTTACTCCCGTCTGTTACGGGAACGAATCGTTTTTCTAGGACAACAAGTTGATGCAGACCTGGCAAACCTGGTGGTCGCCCAACTGCTGTTTCTCGATGCCGAAGATCCCGAAAAAGATATTTACCTCTACATTAATTCTCCAGGCGGTTCAGTCACAGCCGGGATGGGCATTTTTGACACCATGAAGCAAATTCGCCCAGATGTGTGTACGATTTGTCTTGGTTTGGCGGCTAGCATGGGCGCATTTCTGCTGAGTGCCGGGGCAAAAGGTAAACGCATGAGTCTGCCTCACTCTCGCATCATGATTCACCAACCTCTAGGCGGGGCACAAGGTCAGGCAACGGATATTGAAATTCAGGCGAAAGAAATCTTATACCACAAGCAGCGCCTGAACGAACTGCTGGCAGACCACACCGGACAACCCCTGAGCCGAATTCAGGAAGATACCGAGCGGGACTTTTTCATGTCCGCAGGAGAGGCAAGGGATTACGGACTGATTGATCAAGTCATCGATCGCCGTCCCTCTGCGGTAAATCCTCCTGTTGCCGCTGTTTCGTAGTTTTTTGGCTTCAAAGCCCATTTAGCGAGGGCAACGCTCTCAAATAATTCAAAAAGTCCATCAACTCGTCCACATCCAACCGTTGGCGGGTTGATTTTTTGTAGGTGCGTTTTAAGTATTCCCGTCCCTCCTGCTTTGTCCAGCCAATCCGATCCATCTCAATATCCGTCAGCGCAATCAGGGAAGACAAATCATCGGGTTCTTGCTCAATCGGCTCAGAGGGTGGCTCAGGCAGTGGCTCAGAAGGGGCAATCTCAGTTGCTTTCGCTGCAACTTTTTTAGGTTTAGGGGAATGACCAGGCTGAATGTCATCGGCTTTCGGTGCCGGAGTTGACACTGAAAATACGGGCTGCTCCGGCGCTGAATCGTCCTGATGCGGCAGCGTTTCGTCCTGCAAGGGGGACTCGTCTACCAAGCTAGATTCCTCAGTCCCAGGTGCTGTAAAAGAATCGTCAAGGTCATCGACTAAGTATTCCGGCACCCGATCGTCTGCCACCATTTGCTGCGGGACAATCAGCGGCTCATCGGCAAAAGTTGGTTGAGCGACACTGGCGATCGTGGGTTCTGAATTTGTCCAGGTTGACGCAGGAAGGGGCGGGAGCGGCGTGAAGCCGTTGCTGGCTAGGGCAGGCTCCGGTAAAGGGGAATAGGTTTGAGGCGGGGCGCTGCCATTCAGCGCAGAACTCACTCCCAGCAGCGCAAGAACTCGCAAACGGGCTTGATCTTCCGCTAACTCAATGCTGGATGCCGCCGCCATACCCGTCGCGACCGCCATGCCGTTTGTTTGCACCAGTGCCCTCACCACAAATAAGTCGTTCTGAACTTGTACCAGTTCCGTGATTAAACTGCTCATTGGATAACGCGCCTGGAGTTGGGAGAACAAAGCGTGGACTTGGGAGGGGTGGTGCATGGCGGAAAAAATGACAGTCGGCTAAATGGTGCCTAGCTAAGATAGCGCGATCGTTGAACTTAGAGGCAAGGAGATTTTAAGAAAACGTTGCTCCGATCGCAGGAGCCAGAATGATTCATTGGGCTATTTTTTCCTGCGTGGTGTAGTCAGAGCGCCACAATCTGGTTTCTCACCAAACGTGTGTCCCTCTTACCACTGATATTAGAAAGGTATTTCATATACTTGTAGGAGATAGCTTTGCAGATCAGGCAGAAGCTATAGCTAACGGGTTCAGTGTGCTTTTGGTGAAGAATTGGAAACATCTGAAACAACGCGAATTAACTTCGATCGCCAACTCAAGCGCGTTCAGCGTGATGTGCTACGCATGGGGGCACTTGTTGAAAACTCTTTTTGGCTGGCACGGCAAGCGCTGTTTGAGCGAGATTTAGAAGCCCCTAATCAAATTTCTATTCAGGATGAGCAAATTGATCATCTGTATCGTCAAATTGAGCAAGACTGCGTCACTCTCATCGCGCTACAGTCTCCTGTTGCTCAGGATCTGCGGTTATTAAGCGCTTTAATGCACCTGGTTCGAGATTTAGAGCGGATTGGCGATTATGCGGAAGATCTGGGCGAAATTGCTGTGATGCTGTTTCCCTACCCCACCCCAGACCATATGCGGCAGATCAAGGTGATGTGCGATCGCTCACGGGCAATGCTGGCGCTCAGTCTAGCGGCTCTGTCCGATCTGGATGCCGATGCTGGGCTGGCAGTCAAAATTCGGGATGATGCCGTCGATTTAGACTACGAAATGCTCTATCACTCCCTGGCACAACAACGCAATGTGCAGGGAGTTGTTGAACCCATTGTCTTGCTAGTTTTGGTCATTCGTCATCTGGAACGCATGGCAGACCACGCAACCAATATTGGCAAACGGGTGGCGTACATCATCACAGGGCAGCGCTGAGTGAAAGCTGGTCTAACAGGTCATCGCGTAATGCACAAGTTGTCCTAGCCGTCGGCGTAAGGTTTCTAGACCCAAACGCTCGCTGGCAGAGATGCAGATTGCCTGGGGAAATTCCTCCTGTGCCAGTGCCAGAGTATCGCCATCTACCTGATCAATTTTGTTAAACACGAGCAACGCCGGACCGGGAGCGATCGGCATTCCTGCCAGGATCTTCATCACTGATCGAATCTGGTTTTGCCATGCTGGGTGAGACAAGTCCACCACATGCAGCAGTGCATTTGCCTCTGTTACTTCTTCCAAGGTGGCACGAAAGGCATCCACCAGAGAGGGAGGAAGATCATGAATGAAGCCCACCGTGTCGGTCAACAAGATAGGACGGGTTTCCTGGCTGATAGCATCGGGCACGACCAGTCGCCGAGTGGTGGGATCTAAAGTCGCAAACAGTTGATCCGCCGTGTAAACCTCGGCATTGGTGAGGACGTTCATCAAAGTGGACTTACCTGCGTTGGTATAGCCCACCACTGCCACCGAAGGTACTTCGTAGTGCTGCCGTCGCTGCCGCATTCTGGCTCGGTGCGCCTGGAGTTGGTTAACGTCCTGTTGCAAGCGGGAAATGCGGCGTTGAATGGCTCGTCGCTCCGTTTCCAATTTGGTTTCCCCCGGACCGCGAGTGCCGATTCCGCCGCCTAACCGAGACATTGCCTGTCCTCGACCTGTTAATCGAGGTAGGCGATATTCCAACTGTGCTAGTTCAACCTGCAATTTTCCTGCGCCAGATTGCGCCCGTTGAGCAAAAATATCCAGGATCACTTCAGTGCGATCGACCACCCGTAACCCGATTTGTTCTTCCAAATTTCGCACCTGGGCGGGGGATAAATCCCGATCAAACACAATTAAATTCGCCCCAACCGTTTGAGCCGTGCGGGCAATTTCTTCTACCTTTCCCTCTCCAACAACTGTTTGCGGATGAGGGTGGGATCGGCGTTGCTTCAAAGTTTGCATCACATCCCCTCCCGCTGTTTCGACCAGTCTCGCGAGTTCCTCCAGTTCATCTTGAAACTGCTCTGCTGTCGTGCTGTCCGTTCGTAAGCCCACAATCAGGGCGCGATCGTGATCCCGATCGACCTGACGTGCAATAAACTCCCGCCGAAACTCTTCTTCTAATCCTTCAACCAGGCTGGAAAAATCTTGCTCGGCTAACACATCCAGACTTAACGGGGGGGAGACTGTCCAGTTAACTTCTGGATGGGGGATCAAATGAGCCAGGTAAGCTTCCCGAACATACCCTGTTGCCCCTCCGCCTCGCCGCTCAAAGCCACTTCCAGTCAAAGTCATCACGACCAGCGCATCTAATCGTTGCAGCGCCATGCAGGTTAAGATTGCCTCTGCGGGGGGATCGGTTTTAAACTGGGTTGAAAGGCAACGAATACCACTCAAGCGCTCATCCCCATAACGAGGGAGCTCTAGCGGAGGAATACGGGTTTGCCGTAGGGTGCCGATTCCTACCCGAATTACCTGTCCGCGACGATTCAAGTAAACGCAGACAGGTTGCCCCAGATCGGTACTGATAGCCGCAACCCGTTGAGCAAATTCAGGGGTGGTGATGCGATCGCTGGGTAAACGTAGCTGATAAAGCCGCTGTAACTGCTTCAGTTGGCTGGACTTTACCCCTTGAAGATTGCCATAAACCGTTTCGATACGCGCAACTTGCCTAACTCAACTATGTCGTATTCTATCTATTATTCCTACCAGTTGTAGAGCTTAAACGACCTGAGCTACTCTCTGCCAAACTGACTAAATGTAGTCAACTTAGCCAAAACTTTAGAAAAAGTTAGAGACTCCATAGGAATTTCTTATCGAGAAGAACATCCCTACAAGTAAGTAAAAAAGTTCAAAACATGAGCATTAGACAAAGACATCCGGAACTCCTTTGACTTCTAGTGTTTCTTAGTAATAGAAACTATTCTTGGAAAACTGAGGGTCAGGTGACTCATCTATCATCGTAAGTGCTGTTCCTGGCTATCTTACAAAGCAACCCCATGTGTTTAAGCTGTTAGTAACGCCAGGGAGAAAAGTCAATTTTCTTCAAAAAGTTTCACTAAGGAAGATTGCATTGAAAGAGAGTTACACTAAACTTATGCCTTTTGGAAACTTGCTTGAGCAAGTCTTCTGTTTCTGTTGATACGCCATCTCATCCCTGATTTCGGTAGCATAACCACTAAGGCTAGAATCGTCATAACTCTTGTATTAAAACGCTTGAGACATTTCTCAAACAACGCCATAACCCCTGCTTAACCAAAACAAAATATTAAGAAATTCTTAAAAACGTTTAGAATAAGTGTGGTGAATGGAGGACTACTGTGTTCATACTACTTGCAGAACAACATCGCCAATTCGTTCAAGATTTGGTTATGAACCTTCAAGCTCTAGCGATCGTGCTTGAGCGACAGGGTTATTTAGCGTCTTGCTACACCTGTGGAGGGCAGATGAACAGCGCATCCTTCATGGTTAGCTTGGCAGACAACCATCTCATTCGCTTCCTCGTTTCCGATTACGGCATTACCTGGACAGAGATGCGCGACGATCGAGAACTGATGAAGCTCGAAGGTGCAGAGGCAATTAGCCAGCTTCAAGAGCTTGCCAATCTCGTGAAGTATCAAATTAAGCCCTCCCAGTACCGCCCGATCGCTGTAGAAACATTGGGTTGACCCATCTTTTGATGGGCTTGTTGGGAAACATTCGATCGTGTTCGATCGACAGCAGTATAGGAAATTGGTGAACTCCATGAAGAGCATCCTTCACAGGGTGCTCTTTAGTTTTGGAATTGCTTGGAGAAGCTCCTGACCAAACGATCATCATGGCGGGGACTGTTGGGGTTCTGGGTTGTGCTAACCCTCGCTCATCTAGAGGACAACCACAGGGAATTGCTCTCAGAGCATCTCAAATCGTGTGGTCCGACATTATTAGAAAAAATTCCACATACTTCTTTACAAAACTCGCCCAAATTGTTACATTACTGGCATGGTTGCTCAAGCAGCCAATCATTCATTCAAGTCCATTTCATTACAGCAATTATCAAATTATGACCACGACCTTACAGCGCGTCGAGCGCCAAAACGTGTGGCAACAATTCTGCGAGTGGATTACCAGCACCAACAACCGCCTGTACATCGGCTGGTTCGGCGTGTTGATGGTACCCACCCTGCTCTCTGCCACCATCTG
>JANRIN010000308.1:0-9688 GCA_033764965.1 Leptolyngbyaceae cyanobacterium bins.302 | reverse complement strand
CGCTACGGGTCGATTCCCCGTCCCTTGGGGCGCATGAGGTACAGCAGTCTAGTGGGGCGCTGTTGAGCGAAGTCGAGCCGCGTAGCGTGTGAGGCGTAGTGAAGTGATACACCGTCCGCTTGCGGCGGTGACGTTCATTGGAAAGGAAGCTCATATGGAAGTACCTGTAATGATAATGACTTGATTTTTAAGTGGTTTGAGTGAGATGCTCATTGTTTCGTCCCGTAAGTAGGGATGGGATTAATGTTTGATGGATCCGTAAATGTTTTCATCTCGATCGCATCATGGTTGCAAAAAAGTCGTATGTCATTGGCAGACTAAAACAAGACCTTGATTGGTTTCAATCAGTAAACAGTGGCAGACTAGATGAGCTATTAAGTTACGACTAAAGCCATCAAACAGCGCTCCACCCAGGGGACACATACAACCACAATTAAGATGATGAATTTGCATAACGGTTCAGGGTTATTGAAATTGACTGCATTCTTGTAAATAACGACCAATTGCCTGATCTAAATCGGGTAGCAAAATACCCCGCTCACTGCTCAACACACTGTAAGCTGGACGAGATGCCGCCAAGCCGAGGGTTTTCATAGAACAGGGCTGAATGGCAGATGGGTCTAATCCAGCCAGGTTCGCTGTCTGGCGGGCTAATTCTGCCCAAGCGATCGCACCAGAGTTTGCCAGGTGCCACAGACCACATTCACCATCAATCAATAAATCCAGGCTGACATTGACGAGATCGGGAACATAAGTAGGAGAGACGATCGCATCAGTTGCGGCAACAAAGGGTTGTCCCGCTGTGAGAGTACGAAGGACGATCGTCAGAAAGTTGTATTCATCCCACGGGCTAAAGAAGGCGCTGGTGCGAATCATCAGCGAACAAGGATGATGATACAAAGCCCAGCGTTCTGCTTGAACTTTACTGTGACCGTAAACATTTAACGGGGCAACGGCATGACTTTCTAGATAAGGCTGAGTGCGATCGCCATCAAATACCAGATCAGAGGAAAAGTTGACCAATCCCACATTGCGTTGAACACAGGCATTTGCCAGGATTGCGGCTCCCTCAGCATTAATTCGTAGGCAAAGATGCGGTTCGCGTTCGGCATCATCCACCCGCACATATCCGGCGGCATTTACCACTGCCCAGGGCTGTAACTCATCTAATACTTGATCAACCGCTGCTGGGTTGGTAATGTCCATCTCCTGGCGCGACAGTAGGTAATAGGGGATGCCACGCACTTCACACAGGCGGGCGAAGGCTTGACCTAAGGTGCCGGTGGCTCCGGTGATCAGCAGGGGTGGAGTTGTAACGATCGGAGAACGGTTTGGCTCTTTCACCTGTTTCATCACTGGGGTACGAACTGTGAGTGGATCGGTATCGATCCAACCTGCCGCTGCTTCTCCATATCTCACAGGCGGATAGCGGAGCCGTTGCGATCGCTGCCACCATCCGGCTGAACTCAACAGTGGATGCTTATAGGCTTGTCCTGTGGCTAAAGCTTGGAGCATTGTGGCGATCGCTGTCCGGCGTGGCACAGGAGAGCGCACATCAAATGCCCCTGGCTCATAGAAATCATCATCACGGGTGACGAGACTGTTCCAGTCATAGGCTCCCAGCAATGACCAAACCGTGACAGCCCGAAAATCGATGCCTTCCTGCCTCACAGACTGCGCCACCTGCCAGATCTCGTTTAGCCACCGTAATTGTTCCTCACGGGTACAGCCCAAATGAGCTTCTGTGATCGCGATCGGTTGCCGATATCGATTCCAGACTTCCTTGAGTAACGCCGCATGGTCATAGATCCCATCGGCACAGACCCACACCGCTTCCACATCGGCGTACTGATGTTGACCATTGCCACCATGAGTCTGATGAGGATAACGATCGAGGCGTTCATCCAAAAAGCGATCGCTACAGACATAGCGATTAATCCCAACAACATCAGGTACACAGGGATGATCGAGAAACCAGGTTAACTCTGATTCATCAATGCCGATCGAATCTAAATAATCCCACAGCGGATGATCTCGATCGACTCGACCATACAGTAGATCAAATGACAGCCATCGTCGGTGATTTTCAAACTCTGCCTGGTAAGCGAGTAGAGGTGTACTAAAGATTTTGCCCAAGTCTTCTGTTTGCACCAATTTAGCCGCAGGGTTGATTTGACGAATTGCCTGCATCGATCGCACAACTCCCCGACATTGATTGATCAATGTTTTGATAAAACTCACATCATCCTGCTGATGCGGATACCAGTGACCATATAAGCCGCTAAACCGGGCAGTGGTCAATGGCTCATTGACGGGGGTGTAATACTCCACCCAGGGATAGCGCTGAGCAACCGCCTGGGCAAATTCTGCTAATTTCTCGGCAAAGGCAGGATCGAGCAAGCTTGTGTACCGGGGACCGCTACCATGATGGACTAAACCCACGATCGGGCGAATTCCCACATTATCCAGATATGCTAACCGTTGGTCTGCCCAAGACCAATCTGCCTGCGCTACCCCATTGGGAGCGGTGCGTTCCCACAGAATTGGATATCGAATTGCCTGTACGCCCAGGTCGGCAAAGCGATCGAGATCTGCAATCCGAGATGTATGACCATTACGCTCTAATTGATCAAAATAGCGATCGCCCACTCGGTTAACAGTACATTCAATGCCACCCCATAATTCCAATTCTGATGGAATTGATTTTGCGTTCATTACTCTCTCCTATTGCCTAAAACCTCGGAGGTTTAAGCTACTGCCTTCTAGTCAAAACGCTTGATTATTGGTTAAACCCTCCGAGGTTTGCGTAAGTCCGATTTAGCTTGATGAGCGAGACTTCCCATTAGACGTTTCTGCCTTGCTTGTAGAGGCAGAGTCCGGGAAGTTGGCTGATTGACTGATTGTTTTAGAGGCACGATCGCCATTGACATCCGCAGCGATCGCCTTCTTGACAGATAAGGTTTCTGTTTCGGGATGCCAGCTTGGGCGTTCAGCCAGTTGAGCATAGAGGGCGAGTGCCTGAGCCACTACCTGATCCATGTTGTAGTACTTATACGTTGCCAACCTACCGACAAAGTGAACATTCGGTGTAGCATCGGCTAAAGCTTTGTACTGCTTATAGAGTTCAGCATTTTCAGGACGAGGGACGGGATAGTAGGGGTCTCCCTCCGCTTTGGGATATTCGTACACAATGCTGGTTTTGGGATGCTCTTGCCCAGTCAAATATTTGAACTCGGTCACGCGAGTATACAGGTGTTCATTGGGATAATTGATCACAGCCTGTGGCTGATGGATTGGCTCGTTTAGAGTCTCGTGTTTGAAGTCCAGCGATCGATAGGGGAGTTTACCATAGCAGTAATCAAAGAAGCCATCCACAGGACCCGTGTAGATCATCTCCTGGTAGGGAATCATCCCTTGAATTTCGCGGTAGTCCGTGTTCAGCATTACTTTGATGTTGGGATGCGCCAACATCCTTTCAAACATACGGGTGTAACCGTGGAGCGGCATCGCTTGATAGGTATCCGTGAAATAGCGATCGTCCCGATTGGTGCGAGTCGGAACGCGGGCTGTCACGGATTTATCTAACTCAGATGGATCAATGCCCCACTGTTTGCGCGTATAGTTGCGAAAGAATTTTTCGTAGAGTTCTCGTCCGACTTTACTCACAACAACATCTTCAGAGGTACGAATATAGTCTTTCGGTTCGGCAACTGAAGCAAAGAAGTCAGTTAGTTGAAAGGCAGTTAAATTCAAACCATAGAGTTTATTAATGGTATCTAAGTTGATGGGAATTGGTACCAGTTGTCCATCCACACTAGCAAGTACCCGATGTTCATATCGTCGCCACTCGGTAAACTTAGATAGATATTCAAATACGTCTCTTGAATTGGTATGAAAGATGTGAGGACCATATTTATGAACTAAAATGCCAGATTCATTATAGTGATCATAGGCGTTTCCCCCAATGTGATTCCGAGTATCGATAATTAAGACTTTTTTGTGACTTTGACTTGCCAACCGCTCGGCTAGAACGCTACCTGCAAAGCCCGCACCAACGATTAAATAATCAAACATAGACAACTCCTTCGATGAATGATTTAACTGGCTGGCTGACTAATGTTTGCCTTGATGGAAATTGGTTGTTTCGATCGCGTGGAACGAACGGCTTTAGATGGTTGTTTCAACTGTGCTGTTTCTAGTGCTCCTGAAGATTTGGCAGCGATCGCGCATTCGATCAATGACTCCATTGCCTGCCAGGTCAAATCCCAGGAGGTTTGGGATAGAAAAGCATCCACCCGCTGCAACCACTCCGAGGTTGAGTTCTGGTCTAAAGATGCGGCGATCGCGGCGATAAACTCTGGCACTGTGTCGGCAATATGTACCAGGTTTTCTTCGCCATAGGGACGCACAACATCTCGAATCGAAGTGGAAACAACGGGTTTTCCTGCCGCTAAGTATTCGGGAGTTTTCGTAGGGCTAATGAAGCGGGTTGAGTCATTTCGGGCAAAGGGCAACAATGCTACACTCCATCCTGCTAAATAACTGGGTAACTCCTGATACGACTTACCACCCAGGTAGTGAATATTGGGATGATTGGGTAGCGTCGCCGGATCGATTTTGACCACCGGACCAATGATCACGAAATGCCAATCTGGTCTTGCTCTAGCAACGCCATCCAGCAAGGCAAGATCCATGCGCTCATCGACCACGCCGTAAAATCCCAGTCGAGGATGCGGAATCATTGCTTGGTCGGCAGGTGCTTCAGATAATCTTCTGGCTTGGGTAAAATGTGCCGCATCAATGCTACTGGGGAAGGCGTGAACGTCAGAATGTTGGTGCTGTTTGGCTTCATACAGACTGCGCCCGCCAGTAAACACGAGATCCGCTAGATTAAAGAGATGGGCTTCTCGTGCTTGCAGTTTGGGATGTGCGCCTTTGAAGGCTGAGAGTTCATCCATGCAGTCATACACAACAGCGGATGCCTTCAAGTGATTGGTGAAGGGGACTGCCATTGGCGTGTAGTACCACAAAATTGGAGCTTCAATTTGAGCTTCTGCAAATAAGATGTCGAGCAACCATCGTTGGAGAGCAATTGCACTTTCCTCACTCAATTCGGTTGGCAAATAGGGCACGGCAACCCAAACACCACATCCCCGCTGGCTGATATTTAGATAGCAAGAGCCATCGGCACTTACGATCGGTTCTTCTACCACAAAAACACGACGAGTCTCGGCACAACGACTCAGTAAATGTTGAGGACGTTGATATACAAAGTCCCACCTTAAATGGGAGAAACATACCAAATCTGCCATCTCACTAGAAGAAAGTAAATCTGGCGAATCAGACCATTGTGAACGAGTTGGTAAAATAACTTTTTCTAGTTGCAGGCGATCGTGAATCTCCTTACCTAACTCACTATTTCCCCTGCCGTAGTGATACGAATTGTACGGTATAGACATATCCGTTCTCGTTAATTATGAATAAGATGAGGTGATTCCATCATTGGAAAATACTTATGGTGATTCGGAAGAAGTTTCCAACAAATACGATAATTAAAAAATACCAATTTAATCTGCCTCGAACATCCTCCGGAGGGGAAAGATTCTTTTATAAGAGGTAGAGTTTATTTTAAGTGAAAAGAGTAAGCAGGAAGTGGCAGTTAAGGCAATAAACCTGAACTTGGATAAGCTTTTACTCCATCACTTATCACGATCGCGAAGCAAGTATGTGAACACAATTATTTGAATGTATAGCTCTTTGCTAACAAAGTTCATACTGCCTGTTTCTACTGAGAGAAGAATAGGCAGGTTGGAATGATTAAACTTGATATTGGAAAACCAATCCTAACTGCTTACAAACATCAAAGCTAATGCAACTTGGCACTGGTCTCTAAAGAGGTGATAAAACCTGTAAGGTTCGTCTTGCAAGGGTTCTAGCCGATTTTCTGCAAGTAGCCTGAAATCTTTATTGACTTTGGCTTTTAGAGGTTCATCACCTATTAACAGTCCAGTGCCTCGTAACCTTCCTCTCTAGCTGATTCAACTGGTTAAAGTGATCGCTAATCCACTCATGTCCTTTCTTTAAGCAGAGCGGGCAAACTTCGCCATGCTGTTTTCCTTGGTTGTTGCAAACAATTACTTTTGCTTCTGTCATTTCAAATGAACTATTACAGATTAAGCAAAAATGTTTTTGTAAAGATACACGATTGTATTCAATTTGAAATTGCATGATTCTTTCTGAGGAGATGGGTTTAATCGAATATTCTGTTCTGACTCTATGTTTCCTAACCATATAAAATCTTGATCGAGTTAGCTTCTTGCTGGGGAGCGAATAGTAATCCACTATCTCGTATAGATCCATACAAGATAACCAGTTTCAAGCAACTAATATATGTCCTTTATGACCAGCGTTATTGTATTGATCTAAAACTACTTCAGCGATCGCTTTTCCATTTCCCGCACTCACCAAAGCAACACAAGCACCGCCAAAACCAGCACCCGTTAAACGTGCGCCAAACACATTAGCAGTATGTTGTAGGATACTTACTAACTGATCTAAAGCGGGTACAGACACTTCGTAATCATCCCGTAAGCTGGCGTGGGAAGCATTCATTAACTCACCAAATTCTGCGGCTGAAACTCCGGCAATTGCTTGCAAGACTCGATTATTCTCAGTAATCACATGACGGGCACGACGACGCATTGGATCGGGCAATTGTTCTATGGCTTGCCGATCATTTATATCGCGCAGTGCCTTTACGCCGAGTTGATGTGCTGCCGCTTCACACTCTGAGCGTCGCTGATTGTAGCCACTACTGACCAGCGATCGTGCGACACCACTATCAATCACAATAATCTCTGCTCCTGATGGAAAGAGAAGGAGTTGGCGATCGAGGGTGCGGGTATCGAGAAATAGCATATGTTGGGTATCGGCAAGACTACACGCCATCTGATCTAAAATGCCGCAATTAACTCCTGCATAGTGAATTTCTGCCTGCTGTCCGAGTTGAGCGATTTCCACATCATTGAGATCGAGATTGAGTAGCGATCGCAATCCGCGCAATGTCGCTACTTCTAATGCTGCACTGCTTGATAGCCCAGAACCGATTGGCACCGAAGAGGTGACAAATAGATTGAGCGGAGGAATGGTATACCCAATCTTCTCTAACACTTGGATACAACCATCAAGGTAGCGGGCAAATCCTGGAGGCGCAGATTCAGTTGAGTCAAGGTCAACTTGTTCCTTTAAGTTAGCGGAGTAAAAATGATGATTGTTGTCCAGACTATGCCCGATATAAACTGTCGTCTGCTGAGGAATGGCGGTCGGTAAGACAAACCCATCGTTGTAGTCGGTGTGTTCGCCTAATAAATTGACTCGTCCGGGGGCGATCGCCTCGACCTCAGGACTCACATCAAATATTTGGGCATAGTCCATGATCAGCGCTCCAGGGGAACGGGTCGGAGTCGTCCGGCAATTTCAAGATGAGAAAATTGAGGATCAAAACTCAAATTTTCCAGGTTGTTACTGGAGTTCAGCACAAAAGTATCTTCGATCTTTGCGCCAGGAATACTAGGGTTCCAGGCAACCGCCATGTTAGCTGCGAGGCGATCGCGGGTTTCAGGGGTTGCCACAACTTCTCGTGCCCCGTAGCCTGCTGTACCGCCCTGATGATGCTCACGAATGGCATTAGGATAACCATATTGCTCATACGCTTCTGCCAGAGCGTGATAGACCTGATTCAGTGGCGTATTGATTTGAGACTGATTTAGGGCAGTGGCTTCAATTTCAGCGAGCGCCTGATGCGGTTTTTTATCCTGCTCCGACAAAGTGCCAAAACAAACAAAGCGAGTCAGGCTGACAATCAACCCAGCGCCACGGGCACAAAATACAAGCATCGCCTGTCGCCCCAGTGTTTCTCCACTTGGTAATGGATGCCGATAGAGCGGTAAACGGCGATCGCCTGCTGCTAACGTCAGCACTGGATGTAAGCCTCTCGCCCACAATGCTTCTGCGCCTGCTCCAGCAAGTTGATACTCCGTCCAGGTTGGCTGTGCTTGAGTCAACACTTCGGTCATGGCTTCAGTGGCAAGCCTTCCCACCTCACGGTAGCGACTAATTTCACTTGGTAATAAAACCCGTCTCTGATCAATCAATGAGGTTGGTAGAGGTGATTCTAATCGATCACTCGGCTGATCGCTCAAAATCTTGCCGCCATTCGTCACTTCTTGGATCAAGGACGATCGCTTTGATCCTTCTGCCCAAGGATTTACAAACCATTGGTAAGGCAAGTTCTCATCCTGCGAAAGCTGTTCATTCTGGAGCCGCTGGGCTTCAATCTCATCGGTGAGTATCCAGGCTTCGGTGGCAGTGACCAGCACTTCTGCCACGCCAGTTTCGGCAGCCAGTAGCACTGTATTGGAACCACCCGCTGTTGCCCAGGCAAACCAATCAGTGCCACGCAAACGCAGGGCGGCTGTTCCAGTTTCGGCAAGCACTTGCCGCATGATCTGTAGTTTGGCAGAAATTTCCTCTAACCGATTCATGGTACAGCGTTGTCCTGTTTTTGGGTGACGGTTTGAATCAAAATTTGCCCGATCGCCAGTAGCCCAATTCCAGATGCCAGGAATCCAATATCCCACAGCACTTCATGAACACCCGGTTTGAGGTGATGGATTCCGAGAATGTGATGATCAACAATCCCTTCTACCAGGTTAAAGAGTCCGGCTCCCATGAAGACTGCACCTAGCAACACGCGCCCTGACCAGGCATTCCTCGTTTGCTGCCCCGATCGCCAAAGTAGAAAAATGCCAGTTAGAGTCAAAATCCAATCGAGTAGATGAAACAGACCATCACCAAGGGTATTGATTTCCATTCCAGCGATCGTCCTATCGGTTTCAATGCTGGAAAACATATGGTGCCATTGCAACAGTTGATGGAAAATAATCCCATCAAAAAATCCACCCTGCCCTAAACCCAACACCAATCCAGCCAAAATTAAAGGACGGTAGTTAGGCATCTTAATCCGTTGCGGGTTGGGTTGGACGTTCTGTTGCAGCCGGATTAACCTCTGTGCTTTGAGCATTAAACAGATAGCCTTCGCCTTCTTCGTCTAATAAATCTTCTGGGTTTGTGGCTGGCGTTGTGGCAGCAGAATCTAATTTTCCTGGATCGTGACTTTGTTTAACTCCAGCCCCTTTATGGCTAGCATGACCACTACTCATGTGAGTCTCTCTTTGTTTTCTACTATTTACTCATTAGAGAACCTATTGAGTGATTTCACGTCACTCGCAGTGCTTATTCTAGTCAAGCTAGATGAGCAAGGATATTAAGTCGAGATGTGTTCTGGAGTACAGATAAGTTTAGTAGTAGATTGGGTTGAACACCATTAAACGGTTTGATCATCAACCTCAGGTCAAGCGAAACCCAACATTTGAGCTACGCTAAAGCTGATGGATGTTGGGTTTCATGCTTCAACCCAACCATGAGGAGATCGCGATCGCACTCAGTACAATATGTAGTAAATAATATAAGCTTGCTGAAGAAAATCCCTAAAACTATCCGTATTTTTGCTCGATATTGCCCGTTACAGAGATATCATGCGAAAAAATTCTAGATAACGTCTGGCATGGGGACATTATCGAGAAAAAATTCTGGATATTGTCTCACTCGCGCATTATCTAGAGAAAAT
>JANRIN010000180.1:0-3733 GCA_033764965.1 Leptolyngbyaceae cyanobacterium bins.302 | reverse complement strand
TTGAGTTGCGGAAGGAGTGGGCAGACGAGTTGCTGCCCCTGCCTTTGGAGGCGGGTGAAGAGCCGCAGAGAGGGTCTGTCCCAAAACAGGCACAGACCCCAAATGCATTGAATCATCTTTCAAGAGATGGCAAGCAGATAGCAGCCCCTACACTTCGGCGTGTCCATCACTCCACCCAGATCAGTTAGAGATGAATTAAAGGTGGCGGTGAGATGAGTAGATGAGATGGCGGAACTCTTTAAAGTTGCGGCGACTGGGGGTAATTTTGAACCGTATTTGGGTCTTTAGCCGTTAGAAGAAACTGCGTCTAATCCAATCTGAATTAATCGGTCCCAAGTGTCGTCATTGACTTGATTCATAGCACGTAGACACTGTTGAAATTGCTGGAATTGCTCTAGCGAATTGCGGTAGCCAGGGTTGAGTCCAGTAGTTTGACAAAAATGATTGAAGTCCAGGTTCCAAAATAGTGCTGTTAGTGCGTTGCGGTACTGCTGAAATTGATGTTCTGGGTTGGAGGTAGTTGAACTGAGAGATTGGGAAGTAGAAGCTGTCATAGCTAGTTCTTACAAAGTTTAGTTTAAATGGCGATTTCTTCGATTTCATCGAGTGACTCGATACCCAAGGCTTTGAGTTGTTCCAGAACAGAGCGGGGTTTGGATGGGGAGGGATCTCGTTGAGTGTCTGTGCCGTTAAGGGTGTCGATTAGCCAGGATTGGGTTTGGTTATATAGCCCTAGACTCCAAGCGTGGCGCTGCACTTGAGGTAGGGCTTCCGGGTGTAAAGCAATAACGGTCAGGTGAATAAGTTCGGGTGGGCACTGAAAGTATTGGGTTGCTGCCCAGAGCTTTACATAGTCACGCCAGGTCAGTTTTGGGCTACGAACCCCCCACTCGAATAGTTTGGGGTTGCCTCTGTGGAATCCAAGGTTGATTGCAACTTCGATGGTGATGTGAGTTCCTCCAACATCGAGGGGGACTGCCAGGGGAGTATGTAAGCGAATGGGATGACTGGGGTGTAGCAGTTTGGGAACTGTGGTGAGCAGCTCATGCACCAAATTAGCCAGAAGCGGGTCAGATTTTAGGAGTGGTTCCACGGGGAGCTGCATCTGAAGTTGACGAATGACCAGATGCAGATGCTCGTTTGTGGATGGAGGGATCGGTGTACGTCCCTCAATTGGAGAAATTGTGGCGATCGGTTTGAATGCTGGTAGATTTTGCAGGCGTGCTAATGAAATGCTCATGCAGGATCAGAAGTGAAATTCTGACCTGCGCGCCAGTTGGCGCGATCCTTACAGCCATAAAACCTTAAGCTGCTTTAGATCGATCGGTATCTGCAAATCCTTTGTCAAAATGTAGGTCAATTTCCGCCGTTCGGAATGGAGGTGCGATTTTATTCTTAATAACTTTCGCTCTGATCCGAATACCCAATTCATTCATATCTCGCCTGAGCGTTTGAATCCTCCGCGTGTCGATGCGGATAGATGCATAGTATTTAAGGGCATTTCCACCACAGGTAACCTCTGGGTTGCCATACACAACGCCTGACTTGATCCGCAGTTGGTTAAGAAAGATGATTGTGCAGTTGGGATGAATAACGTTCATGAGGCGACGTAGCGCTTTGCTCATGAGATATGCAATTGGAGGTGATGGAAAATCTCCCATTTCAGCATCTAGTTCTGCTTGAGGCACAAGGGCAGCGACGGAGTCAATCACGATCAGATTAATGGCGCGGGAAGCAACCAATTGTTCTGCAATAGACAATGCGTCCTCGCCAGATTCAGGAGATGAAACAAGCAGTTGATCGGTGTTGACTCCAATCGTTCTGGCATAGGTAGGATCTAATGCATTTTCCATATCAATTAAGACAGCAGTGCCTCCTCCCTTCTGAACTTCAGCGATCGCATGTAAGGAGAGACTTGATTTGCCGCTGCTTTCAGGACCTGAAATCTCAACAATGCGTCCTTTGGGATAGCCACCCCCCAAAGCATAGTCAAGGGCGAAGGAACCACTAGGAAAGGTTTCCACAATCATGTTGGAATTGTCCCCCAACCGCATGATGCTTCCTTCACCGAGTTGATGGTTGAGATGGCGAATAACCAGGTCAAGCTCTGAATGGGGTGGTTTTCGGATAGTGGTGAGAGCCATAGGTTTGAGGGATAGCAACAACAGCAGACTGCTAGCCCGGACGGGCTATGGTTTCGTGGAAGTACGTAAAATCGTTTGGCTGACAGCTTTAGACTATTGGAACGAAAAACTTTGAGTACGCTCTAGTGAATGGTTTTGAGTAATGAACCGCTTAGTTCTATCAAAGCTTTTATTGAATTGGCACCACCTGCATTCCCCGACAGCGAAGAAATCGGTAGGCATCTCTCCCACCTGTAAAAGCGCTGACGGGGAGTTGATAGCCATTTGCGTAGACATTGGCACGTGAGATTAGAAGCTTGACAGGATAGAGATTTCCCTGGTGCTGTACAGCGTAGCGGCGCGGCTGCTGTTGTTCTGGAACATCCTGCCAGTTTTCGATCGCCATAATCAGATGTTCGTACTTGATGTTGTTTGGAAAAGTTCCTTTATAGGGAATGCTGTAAATGCCTGTGTTAGGTAATTTGGAGGATTTTAGGGTGATCTCATTATTTTCAAACAAGTCAAGCTGTTCTTCTAAATGAGAGTCTCCTGCTCGATAGCGTAAATACAGTTCAAGCCGCACGCGATCGCGCCCATGCTTTGCCATTAGCCAGGAATTGCTATCTACGCTAGTCACGCCCAGTTTGTGCATGGTCCAAATGCGGCGTGCGCTGACTCGCCCAACATGAACGGGCTTACCTAAAGCTACGAACTCCCTTAGCAAAGGATAGCGCCAATTGTCGGAGCCACCAATAAAGATAACTTGAGCTTCAGGGGGAACATCTTTGGGTTCCATCGGATCTTGGGCAGCAAATGCCAGTGGAATGCCATAGTCTTTCAACCGAGGCTCCCACTGGTACCACTCCTCTAAAGTGGCTTGAGCATTGCCCCAGATGTCAGGTACAACCACCCATAAGGGTTTTTGCTTCAAAGTTAGTGAGTATTCAATGTGATTGATGAAGCTAGTTTTGCTCCAGATACGTCCTTTAGATAGGTCAGCATACCTGCGGTTATCCAACACATAGGGAATCCAGGGGTAGCAGGTAATGCGGCGGTCGGGAGACCATAAATGTCCAATCAGCCCTGGTACCCTACCTGCCCAATAGTGAATGTATCCCGAAGCGTTATTTCCCGGCATCAGCATCATATGGCTTACCTCCGGTTAATAGGTGAGTTGGGGAATAGCTGGGCGGCTACTATTGGCAAAACAAGCACTGCGGAAGCAGTCTTGTTGTTAAATAGTGAGCTGTTCAGTATGTGCTGCTGTCCATGCTTTATGCCAACCGCTGCGATGTTTTTCGACAGGTACAGCAGGACACAACACAATCAAGTCTTGAACAGTGTGAGTAACGGTTACAGCTTTTTCTCGCTTGACCGTTTCAGTTGTATAGTCTCTGTACTCGATCCATCCGCGTGTCATGCCGTCACAGGTATCACAGGCAAGATAGGCGTTGTGGCTGCGACAAACGTCTTCAAACTGTTCCTGCATAGTCTGGCGATCGCCTGTGGCAAGAATTTGAGTACGGCGATAGGGAGTACCGCCTGTGAGCCGCTGAACCCGATAAATGCTCCATTGTAAGGCTTCCAAGCGAGCTTGAAAATTCATCAGC
>JANRIN010000176.1:0-16939 GCA_033764965.1 Leptolyngbyaceae cyanobacterium bins.302 | reverse complement strand
GCAATGCGATTCAAGTTAGCTCTAGCTGACTCAATCTGCGCTTGCAACGTATCAGCCGTCCGGCTTTGATTCGCTTTGCCTTCATTAAATTGTGCTTGTGCTTTTTGGAAAGCTAATCGCCTCTGGTCAAACTGAGATGCCGAGATGGCTCCTTCCTGATAGAGCGATTGATAGCGGTTGTATTCAGCACGAGCATTATTGACCTCAGCCTCTAAACTCGCCAAGGTTGCTTGCTGTCGCCGAGTTTCCCCGGCTAATTCCGCCTGTAAACGTCCAATCTCTGCTTGTTGTGCCTCAATTTCACCCAATTTTGCTCCGGCTCTAACCTGGGCAAGCTCTGCCTGGGCAACGGCGACTTGTTGTTCGGCTTCTAGGAGCGCGCCTTGCAGTCGATCGCGACTGTCTAGAATCGCAATCACTTGATTCGCTTGCACTCGATCGCCCCGTTTGACGAGGAGTTGAGCGACGCGATCGTTACTGAGCGTGGCTGGAACTGACACTTTTGTCACCTCAGTTTCAGGTTCCAACCGACCCAGCGCCACAACAGATTTAATCGTTGGAGTCGTCTGAGTGTTCTCTGCCGGTTTCTCTACAACAAATTGCGAAATGCCATAGTAAGCAATTCCTGCTGTAAGGGTAGATGAAACAACGATCAAGGCAAGCATCCAACGATTAGATGGTTTCGACAATGACTGTAAATTCATGATGACCATGTAAGTGGTAGCGGATAGCGGAGACGATAAAATTTGAAATGGCAAATTAAGCAACAAGTTTGAGGCAATTACTTGATTGACTGACACATCTTCTACTGTAGGTTGGGTTAGAATAGCGTGAAACCCAACGCCTGATTTGGTTCTGTTGGGTTACGCTAGCGCCAACCCAACCTACGATACTCAAAGGATTTTAGGACGTGTGTCAGTCAGTCAGGGCAATTACTTAACCAACTGATTTGAAACTGGCATCATATTAGATTCAGAAGTCTGCTTAAGAGCCTTATTCATGATTAGGGAGACAACTGGGATTAACAACCAGACTAGATCTGATAAATCTGGACTAATCAGTGCGACTGGAATTGACATTAAGGCACAAACAGGTTCAATGAGTGCTTTCACTTGCATCGATCGAATGATTTGACGATCTAAAGCTTCATCCACTAATAGATGTTGGTGAGTTGCATAGCTCCAGCTTGTAAACGAGAGAAACCCAATCAGAAGAATATTGGTGTTAAACCAGATCTTGGCAAAAGGATTGCTGGATAGCCTAAAAACAAGATCATTCGAGAACGGAATCACTAATAAACACATCAAGTACAAGGTATAGATGAATAAGTGAGTTTCATTGGTACGCTTGAAGTAACTAAACTGTTGAGTGTGGTTAATCCAATAAAAGGCAACCAGAATGAACGTGATGATGTAGATACCAAGGGACTTAAGCTGTCCAATCAGAAATTGGTTGACTTCCAAATTGGACAGTAATTGAACGGTTTCTGGCAGTTCAAAGCCCATGAAGGTAATTGCCATTGCCAAGGCAAAGACACAATCACTCAGCCTAGCTAAATGGTGAATGGCAGTTTGAGAATTTGAGTGGTCTGGCTGCATGGGTGGTTCAACGGCTCATCTACAAACCATCTAAACTCACTCGCAGCGTTTCTAATACCTACAGCTATCATGGAAACGGATGACATTTGTCATGTCTAAACTTGATAGGTGTCATACCAGAATTGGTAGGCGATCGTGCAAACTAGAAAGAACAGGATAGTTAATCGATTCAATGAATCTAGACGCTGGCTCTTCTCCATCACTCCGGCGGACACTGTGCTTTGGCGAGTGGCTCCTGCTACTCATGACGATCTTGATTTATGTGCTTGACGAAGCCTCCACGCCTGAGCTAATCATCAAATGTATTGTGTTTTGCACGCTCTTTCTCTGCCTCAGCTTTGTCCTGCCACTCGATCGCCCGCTTTGGCAGCGCCGCGCTTATGTTGCGCTGGAAGTGGGGTTAACGGGTGTTGCCATCACGTCTGGAATCGAACTTAGTTTTGTGCTTTATCTACTATTGATCAAGGCGTGTTTCTTATTGAGTCGCCGCGAAGTTATTTTGACCAATATTATAGGTGGAGTGGTCTGGTTAATCAGTCTTGCCTGGCTGTATCCATCCCTAATTCAACAAAAACTTCTAGAGTTTGATACTGTCACTTTAGAGTCTAATTTGTACATCACGCTGCTACATGCCTTGCTGTATTATGTCAGTGCGAGTATTTTTGTCGTTTTGCTTGGCTTTGTCATCGTGGCAGAACGCGAAAGCCGTCAGCAGGCAGAAGCATTGTCCCAAGAAGTGGAAGTGTTGGGTGCCAAACTAGAACGTTTGCGGATTGCGCGTGAAATTCATGATTCCTTAGGACACACCCTCACGTCTCTGGGAGTGCAACTGGAAGTTGCTCAGAAGTTGCGCGATCGCGATTTAGGCAAGTCGTTTCATTCGGTAGACAATGCCGCCTTGTTAGCAAGCCAATGCCTTCAGGATGTGCGGCAACTGGTACAGACGATGCGCTGGCAGTCCGGCTTCAATCTGAATGAGGCGTTGCACGAGCGAGTGGAGCAGATGCGCCAGCAGGGAATTACGACTCAAGTTAATTTAAATTTGCCTGCCCTCTCCCTGCAATCGAGCTATCAGCTTTACTGCATTTTGAAGGAAGGCTTGATTAACGTGCAGAAGCACGCTAACGCTACGCACGTGACGCTGCAAGGAGCGGTTGACTCAGACGCGATCGTGATGACTCTGCAAGATGATGGTCAAGGGTTTGACCTGGAGCAGCCATTAACCGGTTGCGGTTTGCCAGGAATGCAAGAACGGGTAGAACTTTTGGGTGGAACCCTTAAAATTACTACAGGTTCCGAACCGGGAACGCAAATCAAAATCCTTATCCCTTATGATTCGAGTGCTCGTCGTTGATGATCAATCCTTCTTTCGAGAAGGGTTAGCCGCGTTGTTGTCGCTAGAGGCAGACATCGAAGTGATCGGGCAGGCTATGGATGGAAGAGTGGCGATCGACCTGACCGGAAAGTTTCAACCGGATGTGATTCTGATGGATATTCGGATGCCCAATTGCGATGGTGTCATAGCAATTCGTGAAATTCTCCGCAGCTACCCGTGGATCCGCATCCTGGTGTTGACCACGTTTGATGAGGACGAGTATGTGTGGGAATCGTTGAAGGCTGGGGCAACCGGATATCTGCTCAAGAACACTCCCTCTGGGCAGGTTGCTGATGCCATCCGCACGATTCACAAAGGACATAGCCAGCTCGGACCAACGATCGCACCCAAAGTCTTTGCCAAAATGCAACAACCTGTTAGTATCACCCCAGTTGATCTAGCCTTAAGTGAACGAGAGTTGGATGTCTTGAAGCTGCTGGGGCAGGGCAAAACGAACCGTGAAATTGCTAAAACTTTACATATCACCGAGGGCACGGTCAGAAATTACATTAGCCGAATTCTCAGCGAGTTAAATGTGAGCGATCGCACTCAAGCTGCTCTTTGGGCAAACAAGCATTTAGATTAGCGATCGTTGTTAAGCGGCGTGGGGTAATGTTCTAGACCTGTGGTTCTCAAATTCAGACTGCTCTACCAAACTCGAATCGATTCATGAATCACCACTTGTCTGCATTTCCTCGTACTGAGCATACAGATCTTCAAGCATCGCTTCAATTTTTGCCCGACCTCCTGCGTCTTCCTGGGGCAATCTCGCGAGGTATTGCCGAATGGTTAGAAAATGGAGACCAACGGGGTCGCTATTCATAAGGATACCTGGAGTGTTGCCAATGTATTACAAAATGTGTTACTCCTTTCCTAAATTTATGCGATTTTTAGTCGAACGGTAGATGATTGTTACAACAGAAAACTATAGAGTTATGTAGATTGATGATGTACAACTTCTTGAGATAAAGACCAGGAGTTCTGCCTCATGGTCAAGCGATCGCTGAGGGCATCCCCATCAGGAATTCAACAAGCAAAACGTGCTTTTTCCCAGAAGGGATGGACTCAAGAAAATTTGGCAGAAGAAGTAGGTCTAAAAACGCGCCAGTCCGTTTGGCGCTTTTTTACAGGACAACCGATCGAGCGTCACATTTTTCAAGAGATTTGTTGGGTGTTAGACCTGGATTGGCGCGAGGTGGCGCTCGATCCTCCTGCTGAATTTCCATTGGATGAAACAACCAAGACCGCCCAGAGCACAAATATTGATACGTTAGTGCGCCAGGTGAGAGCGCAGCGTCGGGATAAAATTCAGGATCAATGTGGCACATTACACTTGCTAGACATTAGCCGTCCCGCTCGAATTGATGACTTATATATTGATGTGAATATTCTGGAGGAAATTCCCAGCCAGCAATGGTTAGAGCTGGCTGACCTGCAACGCTTTGCCACCCAAGAAGGCAATCGCGTGGGCTTAGGAGTTTCGCAGACGCAAATTGCAGGCGCAGAAGCTGCCGAAATCTACTCGAAACTGCGGGTGTTGGGAAAGCCAGGAGCAGGGAAAACAACGTTCCTGCAACATCTAGCAATTCAATGCAACCGGGGGGTGTTTGCGGCAAATCGGGTTCCCGTTTTTGTCACGCTCAAGGACTTTGCTGATGAATCTAGAGCGATCGGCGAATTTAGCTTACTCAATTATCTTCGGGAAGAGTTTCTCGTATCTGGCATTTCAGACTCGTCTACACTTGAAACCCTACTCCGAGAAGGTAAGGTTTTGTTGTTGCTGGATGGTTTGGATGAGGTGCTAGAGCAAGATCGCAAGCTGGTTGTTAGAGAAATTCGCAAACTGGCAGAAAAATATCAGCAAAATATGTTCGTGGTCACGTGCCGAACAGCGGCGAGAGCGGTAAATCTTCTGCGCTTTACTGATGTGGAAATGGCTCCGTTTGCGCCAGACCAGATTGCCAGGTTTGCCCAAAAGTGGTTTATGTGCCTGACGAAAACCACTCCACAAACAGGACAGGAAAAGGCGATTCAATTTGTTGAGCAACTCAATCGGGCTGAAAATATTCCCTTCCGTAGACTTGCGATGACTCCCCTATTTCTCCACCTGGCTTGCTGGGTGTTTCATTCTCAGGGCAAATTTCCCACCAAGCGATCGGAGTTTTATAAGCAATGTTTAGATCTCCTGCTGAGTAAATGGGATGAAACGAAAGGCGTTGAACGGGACGAAATCTACAACGGTTTCTTACTGCCGCAAAAGCTCAAGCTGCTGAGTCAAATTGCTACAGTCACCTTTGAGCAAGGGGATTATTTCTTTGAGCAACAAGCCATTGAGCACCAGATTGGTGACTACATTCGCAATCTCCCAAGTGCAACCACCGAGCCAGAGGAATTGCAGCTAGAGAGTGCCAGAATTCTCAAGGCGATCGAACTCCAACATGGACTGTTAGCAGAACGGGTACAGGGGATTTTCTCCTTCTCAGATCAGATCTTTCAAGAATACTTTACGGCTCGAAGAATCGTTGCCAGCCACAATCTCCAAGCATCTGATCAAGCACTGGAGGGGCTTGTTAGCCATATCACGGAACCTCGCTGGCGGGAAATTTTTTTGTTGGCAGCTACCATGCTACGCAGCGCGGACTCACTGGTGCAATTGATGAAACAACAGATTGATGCGATCGTAGCCCATGATCCCGAATTACAAGAATTTCTAACATGGGTAAGCCGTAAGGCTACTGCTACTCCCCCATCGGTTGCAGCGATGCGTGCCTTCTACTTTGCGCTAGCCAACAAACCCCATCTCGTACCACTTTTAGTCCTTTCTTCCACTTCAGATCACGAGGCTTTCATTGACGCAATATTAGACGACCTGATGCTGACATGTGAGCTTGATTCCAACGCCGACTTACCCCCCGCCCAAGACATGATTGTTGCTCTCGACAATGCTCTAATCGTGGTTGACGATGGTGATCTGCATCAAGCGCTACAATGCCTCAGAGATCAACTACCTGAGCCAGTAAAACATAAAAAGCAGTTTCAGACCTGGTGGCAAACTCACGCGCTGGATTGGATGGCACAACTGCGATCGACTCTGATGCAACATCGTAAGACTCAACATAACTGGAACTTCAGCCCAGGGCAGCAGCGAGTGTTGCAGCAATACTATGATGCCAATCAATTGTTGCTCGATTGCCTCAATAGCAACTGTGAAGTGACGGCGGCTGTGCGGCAGGAGATTGAAGCCGCTCTGTTACTGCCTCAGAAAGAACTTGAGGAGCGAGAATGGGGTAAAGAGATACCAAACGATCGCACGACTTCGGCAAATTGAGCATGACGCTCCATCAAGCCCATGTGTCCTGCCGGATGCAGCACGGCAATGTCTGAGTTGGGAATTGCGCGGTGAAGACGGTGGTGTGCCCAGGGACGAGTGGCGATGTCAAACTGTCCTACTATTATCTGTACCGGAATTGGGATGGTGGGTAACGTCTGCATTTCGTCAAAGCGCAACATGGCAAACACACCTCGCGCTAACACGCCCGGAGAACCTAGTAATCCCAGGCGAGTTGTGAAATCGAGTTGTCCACGAGTCTCCCGTCCAGTGAAGCCAGAAAGCTCGGCTGTAACGTACATTGAACCATTCAAGTAACTCAGACCACTGATTAACCACAGGAGCGGAGATAGGGCGATTGTTGCATATAGTAACGGTTCAATCAGCGGCTTTTGCAGCAACGTGAGAAGTTTTCCCAAAATAGCAGTTTTGAGTGGGTTGGTGTAGGTGGCACCGACGAGTACCATCCCTGTCACGCGATCGCCCAACGCCTCTGGAAACAGACGGCAAAACGTAAGCAGAATCATCGCGCCCATACTATGCCCCAACAAAATCGCAGGCTGGTTGTCAACCAAAGACAGTACCGCTTCCAGGTCTCTAGCATATTTCTCGATCGAGTAATCTTGATTCTGCGGCTTCGTGGATTTTCCGAGTCCTGGTAAATCCCAGACTACAACGCGAAAATGATTGGCTAACTGCTTTTTGGCGTAATACCAGACGGTGCTATTGGGTCCCCAACCGTGAGTCAAAATTAAAGGGGGTGCATCGGGAGAGCCATAAAACTCGACCTGAATTTCGCTGCCGTCGGGTCGTGCAATCCGCTGTGTTTCCTGGCTGCGCTGCATTTTGGGTTCATCTTGTCCCCACCGACGCAAGAGATTCAACGGTAAAAATCCGACACAAGACCAGATCACCATTGCCCAGCCTGCAATCAACCAGGCGCGATCGAGCAAATTGCCTTCATACCACTCATGCAGGATGTAAATACCTCCACCGAGTAAAGCGATCGCCAGCAATCCGGTGAGCCACCGCAGTAGAAAATCGAGGGGCATCAAGACCATTGGTTTAACCCTGCATTCAAGGGTGGCATCACTACTTTTTGGGCTAATCCCACCGTCTTCAGGCTTTGAATGACCCACCAAGTAACATCTACTTGCCACCATTTCCAGCCAGCCTTTGCCACATTGGGGTGAGCATGGTGGTTATTGTGCCAACCTTCGCCAAATGTTAAGAGTGCTGCCCACCAAAGATTGCGCGATCCATCGTCTGTTTCAAAGGTGCGATCGCCAAATAGGTGTGTGGCTGAGTTGATCAACCAGGTGGTATGCCAGAGGAATACCACTCGGACAAACACTCCGTAAACCACAAACGACCAACCACCCAACACATACAACAGCACTCCTAGCGGTAGTTGAAGAAATAGGAAATAGCGATCGAGCCAGATGTAAAAGCGATCGCGGGCTAAATCGGGTGCGTATTTACAATAGGTTTCGGCTGCAAAAAACTCAGCCCGAGGGTACATAATCCAAAGTATGTGACTCCACCAAAAGCCACGCCGAGCCGAGTAAGGATCCTTATCAATATCTTCAGTAAAGGCATGGTGCAAGCGATGTCCAGCAACCCAAAAGATGGGTCCGCCCTGAATCGCGAGTGCCCCCAACAGCGCGAAGGTGTACTCTAGCAGCTTTGGCACTTGCAAACTGCGATGAGTCAGCAAGCGATGGTAACCCAAACAAATGCCAAGGCTGCCAAATAGCCAGTAAAGCGCGATCGCGACTCCCAAAGCTGACCAGGAGAAAAACCAGGGAGCAAGTAGCGCTAACCCATGAATAGTGCTGAAAAAGGCGACATTTCGCCAACTGATCACGAGGGGTTGCTCATTCTTGGGGTTACTTAATAATTGAACAGACACACAGTCTCCTTTTGATGAATAGATCAAGCTGCACGTAGGTTTATCTGATTGAGAGATTCTCTTATATATAAATCTGCCTCAATGAGACATACCGTCGTTTCTGCCCCAACTCTGCCAAAGTTGGGGGCTACTCCCCACGGCATTTTAATTAGATATATCCAGGTGCCACCATCGGGTTTGTAGCTTTGCACAGTTCCTTCTCCCCCCACAAAGCTAACCTGCTGTGTTGTGTGAAATTTAGGAGCCTTGATGAATGTTGTAGTCATGAGTGATGATTCCTCCAATTCAAGGTGGATACCTTTAACTAAATCAAAAAAAGTTAAATAGGTTTTGTATCTTTGTGGATAATCAAGTCAAAATAAACTATAACTTTAGAGTGTTTTAGTCACTTTTGTATAAGTTATACATAAATAAAACATTGAATCAGACAGACTATTTGGCTCTAAAACGTCATACTGATTCTTGTTGATCAGAGAACTGCAATGAATACAGTCAAGAGTACAGAAGAGGAATGCTTTCAAGGTGTTAACTATTAGAGTTGTTCACTCGGTTTAATCATATTGCTGAGGGCGAGCACCTTAAAACTCCAATCATTAAGACGTAGTATTTGCTGGTTACTAAGATGGAAGCTTCATCACACGATCAAATGGGTTTATCCAGTAGATATACTGCTCGTTGCAGGCATTTGCGTTACAGTCAACCAAGTACATCTCCATCGCCAAGCCGGACGATGCTCAGTCGGCTAAATTGTCCTTGCTGCTCAAATGTGCTACTCCGACACGTGCGCTCAGGACAAATCTACTGGCGCTGTGGACATTGCTATCAGGATATATATCGTCTTTACTAACTACTTCACCCAGGAGTTATCTATGTTAGATATTACTTTAAAGGGAAAAAATTTAGGAGAACCAGCCCAGCAGGTTAATCAAAGCTGCGATTTCACCAGTCCTCTACTGTACCAGGAGATACCCTATTCACCTGCCAATGCAAGCTTCATGCCCAATCAGGGCGATCGTGGTCGAGTAATGGTCTTTATTGATGGTGCCAACTTGTTTTATGCCGCGTCCCATCTCAACATCGAAATTGATTACATCAAACTTCTGCATCTTTTAACTGCTAAAGATCATCTAGTTCATGTATTTTTCTATGCAGGACGCAACCCAGCAGACAACAATCAACATCGATTTCTCCAGTGGCTGAGTTATAGCGGCTTCCGCGTCATTACTAAAGTGGTCAGTCAAGCTCCTGACGGGACGAAGAAAGCCAATCTAGATGTAGAAATTGCAGTCGATATGATGCAGTTGTCCCAACATTGCGACACAGCTGTGTTAGTCAGTGGCGATGGGGATTTTGTCTATGTGGTGGATGCGATCGCAATGAAAGGTGTGCGAGTTGAAGTAGTGGGATTGCGATCGATGACAAATTCCAATTTGATCGATGCGGCTCACTATTACATTGACCTTGCTAGCATTCAACAAATCGTGCAAAAGCTTGGAACAGGAGCTAAGTAAAAATGAACTCATTTTGTAGGATGTGTTAGGCGCTAGCCGTAACGCATTAAAGCCTAAAGCCGATGCGTTACGCTACTCTAACGGCATCCTACGCAGAATTTCAGGTTATTAAACCACACTTCTTAATAGCTGCGAGAGAAGCCACCTCGACGATTGCCACCAGCAAAGGAAGAACCTCGGTCTTCGCGGGGTTTGGCTTTGTTGACCTTGAGATCGCGACCCATCCATTCAGCGCCATCAAGCGCGTCGATAGCAGCCGCTTCTTCAGCATCAGTGCCCATTTCCACGAAACCAAAGCCACGCATCCGACCTGTTTCGCGATCGGTGGGGAGTTGAACGCGCTTGACGGAGCCGTATTGTTCAAATGCAGCCGTCATATCCGCTTCTGTAACCTCGTAAGATAGGTTACCAACATAAATTGACATAAACCAGTCTCCAAAAAGGGAATGTAGAGAGTGAGATTTCGGAGAGAAGCCCGTCAATACCAAACGTAGAAAAACCTTCAATAGTTGAAACAAACACTGCAACCTAATCTTATTCTCAATTTCCATTATAACGCTATAAAGCATCATTGGGTTGACTTAATTCTCCTGCTCAGGAGCGATCGTGGGTTGGGTGGCAAACCCAGTGCGAATGATCCCTCAAATAATCGATATTTCAGCATCTAGCTGATTTGCGTGATCGGCATATTGGGTGGCAGCATTCTGTAGATTGTCATACCGATTTAAACAGTGATGGCAGCACATACTTTGCGCCGATCCCCCTTAATCCCCCTTGATAAAGGGGAAGCCGCAGGCAGAGGGATCTCAATCTGGAGCGTATCGAAGTCAAATTGGTATCACTTGCCATTCGTTCTGCCATGTGACGCGAGAAGGTGACTTTTTCTTTCATTGCCTGCACTGCCGACCACAACGCATTTTCGATCGCGTGAATTTGCTCTGACAGAAATACGTCGGCGGTGAAGGCGTGCCCTGTGTGATACCGAAACCGTAATGGCTCTGAGGTGCCAATTACAATGATGTCGTGTCCAGCCATCGCTTTTTGCTTGTTATCCTCCCACTCGTCCCGCCAGGGTTGCCACCAGCCAGATCAAGTGTTGTGGATCAATGGGTTTAGCCAGGTGCATTTGGAATCCAGCCTCGATCACCATTTGCTGCTCATGCTCTCTGACATAGGCAGTAATTGCGGCGGCGGGAATTAGTCCCCCGGCGGTTGCGTCTAGCGCTCGCACTTGGCGGATTAGCATCAACCCATCTTCCTCTGGCATCCCAATGTCAGCCAACAGCACATCGTATCGGTCGGGGGATTGGGCGAGAGCCGCGATCGCATCCCTGGTGGAAGTCACCGTTACGACCTCTACCCCCACCGATTCTAAGATGTACTGCATCAGGTCGAGACTATCCACTTCGTCATCCACCGCCAAGACTCGCACCCCTGTCAGGGAAGCGCTGAGGGCTAAGTTCTGAGGGCTGAGGGCTAAATCCTCCGTCCTCTGTTCTTGCTCCTCTGTTCTTATTGACAGAGGCAATCTCACGATCATCGTTGTTCCTTGTCCTTCACCCGGACTTGCTGCCCACACCGTCCCACTGTGTAGTTCCACAATCTGGCGCACGATCGCTAACCCTAACCCCAACCCCTGCTTCGCTTTACTGGTGCTGGAATCGCCCTGACGGAAGCGATCGAAGATGTGGGGTAACAACTCGGCTGAGATCCCCTGCCCCGTGTCGGCAACGGTGATTTGGGCGAAAGCGGGATGGGGAGAGAAGTTTTCATCCAATCTCCCTAATTCCTGCTCCCTACTCCCCAATTCTTCTAAGCGCACCTCGACTCGTCCCCCCACTGGGGTGAATTTAATTGCGTTTGTCAGCAGATTCCATAGGACTTGCTGCAAGCGATCGCGATCGCCAACAACAGTCATCGAGCTAACCTGCGACACCAGTTGAATTTGCTTTGCGTCTGCAGCGAGTTGCACGATATCGATCGCAGCATTGATGACAGAAGCTAGATCTAGCGGTTCTGTGTTGAGGTGTAGCTTGCCGCTGGTGACGCGGGAAAGATCGAGCAAATCCTCAATTAATTGAGCTTGTGCCTGAGCATTGCGATCGATTACGTCTAAAGCACGTTCAATATTGGCTTCATCCAGTTGACCGGTGCGGAGCAGTTGTGCCCAACCCAACATGGAATTGAGCGGATTCCGGAGTTCGTGGGACAGGTTAGATAAAAATTCATCCTTGGCACGATTTGCCGCCTCCGCTTCCTGACGGGCAAGTTGTTCCTGGCTCAAAAGCCACGACCGCTCAATTTCAAACTGCTTACGCTGGGTGATGTCTTCGATCGCCAGCAAGATTCGGGGAGTTTCCCCAGATTGCAGAATCTTCCAGGCATTCAGCAGCATCACCTTGCGTCCAATCCGTTCAAAATCGTGCTCCACTTCAAAGTTTTGCAAACTGCTATCGTTCGCTAGAACTTCTTCCAGTCGCGGTTGCAGTCCGGGGATGTTCCACTGACCGTTGCCCAGCTCAAACAGGGGCATTTGTGCGGTTTCTGGAAGGACAACCTGAAACGTTTCATAAAAAGCGCGGTTAGCGGTGGTCACCCGAAAATCAGGCTCTAGCACCAGCAACGGCACTTGCACCGTTTCAACGATCGCTTCGGCATAATTGCGGGCGGATTCCAGAGTGTCCGCACTGCGTTTGAGGGCATCAATGTCAAACAACACCATAACCACGCCATCAATCTGATTTTCGATCGTGCGATAGGGGCGAATTCGCAGGTTGTACCAGTGTCCGCCCTGGGTTTGCACGTCGAGTTCCTTAGGGCTTAAAGTTTCCAACACGTCCAACAGCATTGGCTCCAAGTCTGGAATGTTGAGGTTGGCGCGGATATCACTCAGCGGTCGGCCGGCATCACTCGGAATGAAGTTAAATAATCGCTGTGCCGTTGGCGTGAAGCGACGAATTCGTAAATCATTGGTCAACATCAAAATTGGGATATTGATGCTACTCAATAAGTTAGTCAAATCATTATTCACTTGATGCAACTCAGCGTTGCGACTGCGAAGTTCTTCATTTGTTGTATTCAGTTCTTCATTAGTCGCTTGAATTTCTTCCTTAGCAGTTTCTAACTCCTCATTCGTGCTTTGCAGTTCTTCATTGCTCGATAGGATTTCTTCATTTGCAACTTTGAGGTCTTGATTGGTATGCTCCTGCTCTTGAATCACTGCCTGTAAATATTCTTGAGTTGCGGCTCGTTCCTGAGTGACGGCTGCTAGTTCTTGCTTTAATCGCGCAATCTCCTGCTCTAAGTCGCCTGGGATGTTCTCTATCTCAAGAGAATTGACGCTGCTGCCAGGAGCTGCATCTTCAAATAGCACCAAAAAGCGGCGGTCTTCTGAGATTGGCACCCGAAACGGAATGACCTGAAGGTTGACAACTCTGGAGCGATCGCCCTCTTCCAGCCGGAGTGCATTCTTGATGACAGGTATTTCTTGGCGTTGCGCTTGGTAGATGGCAGCCCGTAACTCTACCAGCAAGCCTGTTCGCACCAGATTAAAAAGGTTGAGGTTCGCTACTCCAGGAACCAGTTTCAGGTAGCGATCGATGTCTCCCCGAAGTTGTAGCACCTGCATCTTGTCGTCAACGACCACCCCGACCGGCGCATAGTGATTCGCAATCAGTTGATCCACTTTCTTGTGGAGGTCAAAGGCTTCCGTTGGCACCTGCATCGCCGGTTGATCGTTGACGCGAGCGATCGGGTGGTTGCTGGGGGTAAACGAAAATACAGGACGAGTCGCAGTGACGTTTTTAGAGTAGAGCCGATTCTTTTTTTCGACCAGGGTAAACAGGTCAGAAAATTGACCGATGCTTTCGGACGTGCCCAGCAGCAAAAAGCCAGATGGGTTGAGACTGTAATGAAAGATGGGGATGATTCGCTTTTGCAACGATTCACCTAGATAAATCAGCACATTACGACAACTAATCAAATCCAGGTTAGAAAATGGTGGATCGCTGCCCAAATTTTGCCGAGCAAACACACACAGTTCGCGGACGGCTTTAGTGATCTGGTAACGATCGCCTTCCAACGCATAAAAGAAGCGACGGCGACGCTCGATTGCAACATCCACCATCTGATTCTCAGCATAAATTCCTAATCTGGCTTTTTCGATCGCCTGCTCACTAATATCCGTCGCAAAAATTTGGATCGGTGGTTGCGTCACTTTATCTGCTAAAAACTCCAGCAAGCAGATGGCGATCGAATACACCTCCTCCCCTGTAGAACACCCCGCGACCCAAATACGAATGGGAAATTCTGTCGATTTGTTTTGGGTGATGATTGGGAAGACCTGAGTTTTCAGCCGTTCAAATGCTTCCGCATCCCGGAAAAAGCTGGTCACATGAATCAAAATTTCTTCGTAGAGCGCTTTCACTTCTGCCGGATGCACTTGCAGATAGTTCGCATAATCCTCCAACTGTTCCAGCTTATACAACAACATCCGTCGCTGAATCCGGCGATCGATCGTGGTGGGTTTGTAGCGGCTAAAATCAACTCCAGAGTTTGCTCTCAGCAATGCAAAAATAGTCATCAGGGCATCTTGCGCTTCGGGTACTTCCGCAACTGTGTTCAGGGGCAGGGGACACTCCAGCATCGGGTTACGGCTCAAGGTTGCCAATTCTTCAGCAATCTGGGCGGGAGGCAGCACAAAATCCACATTCCCAGAGGCAACCGCCGTGTTGGGCATACTGTCGAATCTTGCCGTGTCCTCACACTGAGCAAACGTCACCCCACCCACGGCTTTAATCGCTTTCAACCCCAGAGAACCATCCCCATCGGTGCCAGATAAAACAATGGCGATCGCTTTGTGTCCGCGATCGTTTGCCAGGGAAGCAAAAAAGGCATCCCCTGGCATATACCGCCCAAACACCTTTTCGCGCGGCGACAATTGCAATACCCCCTCAGACAAAACCATTTTGGTGTTAGGCGGAATCACATAGACCTGGTTTGGCTCCACCGCCATGCCGTTCTGCACCTCTCGTACTGGCATTTGCGTTGATCGAGCCAAAATTTCTGTTAACAAACTTTCGTGGTTGGGGTCTAAATGCTGAATCAGCACGAACGCCATCCCCGTATCTGTAGGTAGGTGGTTCAATAACTGAGTAAAGGCTTCCAAGCCACCCGCAGAGGCAGCAATCCCCACCACGGGAAAGGGAGCCTCTACCGGGTTTTGCTGCAAAGAGTCGATCTCATCTCCAGTCAATTCAGACATCGGTGGCTGAGGGGATGGGTCAGTAGTCATGAACTAAAATTCAGTACCCTAATGTGCAAGAAGTTCTTTCACTTTAAAGCGGTTTGTGAAATGCGGGTGCAATAACAACTTTAATTTTTTTGATGTAAATCGATCGGTTGGAGAGATAAACGGCAACGAACCGAGCAAAGCTTTGTAGACAGTAGAATTTTTTGCATTGGGTATACCTGTGACAAATTAAGTCAAACACGTCTTATACACAAGTAAACCAATAAGTTATACGTGAACTTCAACAGCAGTATGTCACAGTATATCTCATTACCAATTCTTGCAAAGTACTTCCTCTCAAAGTAATTGATTTCTAGTGTATGAACATCGGGGCTTCTAAGTTTGTGCAGCAAGTTGAGGCGATGTCTGATCGCTTGAATAATTTGTACCAGGAGATTGGCTTTAATCCTTCCTCTACTTTGGTTTCAAAGGCACTGAAAGAGTTAGGAGTTGCTTCTGAGCGACTTCAGATTGCTGCCGGATTACTGCATCAGCAGAATGAACAGATTTTATCGGCTGATCGGGCAACCGCAGCAGCCCAAGAGAACTATCAGGAATTGCTAGAATTTATTCCCGATGCCTATCTATGCACAGATGCAAGCGGCAAAATTCAAACAATCAACCAAGCTACTGCGAGGTTGTTCAACCTTCCACCAGCCTTATTAAAGCGGCGATCGCTCGCCTCTTTCGTAGTGCCTGACCAGCGATCAACCTTTGAATCTGATTTGCAGCGCCTCCAACAGCGACCCTGGAAACAAGAATGGCAACTTTGCTTACAACCTTCTGCTACAGCTAGTGTTGTAGTTAAAGCTTTGGTAAAAACAAGTCAATCAGCAACAACCGAACCAATGTTGCGCTGGCTTCTGCGTCCTCTGAGTCGCCAAGAGTGGGGAATTAACTTGGAGCAGTCCCACAACAATAATCAACTAGATTACCCGATCGAACTGTATAACAAAGGAGAAACGATTCCATTTGAGCCTCACATCATCTGGCAAGTACACTCAGGCATAGTTAAACTAACGACGTTTCTAGAGAGTGGGCAGGAGGTTGTAATTGGGTTAGTAGGACCCTCTGCGCCGTTTGGCTCCAGCCTGACTACCTTGCCGCTCTATGAAGCAAAAGCACTGATGAACACTGAACTCTGGCGCATTCCTGCCAACGAATTTACAGTCTGCTCTCAACTTCAACAGCGCCTTCTCCCTCAACTTAGCCAGCGACTTCAGCAAGCCGAAATGTTACTCGCAATTCATGGACAGCAACGGGTTGCAGACCGTTTGGTTAGTTTACTGGAGTTATTAAAACAAGAGGTTGGAGAATCCGTACCGGAAGGGACTCGGTTAAAAATTCGCTTGACTCATGAGGATCTCGCTGCAACTTGCTGCACAACGAGAGTAACGATCACTCGATTAATCAATCAGCTTCAGCAGCTAAATAAACTCATCGTAGACTCAAATCATCATTTGATCATTAGGGAGTAAATTTGAACATTTAGAGATTGCAAAGGTCGTAGAAGATAAATCTAAATGAGTTTTTGGAGCGATATACCGCTGGCAGGCGAAACTTTAGCGAATTTAATTTCATGGAAGTAAGACTAAACAAGTTTTGCTCAAGTCGATTTATCCCTCAGCAACTTGAGTCGAGCAAGCCTGAATAGAGTCAATTGCCAAATCCATTAAGGGTGAGTGTATTGTTCACTTTGAAAGTATTTGGCAGTGCTTTAAAGCCTTTCGATTCTCCCTAACTCTCTTTAAAAAAGGAGGGAACCGAACCACTCAAAGTCCCCCTTAAAAGGGAGATTTAAGGGGGATCAAAAGGTTAAAGTCTCCCATTCTAGGGCGTGTTTTAGAACCCTTTGATCCTCCCCAACCCTCCTTAAAAAGGAGGGAGCCGAACCGTTCAAAGTCCCCATTTTGAAGGGGGATTTA
>JANRIN010000169.1:0-5035 GCA_033764965.1 Leptolyngbyaceae cyanobacterium bins.302 | reverse complement strand
GGGCTGATTCGCACGATCAACAGTAGCAATCCGGTCAGCCTGTTCTTGATGAATCCAGCGGGGATTATTTTTGGACCGAATGCTGCTCTAAATATTGGTGGTTCCTTTGTCGGCACGACTGCGAACAGCATCAAGTTTGCCGATGGTTCAGAATTTAGCGCGATCGCCCCTGCCACTACCTCACTACTAACCGTTAGCGTCCCGATCGGATTGCAAATGGGGCAAAATCCGGGGGCGATTCAGGTGCAAGGCAGGGGGCATGGTTTACGGCTCAACGCGCGTACATCGACCGTGGGCGCGGGTATGAGTACATCAGGGCTGCGAGTGCAACCGGGCAAAACGCTGGCGCTCGTAGGGGGCAGTGTGGCGTTAGCGGGAGGCATTCTTGCGGCACCGGGAGGACAGATTGAGTTAGGGGCTGGAACAAATGGCACAGTCAACCTCAACCCAACAATGCAGGGGTGGACGCTGGACTGGAAGGAGGTACAGAGTTTGCGGGATGTGCGGCTGGCTGGGCGATCACTGCTGGATGTGAGCGGAGTCAATGCGGGTTCTGTGCAAGTGCAAGGACGACAGATTCAATTCATGAATTCTTCCCTTGTGATGGCACAAAATCGCGGTCATCTTTCTGGGGGTAACATTCTGCTTCAAGCATCGGAAAGCATCGATTTAGTCGATGAAGTCAGCGGAGTGCGAAGTGAAACATTAGGGAGTGGTACAGGTAGCAACGCTCGTGTCATCACGCCCCGCTTGAGCCTCCAGCAAGGAGCAGCATTCAACAATTTAACCTTTAGAGGAGCTACCAGTGGTGATATTCAGATTGATGCCTCAGTCGTGGAGATTTCTGGCTTTTCACCCCTCACTTTAGTTGGCAGTGTGATTAACACGACTACCGTGGGTGCTGGCAGTGCTGGCAATGTTTCCATCAATGGCGATCGTTTACTCATCTCCAACGGTGGAGGAGTATCTTCCTTATCGCGGGGTAGCGGTTCCAGTGGTCAAGTGACCATTCGCAACCAGGATACGATCGTGCAAGGCAGTAGTAATTTACTGTCTGCCACGAGAATTAGTTCATCCGCCTTCAGCACTGGCAATGCCAAAACCATCATCCTGGACACCGCCCGGTTACAACTACTGGATGGGGGCATCGTTACAACCCGATCTTTTGCTGCCGGTAATGCGGGAGATGTGCGAATCAATGCCACAGAATCTATTCTCATTCGTGGGCGCAGTCATGTGAATCCTAGCAGAATTGACTCGTTTGTCCTGTACGAAGACCTGGCACGTCAGCAACTCCTGGGTTTAAGCGGCAACTTGACTGCCGATGCAGGAACCATCCAGATTAGAACCCCAAGCTTGATATTGCAAGATGGCGGAACCGTGAGTGTCGCCAATCAAGGAAGTGGTGATGGTGGGAGTATCAACATCACCGCTGATTCTATTCAATTGAAAAACCAATCTGTGATTCAGGCAGAAACAGCTTTGGGCGAGGGTGGCAACATCAACTTACAAGTTGGGAGCTTGTTGCTACTGCGCGATCGTAGCCAAATCACTGCAACCGCTGGGGGAACGGGTGATGGCGGAAATATTATCATCAATGCTCCCATCATCGCTGGATTCGAAAATAGCGATATTGTTGCCAATGCGGTGAAAGGTCGCGGTGGTAGTATTCAAATCACCACTCAGGGTATTTTTGGACTCAAGTTTCGCAATCAACTCACACCAGAAAACGACATTACTGCCAGTTCTCAGTTCGGTGTTAGCGGCACCGTGCGAATCAATAATCTAGGGATTGATCCCAGTGCAGGAATCGAGCAACTGTCTGTGGATTTAGCCGACCCCAGCCAGCAAATTGCCACGGGGTGCAATGCTCAGGGCAGTCGCTTTGTCGCTATTGGAACGGGGGGATTGCCGCCTAATCCCACAGAGCAAGTCGAGAGCGATCGCCCCTGGAATGACATTCGCGATGTTTCTCAGTTGCAGTCGTCTGGTAAACCTATCGCCCACACCCCACCCCCCACCCCACCCCACCCCATTATTGAAGCCAGTGGCATTAAACACCACTCCAACGGCACCCTTGAACTGATTGCCACTCCTGAGCCGACCTCCAGCTTTTCTGCTCAGGCTACTTGTGCAGAGGCGATGGCTCGTTGAGCCAGATTTTGACTGTCATCTCTTGAATTTCCTCAACTTGGGCACTTTAAAAGTATCGTCCTCTTGCAAAAATCATTCAGGTGCTTTTATGAGTTCCAAATTGGTGCTTGGCATCGCGGGTGGATTGTTGTGCATTCCGTTTATGACCGCGATCGCCCAGGCACAGGTCACACCTGATGGCACACTCAACACTACCGTCACCCAATCCGGCAACACTTACACCATTACCAATGGCACAGCCGCAGGCACCAATCTTTACCATAGCTTCCAACAGTTTTCTGTCCCTACTGGCGGTTCTGCCACGTTTGACCTCAACACAACCCCTACAATTTCAACGATTTTTAGCCGGGTTACGGGGGGCAATGTTTCTACCATTGACGGGCTGATTCGCACGATCAACAGCAGCAACCCCGTCAGCCTGTTCTTGATGAATCCAGCGGGAATTATTTTTGGACCCAATGCTGCTCTAAATATTGGTGGTTCTTTTGTCGGCACGACGGCGAACAGCATCAAGTTTGCCAATGGTGCAGAGTTTATCAGTACTGCAACCCCTTTATCTACATCTCTGCTGACGGTGAGTGTGCCGATCGGGCTACAGATGGGCAATAATCCAGGCGCGATCGCGGTCAATGCTGCCCAACTCCAAGTACCCAGTGGCAACACTCTAGCGCTCATTGGTGGCGACATTACTCAAACGGGTGGACAGTTACGAGTCGATGGCGGAAATGGACGAATTGAACTTGCCAGTCTGGGAGGAAGTAGTCAGGCTGGACTTCAATCTGTACCTGGAGGCTGGTCAGTTGATAGTCGCAGTGTTCAAACCTTCCAAGATTTGCAATTTACCCAGGGCGCAGATGTTGATGGCAGTGGGACTGGCAGTGCTGCAATTACTGTAGCTGGCAGAAACCTTCTCCTGAGTAATGAGTCCAAATTTCAATCCTATAATCGGGGTGATTTAAATGGAGGGGCGATCGCGGTCAATGCTGCATCGTCTATCCTGATTCAAGAAAATAGTGAAATCCGAACAGACGTGGATGGAGCAGGAAATGCCGGGAGTATTAGCATCTCAGCCCCCCAAATTACCCTATACAATCAGGGTTCGATTGTATCTGTGGCTTGGGGTGGAACGGGCAATGCTGGAGACATCTCATTATCAGGAAAAGAAGTTACCTTCAACAGCGATCCTCGTTTTCTAATAGATGACGCAAGCAGTAAAGCCAGCGCCGTTGTTACCGTGACATTCTCTCAAGGGAATTCTGGGAACATCAAGATCCTGAGTGATGTTTTGACCTACGCTAATGGAGCCGGACTGGTGAACATGACGTTGGGACAGGGAAATAGTGGCACCACAACGTTAATTAGTAACAAGATGAGTGTTCGTAATTCAACCGGAGGCAACACGACTACGGGAGGCTCTGGCAATGGCGGCGACTTAAACATCATCACTGATAGCTTTTATATGGATGGTAGTAGTGGCTACACCACCACATCTTTCGGTAAACAAGGGGGAAAGGCAGGCAACATCAATGTGACGGCTCGATCAATTGTCGCAAGAGATGATGGAGGGTTTAATAGCGATACATTCGGTGGCGGCAACGCTGGCAACATCACCTTTCGTGCAGATTATATTGAGCTTGACGATGCACAACTCAATAGCCGCACGAGTAGTTCTGGCAATGCTGGCACCATCAATGTTGCCGCTTCAACTCTAAAGCTTTTGAATGGGGCACAGTTGAATGTAGCTACGAAAGCAAGTGGTAATGGAGGTAACATCATCGTGAATGCGAACACTGTCGAACTCAGCGGTGAGACAACACGAGGGGTAATAGCGACTCAAAATACAGGCATTATCAGTAGCGTTCTACCCGATTCCAAAAAGCCTACAATTTCAACTGGGAATGGTGGCAATATCAATCTCACCAGTTCATCACTTGTGATTCGTGATGGAGCCTTAATTAGTGCCAGCACGTCTGCGGGGCAAGGCAACGGGGGAAACATTGACCTTCAAGTAGACCGTCTGGATGTTGTGTCGGGTGGACAGGTGATGGCAAGCACCCGCAGCCAGGGCAATGCCGGAACGATTACAGTCAATGCCCGCGATCGCATTTTGCTGTCCGGAGAGGATGCCTTGCACACTGAGCGGCAATCAGCCTACATCCCTGAACAAGATTATTCGGACGTTGAGTATAATATCGGACCGTTTAGTGGCATTTTTGGCAATGCCACTGTGTCTTCAACGGGCAATGGAGGGAGTATTCAACTGACAACAGGAACTCTCCAGGTGCAAGATGGGGCGATGGTGAGTGTGAATTCCCAAAGCATCGGTAATGCGGGTAATCTCACAGTCAGTGCCAACACTGTTAATTTAGATACCAATGCGAGTCTTTCCAGTGCCGCTAGTAGCAGTGGAAAGGCTGGCAACTTGAACCTGCAAGCCAGTCGCACGACTCTATGGAACAATTCTCAAATCACCACCCGGAGTACGGGTACAGGCGACGGCGGCACTGTGAATCTAACTGGAGACTGGCTCACCTTACGCAACGGCTCTTCGATCACTGCCACTACCGCTGCTGGCGATGGCGGCAATATTAACCTCAACTTGTCTAAATTGGTGTACCTGCGTGACTTTAGTCAACTCAATGCTGAAGCTGGTGGCACAGGGAATGGGGGAAATATCAATATCAATGCGCTGTTTGTGGTGGGTTGGGGGAATAGCGATATTATTGCCAATGCGGTCAGGGGTCGCGGGGGCAGCATTCAAATCACAACTCAAGGCATTTTTGGACTCAAGTTTCGCCCTCAACTCACACCCGAAAATGACATCACGGCAAGTTCTCAATTTGGGGTCAGTGGCAATGTGCAAATCAATAATCTAGGTGTG
>JANRIN010000164.1:0-41138 GCA_033764965.1 Leptolyngbyaceae cyanobacterium bins.302 | reverse complement strand
TTACATCACTTCTTGTGGAAATCTCCTTGGCAGGCAGACTCGCTGCGTCAAAGACGCTTGGAAATCATTCTCAAAGTCCTCAATGGTCAGTCATTGATTTTATTAATCGATGAGACAGGAGATTGTAAGAAGGGCACCAGTACAGACTACGTCAAACGGCAATACATCGGCAATGTCGGGAAGAAAGAAAATGGCATCGTGGCGGTGACAGCCTATGGTCTAGTCGATGGCATGTTTTTGCCATTGACCTTTGAAGTCTACAAACCCAAAGAACGACTCAAGGAGAAAGAGGAGTATCAAAGCAAACCGCAAATCGCAGCGACGATGATTCGACAATTACAAGCGATGGGATTTCAATTTGAACTGGTGCTGGCAGATAGCTTGTATGGCGAAAGTCAGGTCAATTTTGTCAACGTTTTAGACGAATTAAACCTGCCTTACATCCTGGCGATTCGGAGCAATCATGCTCTGTGGCTCCCGCAAGACCAGGAGGTGTACCAAGAGCCTTGGCAAGAATTCAACCGCACCTTTCGCAATGGCACCACGGAGACTCGCTACATGGCAGAGGTGATTTATGGCAAGCGTCACCGCAAGGGGTATTGGCTGTTGACGACTGATCCCAAAACCTTACCGGATAATTCCACCTCATTCGTGATGGTTTGTGCCCCTGCGGTCAAACTACAAGAAATTGGTGACCGCTATGGGTTTAGAACCTGGATTGAATAGGGACTCAAGCCAGCCAAAGATGCTTTAGGATGGGCTGACTTTCGGATGACCAATTATGAGCAAATCGAGAAGTGGTGGGAGATAGTCATGAGTGCCTTTCTCATGGTCAGTTTGTTTGCCGACCAGTTTAACGATTCGTGTCCACTGGCTCATCAACAGTTCGTGCAACACCCTTGGTGGGACAACCAACGGGGTTGGAAGAATCTGCTCAACAATTTGCGCTTAATCATCCAACCGTTGATTTGTTTCAATTGGCTCAAACGCTGGTTAGAGGTCTTTCCTATCGCTTCACTGCAAACCGGATTTGAGCAATTGACGCAGAAAATGAATGGCTTCATCTGTCCACTGGTGCATGAGTTAAATCTGCAACTCATCTTTCCATCTGCTTAGAGTGACCGAAGAGGGTTAATCCGCTATATTGGCTCATAGGGTTTCTCATGAGTGTGGTAATTCTGATGAAACTCGACCCTGCTTATCTTTTCAAGCTTTTTGTCCCGTATGTTAGATTAGCGACTTACAGCCGTCGCCACCTAGATAAGCCTCAGTTTGTTTAGAGTCTCAAATTTGAAGATGACCTTCGGCTGAGTGACATTTGCTGCTGGCTCTCCGCCTTTAGTTTTTATTCTATAAAATTCATCAAGGTTGCATCAAGAATTGAAGCAGCAGTTTGCGATCGCGAATGGGGTGTGAGAGAAAGTAAGCAGGGTGCGATCGCAGGATGTTTCTTCATCTAATCACTCAAACCCATGCCCTCAGCACACCCCCTAATTGTTGATTGCGCCGATTTATCCCACATCTTATCAAATCCGCCCTTGCTGACCAGCTACCAATCTGGTTGGAGCGGCATTCAGCTTGCCCATCATCGTCAAACCGCTATCGATCTGCCAGAAATAGCCAATCCTCAGCACATTGTCATTATTCCTGTAGGGCACCGCTCAGTAGAAGCTGAATTTTTGACAGAAGGACACCTTCATACATTCTCTTTTCAGGAGCCAGACTATGCCAGTTGCATTGAGTTTTTTCCAGCGGAATTGCCTTACAAAATTTATGCAACCACAGAATCGAACCTGTTTGAATTCATTCACTGCTATTTGGAACCCAGCTTTGTGGCACAAATCGCCCCTGAATCGGTCAATCCCGATCGGGTTGAACTCTTGCTGGAACTTAAACGCCCGGATTTGCTGATTCGGCAGATTGGGCTGGCTCTGAGGCAGAGTTTAGCACTGGATGGGATTGGCAGTCACTTCTATGCAGATTCGATGGCAACTGCTCTGTCAGCTCATTTACTACGCTATTATGCTACTCGAACGCACTCATTTCGCACTTATGAAGATGGGCTATCCAGACACAACTTAGAGCAAGCGCTGGAATATATCGATGTACACTTGGGCGAGAACTTATCTTTAAGCACGATCGCAAATGAGTTGAATATGAGCCAGTATTACTTTTGTCGCCTCTTTAAGCGATCAATGGGAATTACGCCGCATCAATATTTGATTCAGCAACGGGTGGAACGAGCCAAGCAATTACTCAAACGCTCCGAACTTACCATTACAGCCGTGGCATTGCACTGTGGATTTAGTGGTCAAAGCCATCTAGCCAAGCATTTTCGGAAGCAAACTGGGCTAACCCCCCAACAGTTTCGTCAGTTGTAGCAAGATTTTGCTCTGAAGTGACAAGAATGTTTTCGACAGGTCTCAGTAATTCCAACTAAAGTTGTGGTATCAAGCCGTTAGAAAGGCACCTTGTAGAACACTTTTGCATCTACCGTTACCTATTCACCTTTGATGCAGGAGATTTGTTGTGATCAATAAAGTATTCATGTCCGCGATCGTAGGCGTTGCTCTGACTGCTGCTGCTGTGCTGTCCGGCAGTGCCGCCCAAGCCGCCATTATCACCAATCACTTTCGAGTCGATGTCACAATGGGTTTATTAGAAGGTCAGTCTTTTTTTGGTCACTTCACTTACAATGATGCGGCTTTGTCTGATCCAGCGATTCAGATCATCGATCCTAGTAATGGCAATCAAATTATCAATCAGAGCAACGGTTTGATTGATCTTTCCTTCAACTTTTTGAATAATACTTACACACAGGCGAGTGATTCAGGCTTTCCCGATTATCCGACAATCAACTTTGCTGGTGGGTCTCTACAGAGCTTGGATTATATCGTTGAATCTTTACTCAATCCTGGACCCATTAGGTCATTTGTTATCGCTTTTGACCCATTATTCGGAGGTCCAGTCTTCAATGGCTTTGATGGCAGTCCGTTTAATCCAAACTCAAATGGACTGCTTGCGGGACCGGTGACTTATGATATCCAACCGATTCCCACCCCTGCTTTGTTACCGGGGTTAATCGGTCTCAGTGTCGGTGTTTTACGCAAGCGGCGATCGGCAACTCAGGCTGTAACGGTTGACTCTTGAGCGATCGAACAGTCTACCTGTAAGGGCATAGCGGTGCTATGCCCCAAGCCAGGAAGCTCGATTTTGTTTAATTTCCGCTCTTAACAACTATCCGAGGATTGTTCACAAGCACCGATGCTAACCCAACTGGTGGAGCCATCTGCCCAGTGTTCTTTTTTCCAGATGGGAGCGGTGTGTTTCAAGGTATCGATCGCGTATTTGCAGGCTGCAAAGGCTTCGGTGCGGTGAGGACAGCCGACTGCCACAAAAACGCTCACTTCTCCAATGCTCAACTTGCCAACTCGATGATGAATTACGACGTGGGTGACATCATTCCACGTTTGGCGAATCTCGCTAGCAATTTGCTGAAACACTTTGAGTGCCATTGGTTCATAAGCTTGATACTCCAAAGCGACGACTGGCTTACCATCAGTGTTGTTGCGAACCATACCGCTCATCAGGACGATCGCCCCATTTGCCCCATCGTCTGCCAGTTCATATACTTCCGTAAGGCATAGGGGAGCAAAGCGGATTGCAAAATGGTCAGCCTGCGAAACAGCCAGGGGGAAGGGAAGTTGAGTAAGCATAGGGGAAGAATTTTCGACGTGTCCTATTTTGTCGCCCATATTTCGCCCCATCCAGCCCGTTCGTCTTCCCCAGATTGAGTTGCGATCGGGGTAAGGTCATCGCCAATACTGGGATAGCCCCGGTCGTGCAGTGGGTTGTAAATCACATCGTGTTCAAATACATACGCCCAAGTTTCTTTACGGGTCCAGTTTGCGAGGGGGTTCACCTTCATCCGCTTCTGAGCATCTAGCTCAAAAATGGGCATATCCGTCCGTGTACCTGCTTGATCGCGTCGTCGTCCGGTAATCCAGGCGATCGTTTTTAGTTCTTTTAGCCCCCGCTGCAATGGCTCAGTTTTCGTCAGGTGAGAAAACTTTTCTATATCTCTTTCCCAGAAGGCTTCACCGTATTTCTTGGCAAAGGCTTCACGGGTTTTAACGCCAGGGATTTTGTAAACCTTCAAATTCAAGTGATACAGATCTGTTGCGCGTGCCACCAGTTCCAGGGTTTGCGGAAAGTGGTGTAGGGTATCCAGAAACAACACGGGAACAGGTTGGGCAGGTTGCAGATCCCGATACAGCAAATCGGTAATCAGCATATCATCAACGTTAAAAGCACTGACTTGAACCAACCCGGTTGGGATATTAAACGTACACCAGGCGAGAATATCCTTTGGGTGAGCCTTTTCAAACTTTTGATTCAGTTTTTTCAGGTCAAGGCTTGCGGGCTGTGTTAAAGGTTCAATGGATTGGGTCATCGTTGACTTGGGGAAAGCTCCAACCGTATCTCTAACTACCATACCCAAATCGGGGGACGAACTGTGTGATTTGACTCGAAATGCAGTGTAGGGTGTAGAAATAATAAATTTTGTTCAATTTATGCGCTTAATTCTTTACAGCAAGCCGGGATGCCATCTGTGCGAAGGACTTCAGGAAAAGCTGGAGCAAATTCAAACAATCGAGTTCGTGCTGGACATTCGAGATATCACCACCCGAGAGGATTGGTTTCAGCAATATCAGTACGAAATTCCAGTCTTGATGTTGGATAAAGGACAGAAGCCAGAGGAATCTGAGTTATCTGTCATTCGTCATTCGTCATCTGTTGCTGAAGTCCAAATGACCACTGATCAAGGACATTCCTCCCCTGCTTCCTTGCTCCCTCACGCTCCGATTCCCCTTCCTCGCCCTTCTCCCCGTGCATCCGTTGACCAGTTGGAGCAGATGTTACAGAAATATCTGAATGATCCCGCACAATAGAGGTGCATTTTGTGAGGAGATGCTGACATGAAATTGAGGGAATTGCTCGGTGCGATCGCAGATTTGGCTCAATGGTCAGAGCATCCGGCGTTGGATGCGGAAGTGAAGGGGCTTTCCACCAATTCTTTGGCGTGTCAGCCGGGAGATGTGTTTATTGGGATGCCGGGAACTCGTGTGGATGGTGGCGAGTTTTGGTCTGGGGCGATCGCTCAGGGAGCGATTGCCGCGATCGTGTCTCAGTCTGCGTTTAGTAAAGCTCAAGCGGCTCTAGCAACATTGGATTCGGCTCCGTTGATTGTTCCAGCCAGGGATATGGCGATCGCCTGCGCCCAACTAGCCACGACCTTCTATGGTCATCCGGCTCAAACCCTGAAGATGGTAGGCGTGACGGGCACCAATGGCAAAACGACCACCACGCATTTAATTGAGTTTTTGTTGAACTCCAGCCAAAAGCGAACGGCTCTTCTGGGAACTCTATACACTCGCTGGCAGGGGTTTCAGCAAACTGCTGTTCACACTACGCCTTTTGCCGTGGAATTGCAGAAGCAACTGGCAGAAGCTGTGGCAGCCGATTGTGAGTATGGTGTGATGGAGGTCAGTTCCCATGCGTTGGCGCAGGGGCGAGTGTTGGGTTGCACTTTTGAGGTGGGAGTGTTTACCAACCTGACACAAGATCACCTGGACTACCATCGCGACATGGAGGATTATTTTTCAGCCAAAGCGTTGCTGTTCAGTGCCGATTATCTCAAGGGGCGAGCAATCCTTAACCTGGATGATCCTTATGGCAAGCGGCTCGCGGCTCAACTGCCCAAGGATAAAGTCTGGACTTACAGCACTCAGGATAACAATGCCGACCTGTGGACAGGAGATTTGACTTACGGAGCCGCGAGTGTCCAGGGAACCCTGCATACACCGATCGGCAGTGCAGAGTTTGTTTCGCCTTTAGTGGGGCAGTTTAATCTGGCAAATTTGCTGGCAGCAGTTGGCGCAGCGTTGCATTTAGGCATGGATTTGAGCAGCATTGTTGCTGCCCTGCCGCAGTTTAGCGGAGTGCCGGGACGGATGGAACAGGTGAAGATTTCCTCCACTCAAGACATTAGCGTGATTGTGGACTATGCCCACACGCCCGACAGTTTGGAGAATTTGCTGAAGGCGGCTCGTCCGTTCATTGCTGGGCAGATGATTTGTGTGTTTGGGTGTGGCGGCGATCGCGATCGCACCAAGCGCCCACAAATGGGACGGATTGCCGCAAATCTGGCAGATGTGGTTTACGTCACCTCAGACAATCCCCGCACGGAAGATCCGCAGCGCATCCTGGATGACATTCTAGAGGGCATCCCTGCCACCGTTCAGCCCGTGGTGATGGGCGATCGGGCGGCGGCGATTCGGGCAGCGATCCAGGCAGCACAACCAGGAGATGGGGTGTTAATTGCAGGCAAAGGACACGAAGATTACCAAATTCTGGGAACTGAAAAAATTCATTTCGACGATCGTGAACAAGCCCGCGAAGCACTAACCTCTAGAGGTTAAATTATAAAGAGTAACGTAAAACTTAACCAACTCCCAACCCCCAACCCCCATCTACTGCATTCCTCTTTTGAAGACTTATTGCTAAAATCAGCCGAAAACTCAGGGTTGCCTCAGCATGAAGATACTTGTATTGTCCTTAAACCCATGAACCCTACCGTCCCCTCAGACAGTTCCCTGTATGAGTTAGTTCTGCAATCAGAGTTTCCGCCAGCGGCATTGCAGGTTAGCCCTTCAACGCTCAAATCCCTGAGCGATTCTTTCATACAACTACTAATTGAGCAGGAAATTCCTGCGATCGTGTGGGCAAAACTGCCACGGGGGAATGTTTGGTGGACTGGAATTGAGCAATACACCAACCTGCCAGGAATCGCCCAAGCAGCTTACTTGTTTACGCAGCAACGGGACGATGCAGAGGAAGCCAGTTCAAACTCAGGTGCTCAGATTGATAAAGATGCCACGGGAGAACTCACAGCCACCACCGATACTCCCGTCATCACGGTACAACTTCCTACGGATAGCTTGCTGCGGCGAGAGTATTTCTTGTTTGTTTGGTCGGCTCAGTTCAAAGGGGGGTTGTTTGCTCATCGCCCTCGTTCAATTCAAGTGAACCGGGTTCTTAACCCTAACCCACTGCCCTTCGATTTGCTGTCCAGTAGCTACGGTCAAACTTCCCAGTTGCTCGAATCGAGCCAGGAGCGCAAGCAACTATTGCTGGCACTGTGTTCCTTTGAAACGATCGTGATTGAGCGCATCATTCATGGGTTAGAGCGCACGATCGCCCCACTGCCTCTGCAATTGCTCGATCATCAATCTACTGGTTTGTCCTCGCTTGATGCAGCCAATCTGTCAACGGCATTGGCGCAACACTGGCAAACCCTGGTGCAACAAATTCCGGCTCATCCTTCCAGTGCTCACTTGATTGGGCAGCTTTTTGGCAAACACCTGCAACATCAGGAAGAGATCTGGCAGCGCAATGCGGTCTACCGCAAGCAGGCGGAAAACGTGGAGCATTTGCGGCTCCAGAATGAGGAGCTAACAACTACACTGCGACTAAAGGACGACTTTTTGAACAATGTGGGGCAGGAATTGCGAACGCCTCTCACCACGATCAAAACGGCCCTGTCGCTGCTGAGTTCTCCCAACCTTAAGCCACCCCAACGGCAACGCTACATGGACTTGATCGCGAAGGAGTGCGATCGCCAAAACTCTTTGATCACTAGCCTGCTTGATCTGACCCATCTAGATCAGGAGGCAGAACAAACCACCCTTCCACCAGTGCGGCTAGTGGATGTTGTCCCTGGGGTCGCCAGTACCTATCAACCGATTGCGGAAGAAAAAGGGGTACGCCTATCCTACACAGTACCTGAAGATTTGCCTCCGGTTGCCTGCATGACCAACTGGTTAAAACAAATTGTGATTAACTTGCTGCATAACGGCATTAAATATACATCCACTGGAGGAAATGTGTGGGTTCGAGCCAAACAGCAGGGAGACTACATTCAACTAGAAGTGCGCGATACCGGAATTGGCATTGCTCCCAGCGAAATTCCCAAAATTTTCGATCGCTTTTACCGCGTGCGCCAATCTGCGGACGATTCCAGCGGAGCAGGTTTGGGATTGACGATCGTGCAACAGCTACTACTCCACTGCGGTGGCTCGATCTCGGTGAAAAGCAAGCTGGACGAAGGCTCAACTTTTAATGTCTTGTTACCGGTCTATCACAGTCCTTCCGAGTCACAAACTTGAGCAAAGCTCGTTGAAACCAGCGAATTTCCGAAAAAATAAAAAAATTAATGCCGTTTTCCGGAAAATTGCCCTATTTTCTGAGAGACAAACCTATCCATTCATCTGTAATCACTAATGTGATTGGGCGATCGTGAATCCTATGGAACAATAAGCTTGCGTTCACTCTCAAGAAACTAGCAATTGGGAATTAGGGGTCAGGAATTGGAAATTACAGGTTAAAACAAGCCGATGCCATCCCCCAATTCCCATCCCCTCCCAATGTTCCAATAAGCCATCCTAAGCCCATTTTCTGCATTGATTGTAGGATTTACATACACCGCATGAAGTCACTGTTCGATTTTTCCCCTCAGCCCCAAATTTCTCGTAGAACTTTACTAAAGCTGGCAGGAGTGAGTACGTTTGGAGGAGTGATTGGGTATACCCGTCTCGCAAAACCCCAACCCAGTACCTTTCAGCAAGATTCTCTCACCCTGCCCTACCATGCCAATCGTCCTCAAACTGTTGCGGTGATTGGAGGTGGTCTCGCCGGACTCGCCTGTGCCTATGAACTCAGTCAGCGGGGGTTTCAGGTTACTTTGCTGGAGCGATCGCCCCAGTTGGGCGGCAAAATTGCCAGTTGGGATATTGATGTTAACGGTCACTCGATGCGGATGGAGCATGGGTTTCATGGCTTCTTCCCGCAGTACTACAACCTCTGGAGTTTGGTAAAGGAACTGGAGATTCAGCAAAATTTCAAATCCCTGAATTTTTACTCCGTTGTTTACAAAGATCACTACAAGCCGGAGGTTTTCCGTCCCAGTCATTCCGCTTTTCCCTGGAACATTGTGGATCTGGCAATTTCTTCTACAAATCGCCTGCAATGGGGCTTGAACCTCACCAAATACGCTCACTGGCAAGTCTTTCGTGAAATTACTGGCTTTAATCCCCTCAACAGCTATGCCCGACTTGACCAGATCTCGGTGGCGGATTGGGTCAAAAATGACTTCCCGCAAGGTTTATATGACCTGTATTTTCTCCCCTTTGCCAAATCCAGCCTGAATGCGCCAGATGTGTTGAGCGCTGGAGAACTGATGCAGTTCTTTCATTTTTATTTCTTCGGCAATCCGGAGGGACTGGCGTTCAACGGCACCCGACAGGATATGGGCAGAAGCTTAGTAAACCCGATCGCCGATTACATTGAGCAGAAGGGTGGCAAAATTCTGACGGAGGTTTCTGTCACGAACCTGGATTGGCGGGACGGCAAGATTCAATCCCTCACTTACCAGAAGGGCAGTGTTGAAAGTACGGTTCCTTTTTGGGTAGATGCAAACTCGACCTTGAACGAGACGGCTGCATCAACTTTGCAATTTTATGGCGGCGGCGATCGCGTGTTTGCAGTCAACCCCGACAAGCAGGAAGCCCTGTCCCTCACCTGTACGCATCAAGGGTGTACGGTGCATCCCGATGAGAATGGCGAGTTTCATTGTCCCTGTCATGGTGCCGTGTACGATCGCACTGGCAAAGTGGTGAGTGGTCCGGCGAAACGCGATTTACCCCGATTCAAAGTGACTGGACAAGCGGATGATAAAGTTTGTCTTGTCTCGTCTCAACCCACGAATGCTAAAGCAGAAACGATCGCAACCCTGCAAGCGGATTACTACGTGATTGCAACGGATGTGTTGGGAGTGCAGCATTTGTTCTCCACTATGACGGGGGATGTGGATGCCATGCTAAAAGACCGAGTGGCAAAGCTAGCGGTTGCCGATCCCTTTGCAGTCTGCCGCTTCTGGTTCGATCGGGATTTTGAGTGGGATCAAAGCTGGTTCACGTCCCTTTCTGGCTACAAGCTCACGGATAGCATCACGCTCTATCACCGCATCCAGGATGACTACATTGCCTGGGCGAAAGAGACGGGGGGTAGCGTAGTTGAGCTTCATGCCTACTGCTACAAGGAAAAAGAATTTCCCACCCAGGAGGCATTACTGTCCACCTTTGAGCAAGAACTTTATGAGATTGTGCCAACGCTGCAAGCCGCAACTCTGCTGCATCGCGAGTTAGTGAATCAAAAGAACTTCTCCGGTTTCCCACCAGGAAGTTATGGCGATCGTCCCTCCACTCAAACGGGTACTAATCTCATCTTTGCTGGAGATTGGGTCAAAATGCCGTTTCCCTGTGGCTTGATGGAACGCGCCATCAGCAGCGGCTTACTCGCCAGCAACGCCATCCTGGAGCAAGAAGGTTTACAACGCCGCACGTTGCTTACTGTGAAACCCAAAGGAATGCTCTCGATTTTGACGTAGAAGCAAGAGGCAGGTAGCCAAGCATATCTGGGTTGTTAGACTGCAATTACGTTGTGGCTTCAGGAGCAACTTCCATGACTCAAACCTCAACACAGAAAACGCTCTACGATCGCGACCTGAATCTTTGGGTTGAAGATACGGTTGCCAAACTGAAAGCGCGTCAGTTTGATCAGCTTGATGTGGACAATTTGATCGATGAGGTGCAGGCTTTGGCAGGGCGCGATCGGCGAGAGTTGGAAAGTCGCTTTGTGGTGTTATTCGCCCATCTACTAAAACGGAAGTATGTTATCCCTCCCACGGATTTTCGCGGTTGGGAAATTACGATTCGCGATCAACGAGGAGAACTGCGCCGATTGTTCAAACAGTCGCCCAGCCTTAAACGCTATGGCTTGGAAGTACTGGATGAGGTTTGGCAATCGGCTCTGGCGGAAGTTCAGGAAGATTACCCAACCATTGACTTGCCTGATGAATGCCCTTTTCTACTCGACATCGAATCTCTGCTGACTGAAAAATTCTGGGAACAGGAGTAGACTACATTTTTTGCTGGTTTAACTCTTCTTTTCTACGTCTCGCGGTTAGTTCTGAAGGTTTTCCCATGACTCAAGCCTCAACACAACAGAAACTCTACGATCGCGATCTGAATCTTTGGGTTGAAGATACGGTTGCCAAGCTGAAAGCGCGTCAGTTCGATCAGTTGGACTTGGACAATTTAATTGATGAGGTGGAAGCCTTGTCGAGAAGCGATAAGCGAGAGTTGCGGAATCGGTTAAGAGTGCTGCTCAGTCATTTACTCAAACGACGTTATGTGGATGCTGCGGAAGATGTTCGAGGCTGGGAGTTGACGATTCGAGAACAGCGATCGGCTTTAGCGCAAATTCTAGAAGATTCTCCCAGTCTCAAATCCTACCTGTTGAATAATCTAAGCCAAGCTTGGCAAAAAGCTTTAGCTGAAACGAGAGAAGATTATCCAATGGTTGAATTTCCAAATGAATATCCCTTTCCAAATGATGTCGAAGCGTTATTGACAGAAAAGTTTTGGAAGCAGGAGTAAGGGCGATCGCTTTATTTAGGTATACAATCTTTGCGCTATTCCTATCTGCATTATGAATACTCCGGTTACGGCATCTGATACAACGGCATCTAATACAACGACTCAGCGGTTCGACGTTCGACGCGCAGGCATTAATCCGAATTTGTGGTACGTGGTGGCACAGGCGAAGGAGGTGCGCGATCACCCCGTGGGAATTACCCTCTGGCATCAGGAAATCGTGCTGTATCGAGATACCCAGGGGCAGGTTCACGCCCTGGAAGATCGCTGTCCCCATCGCTTTGTCAAGCTGAGTCGAGGGGCTGTGGTGGGGGATGACCTGGAGTGTGCCTATCATGGTTGGCGGGTTGGCACAGAAGGGCAATGTACCTGTGTGCCCTACCTGGAAGCAAATCAGAAATTACCCACGGGAAAGATTCGCCGCTATCCAGTGCAGGAGTTAGACGGCTTCATCTGGTTGTATCCGGGTGACATCGAAGTGTTAGAAAAAGACGCAATCCAACCAATGGGGTTGCCGGAATGGGATCACCTCAATTACATTGCATCCTTCACGGTGATTGAGGCGGAAGCTCATTTCTCCTACTTAATCGAGAACCTGATGGATATGTACCACGGGCATTTGCATCAAGACTTGCAGGCGTGGGCATCAGCAGAACTACGATCGATCAATGAAACGAGCGATCGCGTTGATGCTCACTACACTGCCCAGAGTTACTACCGCATCGACAAAATTTGGTCCGTTTCTCAACTCTTTTTTCCCGCCCTACGTCGGTTGCATCCCGAACCGCTAGATGTGAGCTACGCTTATCCCAACTGGGCATCGAGTTTAGGCAAGGATTTCAAAATCTATTGTTTGTTTTGCCCTGTGAGTGAGACTCATACGCGGGCTTACCTGGTACATTTCACCTCGCTCAATGCCTTCCACCATCTGCACAAATTACCAATTGCCTTTCGGCGCTTTGTTAAAAATCGGATGTTTAACGCTGCTCGCAAACTGCTGCAAGGCTTGGTGGATCAAGACGTGCCCATGATTGAGGATGAGCAAAAGGCTTATCTAGAAAACCCCGATCGTCGCCCCCACGAATTCAACCGTGCCCTGGTGAGTGTGCAACGGTTGATTCGGGTTCAGGCAGAAAAGGGGCTATGAAACTAAGCCATCCCCTTTTCTCTGGATTTCCCTCAGGAACCAGCGGTGCTTCTGGTGAGTTTGTACCAGGCGGGTGTACAGGTCAGCAGTTCCAATGTCACCCGCATCGGTAGCGGCATCCGCATCTTCGTGCATTTCTCGGATGATGTGCTCGTGGGTGGCGATCGCTTCCTGAATCATCTCACTCACCGACAACTTACCCGTGGAAGGCTTGACGGTTGCAGTCGTGAGATAGTCCGCAGGATCGGCAACGGGAGAGCCATCAATCATCAGGCTACGCTCTGCCAGTTCATCCAACATTTCAAATACTTCGCCACCTTGATCCTCAAATAACAGATGCAAGTCGCGGAATAACGGACCATAGGTGAGCCAGTGGTATTTTTTGTAGTTGAGGTAAGCTACGAGCGTATTGGCTTGTTGACGATTGAGCGCCTTGACTAAAGCCGTTGCTGTGGGTTGAAGTGTAGTCGTCATAGCGTCTCCTAAAAATTTCTTGGGTAGGTTTGCTAGTGAACAGAATTTCGTATCATCTGCACTTGATTAAATCATACTCGTTATGAGTACGACTTAGCAAGTTAATTTGATAGTCCCTTGCAGAAATGATTCTACTTTGAGCGTATGGAAATGGCAGATTTGTTTGGGGAAGATTTAATGTCTACCCTGATATTTCAGTCAAAAAAACAACAGGGTAGTGTGTTAGATCTGTGTTTCGGCTCCGCTCAACACACTATGAGTGCGGGTTGAGCGGAGTCGAAACCCACATTTCTAATCCATCACCAAACAACAGTTAGGAATGAGAATTGAAATAACATCGGCTTTTGTAGGTTGGGCAAAGCCTGAGTATCCATCTGCTAACCCGACTTGGGATGGGCATGGTCAAGAACCTTTGCCTAACCCTAGATGAGGGTAAGTTCTCTACTGGAAGTCTTCTAAGTGCCAACACTGGTAATTATGCCTTGTTAGTAAAACCTCCGAGGTTTGTGTAAGCCCTATTACATTTTCACTTTTTGCAGCAAGGTTTGGATGTCCTGCAAGGTTTCCTGAATGGTGATAAGCCGTTGAGGGGCACCGTCAATTTGTTGCTGACGGGCTTGAAGCTCTAACTCTGAGGCGGCGGCATAGATCTGAGTGACTCCCGTATTACCACTAGAGCCTTTGATGTGGTGGGCGCGTTGTTCTAGGGTCAAAAAGTCTTGGGCTGCGATCGCCCGCTCAATGTCTGGTAGGTGAGCTATTGTATCTTCTACGAAAGTTTGCAGTAGCTCTAATTCAAATTCTTCGTTGTCGTCGCAGACCTGATGTAAGTACTCCCAATCGATTAACGCCTGGGCAAGAGGATGGGAAGACAAAATTCCTGGGGTGGAAGGCGAACTCGTGGATTCATTCATGGCATCCTCTTTTTGTGATTGTAATATTTGGCTCCAATAATTCAATTTGGTTGCCAATTTTTCTTTCAAAATAGGTTTACTTAAATAATCGTCCATTCCTGCATTGATGCAACGAACGCGGTCTTCCCGTAGGGCATTGGCGGTTAGTGCCACGATGATGATATGGCGATCGCTCTGCTCCAAGCGACGAATTTCTTGAGTAGTTCGATAGCCATCCAAAACGGGCATTTGACAATCCATAAAGATGAGATCGTAAGCAATTTGCTCTAACATTTGCAGGGCTTCCTGCCCGTTTGCTGCAATATCGGCGGTGTAGCCTAAGGTTTTCAGTTGATTCAAGGTCACTTTTTGGTTGACCACATTGTCTTCTACCAGCAAAATTTTGAGTTTGACTGGTTTATGGGCAGGAGCGATCGAGCCATCGTGCTGAGAAGGGCGGTTGGCTTTTGGGGTGTGGGAAATTTTTGTCAGGGTGCGGGGGGTCGATCGCGCTTCCAAATCCACCAAAACATTTAACAAGCAATCCAACAATTTCGATTGCTTAACGGGTTTAACCAGATAAGCCGAAAAACCCAGTTGCAAAGCGTTTCGTGCTCCACCCCAGTGGTTGAGGGAAGTCATCATGATCAACCGGGTTGATTGTAGTAAGGCATCTGCTTTGATGTAGGAACCCAGCATTTCCCCATCCACATCGGGCATTTGCATATCCAGGATAGCGACTGTGTAGGGGGCACCTGCGATCGCCTGCTGTCGTAGCATATCCAGGGCAGTTGCCGCATTGCTGGCTTCGTCTACTTCGATGCCCCAGGAAGAGACCTGATACCGCAAGACTTTGCGATTGGTGGCGTTGTCATCCACCACCAGCAATTTCATCTGCTCCAGGCTGGGCGCGATCGCGTTGTCCAGAGAATGGTTGGGAACTTCTTCTGGCTGCTTACTAAAGGGCAGGGTAAACCAAAACCGAGACCCGCAACCCTCCGTACTTTCCACCCCAATCTCCCCACCCATCAATTCCACCAATTGCTTGGAAATTGCCAATCCTAAACCCGTTCCGCCATAACGACGAGTTGTAGACGCATCGACTTGAGAAAACGGTTTGAATAGTTTTTGTTGCGCCGCAGGGGAGATGCCAATGCCCGTATCGCTGACAGAGAAAGTAATTGTGGCGTGGGTGGCGGTTTCTGATTTGAGCGCCGCTTGAATCACCACTTCTCCCTGGCTGGTGAATTTAATGGCATTGCTGACCAGGTTTGTGAGGATTTGGCGTAACCGACTGACATCGCCCTTTAAACGGGTGGGCAGGTTGCGATAGACCAGGGTTGCCAGTTCCAACCCTTTGGCATGGGCGGTAGAAGCTACCAGATCAGCCACTTCTTCAATGCAGGTATTGAGATCAAACTCCAGAATTTCTGGTTCCATTTCTCCCGCTTCCAGTTTGGAGAAGTCGAGAATTTGATTAATTAGAGATAGCAGCGTTTCTCCACTGAAACGGATGGTTTCAACAAAGTCCCGTTGTTCGGTATCCAGGTTGGTGTCCAGCAGCAAACTGGTCATGCCCAATACGCCATTCATGGGAGTCCGAATTTCGTGGCTCATGGTGGCAAGAAACGTGCTTTTCATTTGAGAGGCTCGTTCGGCTTGCTGTTTGGCTCGCTCCAGTTCTAAGTTGCGCTGGGCAAGTTCTTCCCAATGCTGCTTTTCCTGTTCCAACAGATGCGCCTGGGCGATCGCGATCCCCACCTGATCCGCCAGTTGCATCAAAAATTCCTGCTCAAAGGTTTTCCACTGCCGTGGCTCAGAGCATTGATGGGCGATCAGCAATCCCCATAGTCTGGGTTCCTTGGCTTTACTCTGCCCTTGAATAATCGGAACGACCAGATTCGCCTTGACCTGAAATTGGCGCAGTAATTCTTTGTGACAGGTCGCCAACGCTGCTTGCTCTACATCTGAAATGGCTTGGATATGCCCATGTAAATAAGTTTGCCAGCCACCATTTTGCAGGCACTTGTCCTGAATACATTTACCCAAAATAGACACGTATTGCGAATCGACAGATTCTACCGCAATCACTCCCGTCCAATCTGGTTCAAACCGATAAACAACGACGCGATCGGTTTGCAAAAATTGCCGCACTTCAGCCACAGCCGTATTCAAAATTTCATCCAGGTTGAGGGATTGGCGAATGCGGGAAGTAACAGAGGCTAACAGTTGGGATCGCTGATTTTGGCTAAATAGCTCCTGTTCAGCCCGCTTGCGATCGGTGACATCCCGCACGATGACCAGCACCTCGTCAGCACCACTAACGACGAGCCGGGCTTCTTCGTAGCACAGTTCCCCTTCTCGGTTAATTTGATATTCTACAAACTGAGTTTTCCCAGTTTCCAATGCGGTTCGACGAGCAATCTGGCGTTGCTGGGCGATCGCAGGCGGTAAAACCTCTTCTTCTCGTTTGCCAATTAACTCTTGCCACGGAGCGATCGTATTGAAGTTGTTGGCGGGTTTGACATCCAGATAAACCCCATCCCCATTAATTCGCAGCATGAGATCCGGAATGGCGTTGAGGAGTGCCCGGTTATTTGCCTCGCTGCGTTGTAGAGCCTCTTCAGTTTGCCTGTAACCAGTAATATTGCTAAACGTGCAGACAATTTCCTGAACTTCTCCCGCGGCTCCCAGTCGAGGGTTAAGATTTACCGATAGCCAGAGTGGATGCAGGTAGGTTGGGAGATACACCCCCATTGTCAGGTTTGTGACTGGCTTGCGGGAGGAAATTGCTTGATAAATGGGGCGGAGTGCTTGAGTAAACGGTCTATTGTGTTCATCAACCAGTTTCCAATCCAGGTCCTTGCCCTTTTTGCCAATTAAATCTTGTTCATGCAGACCTAAAATTTCTAGCGCAACAGTGTTACAAAGCAAGATGTCCGTGTTGAGACCTAAAATGACAACTCCAACATGGAGATTTTGGATCAACTCAGGGGAGGTGGAGATGAGGGAATGTACCATTGCAGGTGACGTAAGCCATGTAAACTTTCAATGAACTCTCCTCAGTGTTCCCCATCCGGTTACGGGTTAACGAATAAGCCCTACATTTTGTCAGCGATCGCCCAGCAACCAGGCACCCACCACCAACAAAATCCCCAAGCCCACCCAACCTGAAAGGTGTCCAAACCAAAGTGGAATCGGTAAATGGAAAGAATCCACCACACTAACCGGAAAAAGTAACATTTGTGCCAGGATGGCACTGAGTAGTACGAACAACCCTAAAATCCCTAGTCCCATCAGCACCCCCGCTTCTACCCATCGTAAAACCATCTTAATCACAATTACAGTCTGCATTAGTTGGGAATTTAAGCTGACTGGGATAGGCTGGTAGAGCAGGGGAAGTGAAAGGAGGGGACGAGTCATGCAAGCAACAAATTTTTTGAGGTATGCGGGTGTTAGTTTGACGATCGCCTTCATTGCCAGCACCGCGATCGCGCAAGAGTCGAATTTTGGCAAGTTGGCTTTAAACCAAAACAATTCTTCGGGTACGTTACGGGGCACCACGGGCGGTTCGGCTTCGCTGCCTGGGATCGTCAGCAACAGCGATCGCAACAACCACAAATGCCTGGGATACGCCGATCCCAAACCTGATCATTTACTCATTCTCGAAAAACCGTTTGCCACCCTCACCCTACGAGTCCGCAGCAACACCGATACAACGCTGGTTGTGCAGGGTCCCAATGGCATCGTGCGTTGCGCGGATGATGCTGGATCGAACAAAAACGCCAGCATTACCGACAGCGATTGGCAACCGGGCATCTACAAAATTTGGGTTGGAACCGCAGACCCCGCCACCCAACGCGATTATTTACTCACTGTGCAGCCTTAACTGTCATTAGTCATTTTGTCATTGGTCATTCATTACTTGTCCTTTGCCAATGACCAGTGACCAATGACACTTACGAAGTCGGACGAAAGATGTAGCCGCGCAAGAGATAGTAGTTTTTGATCCAGATGCCAAAGCGTTGAATCGAAATCTTTTCGGGTGCGGAAAGGCGATCGAATTGAGCTTTCAGTTTTGGTTGTAGGGGATGCCAATCGTCTACCAGAATCACTGCATCCCGTCCTTTTAACAGCGTGGCATCAAACCAAAAATCAAATTGATCTATCCGATCGGAAATCGCTAACACATCAGGATTATTTAATTGGTATGCCAGGGCGGAAGCCGATCGATAATCTGAAGTCACAAAAAAGGGTTGATTCAAGGTTTTGGCTTGTTGCTGCACTGCCTCTCCCACCGGCTCCCAGCCGAAGAGCATTCGAGAATCTGGATCACTCTCTCCACTGCCAAACGCCGACAGTGGCAAGATACTGTAATGGATGACCAGCAGCAATGCGAACAAAATTCCGTAACCCTGACCCACGATCAAGAGAGGCGAGTGGGGGTTGGGGGTTGAGCTTTGACGTGAGCGTTCAGCCAGATGGAGTTGAGATCCTGTGCGGGAGGGCGCAAGCACGGATGGCAACAATGGAAACAACAGCAAGTACGCCAGGATATTCCAGTAGTACAACGCTGTAGAAACCAGGGAAACGGCAAGCAGGGAAACTGTGGAAACTGTGAAAATCCAGAAGGCAACTGTTGGGTAAGTAGAAGTGCGGGACTGGCGCAGAACGTGGAACATTGCCCAACTGTTGACTGGAGAAAGCATGAGGATAGATAGGGCAACGAATCCCAGCGCCTGATCAAACTTGAGTTGGAAGCCTGCATTGTCAACGCTCCGATCGCTGTAGTAGCGAAAGGACTGAAAATCGTTGGTTAGATTCCAGATCAAAATGGGCAGTAAAAATGCAAGGACAATCGATATTGCAAAGTAGAACCGTCGATCGCGGAATAACTTACGCCACGGTTCGTTGGAAACCATTGCGGCTAGAAATCCCAGCCCGATAAACACCGCATTATATTTGCAGAGGAGGGCAAATCCGAGGGCGATCGCGGCTTCATATAACCGTCTACTGTCCCCCTTGTCGTCAATGATGTAGCCATCTAAAAATTGAATCAATTGAAAGGCTGAAATTAAAGAAAACGTGATTAGCCAATGGTCTTGCCATGCTAACGCCAAAAATAAAAAATACAACGGAGAGGTGAGTAAAAGCGCGATCGTCATCCAAAAAGAATCGATTCCATTTTTGCCGTAGAGATATTTGGAAATTTGGAAATAAGTATAAAAAAGAATGCAAGTACTGAATAAATTAGATAATCGTAGAGAAAAGAAGGACTTGCCCAACACACTTGTTACAACGCCCTGAACCCATGCCTGAAAGGGGGGATGGTCGTAGTAGGAAAATGCTGGGTGCTGCCCCCAGAGCCAATAGTAAGCTTCGTCTGGATTAGGAAATGTATTCAACCAAAACACCAATCTCAGCAATCCTAGAATGATTAGTGTGGGCAGGATGGCTTTGAGAATGGGCGATCGTAGTACAGGCATGGGGCAGGGTTTAGGTTTACCTTAGATCTTGCATCATTCTCAATTGAACGCTCTATCCCATCAGGAAATAAATTATCTGGTTGATAGAAAAATCTTCTAAAGAAGACTGGATAGAGTTTTCAGTCCATTTCAATGGACTTTAGCTATCAGCCCGGAGTTTACTCCAGGGCGACTGTTACCCAAGATGCAAGATGTGAGTTACCCAACTATTAAACTAGACTTTTGTTCCGTCACACCTTGCTGAATTGGAATAGTGACAACAAATTGAGTTCCCTGGCTGGGAAGCGATTCACACTCTAGAGTTCCATGATGTTTTTCAGTCACAATTTGGTAACTAACAGATAATCCCATCCCCGTTCCTTTACCAACCGGTTTCGTTGTGAAAAACGGATCAAATAAGCGACGTTTTACTAGCTCTGGCATCCCTACGCCATTATCAGCGATCGTAATTCGAGCGTAGTTTTCATTGAATCGATCAGTGTGAATTGTAATCATTGGAGTTGTCGTTTGTCCTACATTCGTCATCGATTCTCCACTTTCAGCGAGGGATGTTTGACCCATGCCTAAGAACTCTTCTAGCGCATCGATCGCATTACTCAAAATATTCATAAATACTTGGTTCAGTTGTCCGGGATAGCATTCAATGATTGGTAAATCACCATACTCTTTGACGACTTTGATCTCGGCACGATCGCTTCTAGGTTTGAGCCGATTCTGCAAAATCATTAAGGTGCTATCAATGCCTTCATGCACATTCACTTCCTTTACCTCAGCTTCGTCCATGCGGGAGAAGTTGCGTAATGACAGCACAATTTTTTGAATACGATCGGAACCAACTCGCATAGAATTTAAAAGTTTTGGCAAGTCTTGAGCTAAGAAATCCAGATCTACGACTTCTAATTCTGCTTGAATTTCTTTATGGGGCTGAGGATAGTGCTGCTGATAGAGATCCACCAACCGCAAAAGATCTTGAGCATACTCATCCGCATGAATCAAATTGCCGTAGATAAAGTTCACTGGATTGTTAATTTCATGGGCAACTCCAGCCACCAACTGCCCTAAGCTAGACATCTTTTCACTTTGAATTAGCTGCATTTGAGTGCGCTGAAGTTCTTCTAAGGTATGAGATAAATCTGCGGCTTGTTGCCTCAAATGACATTGGGATGCCTGGAGTTCAACGGTGCGTTGTTCCACTCGCATTTCCAATTGCTCATTCAGTTCTTGTAAGGCTTCTTTGGTTTCTTTGAGCGGTGTAATATCATTGCGGATTGCCACATATTGATACGGTCTACCATAGCGATCTAAAAAAGGCACGATCGTGGTGTCTACCCAATAGGAAGAGTTATCTTTGGCACGATTTTTAACTTCCCCTTGCCACACCTGCCCCTTGCTGATGGTTGACCACATTTGCACAAAAAATTCTTTTGGATGGTAGCCAGAATTGACAATTTGATGTGTGTGTCCAATTAACTCTTTTGATGAATATTGAGAAATCTCGCAAAACTTATTGTTGACGTAAGTAATAACTCCCAATCGATCCGTAATTGCCACGATCGAAGATTGATCCAGAGCAAACTTAACATCTGCTAGTTCCTTGAGCGATCGCTGGAGCGAATCTTCGGTATGTTCTAGTTCAGCAACTCGTTGGCGTAAAGCAAATACCTCTTCATAAAAGATTTCGCAACCTTCAGGAACGATCGTCGAAGAATGGCTAGGCATGACGGTAAAGCACAATCTAAGGGAGGACTGGCTTATCGTTCCCAGTGCCAACTCTCTCCGCACCAAACCATTACGCTTCCACACAAGAATTAAAGTTTATACATCAGCCTTAAAGAGAAAAAATCTTCAATCCATTCGATTTCAGATTAGAAGCAGCACTTACTCCGAAAATAGTGAATCATTCTTAAGATAACTGCTGGAAATGATGCAATCTGTTGGATCCTTGCCAGAATGACAGAACAATAAACGACAAAACAATATCGGAATGAATCGGGTCAGGTAAATTTTTAGAATTTACAGAACTTAAAGCTAAAACCAGATCGCACAGCATAAGGATTGCGGAATTGTGACCAATCCATCATTTCGTTTCATGCAGGATCAGGCTCGATCGCTCACGGTTCGGGATCAAATTCAGATGGCGCTGGCGATCGCCGACTCCACCCTACTCAAGTCTTTGCTAACCCATTGTTTGCCAGTTGTTGCGGATAGTTCCCACATTGGAGCAGTCACCAGCGAAGTTGGGATTCCGATTAAAGACTACCCCTCCGCCGATGGCATTTTGCAGTACGAAGCGATTCGCTGTGTGCTGGCAGAATCCCGCCCTCACCTGGATGCTCCCAACCCGCGTGGATGGACTCAGGACAGTAAAGACTTGTCCCGCATGACACAGCACGAGTCGGAAATGCACACGCTGGTACAAAATTTGCCCCTGGCACCCGCGATCGCCCTCCTCAGCAATGCTGGCTTTCAGCAAGACCAAATTCAGGATATCCTGCGCCTGCCCCACTACGCATGGCATAAGTCCTGGTGGCACGCGATCGATCCCGATGGCAATTTCACTATTCCCTTTTTGCGCTGCATCCGCACGTTTCACTATCCTGATGGCACACTCACCCTGCAATACAAAGACTTTTTTGATCAGGTTAAACCCGACTGCTTCACCAGTTTGCCGCAAAAAGTGTTAATCGTGATTCGATCGCACCCTCAAGGATTCGCCGAAACGCTGCAACAAATCAACCGTCAACGAGAAGCCCTGGGAATCCCAAAAGCCGTACTTGTTTGCGATGGCTTATCTGAACTGGAAATTCAAGCATTCACTCGCCAAAGCATCAGTCTGTATCCTGTCAATGACATAATGTTGCCCATCCAAGCCAGTTGTGAACACTGCGGACGGAGTGAATGCCCAATGAATCATCGAGTCGATTCACCGGTTGTCATGTGTCGCGGATTTTTAGTGGAAGGCGAGTTTGTGTAAGTTAGATATGCATGGACTAAAGCCATTGATGTTTGACCAGGCTGAATTTGATTTGCGGTGTGAGTGGGGTGTTGTGGGTGTTACCCAACTGGCACCAATCAGCGATGTGATTGTGATTGTGGATATTTTGTCCTTTTCAACCAGTGTGGATATTGTGACGAGTCGCGGCGCGATCGCTTTTCCTTACCGTTGGCAGGACGAGTCTGCTGCAACCTATGCTCAAACCATCAGCGCTGAGTTGGCAGGACGCGATCGCACTGCTAACTATTCCCTATCCCCGGCATCGCTACAAGCGATTCCAGCGAAGATCCGCCTGGTATTGCCATCTCCCAATGGTTCCACCCTCAGCCTTGGCACTGGGCAAACCCCAACCTTAACCGGATGTTTGCGGAACTGCGCGGCGATCGCCCATCAAGCTCAAACGCTCGGCACCCAAATTGCTGTGATTCCAGCCGGAGAACGCTGGGATGATGGCAGCCTCCGCCCCGCCTGGGAAGATTGGATCGGAGCCGGAGCCATTCTCAGTTATTTGTCTGGCACTCGTTCACCAGAAGCCGCCGCCGCGATCGCGGCGTTCCACCAGGCAAAAGACCAGCTTGCCCAGTTACTGAGCCGTTGCAGTTCTGGCAAAGAATTGATTGCTAGAGGCTTTGCAGAAGATGTTGAGCTTGCCAGTCAGTTCAATATCAGCACTAGCGCACCCATGCTGATGGATGGAGCTTATGCTAATCAAGAATTTGCTTGATTCGGTAGAATCTAGAGTCGCACTATCACAATCACAAACATCTCTATGTCTTTACAAGTTTATGGAATTCCCAACTGCGGTACTTGCAAGAAAGCATTCGCCTGGTTAGATAGCAACGGCATTGCATACGAATTCATCAACACGAAAGAGCAACCACCCAGCGAGGCAATGATTCAGGAGTGGGTGAAAAGCCTTGGCTCCAAGTCTATGCGAAACACGTCGGGGCACTCTTACCGAGCCTTGGGAACCGCAAAAGATAGCTGGGAGGATGCCCAATGGATTGACGCTTTCGCAACAGATGCCATGCTGCTGAAGCGTCCCCTGTTTGTGAAAGATGGCGTTGCGGTGCTGGTTGGTTTTCGAGACAAAGAAGACATGATTCGACAAAAATTGGGCGTGTAGCAGACTTGAATTCAGATCTTGCACCCGTTGCAGGAAGCACCTTGAAACAAACTTCAGGCTCAAAGCTAAAACCCATTGAAATGAGTTAGAACGGGTTTCTAGCTTGGCTTTTAGTCAGTTTAATTGACTTCAGTTTTCAGCCCGATCTTTAGTTCAGGGCGGTTATTGAGAATAATGCAAGATTTGGAGATAACCAACATCAATCAAGATTGAGGATGTTAGTCTGCTGTCAGAAGAGACAATCATTGGGCACATTAAGGAACTTTGCAAATGCCGATGCTAGAAGCCAGTTCGTTTGTGCCTCATGGGCACTGCTACCTGTGGAATCCGAAGCTTGTGGGGTTGCACGTTTTCTCAGATGCGCTCACTGCTTTTGCTTATTACTCTATTCCCCTGACCCTATTTTATTTTGTCCGCCGCCGTCCTGATCTGCCGTTTACCTGGATTTTTCTGCTGTTCAGCGCGTTTATTGTTGCCTGCGGCACGACTCATTTGATGGAAATCTGGACACTGTGGTATCCCAACTATTGGGTATCTGGCACCATCAAGCTATTAACTGCAATCACCTCGCTAACGACTGCGATCTTGCTCGTGCCGATCGTGCCCAAAGCCTTAGCACTACCTAGTCCAGATCAGTATGATGCCATGCTTGCCGCCATTCCCGATTTGCTCCTGCGAATCACACGGGATGGTTCCTGCCTGAATTTCATTCCACCCAGCGATTCAGCGGCTGGAACCTTCCTCCCGATCAAAGCCCATCTTTCGGAGGTGTTGTCGCCAGAACTGCTTCAGCACCAATTGCAGCGGATTGAACAGTCGTTGGTGACAGGAGAATTGCAAGTTTGGGAACACCAACTGCTGAAAGGCAACAAACTATGCGATGAAGAAGTCCGTTTAGCTCCCTGTGGTAAGGATGAAGTATTGGTCGTTGTGCGAGACATCAGCGATCGTAAACTAGCGGCAAAACAGTTAGAACTGCAAGCCATCATCACCCGCAACATGGCAGAAGGCATTTGTTTATTAAGAGCAACGGACGGCATCATTGTTTATGCCAACCCCAAATTCGAGCAAATGTTTGGCTACAGCAGCGGCGAACTCAACGGGCTGCACGTCTCCACGCTGAACTACGAAGATGAGGACAGAGCGTTGGCTCACCAACTCATGCGAGATGTGATGACGCATGGAGAGGCAACCTATGAGTTGCAAAACGTCCGTAAAGATGGCACACCCTTCTGGTGTCAGGCAACCACATCCATGTTTGAGCATCCTGACTATGGAATGGTATTTGTGGCGGTTCAACAAGATATCACTGAACGAAAACAAGCGGAAGAATTCATCAAAGCTTCTTTAAAGGAAAAAGAAGTGCTGCTCAAAGAAATTCATCACCGAGTTAAAAATAATCTGGGTGTGATAGACGGATTGCTGCAAATGCAGGCGCGACGATTGCAAAGTTCTGAAGTGGTTGAAGCCTTAAAAGAAAGTCAAAATCGTATCACTTCCATTGCCCTGGTGCATGAGAAACTTTATGGCTCCGAAGACCTCGCAAATATAGACTTTGCTCAATACATCTCACAGCTTATTACCCACTTGTTTAACTCTTACAATATCCGATTTAATCAAATTAGATTAATTACACACATTGAACCGATTCCACTCTCTGTTGATGTTGCTATTCCGTGCGGTTTAATTATTAATGAACTGATCTCTAATGCGCTCAAGCACGCTTTTCCCGATAGCCGCATGGGTGAAATTCAAGTGATTTTTCGTCAACCATCCAATCAGCATTTGTGTTTGACTGTTCAAGATAATGGAGTTGGACTTCCATCAAACTTTCAACTTGAGCAAACCACCACACTAGGAATGAATTTGGTGCAAGGATTGATCAAACAGTTGAAAGGAACCTTGTCTGTGTATCCTCAGCCAGAGGGCACCGCGTTTGTAATAACTTTCAAAAGGACTTGAGGCATGGAAGATTCCATCAAGGGGACAAGTATTATTTGCTCTGACGAGGTGCGCGTTCTCATTATTGAAGATGAATATGTCATTGCCGCTAATCTTCAGGAAATGGTAGAAGCGCTTGGTTATGAGGTTATGGGTATCGCCGCTTCAGTGGAAGATGCACTTGAAAAAATTGCAGACTGTTTGCCCAGCCTGGTGCTGATGGACATTCGACTTCAAGGACAGTTGGATGGAATTGAGGCGGCGTGTTTTCTCTGGGACAATCTTCAAATTCCAATCATTTATATCACTGGTCACTCTGACAGGCACACCTTAAAGCGGATGGAGATGACCTTCTCGCTGGGCTACCTGCCCAAGCCTGTGAAAAGTTCAGAACTCAAAGCCACGATCGCTTCAGCCTTAAACTTTTTGAGCGAGAATAAACAGCACTCTGAGCAACCCGACGATCGTTGATTGCCTGACGATTGGACTTGGAGTGGGCATTTTTGGTGATAAGTACTATAATTCTGAGTACAATGCGTTTAGAAGGTACGAAAAACATTGTTTACTGCTACTCTCCCAAATCTGTCATTGTCCGCAACGGATCCACTCCCGTTTGACTTGTTTGATGCCATTCACACCCTGAAGCGGGAACTGAACGCGATCGTTCTAGCGCATTATTATCAAGACCCAGATATTCAAGACATTGCCGACTACATCGGAGATTCTCTGGGTTTATCCCGCCAAGCCGCAGACACGAATGCCGATGTGATTGTGTTTGCTGGAGTTCACTTTATGGCAGAAACCGCCAAAATTTTGAACCCCAACAAGCTGGTGCTATTGCCCGATTTGGCAGCCGGATGCTCTCTGGCAGACAGTTGCCCACCTGCTGAATTTGCCAAATTCAAAGCTGCCCATCCTGAACATTTGGTAATTTCTTACATAAATTGCACGGCAGAAATCAAGGCAATGAGTGACATCATCTGCACTAGCTCTAATGCCGTACAGATTGTGAACCAGATTCCCCAAGATCAGCCCATCATCTTTGCGCCCGATCGCAACCTGGGCAAATACGTGATGCAACAAACTGGACGGGATCTGGTGTTGTGGCAGGGTAGCTGCATGGTGCATGAAACCTTTTCCGAGAAAAAGATCGTGCAACTCAAAGTACAACATCCCCAGGCAGCAGCGATCGCCCATCCCGAATGCGAACCATCGGTGTTACGTCATGCCAGCTTCATCGGTTCCACCACTGCCTTGCTGAAATATGTGCAACAAAGCGATCGACTGGAATTCATTGTCGCAACCGAACCCGGCATCATCCATCAGATGCAAAAAGCAGCACCCCAAAAACGTTTCATTCCTGCCCCACCCGTGAGTAACTGCGCTTGTAATGAATGCCCCCATATGCGGCTCAACACTTTGGAAAAACTTTACCTTTGCATGAAAAACCGCTCTCCAGAGATCATAATGGCGGAAGATATGCAAAAATCCGCCCTAAAACCAATTCAACGGATGTTGGAGATGAGTCTTTAGGGAAGGGTTGCAGGACTATTTTTTAGTTCAGGGTGCGGATCAAGTTCTTGGCATTTGCTTGATCAACTACGGTCTGTTTTTGTGACGTTTCTGACCATCGCACCCCAACTATGCTGAATTGTGAGGAAGCTTTAATCGTTGTTCAAGAAATTCTGGAACAGGTGCCGCTCAACAAAACCCAGGTAATGGTTTTTGCTCAAATCTGGATGGGCTTGTCCTATCAAGAAATTGCCAAGCAAAGTGGTTACAACGAGGGTTATGTCCGATCCGTGGGTGCAACCCTTTTGCAATTGCTGACTCATGCCCTGGGAGAGAGAGTCACGAAACATAACGTGCGATCGATCCTGAAGCGCTACCTGGAAAAAGGTTCTGTCGTTACAACCAGAGTAACCATCGCCCCACATCTCCCAACGACCCAGAGAGTGAAACAGCAAGATTGGGGAGAGGCGATCGATGTTTCTAATTTTTGGGGTCGTTCCCGCGAGTTGAGTCTGTTGCAGCAGTGGATTCTGGGCGATCGCTGTCGATTGGTCGGCGTGACTGGGGCAAGCGGAATTGGCAAAACGGCATTGTCTGTGAAGTTGGCGGAAACCATCCAGCAGGATTTTGATTTTGTGATCTGGCGATCGTTGCGCTACGCTCCAGCAATTCAGGATTTGTTGGCATCCGTCATCCAATTTCTGTCAGCGCAGACTACGGAAACAAATGAGTTACCCGCCAATGTGGGCGATCGAATTTCTTACCTGATTAGTCTCCTGCGGCAATCCCGCTGCTTGCTAGTTCTCAGCCACTTTCATTGCATCTCAAGTAACCCTCAAACCAATGGTTCCCAGCACAACGGAGACTTTGGAGAATTGTTGCGGCGGGTGGGAGAAACGCAGCATCAAAGTTGTTTGGTTGTGACCAGTCGCATGAAGCCTGACGAAATTGCTGTACTTCAAGGCAACTCCCTCCCCACACGCGCTCTAACTCTTACGGGCTTAGACCCACTGGCTTGCCAGCAAATTTTAAATGCTAAAGGGTTTGCCCAGGGGAAAGATACCGCCCGGCTAATTGAGTGGTGCGAGGGCAATCCGCTCCTGCTCAAACTTGCTGCTACTCGTATTCAAGATGCTTTTCAAGGCAACATTCTCAAATTCCTGAGCTATTCATCTAGCTCAACCAGTGAATGCCTGCAAAATTCTTTACCGTAACTTTACATTCGAGAAAAAGATTTAGTAAATCTAAACTCTCTCTAAAGTTTCATGAATCCTTCTAATCAATAGGTAATAATGCTCTTATCGTTGGGGATCAGCACAGCAAGGGCATTTGAATACATAGCAGCATGGCATAAATTTAAGGATTATCTGGCTAATCCATTCATCTAGCTAATTTATTTTGCTCCTTTGCCTGCTTATCTCTCCGGAGCGATCGCTCCGGAGATTTATAGACTCAAAATCTTTTCGATTTATTTGCTTCCTTACCTATTTAGCCAAGGTTTATAAAATGTCTTCTACCGAATCAATCCAAATCTATTGCCCCAACTGTGGACATTCTGCCGAACGGTTTTTTCTACTCAACGATCAACTTACTCGAACCCAGTGCGCCCACTGCGACTACCTCATGATCACCTGCGATCGCACGGGCAAGGTGATTGAGGCTTACGCTCCCGGTTATTCGGCGGCGGTAGGATATGCTCAAAGCACCGAAGCTCGCAACTGTCCACAGGCGGCATCGGCTTCCAACCCACGGGAATAGCGCACACTCACCGCAATATGACGCTGTTTCAATTCGGCAGCAAACTGGTTAACCCGCTGCTGGGTAGGACGCTGATAATCCACTTCCTGAATCGGGTTGTAGGGAATTAAGTTAACGTGACTTTGAAAGCCGCGTAAATGCTGGGCAAGTTCAGCCGCGTGTTCTGGGCAGTCGTTAAGCTCTGCGAGCAAGATATACTCGAAAGTCACTCGTCGTCCTGTTAGTTGAACGTATTCCCGACACTCATCCAGCAAGGTTTCCAACGGATAAGCATGGGCACTGGGAATTAACTTTTCTCGTAGCGCCTGATTAGAAGCATGAAGGCTAACAGCCAGAGTGACTTGAAACTGATGCTCGGCAAAACGGCGGATGCGTCCGGGAATGCCCACGGTGGATACGGTGATTGATCGCTGCCCAATCCCAATATCTTGATTCAAGCAGCGCACGGCAGCGGCGACACTTTCCGTATTCAGCAAGGGTTCGCCCATGCCCATAAATACGATATTGCTGACTCGCCGCTGAAAATCTTCCTGTACCGTCAGCACTTGATCCACAATCTCGTGGGCTTCTAGGTTGCGAAGGAATCCGCCTTTCCCCGTGGCACAAAAATCGCACGCCATCGGACAGCCCACTTGAGACGAGACACATACCGTCAAGCGATTTTCGGTCGGAATGCCGACTGCTTCAATAATCTGTCCATCTGAGAGTCGCAGCAAAAATTTCACCGTTTCATCGGGAGCCACCGATCGCAAATGAATCGTTGAGCGTCCAATGACCGTATTGGCTAACTCTGCCCGCCATTGTTTCGGGAACACCGTAATATCAACCAGCGATCGTGCCCCGCGTTCATAAATCCATTGATGCAACTGCTTGCCCCGATAGGCGGGTTGCCCTTGCTGCTGTACCCAGTCTGTCAGTTCAGCCAGCGATCGACCCAGTAAAGGGGTAGTTGATTGGGCTGTAAGGGAAGTGACTGTAATCATTGCTGCTTGTCTTGCTGCTTCTTGCGATCTTCTTCTGCCAGTCTCCGAATGGTTTCTTCTGCTAATCGAATGTTTTCCTCGATCGGCTGTCCATTCTCATCAAACATTGGAGGCATCCTATTCCATTTCACGTTCGGATCATGGAAGTAAGCACGCATCGCTTCTATGTCATCTCGATGTTCCAAAATGTACGCCTTAAGCTCTGGGCGACTCATTTCTTTGTAATTCGGCTGCGTCACAGAAACCTCCAAACTCCATCAGGTGGAACGATAACTTCTATTTCCTCGCCTGCAAATATGTATACATCTGCGGTTGAAGCATCAAATCGGAGTAAGTGAATATCTCGATAAGTATTTGAGAGCATCTGGCAAACTCGTAAACAGGCGATTGCTTGTTTGTAGGTCGGAAAAATTGCTCGTTCCTCAATTCTGACACAGGGATTAAGATACCATTCTCCGACTAAGGAATTAGCTTTCGGTAGAAATCGATTGGTTGAGAGAAGGCGAATACTCAATCCCAGCCCTTGACTAACCAGGATTCAAGGGCTTTAAACCAGACTTTTAGAGTACAGCCGCTCGCAGACGGGCGATCGGGAGGTAAGTCAACTTTTGCGGACCGGGGACAAAGGCGCGTTTGTTAAACACATCGTAACGGTTGCGTTCGATGACATCTAAAATGCCCCGGTACAGCATCAGCGCTGCCCAAACGGGAAACCGAGCATCAGGACTGAGGGCATTAATTCCAGCTTCCGCATCTGCGAAAAATTGACGGGCGCGACAAATTTGGAATTGCATCAGGCGCATCCAGCGATCGTTAATCACACCCTGCAATAAATCTTCCTCGGTGTACTCGAATTGCCTTAAATCTTCCAGGGGAATATAAATTCGCCCGCGACGGGCATCTTCTCCCACATCCCGCAAAATATTCGTTAATTGGTTGGCAATTCCCAGGGCAACCGCTTGCTCGGTTGGGTCGGTTTTGATTTGTTGATACAGATTCCAGGGTGTGGTCAAAGGAGTCTGATCAATTCCCATCACGGGCGTAGTCATCAATCCCACAGTGCCCGCCACGCGATAGCAATACAGCTGTAATTCCTCGAAGGTTTCGTAGCGCGATCGATACAAGTCCATGCGCTGCCCTTCGATCATGTCACGAAAAGGCTGAATATCCAGGGGAAACTGTTCCAGGGTGTTGACCAAGGCAACATCAGCGTCTTCTACCGGACTACCCGAAAAAATCGTCTCTAGCTGAGATTCCCATTCATCCAGGGTTTCGTTCGTGGTGAAGCTGGCACGTGGTCCATCCACTAATTCATCTGTGCGGCGGCACCAAACATAAATCGCCCAAATCGCCCGCCGCTTCGCCTCAGGCATGAGCAAGGTGCCCAGGTAAAAGGTTTTGGAATACTTCGCCGTAATTTGACGGCAAAGCTCATAGGAATCCTCAATGGATGCCAGTGGTTTAACGCAAGAGTGGTCTGGCAGTTTCAGCATGTCCCCAGGAACGCTTGACGAACGTTACAGGCTAAAGTTAGTTCACAAATAGAATTCGCTTGGTGAAACTACAATTAGTTTCACTTTTCCATCGCGAGCAATCTACCAACAGGTTCATCCCCTAACTCTGTGGAAATCAACCGACAAACGGAAGCAGATGACTCTGCCTTCCAGGCTACTTTACACAGGAGCCAGGGGTTTGTCAGCCGATTTTTCGGAGGTTGAAGGAGCGCCAGATGGCAGACTGTTTGTAATTGCCTGCGCTGCCAGCTTACCAGAAAGTACGGCACCTTCCATACTGCCCAGATAGCGCTGCATGGTATAGCTACCGGCCAGGAAGAAATTAGAAATGGGTGTTTTTTGATCGGGTCGGTAGGCTTGCCGTCCGGGGGAGGAGGTGTAGACCGATCGCGGCGTTTTCACGACCTTGTACTTCCGCAGTTTAGCGGGGTTATCACCGATGAGATGCTGAGGGAACAGCTTTTTCAACTCCTCCATCGTGGCAGCAATAATCTCTTCGTCGGACTTGTCAATCCAATCTTTGGCAGGAGCAAGCACCAGTTCCAGCATGGAGCGATCAGGATCTTTGTACTCTTTGCAGGTGATGCTCATGTCGGCATACACACTCAGCAGATCCGATCGGGAAAACAGGAGATGATCAATATCCGTCAGCTTGCGATCGAACCACAGATGCAGATTAATCACCGGGACACCTTCCAGCCCCTCCAGTTTTTGGAAGAAGGGCATCTCTTTCCAGGCTGACGGCATCAGCACTTTCATCACATCCACGGACATGGCGGAAACGTAAATATCGGCGGTCAAAATTTCGTCCGACTGCCCCTCCAACCCGCGCAACAAAAAATGTTGAACGGTGCCATCAGGATGCAAAACAATTTCTTTGATGGGGGACTTCAGCCGAATCTCGCCGCCACCTGCTGTAACATAATCGGCGATCGGTTGACAGAGCCGCTCCGTGGGCGAACCATCCAAAAAGGCAATTTTGGAGCCGTAGCGCTCTTGCAGGAAGCGGTTCATGGCTGTCAGGGGAATCGTTGCCGACACATCTTCTGGATTAATAAAGGTCAACGCTTTGGAGGCTGCCACAAAAATATCGGTATTGACCCGCTCATCCACGCCCTGTCGCCGCAACCACTCCAGCAGAGAGTATTTGTCCATGTCTTCTACATACTGCTGTCCACGCACCACGGCGGGCCATAATCCCAGAGCAAACCGGAATTTTTGGTTCCAGGTCAGCATATCGTTACTGGTGGCGATCGAAGTCAAGACATGAAACGGGGCTGGAATATCCGGCACGCGAAAGTAGGAATACGTTCCAGGCTTTTCTGGCTGGTTAAAAATCAGGGCGTGCTCTTTCCACTGGAGGCGATCGCTAATTCCCAACTCTGCCAACAGTTGCAGCATATTGGGATAAGCCCCAAAAAAGGCATGAAGACCCGTCTCGTACCAGTCTCCATCTTCATCTTTCCAGGCAGCCACCAATCCACCCAACACATCTCGGCTTTCCAGAACGATGGGAGTATGTCCCGCATCCACCAGGTACTTGGCGCAGGCTAACCCTGCTAAACCACCGCCAGCGATCGCAACGCGCATAGTGTTCTTTACTTTTTCTTCAACAATCTGGTTCACATTATACGTTGCATTCCGTTACATTGCTGCCCCTGCTTTAGAGATTTCAGAGGCTCAGGGAAATCTTTGGCTCAGTTATCGAGTTGCTCCCATGCGCTTTGGGGAACCCTAAAAAGAAAAATCCCCAGCCAAAGACCGGGGATTTGATCAGGGTACACTCAACTACCGAAACAGGTTATACACACTGCGATTAGACTCTGAGTTACAGTGAGCCAGAGTCTCCAGTCAGAGAAGAGATAGGCAGTTGCTAACCTCTTTCTTGCCCTATTGTGCTCTACCCTCCGGATGATTTACGTAAATTTACGGTAAGAGTATGTAAGCTTTTAGTGAAGTTTGGCACTCCGATCGTGGCATCCGTTCTTGTTTGCTAAGGTTCTCTCCCTCAGTACTTTCTTGCAAGTCCCTATGAAACTCTTTGATCTTCAGTCCCGGCTCGATCGCTACTACGACCAGATCACCACCATCATCTTGTCGCGGCAAAACCCAATCACGGGCTTACTTCCAGCCAGTACAGCGGTCAATGCCCACGGAGATTACACCGATGCCTGGGTGCGGGATAACGTTTACAGCATTCTGGCAGTATGGGGACTGGCGCTGGCATACCGCAAAGTGGATGACGATCGCGGACGCACCTTTGATCTGGAACACAGCGTCGTCAAGCTGATGCGGGGTTTGCTATTTGCCATGATGCGGCAAGCATCGAAAGTGGAGAAATTTAAAGAAACTCAGGCTCCTCTAGATGCGCTCCATGCTAAGTACGACACCCAAACCGGAGATGTGGTGGTCAACGACGATGCCTGGGGACACTTGCAACTCGATGCCACCTCCGTGTTTCTGTTGATCCTGGCGCAAATGACCGCATCCGGGTTGGTCATCGTCTTTAACATCGACGAAGTCAACTTCATTCAAAATCTGGTTTATTACATTGGACGAGCCTATCGTACGCCTGACTTTGGTATCTGGGAGCGGGGTAACAAAATTAACCACGGCAACCCAGAGCTAAACGCTAGTTCCGTTGGCATGGCAAAAGCAGCCCTGGAAGCGATGAATGGATTGAACCTGTATGGCGTGCGCGGCGGACAGGCTTCCGTAATTCATGTCATGCCTGATGAAATCGCCCGCACTCGGATTACGCTGGAGTCCCTTCTGCCACGGGAGTCGAGTTCAAAGGAAGTAGATGCTGCTTTGTTAAGCGTAATTGGCTTCCCTGCTTTTGCCGTGGACGATGCCGAGTTGAACGATCGCACTCGCCAAAAAATCATCGACAAACTTCAGGGGCGCTATGGGTGCAAACGCTTCCTCCGGGATGGACACCAGACGGTATTAGAAGACACGACCCGCCTCCACTACGAACCCTGGGAACTGAAACAGTTTGAACATATTGAGTGTGAGTGGCCCCTGTTCTTTACTTACCTGCTGTTGGATAGCGTTTTTCGAAGCGACCAAGCACAGACCAGGGCATACCAGGAACGATTAGAGGCTGTATTGGTGGAACGAGATGGACAAAAGTTACTACCAGAACTGTATTACGTGCCCAAGGCGGCGGTAGAAGCGGAGCAACGATCGCCCCACACCCAGACCCGTCTCCCCAATGAAAACATTCCCCTGGTATGGGCACAGAGCTTGTATCTCCTGGGGCAAATGTTGAGCGAAGGACTGCTTTCTGTAGGCGACATCGACCCCCTGGGGCGGCATTTGCACATCCGGCGGCAGCGCAAGCCGATTGTCCAGATTGCCCTGCTCGCAGAAGACGAAGCCATGCAGTCTAAATTGGCAATGTATGGCATTGATACGCAAACTCCGAAGCAAATTGAACCGATTCAAGTGCGGCGGGCAACTGATCTTGCCTATGCCTATACCCAAATTGGGCGTAACGACAAATTAGGGCTAACGGGTCGTCCCCTACGCCGCCTGCGGAGCCTCACCACCTCACGGATTTTTCGGATGCGGGGCGAAACCGTGGTGTTTTTGCCTTCCCTCCTGGATCAGCAGCAGTTTTACCTGGCGCTGGAGCCGTATTTCCTGGTTTCTCAAATTCGGTCTGAAGTTGCCCACATTCAGCGCCACTGGAATCAGTTGGGTCGTCCAACGGTCACTCTGTTGCTGACGCACACCATGTTGAAGCAGGAAAATGACAATCCAGATAATTCAATGCCAATGTTGACCTTGCTCAAGGAACTGCAAGAGGGCTTTTGCAATGAGGTGGAAGTCAAGCTAGGGCATTTGAATCAATTAATGCTGACTGCTTGTATTGAACGGATTGACTTTCTGCATGACTTTGAATTTATTCAGGCACCTGTGCAAGACGCTCACCCCGCGGAGGTGTATCTAACGCTCAATCCCGATCGCAACTTTCCCCTCAGCATCACGCAAGAATTCAAACTGGAAATTGAGACTGAAATTGCGCTGGTGCTCAAAGCCTTACGCCAATCGGATAACCTCTACGAGCAGTTTGAGTTGTTGAGTACACTGGTGCGCTTGAAGGGCTTTGACTTTGATACAGGTTTGGGGCAACCCAGCCGCAAAGTTACGGTTGAACAACTGCTCAACGAGGTTTATTTCAAAGCGGCAGAACTCAAGCTGTGGGCGATTTTGCGCGGGGTTGCAGGACTGTACGATAAGATGTCCATCAACCTGGCAGATGCCGTTACCGATATCCTGGTCAGGCAAAAGCAAATTGCCGTAGGACGCGCTTACAATGAAGCCTCTCTGATTACCCAACCCCTCTCGCCCCAGGAGTTGATGGAGAAGTTGCGGGAATTTTGTCGGGAAGACATTCGCGATCGAGTTTTGACCCAGGAAATTCTGGTTTATCTCAGCCTGCTGATCAAATCTGAGCCGTCCTTGTTTAATGGACTGCTGACCTTGCGAGTCGGGTATCTGATCTTGCTGCTCACCACCAAACTGGCACAAGAACTAAACGTCACCCAAGATGAAGCCTACGGACAACTCATGCAACTCAGCCCCCACGCCGTCCAAACTCGCCTCTATCAAGTGCTAAAAGCCTACGAGAACATCAACCAGACTCTATTTCAACAGGAATCACTCCAAGTTTCGCAACAGGAAAAAGACATTGACTGGGAGATTCAAACCTCTCACCTGGAAGAAACTCTAGCCGCAACCGATTGGTGGCAAAAACGTCAGTTAGATGGTTCCCTGAATCGAGTGCCGAAAGACTTTTATCCGCAAGTGTGGAACTTACTCAAACACTGTAAAGGATTAGTGATTGGAGACAAACTGGAACGACGCAATCGCTTAGAAAGCGAATTGTTGTTAGCAGAGATGACTCCTGGGGAGAAAAACTTTGCGCTCCAGGTCGAACATTTGCTGAACAAAATTCAGGCTCCCGAATATCGTCAGGTCAACATCGAAGCCTTGATGGAATTGGCAGCGTTTATGGAACACAACCCCCATCTGCGGATTCAAGAATATATTGTGCTAGATGTATTAATTGGTCATGCGGTGCGCCTTTCCTGGCTGGAAAAACATCCGACGCATGGCGATCGCTACGACGAACACAAAGCTGCGGCATGGCGTAACTTCTATGCCAGTTCCCCGATCGATTGCGCCACTTATATCGTCAATGCTCTGCGCTTCCTGATCCACGTCGCCCAAACCGCTCGCAAAAAGACCCCCATCTTCGACACGGAAACTGAAGAACTCGAAACCAGCGTACCCAAACTGCTCTGAAAATAAGCGATCGTCATTGGCAATGAGTAATGACTAATGACTAATGACCAATGACAATTGCGATCTTTCAAAAGATTTCGTAGGGACAATCTCTATCAATATCAGTGCTGCAAAACTCAAAAGTTGCGCTTAAATAGAGCATCAAATGGGATAAACGATTCTTGAGAACTGATTATGAAAGCTCGATCGCTGCTGCTGACCACTCTTCTGGCGACATTTCACCTGCCGCTGCCAGGGTATGCGGAAAACCTGGATCACACACGCCAACTTCTGTCTACTCGGCAATGCTCTCGTTGTGAATTGTCCCGTGCGGGGTTGGTGTTTGCAGATCTCGGTGGCGCAAATTTGGCAGGAGCGAATCTGGTACAAGCCAATCTCAGCCGCGCCAACTTACAGGGTGCCGACCTGCGCGGGGCAAACCTGGTGGGGGTTTCGCTGAATGGGGCAATTTTGGTGGGGGCAAAACTGGATGGGGCGAACTTAACTGGAGCCGATTTGCGCGGGTCTTACATGAATGGAGCCAGCTTGCAGGGGGCGATCGTGGATGGCGCTTACTTGCAAGGAGTTGTGGGTTTGCCGACGACCGTGGGTAAGCTGGAAGATTTTTATCGCTGGGCGATCGAGGATGAACGGCAAAAAAACTACGTATCAGCCGCCGCCAACTTTACCCAGGTGATTGAGCGAAAACCAGACTTTGCTCCCGCATTTATTGGACGGGCAGCGGCTCGGTTGCAGGGAAACGATGTGAAAGGGGCGATCGCCGATGCACGGCAGGCGGAAACTCTATTCTCGGCACAGGGCGATGAAAAAAATGCCGAAATTGCCAGCAAGATGGCGCTTGCCCTGGAAAAACCGCCAGAAGAACGCCCCAAGAAGGGAGGATTTGGCAACTTCCTGGTGGGACTCCTCGGCGGCGCACTTCAGCTTTTTCTAACCCGCTTCCCCATTCCGTTCTTTTAGACTCAGGCTGCAACCATATCCATCGATCCTGCGAAATTATTTGCCGCGATCGTCCCCGTGTAAGCCGTACCTGTCATCATCCAGAAAGCATTGTCTCCCGTGACGAAATTCCGCACGATCAGGTCTGGGGTGCCGTTGCCGTCCATATCCTGACTGTCTACGATCGTCCATCCTGCCCCATTGCCTGGAACAGTCACAGCAACTTCATTCGTGTAATAGCCATTGTTCAGCGTCCAGATGGATGTTTCTCCAGTGGAGTAGTTGCGCCACAAAATATCGGCAAACGTGTCGCCATTCCAATCAGCCACTTCGTGAATCACCCACTGAGAACTACGGGTAGGTAGGGCGATCGTCCCCACAACACCCGTTCCACTGGTGAGCCAAAGCTCATTCTCGCCGGTTAATGGGTTGCGCCACAAAATGTCGGCGGTGCCGTTGTTGTTAACATCTGCCACCCCACTGATCACCCAATCCCTAGAACGGTAGGGCAATGTTTGGTAGTTGGTAACGGTAGTTCCAGTCATGCACCAAATTCCCACAGCTTGCTCATAATTAGAGCGCCACAGCAGATCGGGCGTGCCGTTGCCATCAAAGTCTCTTACTCCAACCACGCGCCAGTCAGAATTTGCCGGAGAGTTAGGTAAGGCGATCGTTCCGATCATGCCAGTCCCATTCATTAACCCCAGCATATTTTGTCCGGTGCCAACGTTATGCCAAACCAGATCTGCATAGTTGTTGCCATCAAAATCAGCCATGTCGGCAAGTTGCCAGCCGTAGCCTAAGGTTGCTAGAGGAGTCGTGCTTACAACAGCCGTGCCGTTCATGAGTTGCAGATGCACGACTCCATTCAAATAGTCATACACCAACACATCTTTAGAGCCGTTATTATCAAAATCGCTGCCCAACAGATCGTATTGATACGTGCTAAGTTTTGTTTGACTAAAAGGTGATGTTGATTCGATCGTGCCCTGGTGAAACTCCAGTGTCCAGTCGCCACTGGAACCTGTGATATTGGTGGAAGCTGCCACATCTGCTTGCGTGAGTTGGCTGAGAATTTGGACAAACGCTTGACCCAGGTCGCCTGCTGCTACGTTGCAACCATAGAGCAAAATATCGGCATTGTCTGTCAGTGCGCCTGCCCAGGATTGAATTTGACTGGCATAGGTAGACACTGTATTCAGCGACAGTTGGTTATCTCCCAGTTGCAATCCTGCTGCATCACCATGAGACACGATATGCAGACTGGAAATGTTGGTGCGTCCCAACAGCGTTTGAGTGATTTGAGAAATGGCATCCTGAGCCGAGTCCAGGAGGTAAACTTCTGTTCCGGGCGCGATCGCATTGATTAAAGTCTGAGCATCGGCAACGGTTTGATCAATGAAGAGCATCGAAGCCGATCGAGCAGCAGAGTACTGCGGTTCGGCTAATTCATTGCTTGAGAGTGTTGTGGAAGAGGTTGAAGCGGACTGAAGCGATCGGGCATCGGCGTTAAAAGTAACGGTAGATTCCAGGGGAGAGTAAGCGGAAAGTTGAGCATTCATGTTTAGAACCTGGCGCTAATGCCGCAGGAAATGACTTCCTCCTAAACGTGCCCAAGCTAGTCTTCATAGTTCTGAGCAAAAATCCGTAAATTTTTTATGGAGTTGCACTAGAGGCTTGCGTAAAGTTACGGCTAAACCCAGGTTTTTTGCACAGCAAAACGCTTTTTCGACAAGGAAAAGACTTACTCAAAATCGTTATGACTATGATATAGTCGAGATGGTCTATCAATCGTCACCTGGCTCAGTTGAGCGTTTTTGGGCTGACGTAGAGGCAACCACTGCAAGACGCAATTGTTATTAGGAGGCTACTATCTCATGCATCATGAAGGATGCTTGCGGGTTGGGCAATCGGCTCCCGACTTCACCGCAACGGCTGTAGTGGATCAAGAATTTAAGACGATCAAACTGTCTGACTATCGCGGCAAGTACGTGGTTCTGTTCTTCTATCCACTAGACTTTACCTTCGTTTGCCCCACCGAAATCACTGCATTTAGCGATCGCTTCGAGGAATTTAAGTCGATCAACACCGAAGTGCTGGGTGTTTCGGTAGACAGCGAATTTTCCCACCTGGCTTGGATTCAGACCGATCGCAAATCTGGCGGTGTGGGTGATCTCACTTATCCACTGGTGTCTGACATCAAGAAAGAGATCAGTTCTGCCTACAATGTGCTGGCAGATGAAGGAATTGCCCTGCGGGGTCTGTTCATCATCGACAAAGATGGCGTGATTCAGCACGCCACCATCAACAACCTGGCATTTGGTCGCAGCGTGGATGAAACCCTCCGCACCCTGCAAGCCATTCAGTATGTGCAATCTCACCCGGATGAGGTTTGCCCTGCTGGTTGGAAGCCTGGTGATGCCACCATGAATCCTGATCCTGTGAAGTCAAAGGACTACTTCGCGGCTGTGTAACTTAGGTCAAATATTGAACTTCTCCAAACCTCGGATCTCTTCATGAAATCCGAGGTTTTTTGATTGTTAAGAGTTACGCACTCGGCTTCTTGTCAGATTTCAGGAATTGACCCAGTTTGTGCGCCGACTCGTGAGAATTGAGGGACGACCAGAGTGAATATGTGCTCCAGTTTGCAGAGTTGACTCTTCTTCATTTGCTAACTCGGCAATGAGAAATTGCATGACTTTCAATTTCTCGTTACGCGGTAGGCTTTTGAGATTTGGAAATAGATCTGCTAGAGCCATAAAGCAAAAAAGCACTTAGTTTTTCATTTAAACATAATCTCTCAGAATCAAGCCCCTTCAGTGAGTCTATTCTACAAACCTAATTAATTGGGTAAAGGTATTGGTCTGTTGATGGGTGATGAGTACTGCAAAGTGTTTCTGAGCTAGAATTTCACCATCTTGAGAAGCAATCAACGTAAATTCTAGTCAGATCCGCGAAGTTTGACAGCAATTAGGGGAATACTCAGAATCAGTAAGTACTAAGCTGAAACCTAATTTGAGGTAATTAATGCCACATTATTTACGGTGGATTAAAACAAATATTCTCAAGTTGTTATCACTTCTTAAGCAAATGTGGCATTCATATAGAGCATTAACAGACAGGTCGCAAGGTTTATTTTACTTAAACTCTGCGATCGAAGCTATTGGGTATGGCAGGTATCCAGATGCTTTATTTCAGCTACAAAAAGCTCTAAAGTACTTACAAAAGGCAAAGGATAATGAGCATACAGGTAAAACCTTTAATTATCTTGGACTTACTTATCGAAATCTTGGTCAATATGCTGAAGCGTTGGAGAACTATGAACAGGCATTAGCAATTTATCGACAACTTGAAAATAGATTAATAGAGGCTGACATTCTCGGTGCTATTGGTTCAACGTATTACTTAAAATCAGAATATTCAACTGCATTGAAGTATTATCATCATGCTCTCATTATTATTAGGGAGGTTGGAAATCAGCATAATGAAGCTATTGTAC
>JANRIN010000162.1:0-3514 GCA_033764965.1 Leptolyngbyaceae cyanobacterium bins.302 | reverse complement strand
TAGCAAGCGCTCAAATTCTGCTTGAGTCAGTCCTGTCAAGCTTCTGAGCACTTGAGGTTTGCTTTGAATTTTGGCGTACGATAGCATTGCCGGTTCCGAAATTATTTACTTTCTAGGCTAACCTATTTCCGATTAAGTCTTATGAATTCTATTTTCTCTCGCAACGACTTGTAGAATTTAGAATTCGTTAGTTTTGACTTCTTGTAATGCTTTGTTTCAAGATTGTTTTAGGTTTTATACTTTATTTTGGCGATTCGTTACTTGACACTAAGTGGCTGCAATGTTGTGTGTGGCTAGAGTGCTTGCCATTTCTAAAGCAAAACATCAACCAGATTAAACCCCGCGATGAGCAATCACCCCCTCCTTAAAGTTGAAATCTCTCAACTCAGCATTGCAGAACGGATTCAGCTAGCTGAGGACCTTTGGGATAGCATCCTGGAGCAGCAGGACGAACTTCCGTTAACCGATGCCCAAAAACAGGAACTCGATCGCCGCTTGGAAAACTATCAACAAGACCCAACCGCTGGTTCGACTTGGGACGAAGTTAAACAACGACTAGGTTTCTCCCAATGAGCTACGGACTCATCATCCGTCCGGAAGCTGAATTGGATATTCAGGATGCTTTTGAATGGTACGAAGCACAGACTTCAGGATTAGGCTCCGAGTTCATTCGGGCAGTTGATACTTGTCTGTCTGGCATTGGACGAAACCCACTTGCCTATCCAATTATTTATAAACAAGCGCGACGAGCATTAGTCCGGCGTTTTCCCTACGGAATTCTTTATATATTTGAGCAGGATCTCATTACTGTTATTGCTTGCTTTCACGGCAAACGTAATCCTAAATCGTGGAGCGATCGTCTAGGCTGTTGAGAGTCGATCTTGGAATGGCTCGAGGCGATCGTCCTATTTCGACGATAAAGCTGGCAGGGGCACAATCAACAGCAAGATCGTGACCAAAAATGTAATCAAGTAAGGCAAATTTGACCAGGATTTGAGTATAAAGGGAAGTTGCTCTAGAAATTTGGACGACGAATCAGGTTTGAGAAAATTCCCTTTAGCTTTCTCTATCCATTCATCATCATCGGTGGACGCATAACCACTGACGAGGCGAACGAGTCGATTAAAATTATCGCGAAACTTGCGTTCCAGATCCAGGTAGTAAAGATCCAGAACACCGAATAAGGCAAAAGCAACAAATGCGAGAAGAAATAAGTAACGATTGGTTGTGGTGAAGCCAAAACTCACGATCGCTGCCCAAACCGTTAAGCCCACCTTTTTCACTTCTAACGAATTATTTGCCATCCGGGCGATCGTACTTTGCAGCATTTCGCTCTGTTTAATTAGATAGTCTCGATTCTCGTTGTCTCGATGATTTGGAGTGCTGTCTAACATTAGAGTGACCTGTAACAACTCCCTCAACTTGAAGCAGGCTACTTCGCTTAACTACAATTTCAGACCCATTGCGGCTGATGCCGGAAGCTGCAAGTTTGGAAAAATGGCTGAATCAACTAAGTCATTGCCGCGAAATTGGCGCATCTGATATTCTCCTTCACTCAACTGATAAACGCTGACTGTGGGTTGCTTGGGATCGCCGATATAACGACGACCGCCAAAAGCGGCAAAGTCCACAATCCAGTATTCAGGAATTCCTAACGTTTCAAATTCCGCCAGTTTGATCAGGTAATCATCTTGCCAATTAGTACTCACAACCTCAATCACTAACGGTGGTGGAACATAAGCTGCCGCTGGACTGGAAAGCCCTTTCATGCTCTCCCACACTGTTTTGTCAAAAACCACAATATCCGGCTTGCGGCTTTTCTCTTTTTCCCCTGGTACGGTTCTAAGCCTCACTTGCTTCAAGCGTTTGGGCACATAGGGCAAGTTCGCGTCTGCACAATGTTGTTTCAGCAAGTCGCACAAATTGTCTGCCACATCTTCATGGTCAGCCGTCGGTTCCGTGAGGGGCACAGGGACTCCATCGATCAGTTCAAAATTACGATCGCTCCCGTCATCCCACGCCAGAAATTCCTCAAAGGTCAAGGGAGTGGCAATCTGAGCTGTTGTAACGGAAGTCATGATGATTTACCGAGGTTTGTGTTAAGACTGCTAGAGTTGCCCGTCCACCATTTTCTTCACGGCTTCGGCAATGACTTGCGGCTGGACGATCGTCAGGCTTTCTAGAGTGCCATTGTATGGAGTGGGAATATCTTGAGAAGACAACCGCACCACGGGCGCATCCAGTTCATCAAAGTAGCGATCGTTAATCGATGCAATGATTTCTGCACCGATGCCGCCTGTTTTCATACATTCTTCCACCACAATCACGCGATGGGTTTTGCGAATCGAAGCACCGATCGTCTCAAAGTCCAGTGGCTTTAACGACAGCAGATCAATAATTTCAGGGTCATAGCCTTCTTTTTCCAACGTTTTGGTTGCCTGCACCACATGATGCCGCATTCGAGAATAGGTCAAAACAGTAACATCTTTGCCAGAACGCACAACCTCTGCCTTATCCAATGGCAAATAATATTCCTCGTCTGGCAGATTCTCTTTCAGGTTATAAAGCAGAACGTGTTCAAAGAACAGAACCGGGTTGTCATCTCGAATGGCAGATTTGAGTAAGCCTTTGGCGTTGTAAGGAGTGGAACACGCCACAATTTTGAGTCCGGGTACGGCTTGAAAGTATGCCTCTAGGCGCTGGGAGTGTTCTGCTCCTAACTGCCGACCCACGCCACCAGGACCGCGAATCACCACGGGAATCTTGAAGTTGCCGCCGGAGGTGTAGCGCAACATCCCGGCATTGTTGGCAATCTGGTTAAATGCCAGCAGCAGAAAACCCATGTTCATCCCTTCAATAATGGGACGTAACCCCGTCATCGCTGCGCCTACAGCCATACCCGTAAAGCTGTTTTCGGCGATCGGCGTATCCAGCAAGCGCAACTCGCCATACTTCTTGTACAAATCCTTCGTGACTTTGTAAGAGCCGCCATAGTGCCCTACGTCCTCACCCATGACTAGCACGGTTGGATCCTTTGCCATTTCCTCATCGATCGCTTCACGCAGGGCGTTGAAAAGTAGGGTTTCTGCCATTGTTCCAGTTACTCAAGACCGATTCATTATTCTAGACTAGAGTGTTGCAATAACCAATGGTCAGGGAAATAGGGATGGGGGGATGGGGGTTGGGGGTCGGGGATTGGGGGTTCAATTAAGATCGAGAATTGGCTAGGGGCGGGTTTATCAGAGTTGTCTTCGACCCTAAGGTTTACGTCAAACCCGCCCGTACAGTTTTCGGGACGATCGCAGCTAATCTCTCAAAACCAGTCCCCATCCCCTATCCCCCAACCCCCAATGACAAATTTGCTTCGTAGACAACGCTCTCTGTTACAATAGCTCCGTTGTAAAGGCGGGATAGCATCGTTGAGTCAGTCCATCAACATTCCCAAAGTCGATGATTTTTTGCAGGAACTCGCCACCATCCAGCAAACAGGCTCGAAGCGAATTGCCTTGCTGGG
>JANRIN010000150.1:0-6034 GCA_033764965.1 Leptolyngbyaceae cyanobacterium bins.302 | reverse complement strand
CACACGCCGCAGGTCAACGGGCGATTTATCGACCAGGTTAAGGGACGAATCAACCCTGGAATCACTTCCGAGGCAATTTTGCGTGTCCACAGCGGCAGTAGGGTTGTCACAGGACGAGACTGCAACAACCACAGCGTTTCCCCATCAAAGCTCCATTCAATATCTTGCGGAATCCCGTGATAATAGGCTTCCAGGTGCCGTGCCAGGTAAGCGACTTGCTGAATCACACTAGACGGCACTGCTCCCGCACCCTCCACAGGCAACTGGAGATCGTCTGGCACTTCCCAACGGGTTGATGGGGCAGTTTGTATCAACCCGTCATCAACCGCAACCCGGTACGTTTCTGGCGTGATTTTGCCCGACACCACCTGACTCGCCGCTCCCGGTAATGCCTCAATCAATACTTCGGTTCCCTGCCGCGCGATCGGATCGCGGCTAAAGGCAACCCCCGAAAACACTCCCTGCACCTGTTCCTGCACCAGCACCGCCATCAACGCTTCGGGCAAATTGCGATCGCGGCGATACTGCACGGCTGATGGTTGTTGGTAGGAGGCGAAACAGCGATTGATTGCCGGAAACATGGCTGCGCGACTGGTGACATTGAGAATGCTGGTATACTGCCCCGCCGCCGATGCGGTTTCAGAATCTTCTCCCACGGCGGAAGAACGCACCACAAAGGGCTGTTGCGGAGACGGGGAGAGGCGTTGAAGCAAGGGTTCTGGATCATCCCCTGGAACGAATGCCCAACCTAGCGGTACGGGATAGCCCACTCGTCGGAGTTCTGCCAGGGTAGCGGCTTTCTGCCCAAACTTTTGAGGGTTTAATTTATCATCCAGGGAATGGAGTGAGCGATCGCCTTGAAAGAACTGAAACACAGTCCGTGAACCTCCCTGGGCAGAACGAGAATTTAAGTCCAGATCATCGGGAACTTTGGTATAAATCCATCCCATTAACAGGGATAGGCTGGCAGTCACAATGATCAGCGGCTGGTTGTAGGGATGCAGCAGGGCAGTCAACAGGGTTAACAACGCCAGCACCCCAAACTTTGCCTGTCGCCGATCGCGCAAAATCGTAAAGCTGATGCCGCCAATTAAGAACACCAACCCCGATACGATCGGGTCATGCACCACAAATCCCCAGACCACATTCGTGGTGCCAGCGCCCTTCGCAAACCAGTAGCGCCCCATCACCAGGGCAATCAGCGCTCCAACTTCCCAGGCGGATCCGGGCAGAAAAAACCAGCGTGCCAGCAGAACCGCCGCGATACCCTTGAATGCTTCCGAAAGGACTGCCAGCATCCCCACCCAGCGACCGCCATGATAGAACGCTGCTGAAACGCTCACGTTCCCCGTTCCCAGTTGTTCCAGCGATCGACCTGTGAGAGCGATCGTGATCCAGCGAATCAGAGGCAGTCCACCCAACAGCGGGCAAACTAAAAAGATCAGTAAAACGCCCCCAACCTGCGTTAGTGTCATAGCCCGACTATAATTCGTCGCGGCTTGCCATCAGTTCTGCTCTAGGTGGAACTCCTGGTAGCACCTTGGCATCCCCCGCCTCAATGTAGCCCACATAAAATGCTCCCGCTTCAATATCCAGGGCATTTGCCACCACATCCCCCTCCAACCGTGCAGTCCGGCTCAGGGTCAGCCGTCCTTCTGCCACAACCCGCGCCTTGATCACCCCATGTACCAGCAAATTCCGCGCCCGCACTTCCGGTCCTTCCACCAATCCATTGGCAGAAATCTCCATGTCTCCCCGCACTTCCACGGTTCCATGCACAACCCCATCAACCCTCAAATTCCCTTCAACGTGCATATTGCCGTGAAACTCGCTATTAGCAGCAAGATAGGTGAGTGAGCCGACAGGTTTACTTTTGCTAAACATGACATTCTCCAGGCTAATCCCAAACTGTTGAGTCAAGTGGATTGAATATTGTTCGACTGAACGAACGGCATTTGTAAACTACTACGTTTTGTCGATGATTGTCCCAGGAACCATCCGAGAAGAAATGACACCAGGATCAATGTCACCAGCGATGCTACAGGGATCCAAAGGGCGATCGGTGATACTAAAAAGACCTTGGGTTCCTTGCCAGTCCGGGCAATGAACACGGTATACGTCTCAGGAATGCGCTGCCCCATGAGTAACCCTTTCTGTGCAGACAAGATACAGAAGTTTGCACTTCTTAAGTGAATGCTACAGGATCGCCACTCCAGACTAAAGCCTTTATCGAACAAAACAGATGAATTTGTGACTCATGGTTCATTCTTAACAGCAGGCTGCTCATGGCGATCGCCTTCAGATTTTCTGCCCAGGATGACCGCACCACCCCCGCCACCCAACAGCCCCATTGCACCTGCAAAAATGGTGTTCGCAAGAGGAGTTGTATCTTTGTTAGCAATTACCCCGTAGCCAAGGGCGGAAATAAACGTTGCCATAAACGCTGCAACAATGATTCGCAGATTATTTTTTGTGGCGATATTTGCTCGGTCTTTGCGATTCTCCTGACGTTCAGCAATCACCTGGCGATTGGTAAGTTCTAATGCCTGCAAGCGCATGGTTTCTCGCTCAACCCATTGCTGGTGCTCAACTTGTTTCAGGCGTTGGTCAACCAGTGCTTCGACAACAGACAAATCCCCAGACTCAATTTTGCTCCGAATGGCATACGCGAGTAGCGTAATGTCTGACTCACCCAAAGCCGATTGGTTAGAGGGTGGTTGCACCAGGTAGGTAGGAATTGCAGTTTCAGGTGTGCTGGGTGGATTAGCGGGGGGAACTGGATCAGGTGGATTGGATGGCGGCACTGGATCAGTCATGCTGGAGCAGTTACTAGAGATGTCAGTAGAGGCAAGACGAGATTTTGTAAATTTCAGGAGCAATCGCCCTAGCTATTTTGCTACAGATGGAAGCCGATAAGCATATCTTCAATACAGCGAGTTGCTAAATAGGTTTTGTAGCGTGCCGAAGTCTCTGCATCCTGATAAATGGCAACATAAGCAGCCGATTCATCAGGTTTTGGCTGATCGAGAAGAATTTGCCAGTTGGGGTTGAGTCGCTGAAGTTCAGAAATGTATTTCTTGTAGTACTGCCGTTCAACTTCGGTGGGGCGATCGCGCAAGACAAACCGCTGTACCAGTGGCGGGGCAGATCCGCTTGGGTCAGCCAATCTCCTGGGCTGATCTACGGATTCGGCTTCCCCTTCTGAATGTCCGTTTTTTGCTGAGTCATGCCCATTCGTGGAAGTTAAATCCGGCACCACAGCATGAGTAAACGTCCCGTGAGAACTATTCTCAGAGAGAGAGCCAGACGGAGTAATTGATTTTTCTCCTGAACTTGCAACTTCTGGCAAAGGATGGCTAGCTTGATCGACATTAGATTGGATCGGGTTAGCCGTTACTGATGTTAAAAACTTGTTGCGTTGCCCCTCAGGCGACTGTAAGGCGAGACGTTCCGCTTGGTAGAGAGCGTTCAGCAATGGATGTTGTCCAATTAAATCCCGTAGAGTGTCAATAACTTCAGTTGTGGGGTCTTGCAGCAGCCGAGGAGCGATCGCGCTTAACTGGTGCTGCAGAACAGGCGGCAGTGGCTCTGTCAGTTTCGGCAGAGCTGCCAGGTAAGCATTGAGGGTTAGCTCATCCAGTGGGTTAAGTGGCATCGGGAACCCCCGTGAGAGTAAATGCCGCCCAGTAGTAAGGCTCCTGGTAGGGGGTGGCTTCTGGCTTCATTGTACTCAGTTCGGTTTGCCATGTCTCCAGAAATTCCTGTACGGCTCTGGGTGGACGACTTTGCAGCAAGGTTTGCGCCCGGAGTTGCAGGTCAGCTACCGACACCCGACGCAACCACTCCTGGGTGGTGTGGAAGGCTTGGGAAATCGGCATGGAGTCTGCCAGGTGTTGATAGAAAGTCAGCATAAACAAAGCACTGGCAGCAGATTCTACACTCCAGAGGGTACTGACGATCGCCGGAATCCGGCTTGCCAGGAGTGCCGTGGTCAGGCTCACTGCTTCACTGGCGATCGTCATGTCGCCGGCGATCGCGGTTTCGCAACTTGCCAGGGTGACTAACTGGAAGTGAGCCAAATCCAAATCCACAATTTCCCTGGCAGTCAGGGTATCGTCGCCCGTCAGCCCCAGGGCAGAGCGATGGGGCTGATCAAAGTCGTGGCGGGCATGACCGTTAAAATGCAGAATTTGAAACGTCGGATTTTGTAACTGTGCCAGGACAGTTGCGGCTTGCGCCTGACGACTGGGAATCAGGGTGGTTTGGGGTAAGACCTCTTGCAACAGATGGGATTCCACGGAGGCATGGTAAAGCGGGTCGGTGCCCGTGTGGGTCGGCGCTTCGATGCTGAGGCTGGGGACGGTTGCCAGATCCAGCCGGGGGGCAGGGGACAGATCGAGTCCCACTTGCAGGCTGGGTAAACGAGTACAGGCTTGCGGGAATAGGGCTTCCAGGGGCAGGCGATGCAACTCCCGATGGGGCACCAGAATCAACTCGGTGATGGGGTCATTCAAGGAAGACTGCAAGTGGGATTGGATCAGGTCAATTTGCAGCAGATCAGCCAGAGCCGAGAGGGTGGCAGGCAGGGTCGTTTCGCGCCAGGTGGGATTGCTGCTACGCCCATCTTTTTTGGGCACGAACTCCGCATAGGTACGGTTCCAGGTTGTTAGCAGTTGCGTTAACTGGTCGCGTTGTTGAAGGGCGGCTGTTGCGGTGGGCTGGATCAGGGGAATCGGTTCGGTGTGGTCGGGATGGAGGATGAAGGTGGTAAGGGCTTCGGCGCTTAGGTGCCAATAGACAATGGCTCGGTGAGGCTGCAACAGGCGACGCATGGCAGCGTAGGCAAGCTGGGGCACGGCATCCGCCTGGGTATGAGCCGTCACCAGCCAGGACATGAGGGCGTTTTTGTCGGCTTCTGCGGTTTCTAATGCTCCAGTCCCATGGCCTTGTCGCACCAGCAAATCCACTGTCGTTTGCCCAAAGCTGGCGTATTGCTGCAAGAATTGGGCTTGCTCTAGCTCTGGCAACGTGGTGCGAAGCTGTTCCCGTAAGGCTGCCCCCTGCCGCTGGAGGCTATCCACAATCCCATCTTTTAAGTCATCCAACGCCATACAAATTTGGATCAGCTTCTGTAACACCTTGAGCCGCTCCCTGGGATACTCGGCTTCCGTCAAACAGATGAGTGCTTTGGTGTAGCTGCGGTAGGCTTCTCGCCAATTTTGTTTGGGATCTTCTCCAGCATGTTTACGATAAGCATCCCCCAGAGCTTCCAGGATATATCCCAGTCCATAGGTTTGCGGGGCGAGGTGGGGCAGTGCTGCTTGTAACGCTGTAATGTGAGGATGAATATTTTGTTGAACAGAGTTAGGAGATGTAGAAATCGATGAGAACTCCAGTGTAGACAGTAACGATGGAGTCAAGTGGCGTATCTGACTCCACCCACAAAAGGCTGCTGCTCGATTGAACCAGGCTGTATGGAAGTCGGGTTTGATCTGGAGTGCCTTGTCGTAGCTGGCGATCGCTGCCTCATATTGCCCTAATTTGTCCAATGCAATGCCGCGACCGAACCAGGCTACATGGTCGTCAGGTTTGATTTGGAGTGCTTGATCGTAACTGGCGATCGCTGCCTCATGTTGCCCTAAGTTGTTCAATGCAACGCCGCGATTGTTCCAAGCTTCATGGTTGTCGGGTTTGATTTGGAGTACCTGATCATAGCTAGCGATCGCTGCCTCATGTTGCCCTAAGTTGTCCAATGCAACGCCGCGCCCAGACAAAGCGAAATGGTAGTCAGGTTTGATCTGGAGTGCGTGATCGTAGCTGGCGATCGCAAGCTCATGTTGCCCTAAACTGCCCAATGCACTGCCGCGATTGTTCCAAGCTTCATGCTTGTCGGGTTTGAGTTGGAGTGCGTAATCGTAGCTGGTGATCGCGGCTGCAAAGTTGCCAGCGGAATAATGCTCGTTGCCCTGCTGGAAGTAGTCGTCGGCAGTGGAGTTTTCCGGTGCGGGGGGTGGGGGAGAAGGGGAGGGAAGGG